>QGON01000063.1 GCA_003660235.1 bacterium endosymbiont of Escarpia laminata | reverse complement strand
CAACGCTTTGCTACCGAAGGAGCCTTGCTCGGCAGCGTCTTACGACATGGTCTGTGTGATGATCTCACCATCGTCAGTGATGATGCCGGGCAGTTCGACATCTTATTACATGCCTTATGCTGGGTGCATACCGAACGACTCATCCATAAAATGCTGCCACTCAACGAGACACACCGACAGGAAATAGCTCAGATTAGAGATCAGATATGGCGCTTTTATGCACAACTGAAGCGATATAAAAGCAAGCCCGATAAAAGTCAGCAAAAAATACTCCGTCATCGATTCGATGAGATATTTACCCAGAAAACCAGCTACGCCACCTTAAACCAGACATTAAAGCGAATCCATAATAATAAAGCTGAACTATTAGTGGTTCTTGATCGACCTGAAATCCCTTTGCACACCAATGGCAGTGAAACGGATATCCGTGATTTTGTGAAGAAACGAAAAATCAGTGGTGGAACCCGCAGTGATGAGGGCAGGCGTTGCCGAGATACTTTTGCCAGCTTGAAAAAAACCTGTCGTAAGCTGGATATCTCGTTTTGGCATTACTTAACAGATCGTTTGGGTATTGGTGAACAGACCATTGCTCCATTACCCGATATCATCACCGAGCGGGCTGCTCTTGCCACGGGTTTTTGAGAAGTTACTAGGGACGTTCCTAACTGAGCGAAAAATATGAAGATTATCCTGGCTGATGATCACTCTCTGTTTCGGGAGGGTTTGCGAAGCATGCTGGAACCGGATGCCGTCTGCTTTGAAGCATCCAACTTGTCTGAGATGCTCGACCTGCTACATGATCACCCGGACACCGGGCTGATACTCATGGACCTCAAGATGCCGGGCATGGTCGACTTTCAAGGTCTTGAAACAGTCCGCGAAAGGCATCCTGACACGCCCCTGATCATTGTTTCCATGCACTGTGAGCAAGATATCATCCAAACCGCATTGGCATGCGGTATTTCAGGCTATATCCCCAAAACTCACAGTTTTGAATCCATGAGGAGAGCCATAGACCTGGTTCTCAGCGGCACACCCTATGTGCCGCAGGAAGCGCTGCTCAACGTCAACAGTCCCCTCTCCAAAACATCCAAACTGACACGGCGCCAACGGGATGTTTATGAACGGCTAATTAAAGGCAAAACGAATCAGGAGATTGCCGATGAGCTGTACATCAGCCTAAGTACGGTAAAAATGCATGTGAGTACAGTATTGGAAAAAGTCGGCGCCAAAAACCGCACACAGCTACTCGCCGACAGCAGAAACATCTTTGACTGATTTCAACAAATTGGCCATTGTCAGGCGCAGCTTCTCTGCAGTAACCGGTTTGTGAAGCAGGGGAACTCCGGTCTGGCTGATCTTCTGCAACTCCCGCCGGCCGGTATCACCGGTTATGAGGATCGCGGAGACTGCTTTTTTACTGTGTTGCTGGACTATTTCAATCACCTCGATACCGCTTTTGTGGTTACGCAGCCGTAAATCGCTAATCAACAGATCGGGGGAGTCATAATGCTCTGCCATCACGGCCTGAATCTGCTCAATGGTCTCGAAGGTTCGGGTAATGCAGCCCCATGTTTCCAATTGCAGCTGAAGCCCCTCCAGAATATCAACGTCGTCATCCACGACCCAAACCACAAGATCCACAAAAAACTCATCATCCACCAGCGTTTGATCATCCAGCTCAACCAAAGACTCAGCCTCGGCTTTCCCCTTAGGCAAATCAATACAAAAGACTGAGCCTTTGCCGTGTTGGGAACGCACACAGACTGGCGTATCCAGCAGGCCGGCAATCTGGTCGACGATGGACAGCCCCAGACCAACACCTTTTCTTCTGTCCCGCTCCGGATTGTCCAATTGATGGAAGGCGTCAAAAATCGAATTCATCTCCTCTTGCCTAATCCCTTTTCCGGTATCCCATACCTCAAATCGAAAACCTTCCCCATGCCTCCTGCAAGCCACCAGAACTCCACCGGTATCCGTGTATTTCACGGCATTGGAAATAAAGTTTTCAAGTACCCTCTGAATTAGAATCGGATCACTGTAAACCCAATGGTTACTCGGACGAACGATTAACCGAATGCCTTTCCTGTTGCACTCATCATCGAATTTATATTTAAGGGACTGCAATAACTGGTTAGCAAAAATGTTTTTCTTCATCGGACTGATCACACCTGCATCAAAGCGTGACATATCGAGCAGGGAAGAGAACATCTCCTGCATGCTGTCCAGTGCGTTCCTCAAACGAGAAAGTAGATAGACCCGGTTATCCCTTCCCCTTTCCTGCGCCAGTCCACCGAGAAACAGCTCCATCGCATAGAGTGGCTGACGCAGATCGTGGCTGGCAGCCGCAAGAAATCTTGATTTATCGATGTTCGCCTTTTCCGCAGTCTTTTTCTGAACAACAAGTTCTCCATTGGCCGACTCAAGTTCAAACTGCAAGCTGTAGGTGTGTACCAGCATTTTGTGCAGCTCCATGGAAAACTTGATCATTCCTGCATAGTAGATCGCAAACAACCCGGCCAGCAGAGGATTCGCCGCTTCAGTGAACAGAAATACGGCCAGCGACTGCACAAGAATCGGGGTCACCAAACAAAAGTAGATAGGCAGGATTGCGGCCAGGTTAATGGCGCCGGCAAAGATACCCAGCATCGGCATGAGGACAATGAAGGCGTGGATATCCCAGTTGCCGGTCAGCAGCCAGGTAAGCGACCCCCATAACGTACTGCTGATGAGGGAGTAAACAATGAAAACGATCTTGATATAACCTATTTGACCCGGCGTAAGCTCTCTGCCTGCATACCTTTGGGAAATGATGAAATGCGGCAGCGCCACTGCCTGCATGGAGAAGAACCAGAGCAGCAGGATAAAATGCGAATAGGCTGACCAAAGCCCGATCAACATAAGTGTCTGGGCCGCAGTGATCGCAATATAGGAGGTTTTCCTGTGCCTCAGAATATGTCCCGTCAGGGCCTGAAGCATTCTGGAGTCCGGGTGATCCGACATATCTCTTTCCCAAATACACGCTATAGAGGAACCGTCAGTCTATCCCAAAATAAAGTACAGGAGGGACTGCCGGTTCCGCTGCGCTTGAACCGGCCTACTTCAATTGGGCAACCCGGCCGTCATTTTCGCAGAATATGTCAATTGGAGGTCAAGCGAACATAGAGCAGTGGTAACTCTTTCGGCAGGTCGGAAGGTTGCCGGATCAGTACATAATTACCCTGGCCGAAGAGGTGGGGAAGATAATCACCCGCCTGTTTGTCGATGGTAATACAGAAGGGATGCAGACCTGCTTTACGTGCTTCCAGTACTGCCATACGGGTGTCTTCAGCGCCAAACCGACCCTCATATTTATCCAGGTCATTGGGTTTACCGTCTGTAAGAATCAATAACAGCCGCCGTTCTGAAGACTGTGTTTCGAGCAACTTGGTGCTCTGGCGAATCGCTGCACCAAGCCGGGTATAGTAACCCGGCTTGATGGCATTGATACGGCCACGCACATTGGCGCTGTAGTTTTCATCAAAGGTCTTCAACTGGTGGAAACGAATAGGATCACGCTTGCGGGATGAGAATCCATACATCGCAAAACGATCTCCGGTGGCGGCAAGGCTTTCAGCGAAGAGGAATAGACTGTCGCGAATGACATCGATCACACGGGCATGGTTATTCACCCAGGTGTCTGTGGAGAGCGAAAGATCCGCCAACAGCAGACAGGAGAGATCGCGGGAACCGACGCGCAGACTCCGGTATAAGCCGTCACTGGTAGATGCCTGTCCAATCTCCCGGTCGGTGGAGAAACGCAGGTAGGCATCCAGATCGATCTCACTGCCCTCCTGCTGATTGCGATGCCAGACGCGGGCCGGCGCAATCTGTTGAAACTGGGCACGCAGTTTTCTCGCAGTTCGCCGCAGATTGTCCGGCAGCGCCATCGGCTCTGCATTGGCCGCAATCATGGGAACCACACGACAGAGATCGGGTAACAGTTGCCCTTTTTTATAGTCCCACTCAGGCAGCAGAATCCCTTCGTTCAATATCAGATCGTCTTCAGACGCCGCAGGAAGATCGAGATCGAAACGCAGTTTGCTGGTGGACGCCTTGGCGTCACGGCTGACGCTCATTACATCCATATCTTTAGCCGCATCTGCCGCACTATCCAAGTCGTCATTCTCTTCAGAGCTGCGATCCAGATTGAGAAAATCCCCCCAGGTGAAGATAGTCTCCATGCGGATGGTGATCAGCCCACGATCCTTGCCTTTGAGCTTTTCAGCCCGCTCACCCTGTCGCCGCTCCTCTTCTTCCAAATCCTTGATATCACCCCGTCCGGCAGCACCTGCCTCTTCATTGTCATTGGCCTTATCGGCCGCAACAATCGGGGGAAAAGGATGTAACCAGAGCGGGACCGGCTGCGGCGGACGCTTGGCCTGCGGGAGTCTCTCCACACTGCCCGGCTCGATCAGCGCCTGACGGATCGCCGCCTCCTGTGCAATTTCCGCAACCAGCCGTTTGTCGGGCTGAATCCGCTGTTCCAGATGCGCCTCAACCAACCGCAGATAGCGTGCGCGCAAGCCAGGATAACGCGCCAGGGTTTCCACCGTCAGCCGCTGGTTTTTACTGAACCAGGGCTCCTCTTCCTGGTGATCGCCCACGGCCAGGGCCGCCAGCCAGATGTAAAGATCACGATTGAGACGGGTCGAGGAAAAATAGTCTATAACCGCCGGCAGGTGCAGGGAGTTTTCATCCCGCCAGGCGAGCTCCACCCGCTTGCTGTCACCGGCGATACGGTGCAGCAGACTGCGCCGCGCACCGTGTTCGCTGCCGTGGGCCGCCTCGACCTGCAGACCCCCATCACCGCCGAGAGCACGAAAGAGAATTCCGACGGTGGTGTGGATCTCATTCAGTCTCACTGCCGCTTCCGGATGATGGGTCTGCGCCATCCGGGTAATCAAACGATGCCAGAGTTCACCGACTTTCTCTTCCACTTATGAGACTTCCTGAAGGTCGTTATCTGACGAGCCGGTTTCTGCAGTTGCCGGACGACCGGTTGCAACCGTAACGGCCGCTTCATCCGTCACCCAATGCAGCAGGGTTTTCTCACGCTGTGGCGCCTGAACCTGCTCACAGGCGGAGATGCATTGAGCACACTCAGTGCAGGTAAACATGCGCCGTTTGATAGTGCGCGGTTTCAGGCGCATCGGACAGATGTTGTCACAGGCGTTGTTGCAGTCACCGCAGAGTCGCGCGCGGTTCCTGTCAAATCCCACCACCATGCCGCGATCATTGGCCATCCAGGCAAGACTCTGAAAAAGCCCGATGGCGCAGCCGAAGCGGCAGAAGAGATGGCGGGCAAACATAAACTCGATAAACAGCAACAGGGTACCGACACCAATGAATCGCGCCTGATTGGACGTCAATGAGCCGTGCAGCAGGTTGTGATAGATCTCTGACGGCGGTAACAGGTAGGTCAGCAACACCACCGCCCAGAGGAAGGCGAAACCAAGCGCCGCAAGCCAGGTCAGCGGCCAGAATTTCTTCTTGGGTTGGATGATTGCCCCATCCGGTTGTTGTTCCGGCTGCGGACTCTTTTCCCAGATTGACTGTTTGCCGCTGGCACGGAACATCAGACGATTGATGGTCTCGACCACGGAGAAATGGGGGCAGAGCCAGCCACAGTAGAGACGGCCATAGCGGAGGGCGATCCAGATCAACCCGCCACCAATCAACAGCAGTGGAACAAAGCCCCGGATCAGGATATTGAAACCCGCCTCGAGACCACTGATCTCGCCGGCAACCAACTCATCCAGTCCAAGGGTCCAGTGCATGCCAAGAAAAAGGAAGTGGTTCAGGTTCAGATCGAAGCGAAACAGGTCGAGGGGCGGTGCGAGTACAAACAGGCTAAAGAAACCCGCCTGAAACCAGGAACGCAGGCGCTGGCGCTCAACGCGCATATTTGCGTCCGATCAGCGGGTATCGGTATTGCTGCCCGGACATTGCCTTGATCAACGCCATCAGACCGGGAATCAGAAACAGGGGAACGACCGCGATGAAGTAGACCTCGAAGATGATCAGCGACGCAATAGAGCCATAGTTGCCAAGGAGCAGGATCAACAGGTTGGCAGCGATAAAGATGCCGCTGCTGATGCAGGCCCCGATAAACGCCTGGGGCAGATGGTTGCGCAGCAGAACGAATTCACTGTTGCGATGACGATACCTGAGCCAGGCCAGCCCAATCATCGGCAAAAGGGGAAAGAGCAGATTCAGCAGATAGAGTCCTTGGCTGATGATTGCCAGTGGCTTACCCTGATTGTCGTCACTCATCTGGACGGTTCCTATATTCCGAAAGTAATGTCGACAACTTCCATCAGTGCTGCTGCCGTCTCCTCATCGTCGGTCAGGGGCTCGACCAGTGCGGCGCGGCAAGCCTCAACCGGGTCGTATCCACCCAGAATCAGGGTTGCCGTGTAGACCAGCAAACGGGTGGAAGCTGCCTCTTCAAGATCGTGATCCTTGAGTGACCTTAGTGCGTGGGCCAGGGTGACCAGACGTTTTGCCAGTACTTCGTCAGCCCCGGTTTCACCGATCAAAACTTCCTGTTCCAGTTCGGCTTGCGGAAAATCAAAACTGACCGCCAGGAAACGCTGCCGGGTACTCGGCTTCATGCCTTTCAGCAGATTCTGATAACCGGGATTATAGGAGACCACCAACATGAACTCTGCCGGCGCATGCAGAGTCTCACCCGTTCGCTCGATGGGCAGAATACGCCGATCATCGGTGAGCGGGTGCAGCACGACCGTGGTGTCCTTGCGCGCTTCGACCACCTCGTCCAGGTAGCAGATCGCCCCTTCACGCACCGCCCGGGTCAGGGGTCCGTCACTCCAGAAGGTGCCGCTGTCACCGATCAGGTGACGGCCTACCAGGTCTGCTGCCGTGAGATCGTCGTGGCAGGCCACTGTGTAGACAGTCCGCCCCAGTTTAGCCGCCATATAATTGATAAAACGGGTCTTTCCACATCCTGTCGGGCCTTTTATCAGCATCGGCAGTTGATGTTTGTAAGCATGCTCAAAAAGCGCTATCTCGTTGCCCTGGGGTTTGTAAAATGGCAGCTCAGTCAATGTGGTTCAACCTGTTGAGTAAGAGAGGTAAAAAGCCGTGCCGATCAAAATACCTGGAATAAACAGCCAGATAAAGACGGGCCAGTGCCAGATTCCGCGCACCGAACCCAATCCCATGAAGTAGTGTCCCACCAGCTGCCCTTTGATCAAGGCAAGAAACAGCACAGCCAACGCCACTTCCCGTCCGCTCAGGCCCGCCTGGCCAATCATGAAGGTGACGAAACTGAAAAACATGAGGAAAAGATAGACCCAGGTGCAGGGGCGGATACCAAATTTTGTTTGTCTGCTCATCGTGCCATCACCGCATCACATAAACCAGGGGAAAGAGGATCAACCAGAGCAGATCCACCATATGCCAGTATGAGGCACCGGTCTCCACTCCCGTGTGTTCCTCGGCAGAGTAGCCGCCTTTTTGCGCCTTGACCGCCACGGCGGCCAAAATCACCATACCCATGATCACATGCATAAAATGAAAAAAGGTCAGAGAGATATAGAACATGTAGAAGGTATTGGTGCTGAGGTTGATCCCTTCCCCGAGGTGATGCGAATACTCACCCCCCTTTACCAGCAGAAACACCACGCCCATTACCAGGGCGGCAAGCAGCCAGCGAACACAGTGCTGACTGTTCCCTTCTCTGATTGCGCTGACGGCACGCACCACAAAGTAGGAACTGGTAATCAGCGCAAATGTATTGATCAGCGCGGCCTGCCTGTCCAGGTTTTGTTGAAACTCATTGAAGAGTTCAACATTGTTCATTCGCGTAAAGGCATAGGCGGAAAAGAAAGCGGCGAAAACCAACAGCTCCGCAAGGATGAAGATCCAGATTACCAGATCACCGGGCGGGTATCGATTCTGTTTTTCTGCGACTGCGACTGCTGCTGTCATCTGCGGATTCCTTAATGAATTAGCTCTTTCCAATCATCAAACGGAGGGCAATGTACCAGAGCCTGTATTGTGCTGCTTTGATAAAAGTTAATTCCTACTAAAACACTAGGGTTTTCACGAAGAGAGGATCCACAGACTATAATTTAATTAGGCGAATGCTATTCGGCTCATGGCGAACCTCCCACACAGGCGCCGCTTGAGCAGAGCAGCGTTACGTCGGGGGAGAGAGAGTAGGGTGAGATCGAAACGGAGATGTCTGGGGGCGCTGGATAGCCTCCCGGTTTTCCAAAACTCCTTACGCACCCCCGGAGAACAAACTACTGTCCCTCGTTGACTCATTAATCATGTCTTGAAGATAGTTCGCGCAACCCGCGCGCTAGGCAGAGACAAGGAGTTAACAATGAGGAACTCCAAATTTACAGCACTTGCCACAGCACTGCTGATTTCCGGCATGGCGAATGCCGACCTATCCGGCAGTCTGGTGGCCGACTACCCCTTCAACGGCAATGCAATCGATGAAACCTATCATGGTTATGACGGGACGATTCATGGAGGCGCTGCATTGACGTTCGACCGGTTCGGCAATGCGGACAGCGCCTACTATTTCGATGGCAATGGTGACTATATCGAGATAGGAACGAGCTTGAATTTTCCCTCCTGGTATAGCTACTCAGTCAGTCTCTGGTTCCTGAATGACGGCGGTGGAGACTGGAGTAACAGTTATGGTCAGAAAGTCATCGATAAAACGGTTCCTTATCACGACTTTTACTTGAGTCTTGGGCCTATAAACCCAACAAGACAAGATGGGGAGATCAGATTCAAGACCCATGAAGGCTATGGCTCCGTAGGCGTCGACGGCACGTATCTCATCGATTCCACGAAGGATTTCAGAGACAGCACATGGCACCACGTCGTCATCAATAAAAATGGCAGCGATGGCGAACTCTGGGTCGACGGCGAATTGTCAGAATCAGCGGACGATGTAAAGACCGTCTACAACAATGCCAGCCTGTTGTTCGGATACAGCCTTTCGTCAGACGGCTATCAGCGGAGGTACTGGAGTGGAGATATCGATGACATCCGCATCTATAACCAGGCAATCTCCGAAGAGGATGTGAAACGCCTGCACATGGAGGGTGTTCCGCCTGCAGATATGCTCACCGAAGTGGTTGAAACGATTGTTACGCTCAATATCCAGGAAGGTCTTGCCAACAGTCTGGATGCGAAGCTCGATGCCGCAATCACAGCCCTGGATGACGTGAATAGCGACAATGATGTCTCTGCCGTCAACAGGCTCTATGCCCTGATCAGCGCCATTGAGGCCCAACGTGGGAAAAAGATCCCCGACACAGATGCCGATCTTCTGATCGCTGCAACCAATGCCGTTATCGAGAAACTGTTGTCTGAGTAACACTGAAGTTTCCAATAGGGCAAACAGCCCCCGCCCTCCCTTCTGGAGGGCGGTGTCACGATCAGCGCACTTGGGGGAAACTTGAGCCACTTCTGTTAGAATTCCCTGATTTCCTCCTGTCCAGACCAACGGGCTGCCTGATCCGGCACCAATACCGGTAGGATTGAATGACCTCGAAAAGAGATATGTTGATGACTGAAATCACCGATATCGCCGCATATATGGCCGGGTTGGGCGCAAAGGCCCGCACCGCCTCCCGTCGCCTGGCTTCCGCAACCACCGGCGAAAAGAACGCCGCATTGAATGCCATCGCCGACGATCTCGACAGCAATCGCGCCATTTTGATGGCCGAGAACAAAAAAGACCTGCAAGCAGGTGCCGCCAAGGGGCTCGATGCCGCCTTGCTGGATCGTCTGGAACTCACTCCGTCACGCATCGACTCCATGATCGAGGGGCTACGGCAGATCGCAGGACTGGCGGACCCCATCGGTGAGATCTTCGACATGAACTATCGCCCGAGCGGCATTCAGGTCGGGCGTATGCGGGTGCCTCTCGGGGTGGTCGGTATCATCTACGAGTCCCGCCCGAATGTTACCGCAGATGCGGCGGCCCTCTGCCTCAAGTCCGGCAATGCCACGGTGCTGCGCGGCGGCTCCGAGGCATTCCACTCCAACCAGGCCATTGCCGCCGGCATCCAGCGTGGCCTGGAGAAGGCGGGTCTGCCCGCTGATGCGGTGCAGGTTTTGGCCACCACCGAGCGGGCAGCCGTCGGCAGCATGATCACCATGCCGGAGTCGATCGACGTCATCATCCCCCGTGGCGGCAAGGGGCTCATCGAGCGCATCAGCCGCGATGCCCGGGTGCCGGTGATCAAACACCTCGACGGCATCTGCCATGTCTATATCGACGATCAGGCCGACATCGGCAAGGCGTTCGATGTGACCATGAATTCCAAGACCCAGCGCTACGGCACCTGCAACACCCTTGAAACCCTGCTCGTTGCGGAAGAAATCGCCGAGGAGGCACTGCTGATGCTTGCCGCACCACTGCAGGAGAAGGGCGTGGAGTTGCGCGGTTGTCCGCATACCCTGGAGATAATCGACAACGCCATCGCCGCCACCGACGAGGACTGGGATACCGAATATCTGGGACCCATCCTCTCTATCCGTGTGGTGCAGGATCTGGACGCGGCCATCGACCACATCAACACCCACAGCTCCCAGCACACCGATTCCATCATCACTGAAAACTACACTCGGGCGCGCCGTTTTCTATCCGAAGTCGACTCCAGCTCGGTGATGGTCAACACCTCCACCCGCTTTGCGGACGGTTTTGAATACGGCCTCGGGGCCGAGATCGGCATCTCCACAGACAAATTTCATGCCCGTGGGCCAGTGGGTCTGGAGGGGCTGACGTCGGTCAAATATATCGTGCTCGGCGATGGCCATATCCGCCAATAAACTTTATTGCCCATGATCGGTATTCTCGGCGGCACCTTCGATCCCATTCACTTCGGCCACCTGCGCACTGCACTGGACGTCAAACATGCCTTGAGGTTGGATGAGATACGCCTGATCCCGCTGCGGCATGCGGTGCATCGCGACCAGCCGGAAACTCCGGCCAAACTACGTCTGCAGATGGTCGTGGCCGCCGTCTCCGGCACCCCTGGACTCAAAGCCGATGACCGGGAACTGAGACGCGACAGCGCCTCCTACACCGTCGACACACTGCTCTCACTGCGTGAGGAGTTGGGTGAAGAGGAACCCCTCTGCCTGCTCATGGGCAGCGACGCGTTTAAGGGGGTTCTCTCCTGGAATCGCCCGCTGGACATTGCGACGATTGCCCACCTCATCATCATGACCCGGCCGGGACAACCGGCTAAAATCGACCCGCCCCTGCAACAGTTTTTGGCGCCACGACAGACTACCGACCCCACCGAATTGCACACTGCACCCGGGGGACGCATCCTGTTCCAGACCTTTACCCAGCTGGATATCTCCGCCACTCTCATTCGGGCCATGGTCGCCAACGGAGATAGCCCCCGCTTCCTGCTCCCTGACGCCGTATTGGAGATTATCGAACGGGAAAAGCTCTATCTCTGAGACCACCATAGGTTACAATCAGGGAAAATCCATCAATTACAGGAACAACATGCGGGTAGAAGAGCTTAAAGATCTGGTCCTCGAGACCCTCGACGACATGAAGGCCAAAGACGTGGTAACACTTGATGTCAGGGGAAAAACCAGCATTACCGACATCATGGTGGTGGCGAGCGGCACCTCGGACAGACACGTGAAAGCCATTGCCCAGACCGTCGCCTTCAAGGCCAAACAGGCGGGTGAAACCCCACTGGGCTCAGAGGGGCTTGATGATGGAGAGTGGGCGCTGGTCGACCTCAATAGCGTAGTGGTCCACGTCATGCTGCCAAAAGTGCGGGACTTCTACCACCTGGAGCGGCTCTGGTCGCTGGATCAACCCACCAACGACTCCAAGGCTGACAAGGCCTGACAATAAGCCCGAAGATTCCACAAATTATGCTAGCGACCGATGGACCGGTTTGACCGGATATTCGAACTCAACCGCATCCTGCAGGCGGCCCGCCACCCGGTTTCCCGCAAGCGGCTGGAGGAGGAACTGGAGTGCTCACGCGCCACGGTCAAGCGTCTTATCGAGGAGATGCGCCTCTTTCTCAACGCCCCCATCATCTATGACCGCACCTTCAATGGCTATAGTTATGCGCCGGACGAAGGGGAGATGTATCAGCTGCCGGGACTCTGGTTCAATGCCTCGGAGCTCTATGCGCTGCTGAGCATGCAGCAGTTGCTGGAACAGGTACAACCCGGTCTGCTTGGGAGCCACCTGCAACCCTTTCGGCGCCAAATCGAGCAACTGCTGAACCGCCAGCATGCCGGTGGGGAGCAGATAACCCGGCGCATCCGCATCCTGCAAGCCGCCGCCAGATCTGCGGGAGATCATTTTTCCAACCTGGCAACCGCCATTGCCCTGAGAAAGCGACTACGACTCGACTACTACAGCCGTTTGGATCAGTCCACAGCACGGGAAGTCTCCCCACAGCGCCTCACCCACTATCGGGACAACTGGTATCTGGATGCCTGGTGCCATCTGCGCAAGGGGCTGAGGACCTTCGCCCTCGACGCCATTTCCGAGAGCGCTGTGCTGGAGAAAAAAGCGCGGGATATCAAAGAAGACGCGCTTGATCACCACTATCAATCGGCTTACGGCATCTTCAGCGGCCAATCCGACAAGACAGCCGTGCTCCACTTCACCGCCGAACGGGCTCGCTGGGTGGCAAAAGAGCAGTGGCACCCATCCCAGGAGAGCCGCTGGCTGGAGAATGGACGTTATGAGCTGTGCATTCCCTATCACAATCCGGCGGAACTGATCATGGATATACTGAAGTATGGACCGGATGTGGAGGTGGTCTCTCCCACGGGACTGCGTAAATCGGTAGCGGACAGGATAGCGGCGATGTCGGAGATCTATCACTGACGCAATAGCTGCAAATCTGTGTAGGATGCCGGTGAGGGACGAACCACATCGATCGGCAGGGGAATACTCCTGCATGGCATGTTTGCGCGTTCCTTGATGGGCACAAATGATGCGGTTCGCAAGCTCACCGACATCCTACGCTCTGTCGTTTACCTGAGTCGGCGGCCGGAGATACCCAGCGCAATATCCTGCAATAACAGCCAGGGATCCCCATCGTCCATGCCCTTGATTGTGCGATCCACTTTTGCACAGAGTATGAGCAGTCGCCGCCAGTGGGCCACCCGCTGCCTCAACCCCCGGCGCACTAACGGCTTGCGCTTCTCCCATATCCGGTACGCCCCCATCACCCGCTCCGCCGAGCCACCCTGTTCGATCTCGTGGGACATGACCGCCAGTTGCCGTATCTCCCGGGACAACGCCCAGAGCACCACCGGCGCCGCCACCCCCTCACCTTTCAGTCCATCCAGCATGCGTAGCCCGCGCGCGGCATCCCCTTTCAGCAGTGTATCCACCAGACCATAAACGTCAAACCTTGCGCTGTCGGCCACCGCCGCCAACTGCTCTGCACTGATGACTCCAGGCCCCTGAAGCAGCAGCAGCTTTTCGATCTCCTGGGAAGCAGCAAGCAGATTACCCTCGATGCGCTCCGCCAGCATCTCGACCACGCCGGGCTCGGGGATCAGACCGACACCACGCAGACGCTGCTCGATCCAGGGTGGCAGGCGCGCACCCTCCACCGGCCAGATCTGTACCAGCACCCCGGTTTTATCCAGCGATTTCACCCATTTACTGTTGTGCTGACTGCGCTCCAGTTTAGGCGCGGTAATCAGCAACAGCGTATCCTGGGGCGGATTGGCAGCATAAGCGGTTAGGGCCTTGGCACCCTCAGTCCCCACCTTGGCGCTGCTCAAACGCAGATCAAGAATACGCTGTTCGCCGAATAGGGAGAGACTGTCTGCGGCGGCGCTGAGGGTGTTCCAATCGAAATTAGGGCTATGATCCAGCACCTCACGCTCGGTGTAACCTTGCGCCCGGGCACTGGCCCGAACCAGATCGGCGGCCTCACCCATCTGCAACGGTTCATCGCCAGTGAGAAAATAGATCGGCGCCAGGCTTTTTTTCAGACTGACGGCAAGTTGGTCGTTGCGCAGGCGCATGCGTCAGAACCTAGTTCAGCTGCGCCTGCAGGCGCCGGACAATCTGATCCGCCATATCGGTACGCATATCACCACGCACCAGCTTAGCCTCGTTGCGACGGCCCAGTTCGTCCGTACCGCTATAGGTCAACTCACGCACAAGTTCCAGATGCTGATCAGGCAGCGCTGCCCTACTCTCACGATCCACCACGGAAAATTCGCTCTTCAAGCGCAACTCATACTCCAGCGCCTTGCCGTTTTCATCGACGGAGAGGACTCGATATTTGAATATCTCGGTAAGTGAGAGGCGATTCTTCGCCGCTGCCGCATCGGCAGCCAAAGCCACGCCTGATGCCCGCAGATCCCGCTGTAGAACCCCTGCCAGACTCTTGCGGTTTTCGGCGTTCTCCACAAACAGGCCGTTCAGGTTGGGTGTCGCCTGTTGATAGCCTTTCAGATGAAATCCGCAGCCTGCGAGAATCAGCAAAATCGATAAGTAACAAACGCTACGCCAGTGTTGTTCTTTTAGCATACCTAATCAGCGCTCCCGTAGGTCGGGCTAACGATAGCGTAACCCAACCTACACTTTGTCTTTAATCTCTTTGGGTTTAATTCTCCGCAGCTTGCTGCGAAGCGTTCGTAGGAGCGGCGCCCCCGCCGCGATTTTTCTATTTACGGGGTTTTCGCGGCGAAGCGCCGCTCCTACGATTTAATACCACGTCCGCTTGCGGCGGGGTGGTTTATTTGGCAACGATGCTCACCAATTTGTTGGGCACGACTATAACCTTGCGCACGGTGGCATCACCAACAAACTTCTGTACATTCTCATTGCCGAGGGCGATCTCTTCAACCTTCGACTTGTCCGCATCCACCGGCACCTGAATCTTGGCCCGCACCTTGCCGTTGACCTGGATGACGTACTGAATGCTCTCCTGCTTCAGCGCGTTCTCGTCGGGTTGGGGCCAACCTGCATCGAGAATATCTTCACCATACCCCAACTCACGCCACAAATGGTGACTGACGTGGGGGGCGATGGGACCGAGCAGGCGCAAAATAACACTTACTGATTCCTGCCTCATTCGCATAAGTACGTTAATGCTCGCTTCTTTCTCTTTATTTTCTGACTTAACTTTCACCACCCCAGGGATTTTGTATGTGAGATTCAGGATCTTCATACACGCAGCTACTACCGTATTGAACTGCTGTCGTTCAAAGTCGAACAGGGCCTGTTTCAATACGGCATGAATTTCTCGACGTGAATCTTGTTGGGTCTGGTGTAGATTTCCCCAATCAGGCTCAAATGTACGACCACCAGATGCTAGTGACTCGTTAACAGCTTTAATCGCATCTGCATTCTCAACGGCGAACGCCCAAAGCCGCTTGAGAAAGCGAAATGCACCCTCCACACCCTCATCGTTCCACTCCAACGACTGATCCGGAGGCGAGGTGAACATGGTGTAGAGACGCACGGTATCCGCGCCGTAGCGGTCGATCAGCGATTGGGGATCGATGCCGTTGTTCTTCGACTTCGACATCTTCTCGATACCGCCGATTTTCACCGACTGACCATCGGCCACCAGGCGGGCGCTCAGCGGCCGACCCTTTTCGTCCTGTTCCACCTCCACTTCAGCCGGGTTGTACCAATGTTTGGAGCCATCACTCTGATCCCGGTAGTAGGTCTCCGCCACCACCATGCCCTGAGTCAACAGGCGGGTGAATGGCTCGCTGCTCTGCACCAGCCCCACATCGCGCATGAGCTTGTGGAAAAAGCGGGCGTAGAGCAGATGCAACACCGCATGTTCGATACCGCCGACGTAGTGGTCCACCGGCAGCCAGTAGTCAGCCCGCTCATCGAGCATGGTCTCGGCCCCGGGGCAGGTATAGCGGGCGTAGTACCAACTCGACTCCATGAAGGTGTCGAAGGTGTCGGTCTCGCGACGGGCCGCACCGCCACACTCGGGGCAGCTGCATTTGGCAAATTCGCCATCAGCCTTGAGCGGATTGATCGTGTCCTCGTCGTAGACGATGTCCTCCGGCAGGATCACCGGCAGATCAGCCAACGGGACCGGCACGGTGCCGCACTTGTCGCAGTGGATCATGGGGATTGGCGTACCCCAGTAGCGCTGGCGGGAGACGCCCCAGTCACGCAGGCGGAAGTTCTTGGTTTTCTCTCCCTTGTTACGCGCCTGCAGCCACTCGGCAATAGCGTCGAAAGCCGCCTCTGAGGTGAGATCGTTGAAAGGGCCGGAATCCTTGAGCACACCCTTTTCGAGGTAGGCGGCGGCCTGGATGTCGATATTTGTGCCATCCGCCGGGTGGATCACCTGCTTGATCGGAATGCCGTATTTGCTGGCGAAGGCATGGTCGCGCTCGTCGTGACCGGGCACCGCCATCACTGCGCCCGTACCGTAGCCCATGAGTACGAAGTTGGCAGCATAGATGGGTACGGGCTCGCCGCTCACCGGATGGATCGCGTTGATACCCAGGGGCATGCCCTTTTTCTCGATGGTCTCCAGATCCGCCTCGGAGGTGCCGCCCTGGCGACACTCATCAACGAACCCGGCGATTTCAGCACTGCTCTTCGCAGCCTGCAGCGCGAGTGGGTGCTCACCAGCTACCGCCACATAGGTAACGCCCATGAGAGTATCTGGACGGGTGGTAAAGATGGTCAGGCTCTCATCCGAACCTTCGATACCAAACGCCATCTTCACGCCGAAAGAACGGCCGATCCAGTTGCGCTGCATGGTGCGGACCTGGTCGGGCCAGCCTTCCAGATTATCGATCTCATCAAGCAGCTCATCGGCGTAGTCGGTGATCTTGATGAACCACTGGGGGATTTCGCGGCGCTCCACCAGCGCCCCGGAACGCCAGCCGCGGCCATCGATCACCTGCTCATTGGCAAGCACAGTCTGATCCACCGGATCCCAGTTGACCACCGCGTTCTTGCGATAGACCAGACCTTTTTTATAGAGCTCGGTGAAGAGCCACTGTTCCCATTTATAGTAGTCGGGCCGACAGGTGGCCAGCTCCCGATCCCAGTCATAACCGAAGCCGAGGCGGTTGAGCTGCCCCTTCATATATTTGATGTTGTCGTAGGTCCAGCCCGCCGGCGCTGCCTTGTTCTTGCGCGCCGCATTCTCTGCCGGCAGCCCAAATGCATCCCAACCCATTGGCTGCAGCACATTTTTTCCCTGCATACGCTGATAACGGGCGATCACGTCCCCGATGGTGTAGTTACGCACATGCCCCATATGCAGCTTGCCACTGGGATAGGGAAACATTGAGAGGCAGTAAAACTTCTCTTTCGATGGATCTTCAACCACCTTAAAGGTCTTCTCTTCCTCCCAATGGGCCTGAGTCTGTTGTTCTATCTGACGGGGGTCGTAGGTATTTTGCATGGTCCGGCTTCGGGAAAATGTGTTCGGATAATCGCGGAAGGATAACCCAACCTCCGACTTTCAGGAAGTTAGGTCGGACATTCGCTCAATCACATGGTCGATCGCCCGCTCCCAGGCAAGACGAGTCTCTTCACTGAACTCCGAATCACATTCCGCCACTGTCTCGATCAATGCCTTTCGCCAACCGGCGAAAAAACGGCGTTCCACATTCAGGCGCCGGTGTATCTTTCCCAGCATCTCCATGTACATACACAGTCCCGGCTGACCTTCTGTCGTATCAGCCAGCATCTCCAGGGTGGTAAGCAACTTCTGCTTGATTTGCGGCATATCCCGGTTATGAAAAAAAGCCGCAACCTCATCCGACTGGCCAACAAAACGGTCGTAAAACCGATCAAGAAATTGGTCATTCGCTGTGGCGCGGCTGAGACTTTCACGAAAACGTTGCCGGTCGATTTCATCTATTGTGGTGGTCACGAAGATTCTCTAAATTGGGTGCAGCCTGCGCACCATTGCAGTAAAGGGGTAATAGCAAAGTTTCTCACGAAACGGTTAGTCATTTTCACCGTTCCTGGCTCAAAGACCATTTCAATTAGCCCGGATCATTTGCCAACGCGTAAATTTCATCCATTATTACTATAGAAGAACCAGAAAATGGCGGTGAAACCGCTGTAAGGAGCAGACCATGACAGATCCCGACAACAAAAACCCACTGGACAGACTCACAGACGCTTATGAGGATATTCTCGAGCATGTGCATGATGCCATTGAATCGGCAAAGGAGAATACCATCCCGGGTCTCAAGGACTATTTTGACGATGCCAAGGAGAAGGTCGTCGAACTGGGTGAACTGAGCCGCGAGGAGGCGGATAAGGTCGCCGGTTATGTCGAGCGGGATGTAAAAGATGCCGCGCACTATTTGATTGAGACCGGGGAACAGTTATCCGAGTGGTGGCATTTTGATGTCCAGCAGGTGGAAAACCGAATGATCGAGATGTTCTCCCGAGTTGCGGATCAGACCAAGCTGGAGCTGAACAAGATCGCTGCGCGGGCAAAAGAGGCATCCCGATACCACACCGGCGAGGTCACCGGGCCCGGCACACTGATCTGCTCAAGCTGCGGCAAAGAGATGCACTTCAAAAAAACTGGACACATCCCACCCTGCTCCGGGTGCCGCAGTACTGAATTCCGGCGGGCGGGTGAAACAAAGGATTAAATATCTCATCCGCAATCGGAGGGAGTAATAAATTAAATTGTGGGAGCTGCGCCCCGCCGCGATGACTCTGTAGATAGGTAAATCGCGGCGGAGGCGCCGCTCCCACGGTTAAGCTCTCTGGGCACCACAAAAAAGGGCTCCCGACTCAGGGAGCCCTTTCTCATCAGGCAATGGATTGAGGGGCTACCGCCGCCGCTTTCCAACCGCTTTCCTCTTGGCGGTCACTTTCTTCTTCCTGGCCATTCTCTTCTTGGAAGAGCCTTTCTTCTTCCCAACGGCTTTCTTTTTGGAAGACACCTTTTTCTTGGCGGAAGCCTTTTTCTTCGCCGTCACCTTCTTTTTGCTGGACACCTTCTTCTTTGCAGCCACCTTTTTCTTGGCGGAGGCCTTTTTCTTCGCCGTCGCCTTCTTTTTGGTCGACACCTTCTTCCTGATCGCTACCTTTTTCTTGGCGGAAGCCTTCTTCTTCGCCGTCGCCTTCTTCTTGGTGGACCCCTTCTTCTTTGCCGCCTCCTTTTTCTTGGCGGAGGCCTTTTTCTTCGCCGTTGCCTTTTTCTTGGTGGACACCTTCTTCTTTGCCGCTACCTTTTTCCTGGCGGAGGCCTTCTTCTTGGCCGTCGCCTTCTTTTTGGTGGACGCCTTCTTCTTGGCCGCTACCTTTTTCTTGGCGGAGGCCTTCTTCTTCGCCGTCGCCTTCTTTTTGGTCGACACCTTTTTCTTGGCGGAGGCTTTCTTCTTCGCCGTCGCCTTCTTCTTGGTGGACACCTTCTTCTTTGCCGCCACCTTTTTCTTGGCGGAGGCCTTTTTCTTCGCCGTTGCCTTTTTCTTGGTGGACACCTTCTTCTTTGCCGCTACCTTTTTCCTGGCGGAGGCCTTCTTCTTGGCCGTCGCCTTCTTTTTGGTGGACGCCTTCTTCTTGGCCGCTACCTTTTTCTTGGCGGAGGCCTTCTTCTTCGCCGTCGCCTTCTTTTTGGTCGACACCTTTTTCTTGGCGGAGGCTTTCTTCTTCGCCGTCGCCTTCTTCTTGGTGGACACCTTCTTCTTTGCCGCCACCTTTTTCTTGGCGGAGGCCTTTTTCTTCGCCGTTGCCTTTTTCTTGGTGGACACCTTCTTCTTTGCCGCTACCTTTTTCCTGGCGGAGGCCTTCTTCTTCGCCGTCGCCTTCTTTTTGGTCGACACCTTTTTCTTGGCGGAAGCCTTTTTCTTCGCCGCCGCCTTTTTCTTGGTGGACACCTTCTTCTTTGCCGCTACCTTTTTCCTGGCGGAGGCCTTTTTCTTCGCCGGCGCCTTCTTCCTCGTGACAACCTTCTCTTCGGCCACCGTGCTTTTCTCAGGCACTTTCTCTTCAACCGCCTCCATCACTGCGACCGGCTCTGCCTCGACCACCACAACAACCTCAGGTTCAGACTCCGGTTCGGGTGCTGCAATCCGTTCCGGCTCCATCACTTCATCTCCCTTTTCCGGCAGCGGCGTTTCCGCCTCAACTACAGGGGAAGCAGCGACCCCATCCAGAATCTGACAAACGCCTGCAAAGATCTCTTCAATCTCCCCCGCGCCTTCGATCCGACGCAGCTTGCCCTGTTCATCATAATGTTCGATCAGTGGCACGGTCAGGTTGTCATAGACGTGCAGCCGATGACTGATGGTCTCTTCATTATCATCCACCCGCTGATGCAGCTTGCCGCCACACTTGTCACACACACCTTCGACGATAGTGGGATTGCTGTAGATGTTGTACATCTGGCCGCAGGACTCGCAATTGCGCCGCCCCACGAGCCGCTCCATCAGCGCATCGGTTTCCACATGGATGAGTATCGCGAGATCCAAAGGCTGGCCCAACTCATTGAGCATGGCATCTAGGGTCTCGGACTGTGCAAGATTGCGCGGGAAACCGTCGAGAATGTATCCCTCCTTCACATCTTGGGCCCGCAGACGCTCCTGGATCATGGCCAGGACAATATCATCGGAAACCAGGTGCCCCGACTCCATTGCCTCCTTGGCCTGTCTGCCCAGTTCAGACTCCGCAGCCACAGCGGCCCGCAACAGATCCCCGGTGGAGATCTGGGGAATCCCGTATTTCCCCACAATCTTTTTGGCCTGGGTTCCCTTACCCGATCCTGGCGCTCCAAGCAGAACGATTCTCATCGCCACTCCCCTTTAAGTTAAGTGGTATCTTATGTGTGGCCGACCCACAGCCAATTTTGCATAAACACCCATGTCCCAAACGCTGTAGGAAGCGGAAAAAAACGCTGTCCCATGCCCTACACCATCAGCTAATTAGGAAATTCCATGACTGTATCTAAGTTTTGGATTGGCCGCCGTTGATCAGCTTGGGTAAGCTAATATCAGAATACCCCTAAAGTCAACGAAGTTATGTACTCATCCGAGGCAATCGATTATGCTTCGCCCCCCGTGGCCCGGCGACTCTGGGCTTGATTTAATTGACGGACTCCAGACCTTCCCCCCATGCCGGAAATTTCAGATATTACCGACTCAGAGCGCTGGATCATCGATACCACCCTCAAAGAGCGCTACGATCGCGATGTGCCTTTGCAGCTCGCAGACGCTGAGATACGTCTAATGCTCTCTGACAGAGAGCTCACAAGCTGTCCGGTCGTCTACTGGAACGAGGACGACTGCAACTTCGTGCTGTTCAAGACGGGCGACCGTCAATACCGCTGCCAGTTTTTCTACCGGGGATACCAGCAGTACGGTACCGGCGTCCGTGAATATGACGATTTGACCGAATGTATCGTCTCCCTGCTGCAAACACAGGCCGATTATGCGGCCAAAGAGCGGGGCGACCTGAAATAAAGTTCCAGACAATATCCGTTTTTCCGCTATTAAATTAGGGAGTTAGCCAGACATGACAGCAAAGAATGCCTTTTACGCCCAGTCCGGTGGTGTGACCGCAGTCATCAACTCGTCCGCCTGTGGCGTCATCGAGACCTGCCGCAAGCACAGCGATAAGATCGCCAACGTCTACGCCGGCCGCAACGGCATCATCGGCGCACTGACCGAAGATCTGATCGACACCTCCCAGGAGTCCGCTGAGGATATCGCCGCACTGAAGACCACCCCTTCCGGCGGTTTCGGTTCCTGCCGCTTCAAGCTGAAAGGTCTTGAGGAGAGCAAGCGTGAATATGAGCGCCTCATCGAGATCTTCAAGGCCCACAACATCGGCTACTTTTTCTATAATGGCGGCGGCGACTCTGCCGACACCTGCTACAAGGTCTCCCAGCTCTCCGAAAAGATGGGCTACCCGGTCCAGGCAATCCATGTGCCGAAAACCGTGGACAACGACCTGCCGATCACCGACAACTGCCCTGGTTTCGGTTCCGTAGCCAAGTACATCGCGGTTTCCACCCTGGAGGCCTCCTACGATGTGCGCTCCATGGCCGCCACCTCCACCAAGATCTTCGTCATCGAGGTGATGGGTCGTCACGCCGGCTGGATCGCCGCCGCCGGCGCGCTGGTCGAGGACTACGGCATTCCGGTTGTCACCCTGTTCCCTGAGATCGAGTTCAACAAGGAAAAATTCATCGCTGCAGTCGATGCCAAGGTGAAAGAGCACGGCTACTGCACCATCTGCGTCTCCGAGGGCGCACACTACCCCGATGGCACCTTCCTCGCAGAGCAAGGCACCCGTGACTCCTTCGGTCACGCCCAGCTGGGTGGCGCTGCGCCGGTCGTCGCCAACATAATCAAGGATGCCCTGGATCTCAAGTTCCACTGGGCCGTGGCCGATTATCTGCAACGCGCCGCTCGTCACCTGGCCTCTGAATCTGATGTCGAGCAGGCCTATGCCCTGGGCCAGGCCGCTGTCGAAAAGGCGCTGGAAGGCAAGAATTCCATCATGCCGACCGTGGTTCGTGAATCTTCCAATCCCTACAAGTGGAGCATCGGTGAAGCCCCGCTGAGCGAGGTCGCCAATGTCGAGAAGATGATGCCGGTGGATTTCATCTCCGCAGATGGCTTCGGCATCACCGACAAATGCAAGGAGTATCTCTACCCGCTGATCAAGGGCGAGGCCTACCCCGAGTATGACGACAATGGAATGCCCAAGTACGTCACCATGAAGGGAGCGGCAGTGCCGAAAAAGCTGGAAGAGTTTAAAATCTAAGGCCAAACATCGTGGGGGCTGTTTCATCGCCCCTTTTATTTCGCCTGATTTGATTCGAGTCAAAGATTTGGTATTTAGGAATATTAGAAAGTAGCAGGTCTGCGCGTGGGGAAGCGCGACCCGCAACCGAAGTAATATCGACCAAAAAACCATTATCCGATCTATTAATACGTTGAGGAGGGTTCCTACGTGAGTAACGAACTAATTTTTAGTCTGGTCTGTGCCGTTGCTGCACTGGCTTATGGAGTTGTATCCATCAAATGGATACTGGCACAGCCGGAAGGCAACGATCGAATGAAAGAGATCGCCGCTGCCATACAGGAGGGCGCCAGCGCCTATCTTAACCGCCAGTACACTGCCATCGGTATCGTCGGCGCTATCATGTTTGTGGTCCTTTTTGCCGCCTTGGGCACGGCCACAGCCATCGGCTTCGCCATCGGTGCCATCCTGTCCGGCGTCACCGGTTTCATCGGCATGAACATCTCGGTCCGCGCCAACCTGCGGACCGCAGAAGCCGCCAACCACGGCATCAACGCTGCACTACAGATTGCATTCCGCGGCGGCGCCATCACCGGCATGCTGGTAGTTGGTCTGGGTCTGCTGGGTGTGGCCGGTTACTACGCCGTCCTTCACAGCATGGGCGTCTCCGACAGTGATGCCCTGCATGCGCTGGTCGGCCTCGCTTTCGGTGGCTCGCTGATCTCCATCTTTGCACGACTCGGCGGCGGCATCTTCACCAAGGGTGCGGATGTGGGCGCTGACATCGTTGGTAAAGTAGAGGCAGGCATCCCCGAGGATGACCCACGCAACCCTGCTGTTATCGCCGATAACGTGGGCGACAACGTGGGCGACTGCGCCGGCATGGCCGCTGACCTGTTCGAGACCTACGCGGTAACCGTGGTCGCCACCATGCTGCTCGGCAGCCTGCTGGTCACCGGCGGCTCTGCGATCACCTATCCGTTGGTGCTCGGCGGCGTCTCCATCATCGCTTCCATAATCGGCACCTACTTCGTGCAGACGAAAGAGGGTGATACCCGGATCATGATCGCCCTCTACAAGGGTCTGGCCGTTGCTGGCATCATCGCCGCAGTGGCCTTCTACTTCGTCACCGACTACATGATGGCTGACGTGGTTATCGAAGGCGTCACCAACCCGGTCATCGCGCTGTTTGGCTCCGCCATGATCGGTCTGGTGCTGACTGCCGTGATGGTTGTGATCACCGAGTACTACACCGCAACTGAGTATTCCCCAGTCAGACACATCGCTGAGGCCTCCACCACGGGTGACGGCACCAACGTGATCGCCGGCCTGGGCCTCTCCATGAAGTCTACTGCGGCCCCTGTACTCGCCGTCTGCGCCTCCATCTGGGGCGCCCACGACCTGGCTGGCCTCTACGGTATCGCCATCGCCGCAACCGCAATGCTCTCCATGACCGGCATCATCGTCGCCCTCGACGCCTACGGCCCGATCACCGATAACGCCGGTGGTATCGCCGAGATGGCCGAGCTGGACGAGAAGATCCGCAACATCACCGATCCTCTGGATGCCGTGGGTAACACCACCAAGGCGGTCACCAAGGGCTACGCCATCGGTTCCGCCGGTCTGGCCGCGCTGGTGCTGTTCGCCGACTACACCCACAGTCTGGAGAATCATCTGGGTCATGCGCTGAGCTTTGATCTCTCCAACCACATGGTCATCATCGGTCTCTTCATCGGCGGTCTGGTGCCCTTCCTGTTCGGCGCCATGGCGATGGAAGCTGTTGGCCGCGCCGCCGGCGGTATCGTCAACGAAGTGCGTCGCCAGTTCAAGGAGAAGCCTGGCATCATGGATTACAGCGAAAAACCTGACTATGGCAGGGCTGTGGACATGCTGACCAAATCGGCCATCAAGGAGATGATCATACCTTCGATGCTGCCAATCGCGGTTCCCGTGATTGTGGGTCTGACCCTCGGTGCTCAGGCACTGGGTGGCCTGCTGATCGGCACCATCGTAACCGGCCTGTTCGTCGCCATCTCCATGACCACCGGTGGTGGCGCATGGGATAACGCCAAGAAGTATATCGAGGACGGCAACTTCGGCGGCAAGGGCTCAGACGCCCATAAGGCTGCCGTTACCGGCGACACCGTAGGCGACCCCTACAAAGACACCGCTGGTCCTGCGATCAATCCGCTGATCAAGATCATCAACATCGTTGCACTGCTGATCGTACCGCTGCTGTAATTTCAGACCTCTGGTTTGATTGAATAAGGGGGGCTTCGGCTCCCCTTTTTTGTTGGGTTCATTTTTGACCCACAACCAGACATCCCAACAAAAAAATTCCCGCTCCATAAAAAAGGGAAATGCTCAACAAGCTGGACACCCGCCGCACATACCCTTAACCTAGCCCAAAATTGCATGGCAGTAGATCGATCGTTCAGGTCGGCATCGCCAATCAACAAAATAGGCTTTACACACATAGGCCGACATCTATTCGACCTTTTGCGCCCATAAAGGTAGCAATTTATGAATCTGGACAGAGTCAGTTCCGGCAACAACCTACCCAATGAAATCAATGTCATCATTGAGATTCCAGCTCATTCAGATCCCGTCAAATATGAGCTGGATAAGGAAACCGGCGCAATGTTCGTCGACCGTTTCATGTCCACAGCCATGCACTACCCCTGTAATTACGGTTATGTGCCCCACACGCTCTCACCAGACGGCGACCCGGTCGATGTGCTGGTGCTTACTCCCTATCCCTTGATCCCAGGGTCGGTCATCTCCTGCCGCCCAGTCGGCGTACTCAAGATGAAGGATGAGTCAGGCGATGACGCCAAGATTCTCGCTGTACCGATCGACAAGTCCTGCAAATCCTACCGTCAAGTACAGAGCTTCCGGGATTTAGCCGGTGACGTACTCAACCGCATCTCCCACTTCTTCGAGCACTACAAAGACCTCGACGAAGGGAAGTGGGTGCGCGTCGACGGCTGGTACGGAATCGATGAAGCGAAAGAGGAGATTCTATCGAGCGTCAAGATGTACCAGGAAGCCCCTGAAAAACCCAATTTCTAACGGGGCGAACGGGGGCGTGAACGAGCTATAATGGCCTGCCCTCCCCAAAGCAACCAAAATCCATGAAGATCTGCATTTTATCCGACAGCCATGACCATATCCCCCTGCTCGACGCGGCGGTTGCCGAGGCCAAGTCGCTGGGTGCCGAAGCAGTCCTGCATTGTGGCGATGTTGTCGCGCCCAGCACACTGAAATGCCTGAATAAACACCGTTTACCGGTACACGTCATTCATGGCAACAATACCGGCGACCTCTATACCTTGGGGCGTCTCACCAGTCATAAAGACAGCGTGATTGAATATCATGGTATGGATGCCGGGGTGAAACTGGCGGGAAAACGCATCTTTCTGGTGCACTACCCCCATTATGCGCGTGCGATCGCCGCAACCGGCAACTGGGATCTGGTCTGCTGTGGCCACAGTCACAAAGTCAAATTTGAAGACCTGCCCAACATCAAGGGCGGCAAGACCCCGCTGGTCAATCCCGGCACTATCGGTGGCGTCGGAAAATCCGCAGCCACCTACGTCATGGCCGATCTTGAAAGCATGCAGTTTGAGGTTCGCGAGATCTCGAAGAAGATAGAACACGAGGACGATGAGTAACAAACAGATGTCTGAACTCACCCACTTCAACGCTATCGGCGAGGCTCATATGGTCGATGTGGGTGATAAAACCGTTACCCACCGCGTAGCCGTCACTGAAGGACGCATCCAAATGGAGCCTGACACCCTCCAACTGATCATGCAGGGAGGGCATAAAAAGGGCGATGTGCTCGGCATCGCCAGGGTAGCCGGCATCATGGCCGCCAAAAAGACCGCGGATCTGGTGCCCCTATGCCACCCACTGGCACTGACCAAGGTCAATATCGATCTTATCCCTGAGCCAGACAGCAACAGTGTCTACTGCCAGAGCAGGGTGGAGACCCGTGGTCAGACCGGCGTCGAGATGGAAGCGCTCTGTGCAACCCAGGTGGCGCTATTGACCATCTATGATATGTGTAAGGCTGTCGATCGCGGCATGACTATCAATCAAGTACGGCTATTGGAAAAAGCCGGCGGCAAATCGGGGCACTGGAAGCGTTCTGAGTAACTACGATCATATTAACAAATGCAAAATAATGTAAAATAGCATGAGTGTTCTTCATATTTCTTACATGCATCTTTTGAACGATATGCCAACCGAGGAGATACGCCATGGGTGCCTTTGTAGTGTGGTCAGATTCGCTAAGCGTTGGAATCGAGGAGATCGACGAACAGCACAAGATTCTGGTGAATCTGATAAACCGCATGCATCAGGCAATCCACGAGCGCCATGGCAGCGATGTCGTCAAAGGCATTCTCGCAGAACTCGCGGACTACACCCGAATCCATTTTGCCGTGGAAGAGAGCCTGATGCGCATTCTCAACTACCCCGGCTATGATGAGCACAAAGAGATCCATGACGAGTTGCTTGGTCACGTCGTCGAGCTCATAGAGAAGGTCGAGTCGGGCAAAACCGCCATCGGCTTCGAGTTGCTGCATTTTCTCAAGACCTGGCTCACCAAGCACATTATGGAAGAGGACATGCGGTACACCGGCTTCTTTCTTGCCGCAGGCGCCAGCCCGAAACTGAGCAAAAAATCCTGGATCCGGCGCCTTTGGGGCAGTTGATCTACCTTTTATGAACCCCTTTTACCACCGCGCACAGTTTCTCACCAGCGCGGCCAAGCTCTCTCAAAGTCCCGCCGACACAGGTATTGAAGTAGCATTTGCCGGTCGCTCAAATACCGGAAAGTCCAGCGCCCTCAATGCGTTATGTCAGCAAAAAAGCCTGGCGCGCACCAGCAAAACCCCAGGGCGGACCCAACTGCTGAACTTCTTTTCACTGGATGAGAACAGGCGTCTGGTCGACCTGCCGGGATACGGCTACGCTAAGGTGGCGGAGGCGGTAAAACGCCAGTGGCAGGAAGCACTCGCAGACTATCTGGCACAGCGGCAGTCTCTGCGCGGCCTGATATTATTAATGGATGTTCGCCACCCGTTAAAGGATTTTGACCGGCAGATGCTGGAATGGAACACCCACCAGGGCCTCCCCACTCACATCCTGCTGACAAAAGCGGACAAGCTGAAACGGGGAGCAGCCAACAGCACACTCCTGAAGGTCAGAGAAACGCTGAAAGAGTACCCGGAGATTACGGTGCAGCTTTTTTCATCCCCAAAACGCCAGGGTATCGCCGAAGTGCATCAGCTGCTCGATATTTGGTTTGACC
Organism: bacterium endosymbiont of Escarpia laminata; assembly: GCA_003660235.1. Taxonomy (GTDB): domain Bacteria; phylum Pseudomonadota; class Gammaproteobacteria; order Chromatiales; family Chromatiaceae; genus QGON01. The sequence continues at coordinate 96,881 of QGON01000063.1, read as the reverse complement.
TGGACCAGGACGAAGCGAAATAAGCCCAAAGAAGTTCGTGATAGAAAATCAACAGGGCAAAAAAGAAGACCCCGAACACCTAAAGGGGAAAGGCGTTCGGGGTCGATCTTCCCGGATGGGGTCACCGGGAAGGGCGGGCCGCCAAGGGAGGGAAGCAGCCCTATCAGTCGTCGCGACTTGTAAAATAAGACCGGTATCTTCAAAGATAGTTCAAAGCCGATGAAAAATAATCTTCATCGGCTCGCTAATAACCTCAACCAATTGTATTTACTGGAAATAAGTTCCACCGGCATCCTGGATCGCAGAACAAGAACCAAATCCCTGGCCAGACCCATATTTGTTGGTTTCATCCACCGCAGCTTTCTGTCCGCAAATAACGGGGTTTTTCCTTGTGTCACGCGGCATTGTGTTAGTCCAGAAAGCCAAATCCCATGTTGATTGAACAGGTATGCAGAGGGATAGCGATCAGGTTTTCAGGCGAAATCAACGCATTTGCGCTTTTAGCGTTGTTTGCAGAAAAATCGCATTCCCAAGTCAGGGGTCGGACAATAACCCCTAAAACGGTTTTGACCCACGCTATTTGCGCCAGAAGGCAGGGGTCAGCAGCACCAGCAAAGTAAAAATCTCCAGCCGCCCAAGAAGCATCGCGAAGCAGAGGATCAGTTTTGCCGTGTCATTTAGACCCGCATAGTTGGCACCAACACCGGCTAGTCCCGGCCCCAGGTTATTGATACTCGCGCCCACCGCAGAGAAGGCGGTCATCAGGTCCAGCCCGGTGAATGCCAATGCCATGTACATGACGGTAAAACTGGCCACATAGAGGGCGAAAAAGCCCCACACCGCCTCAACGACCCGCCTGGGGATAGTCTTGTCTCCGACCCGGATGGGAATCTGGGCACTGGGGTGGATCAGGCGATTGATCTCCCGCATCCCCTGCTTGATCAGCAGCAGAAAGCGAATCACCTTGATACCCCCGCCAGTGGAACCGGCACAGCCACCAATAAAGCTGGTAAAGAGCAGCAGAATCGAAATCACGCCGGGCCAAAGTGAGTAGTCAGTCGTGGTAAATCCGGTGGTTGTGCCGATGGAGACCGCCTGAAACAGCCCCTGGGTGAACGCTTCACTCCAATCGGAGTAGATGCCCATGCCATAGAGTGCAACTACCACCATCAGGGTGACCACTCCAAGCGTTGCAATATAGAGTCGAAATTCGGAATCCCCCAGATAGATACTCAGCGACCTGCGCCGAACGACGAGAAAATGGAGGGCGAAATTGACCCCGGAGAGCACCATGAAGACGACTGCAATCATCTCAATCAGGGTACTGTCAAAATACCCTATGCTTGCGTCATGGGTTGAAAAACCGCCAATCGCCACTGTCGAAAAAGCATGTCCCAGCGCGTCAAAGGGCGTCATACCCGCCCCCCAATAGGCCAGGGCACAACTGACAGTGAGTCCAAGATAGATATACCAGAGCGCCTTTGCCGTCTCGGTGATGCGTGGCGTCAGCTTACTATCCTTCATCGGCCCCGGCGTCTCCGCACGATAGAGCTGCATGCCACCAATGCCCAGCATCGGCAACACGGCCACTGCGAGGACGATGATACCCATGCCGCCAAGCCACTGCAGCTGCTGCCGGTAATAGAGGATCGACGGAGGCAGATAATCGATCCCGATGATCACCGTTGCCCCAGTAGTGGTAAGCCCGGAGACCGACTCAAATATCGCATCGGTTATCGTCATGTCCGCACTTTCTGAGAGCATGAACGGCAAGGCACCGGTCAAACCCAATACGGTCCAGAACATCACCACCACCAGGAAGCCGTCCCTGACCCGCAACTCCTGATGCCGTCTGCGCACCGGCGCCCAAATTGCCAACCCCAGCCCCAAGGTCAGGATAAAGCCATCGGTGAAACCAATCAGCTCCCCATCTCCAAACCAGAGCGACACCAGCATCGGTGGCAGCATGGTCAGGCTAAAGAGCATGAGCAGGACACCGAGAATGCGCTGGACGACGGAGAAATGCATAAAAAATAGGTTAAAGGTTAAAGGTTAAAGGAAAACCGCCTTGAGCAAGCTTCGGAACAAGATGCCTACCACCGGGCTTTAATGAAATCACCACTGTTTTTGTCCTTTCACCTTTAACCTTTTTTAAAGAAATGTAACCCCAACCTGAAACAACTTCTCCACATCCCTGATTTGCCGTTTATCAACCAGAAAGAGAATCACGTGGTCGCCGCTCTCGATGGTGGTATCGTGGTGGGCGATCAGCACTTCCTCTCCCCGCACCACTGCACCGATGCTGGCCCCTTTGGGCAACTTGATCTCATCGATGGTGCGCCCCACCACCTTGGAGGAACCCCGATCACCGTGAGCCACCGCCTCTATAGCCTCGGCAGCACCCCGCCGCAGGGAGTGTACTACCACGACATCACCCCGCCGCACATGGGTCAGGAGACTGCCGATTGTGGCCAGTTCCGGCGAGATGGCGATATCGATGGGACCACTCTGCACCAGATCGACATAGGCTGCCCGATTGATCAGCGCCATCACCTTGCCGGCGCCGAGCCGCTTGGCCAGCATCGCCGAAAGGATATTGGCCTCATCGTCGTTGGTGACGGCGCAGAAAACATCAGTATTCTCAATGTTCTCCTCCAGCAGCAGGTCCTCGTCCGCCGCATCGCCGTGCAGCACGATTGTCTTGTCGAGACGCTCAGCGATCTCCCGCGCCCGATTCTGGTCGGATTCGATGAGTTTTACCCGGTATTTCGACTCCAGGGACTGTGCCAGCCGCCTGCCGATATTTCCTGCACCGGCGAAGATCAGCCGTTTGTATCGCTTCTCCTGCTTGCGCAACTCACTCATCACCGCACGAATATTCTCTGTGGCTGCGATGAAAAAAACCTCGTCATCCACTTCAATCACCGTATCACCCAACGGCTGTATGACCTCGCCTTCCCGGTAGATCGCTGCCACGCGGACATCAGTGTTCGGGATATGGTCATAGAGCGTGCGGAGCTTATGCCCGACCAAAGGGCCGTCATAGTAGGCCTTGACTGCCACCAGGCGAACACGTCCTCCCGCGAAGTCGAGTACCTGCAGGGCACCGGGATACTCCACCAGGCGCAGGATATAATTTGTGACCAACTGCTCCGGACTGATCAGCACATCAACCGGAAAGACCTCTGGGGCAAAGATCTCAGGATAGTCGAGATAACCCTGCGCCCGAACCCTGGCAATCTTCATGGGGGTGTGGAACAGGGTGTAGGCAACCTGACAGGCAACCATATTGGTCTCATCGCTGTTGGTCACCGCCAGGATCATATCGGCATCTTCAGCCCCGGCGCGACGCAATACATCCGGCTGCCCGGCATGTCCCTGCACAATTCCAAGATCGAGCCGATCCTGCAGTTCCAGCAGCAGGTCGTTTTTCTGGTCCACCACCGTAATATCGTTGTCCTCATGCACCAGGGCATTGGCGACTGAGCGCCCCACCTGCCCGGCACCAAGGATGATAATTTTCATTATTTTTATTCCTACACTATTACCTGTTCAGAAACGCCATTTTCAGCCTGAGAGCTTCTGATTAATTGGATCGTTGTCATCTCGTCCGTAGGGAGAGATCTCAAACCGCTGTGCCATCAATAGGTTAAGCGGACTGGATTTTCTCACTATGCGAGAAATGACACGTTCACTAGCGCCGGTCCTTTATCTCGATTTCCAGAGAACGCAGCTTACGATAGAGATGGGTGCGCTCCATCCCCACATCCTTTGCCATACGGGAGATATTGCCTTCGTGCTTGTGCAACTGGTATTCAAGATAGGCCTTTTCAAACTGCTCCCTGGCCTGCCTCAACGGCAAATCGAAGGAGGCTACCCCCCCCCCACCATCTCCGCTTCTGAGCTCCGGCGCACCCAGCGCCGCCTCGACTTCATCCTGGGAAACCTCGTCTCCCGCTCCGAGAATCAGCAGTCGCTGCACCAGATTTTTAAGCTCTCGTACATTGCCGTACCAGGGGTGGTTGCGCAGAAAATTCTGTGCACCCACATTGAAACGCCGGTAGGGCAACTTTTCATGTGCGACAAAATGATCGACGTAGAAGTTAAGCAAGTCCGGCACATCCTCCGGGTGCTCCCGCAAGGGGGGCACACGCAGGGGGACTACGTTCAGATGATAGAACAGGTCTTCCCGAAAATCGCCACTCTGCACCGACTCTTCGAGGTTTTTATGGGTTGCGGCGATGATGCGCACGTCGATGCTCACAGGATCTGTACCACCCACCCGCAGAAAGGCACCGGTATCCAAGGCGCCCAACAGCTGGGACTGCGCCTCCAGATCCATATCCGCCACCTCGTCCAGAAACAGCGTGCCACCAGCGGCCTGCTCCAGACGGCCGTAGTGGATACGCCCCCCCTCCTCGCTGCCGAACAACTCCCGCGCAGCATTTTCGCTGGCAATGGAACTCACCGCCACATCGACAAATGGGCGGTCCCGGCGCACGCTCTGCATATGGAGATAGCGGGCCAGCGTCTCCCTGCCGCTGCCGGGTTCACCGGTGATCAGCACCCAGGTGTCGTGCTGAGCGATCCGCTTCACCTGTTCCTTCAGACGCTGCATCATCGGGCTCTTGCCGGTCGGCTCATGGATCGGCATGGAGTGTCGACGCAGCCCCACATTCTCCTGTTTCAACTGCTCGGCCTCGAGGGAACGCTCCACCGTTAACAGCAGCTTGGCAAGGGAGAGGGGTTTCTCAAGAAAGTCGTAGGCCCCAAGACGGGTTGCCTCCACCGCCGTCTCCACCGTGCCGTGACCCGACATCATAATAATCGGGCAGGGCAGGCCCTCGTCCTCACCCCACTCTTTCAGCAGGGTGATGCCGTCCACGTCCGGCATCCAGATATCGAGCAGCACAAGGTCTGGGCGACGATCCCGCAGGGCCTGACGGGCGGTTGCACCGTTCTCTGCGACCACCACTTCGTAGCCTTCATCCTCCAGGATCTCTTTGACGAGATTGCGGATATCCGGCTCATCATCCACCACCAGGATATGGGATGCACTCATTATTCTTCTTCCTCCGTACCACATAACACGGGCAGTTGCAGGGTCAGACAGGCACCGTCTGAACAGTTCTCAGCCCAGATGATACCGCCATGCTCCTCCACAATCTTCTTTACGATCGCCAGCCCCAAACCGGTACCCTTTGGTTTTGAGGTTACATAGGGTTCAAACAGATGTTGCAGCATCTCTTCACTGAAACCGGGTCCGTTATCCTGCACCCGCATCTCAAAAAAGGCATGGTCTTCCCGCTCAATGATCTGAGTGGAAACCGACACGCAGCCATCGTCCTGACCGGCAACCGCCTCTTGAGCATTTTTCACCAGATTATGCACCACCTGGCGCAGCCGCAGGGAATCCGCTTCAATCTGACTGGTGCCAGCCTGCAGAGAAACATCAAGACAGATCTCCTTATCGATCCCCCTGTAGAGATCCACCACCTCGCTGATCAGCCTATCGGCCTGCAAAGGCTTGGCCTTCATTTGTGGGGGGCGCGCATATTCAGAGAAATCATTGACCATCTCCTTCATCGCCTCCACCTGCTGCACGATGGTGTGGGTTGCACGATCCAGCACCCTGGCATCCTGCTCCGGCATGGTGTGAAGATATTTGTGCCGCAGGCGTTCCGCCGAGAGCTGGATCGGCGTCAACGGGTTCTTGATCTCATGGGCAAGGCGACGCGCCACTTCACCCCAGGCCGCATCCCGCTGGGCGCGGATCAGGGCGGTAACATCATCGAACAGGATGATATGGCCGTTGCGCCCGTTGGGCTGGGCAAAGGGTGTACTTCTGCAGATCAAAACCTTTCTCCCCTCACCGCCGAAGAGTGTCACCTCACCCTTCCACTCTTCGTCCGGATTCAATAGAGGTGTCTGCAGGATCTCGACAAACTGACGCAATACGGGGGACTCCAACGCCAACTCCTGCAACTGTACCCCAATCAGACGACCAAGATCGCTCCCCAGGATCTTTCCAGCCGCCGGGTTGGCAGTCTGCAGATTGCGCGTGGCATCAAAGGTCATCACACCGGAGGAGAGGCTGCCGAGCACTGTTTCCAGGTAAGCACGCTGCCCTTCCACCTCGCGCTGACTGCGATCCGCCTGATCCCTGGCCTGGGCGATGCGCCGGGTCATTGCATTGAACGATGCGACCAGAAAGGCCAGTTCGTCCGCCCGGTGAGGCACCGGCAGCTGGCGATCGTAGTCACCTTCCGCTACCGCCCGGGTACCCGCCGCAATATTAGCGATAGGCGCCACCATGCGACGTGCGGTGAAGAAGGCTGCCCAGATTGCAGACAAAACACCAAACAGCAGCACCAGCGATAGGGTCAGAGAGAAATTCCACTTCAGAGACTGACGCAGATACGCCAGCTCCTTGTACCGGTTATAGGCCAGCTCCAGTTTCTCCGAAAGCCCACTGATGCGGGTGGACGTCGGGTAGAGCCCTTGCAGAATAAAGGGGCGGTTCAATGGATCCCTCACCGCTACCCGAATCATCAGATCATCCTTGCCATGCTCCAAGGCGACATAATCATTGCCGGTTCGCAACTGCTGTCGAATCGCGCTGTCAGGGACACCCGGCGCCAGCACGGTCGGATCCACATTGGCGTAGGCGATGATCTGTCCACCCGGATCGGTGAGCGCCAGCTCCACCGCCCCTGACTGCTGCCGCAGTTCGGCAATCGCCAGGGAGAGGGCCGTCTCAGACTGGTCATCGATGCTGTTCAACAATTGCTCGGTGTATTTGAGCAGCAGCCGCTGATTCAGACCCAACGCGGACTGGCCCAACTCACGGGCATCCTCCATCGCACGGTCGATATCCACATCGAACCAGCTGTCGATGCCCGCCTGGAGAAAACCAAAGGAGTAGTAGTAGACCACCCCGACAGGCGCCAGCGAGATCGCGCTGAACAACACCACCATGCGCAGGATCAGGCGGGATCCCGGCCGCTGCCGCGCATACTGTCTTATCAGGCGGATACTATTGTAGATGATCAGTCCGAGCAGGATGAACATGCCGGTGATGGAAACCACCAGCAGAGGCACGAAATAGCGACTCAGTTCAGCGGAATTCTGTACCGCGCTGCTCATCAGATGCAGCGACGTCAACAGCAGTGTCAGCAGCAGCGCCACTGACAGTCCGCCCATACGCATGGATTTCAGGGTTGTAGAGGCCATCGGGTCCACCCGGTTGTCAGTTTCCAGCCTGTGCCGAGATAGGCCAGGGGGCGCAGCGGCAGCGGCAAGGATTCGATATCCAACCCTGCCCGCAGCCGCAGCTGATAGTGTTCACCGCTAATCAACTCTGCCTGTGCCACCAGCACCAGCTCATCGATCTCCCCCAGCGCCCGCAGCGCCGCTTCACGGGTGACGAAACTCTGCTCCTCGCCACTCTGCAGATCCACCACCCGATAGAGTCCGGTCAACGCTAAAAACCGGATCTGGTAGCGCAGATAACCTTCATAGGGCAGCGGCTCCCAAAACCGGTGCCAGGTCTTCTCTACGATGAGATGTACCTCCAGCGTCAGCGGCACCCCGTTACTCAGCGCCTCCAGCGCCTGCTCGCTCAATTGAAAATCGATGAGGGCACTCAACTGGTAACGCTGATCCTGCAACTCTATCTGTACCTCCTTGACCGCAAAGTCGGCAGACCAGGCTGATGTTCCCAAAGAGAGCAGGAGGTAAAGCAGTAAAAGACGGTATGCTCCGCTCATTTCGCCCTCTTCTCCAGACAGGCGTAGTAGAAACCGTCCATGGAGGAGTCGCCCGGTCTGATCTGGCGTCCCAAGGCACAGGTTTCACCCCATGGCACATCAATCCCGCACTCTCTGGCGCTCTCCTCCACCGCCAGAAAAGCGGCGACCTGCTGCTCGTTCTCCTCCGGCAGCATCGAGCAGGTCGCATAGAGCAGCCGTCCACCCGGTTTGAGCAGTGGCCAGATGGCCGTCAGGATAGACCGCTGCAACTCTACCACTGGCGCAATATCCTCCTCCCGGCGCAAAAACTTGATATCGGGATGGCGGCGAATGACGCCCGTGGCGGAACAGGGCACATCGAGCAGGATTCGGTCGTAGGTCTGCGCTGACCAGTCTCCGGAAGGCGCAGCGGCGTCACCTTCAGCCAGGGTGGCAGAAAGTCCCAGCCGCTCAAGATTTTCCTGCACCCTCAGCAGGCGCCGCCCATCCACATCGACAGCGGTCAGCTGCAACCCTGGCGCCAATTCGAGGAGATGTCCGCTCTTGCCGCCGGGTGCGGCGCAGGCATCGAGCACCAACTCTCCGGGTTTGGGACCCAGCAGTTCCGCCGCCAATTGGGCGCCGCCATCCTGCACCGAAACCAGACCATCATCGAAACCGGGCAAACTGCCCACATCGAGCGCCTGATCGAGGGTAATTCCTGAGCAGGTGGCTTCGATAATCTGAGCCCCGATCCCGGCATCCGCAAGTTTCTGCAGATAGTCGTCACGGCTACCAAGCTGTTGGTTAACCCGCAGGCTCATGGGCGGCCGACTGTTGAGGGCCTCAACGGTCTCCTGCCAGTTCTGCGGCCAGCGCTGTTGAATACGCTGCAGCAACCACATCGGCATGCGGTAACGCACTGCGGGATCAGCATCGACCTTTGCCAGTAACGTCTCCTGTTGCCGCTGAAAAGCCCGCAGCACACCGTTGACCAGGCCTACGGCCCAGCGCTTACCCAGGCGTTCCGCTGCACCGGCACTCTCATGCACCGCCGCGTGATCCGCCACACGCAGATGCAGCAACTGGTAGAGGCCGATGAAAAGCAGTGCCTGAATGTCGAGATCCTTCGGTTTCAGAGGTTTCTTCAATAACTGCCGGGTCAGGGCTTCGAGCTGAGGATGCCAACGCATCACCCCATAGCAAAGTTCCTGGGCCAGGCCCCGGTCCTTGGCGTCCTCCAGTTGCGGCAGCAGGCGTGCGCTTGCCTCCGACAGGGATTGCCCCCCCAGCACCTCTTTGAGAACCCTGGCCGCGACCGACCGCGAATCTTGTTTTTTTGCCATTAGCCCAACACCACGCCATCCACCTGATGCGCATTGAGAAAATCAGCGGCACTCATGGCACGCTTGCCCGGCAGCTGAAGCTTTTTAATGCGCAACAGACCCTCTCCAGTGGCGACATCGAAACCTTCCCGCCCACTGGCGACGATGGTTCCCGGCTCAGCCTGGGTATCACCATCCAGAGACTCACACTCCCAGATCCGCATCACCTTGCCGTTGAAGTCGGCCTGGGCAACCGGCCAGGGATTGAAGGCCCGCACCTGCCGGTCGATCTGTTTTCCGGACTGTGTCCAGTCGACACGCGCCTCCTGCTTGTCGAGCTTTTTTGCGTAGTTCGACTGACTGTCATCCTGAGGCTCTGCCTCAACACTCCCGTCGGCAAGTCCAGGCAGTACCGCAAGCAGCGCTTCCGCACCCAAACCGGCCAGCCGATCATACAGGGTTCCGCCGGTATCACTCTCCTTGACCGGACAACGTTGGATGTGCAGCATGGGCCCGGTATCGAGTCCAGCCTCCATCTGCATAATGGTGACCCCCGACTCGCTGTCGCCGGCCAAAATGGCCCGCTGAATCGGCGCTGCGCCACGCCAGCGCGGCAGCAGGGAGGCGTGGATGTTGATACAACCGAGTCGTGGTGCATCCAGCACTGCTTGGGGTAACAGCAGACCATAGGCCACCACGACCATCAGATCCGCTTGTAGAGCAGCCAGTTCGGCCTGCTCTGTTTCGCCCTTGAGACTCTTGGGCTGGCGCACCTCGATCCCATGTTCAAGGGCCAGTTGTTTTACCGGGCTTGCCATCAGCTTGCGCCCGCGACCCGCCGGCCGATCGGGCTGAGTGTAGACTGCCACTATCTGATGCTCGGTCTGCAACAATGCCTGCAGTGCCTCGGCTGCAAACTCCGGGGTGCCGGCAAAGATGATCTTCAGCGTATCTGTCATCATTTTGTTCCTGAATTATCTCCTGTCGCCAGACAACCGGCTACTTTGAGAACAGCGTCTCAGCAGTCGGGATGATGACGAACAACTATTATCTGATCCAATGGGCAGAAGTTCAGATCACCTTATGTGAACCGTCTGCATCCACCGCCTTTTGGCGGCTCTCCTTCTCCAGCCGTTTGCGGATGCGCTGACGCTTGAGACTGGAGAGGTAATCGACAAACAGCTTACCTTCCAGATGATCTATCTCGTGTTGAATGCAGACTGCCAACAGATCATCCGCCTCCATCTCGAAGGCTTCGCCGTCGCGGTTCAAGGCCCGGACGCGCACCCAGGAGGCGCGAGTTACCGGTTCGTAGATACCAGGCACCGAGAGGCAACCCTCTTCCATCTTCTCCTCCCCTTCACGCGCCACTATTTCCGGGTTTATCAGGCAGAGCGGCTCACTCTTCTCCTCCGAGATATCAATCACCACCACCCGTTTTGCCGCATTGACCTGGGTGGCCGCCAAACCGATTCCGGGGGCTTCATACATGGTTTCAAGCATGTCATCCACCAGGCGGCGAACGGAGTCATCCACTTCCGGCACAGGCTTGGCCTTGTTGCGCAGTCGGGGATCGGGGAAGTGGAGTATGTCGAGAATGGCCATCGGTTTTCCAGAATCTGCCGGGACCATGCCCGGTGTTAAAAGTTATTCAGTCGCTTACAGACACAGTCCGATAAACATGGCACTGTGTGATTATCAAGTTTCCATCTTACCGGCCGAAACCTCATATTGGAGCGGTTTTTCGAGACCCAGTTATGGAACAGTTGCAAGAAATTGCGCTAACATTATGATCATATTGGAATCTGCGGGCAATTTCCGGCAACAAACAACCTTTTTCACTCTACCGGATTCGGATCTCAGCCAAAGGAATCATCATGCCTTATTTTAACCACAAACTGCTGGGAGTCATCCTCGGCCTTCTCATCTCCGGCCAGGTCTTGACCGTTGCGGCCGTGGAGTTAAACCCAGCGCACCCGGAAAGTTATGAAGTGGTGAAGGGCGATACCCTGTGGGATATTTCAGCCCGCTTCCTGCGCGAGCCTTGGCTGTGGCCGGACGTGTGGTATGTCAATCCCCAGATCGCCAACCCCCACCTGATCTATCCTGGCGACCGGATTGTCCTCACTTATAGGGATGGCCGGCCAATACTGAGCCTGCAGCGAGGCTCCCAACATCTCAAACTCTCCCCCAGGATTCGGTCCACCGCACTGGACATGGCGATTCCGATGATTCCCATCGACGCCATCGCGCCGTTCCTGACTCGCCCCTATGTGATGGAGAAGGCGGAGATGGAACTGGCACCCTATGTGGTCCACTTCCTCGATGATCATATCGTCGGCGGCGCCGGCATCCGATTCTACGCCCGCTCCATCGAGTCTGAAAGCCCACTCAGATACGAGGTCATCCGTCCTGGCAAACCCTACAAGGATCCGGAGACGGACGAACTGCTTGGCTACGAAGCCGCCTACATCGGCGCCGCCGATCTGCAGCGCACCGGCGACCCCGCCAAACTTGAGCTGGTTTCCACCACCATCGAGTCGGTGATCGGCGACCGGCTGTTGCCAGTCACCAAAGGCGTGCCACTTAACACCTTTCAGCCCAGGGCAGCCGAGGCGAATCTGGAGGGACGAATCATCTCAGTGATCAACGGCGTCTCCCAGATTGGTCAATATAATGTGGTCGTGCTCAACAAAGGAGATCGCGACGGCCTGGAGCCGGGGCATGTCATGAAGATCTTCCAAGGCGGAGAGGTGATCCGTGATGTGGTCGCTGGCGGCGGCAAGACCGTCAAGCTGCCGCTGGAAGAGGCCGGCTTGCTGTTGGTCTTCCGGACCTTCTACCGCGTCAGCTTCGCCTTGATCATGCATGCCACCCAGCCCCTTCATGTGCTGGACTGGGTGCGTTCGCCTGAAGGCTGATATCGCCACGGAAGGAGGTTGTCATGGATGACAGAGCAAGCAGCCCACGAGCTGACCCGGTTCCCTGGCTGCTGATCCATCAGACGCCGGGGATCGGCTGCCGCACCTATCTCAAACTGTTACACCATTTTGGCTCGCCTGAAAAAGTCCTCGCTGCGACTCGCACCAAGCTGCAGGATATCGGCCTGCAGCAAAAGAGCATCGACCACCTCTTTGCCGGAAATCTCAATGGCATACAGCCATCCCTGGAGTGGCTGGGTCAGCCGGATAACCACCTGCTGACACTGACGGAAACAGGCTATCCACCGCTGCTGGCCGCGATCACGGATCCACCGCCTCTGCTGTTTGTGCATGGTGATCCCGCGCACCTCTGCCTACCGCAACTCGCTATTGTCGGCAGCAGGAACCCCTCTCCCGCCGGTCTCAGCAATGCCCGCAACTTTGCCGCCTATCTTGCCGGTGCAGGCATCACGATCACCAGCGGTCTGGCGGAGGGAATCGATGGCGCTGCCCATGAGGGCGCACTGCAGCGGGGCACCACTATCGCAGTCGCCGGCACGGGACTTGATCGTGTCTACCCGGCCAGACACCGTGACCTGGCGCACAAAATCGCCGAAAAGGGTCTCCTTGTCTCCGAGTTCCCGCCGGGTACCGCACCCAGACCAGAGAACTTCCCCCGCCGCAACCGGATTATCAGCGGTCTGTGTGTAGGCACCCTGGTGGTGGAGGCCGCGCTACAGAGCGGCTCCCTGATCACCGCCCGTCTTGCAGTGGAACAGGATCGTGAGGTTTTTGCCATCCCCGGCTCTATCCACAACCCTCAGGCCCGCGGTTGCCATGCCCTGATTCGCCAGGGCGCAAAGCTGGTGGAGACCGGCCAGGATATCGTTGACGAGTTATCCTCACTGCTTGGCACGATGGAGATTCCCGCGTCGGCGCACACACCTGAGAGTGAGAACCACGGCTTTCAGCTCGACTCTGACTACCGTAAACTATTGGATTCCATGGGCTATGACTCCATCTCCGCCGATGCCCTGATCGCTACGACGGGTTTGACCCCAGAAGCAGTTTCGTCCATGCTGCTATTGCTCGAACTGGAAGAATATGTATCATCCGCACCCGGCGGCTACTATTGCCGCACCGAAAAATCGTAATTCCCGCGACTGCGGGAGAGAGAGCGCATGAACGAGAACGTGGTCGACATCCTGATCTACCTCTACGAGAACTACATGGACGGTGAACAGGCTCCCCCTGCAGATCATAATGACCTGCGCAACGAGCTTGCCCAAGCCGGTTTTCCCTCCAGCGAGGTGGAGAAGGCCTTCAGCTGGCTGGACGAGCTTGCCGACAGTTATGAGGCACCGGCCGGCAGCATCTCCGGAGATCACTCTCTGCGCATCTTCACCGATGAGGAGCACACCCGCCTCGACGCAGACTCCCGCGGCCTGCTGATGTTTCTGGAGCAGAACTCCATCCTGACCCAAACTGCGCGTGAGTTGGTTATCGATCGGGCGCTGGCGCTGGACACCCCCTTCATTACAGAAGAGGAGTTGAAGTGGATCGTATTACTGGTCCTGATGAATCAGCCCGGCCAGGAAACTGCCTTCGCCCGCATGGAAGACATGGTCTACAACGAAGACCCTGTCTACCTGCACTAAACCTAACTGAACAATCCATACGCGGGGCGCCTGCTGTCCCGCGTTTTTTATTGAAGCCAATATAACCCCATGAATCTGGTCATCGTCGAATCACCGGCAAAATCAAAAACCATCAAAAAATATCTGGGAAAGGATTTTGAAGTTCTCGCCTCCTACGGTCACGTCAGGGATCTGATCCCCAAGGAGGGCGCTGTCGATACCGATCACAACTTCAATATGAAGTACCAGGTGATCGAAAGGAACGAGCGCCACGTTCAGGCCATCGCCAAGGCACTAAAGAGGGCCGACACGCTCTATCTCGCAACCGATCCGGACCGCGAGGGTGAGGCCATCTCCTGGCATCTTGTGGAGCTGCTCAAGGCCAAGGGCAAGCTGAAGAACAAGGCGGTTTACCGGGTGGTCTTCAACGAGATCACAAAGAAGGCGGTCAACGACGCCATCGCCAACCCGCGGGAACTCTCCCACGATCTGATCGATGCCCAGCAGGCACGCCGCGCGCTCGACTACCTGGTGGGTTTCAACCTCTCCCCACTGCTGTGGAAAAAGATACGCCGGGGCCTCTCCGCCGGCCGTGTGCAGAGCCCAGCCCTGCGCATGATCGTGGAGCGGGAACTGGAGATCGAGGCCTTCAAGGCGGAAGAGTTCTGGACCATCGAGGCTGATACAGAAAAGGACCATCAGCCCTTCAGCGCCAAGCTTGCCCATTTCCAGGGCGAAAAGCTGGAGAAGTTCAGCATCACCAACGAAGGCGATGCAAACAAGACGGAACAGGCTCTACAGACAGCGGGCAAGAACGGCCTGCTGATTACCAAAGTCGAAAAGAAGCAGCGGCGCCGCAATCCGGCACCGCCATTCACCACCTCCACCCTGCAGCAGGAGGCGGCCCGCAAGCTCGGATTCACCACCCAGCGCACCATGCGCGTTGCCCAGCAGCTCTACGAAGGTGTCGACGTGGGGGAAGGCACCGTCGGCCTGATCACTTACATGCGTACCGACTCGGTAAACCTGGCCAACGAAGCGCTGGAGGATTTCCGTGCCTTTATCGCAGAACGCTACGGCAATGACCAGCTACCCAAAGAGGCCCGCCGTTTCAAGACCAAGGCAAAGAACGCCCAGGAGGCCCACGAGGCCATACGTCCCACTGCGGTCGAACGTGCCCCTCAAGAGATCAATAAACACCTGAGCAAAGATCAGGCACGACTCTACGAATTGATCTGGAAACGGGCAGTGGCCTGCCAGATGATCCACGCAACCATCCACACCGTTGCGGCGGACTTGCAATGTGGTGAAGGCAATATCTTTCGTGCCACCGGCTCCACCATTGCCAAACCCGGCTTTATGACGGTCTACCTGGAAGGTAAAGACGATGCGGCCAAGGGCGACGGGGACGAAAAGATGCTGCCACCCCTCATCGAGGGGGAAACGTTGCCACTCAAGGCGATCCGTCCGGAGCAACACTTCACCGAGCCGCCACCACGTTACGGTGAAGCGAGCCTGGTAAAGGCCCTGGAAGAGCACGGCATCGGCCGTCCTTCAACCTATGCCTCGATCATCTCCACACTACAGGACCGCGAATACGTCACCCTGGAAAAGAAGCGCTTCCAGCCAACCGATGTCGGCCGGGTGGTCAACAAGTTTCTGACCGACTACTTCACCCGCTATGTGGACTACGATTTTACCGCGAAACTTGAAGACGAACTCGACGCCGTCTCCCGAGGCGAAGAGGATTGGGTGCCGCTGCTGCAGAAATTCTGGGGGCCTTTCAAGGAGCGTATCGACCATACCCAGGAGAACGTCAAACGCAGCGACGTTACCCATGAGGCCCTTGACGAGAAGTGTCCGAAGTGTGGAGAACAGCTCTCGATCCGTCTAGGCCGCCACGGTCGATTCATCGGCTGCACCAACTATCCGACCTGCGACTACACCCGCGACCTCAACGGCAATAGTGAAGAGCGGGAGGAACCGGAAGTCGTTGAAGGCCGCAAATGTCCGGAATGCGGTTCGGATCTGGTGATCAAAAAAGGCCGTTACGGCAAGTTCATCGGCTGTTCTGGCTATCCCAAGTGCCGCTTTATCGAGCCACTGGATAAACCGGAAGACACTGGCGTCAGTTGTCCCAAGTGCCACACAGGCACCCTGCTGAAGCGCAAATCACGGCGCGGCAAGATCTTCTACTCCTGCTCCACCTACCCCGACTGCGACTACGCGATCTGGAACCAGCCGGTGGAGGAACCCTGTCCCAAGTGCGGCTGGCCGGTTCTGACCATCAAAACCACTAAACGCAGTGGCACGGAAAAGGTCTGTCCGCAGAAGGAGTGCTCCTTTGCGGAGCCTTACGACCCACCGTCGGATTCCTGAATACTGTAGGCCGGTTCAAGCGTAGCGGAGCCGGCAGCACAGCCTGCCTCAACCTCGGATCGCCCGATCCGCTACGCTTGATCGGGCCTACGTCAGCGCAATCTCTCATGGTTTGCGCAACAGAGGTCGGAGTCAAACCGTACAAACCCAGATCAATTACCTGCAGTTCTGCCCCGATTTGACTCCGCCCCCTACTCTCTTTCCACCAACAGTTGAAATACTCCTGCCCATCCATACAATACGCCGCAGAAACGGTGCCCGACGCGTCCAGGATGCGAAGGGTTAAAAGGGAACAGGGTGAGCAAAGCATCGCAAAACCCTGGCTGTCCCCGCAACTGTAGGTGAGGAGCGCCTCCCGACGACACCACTGGATAAAGATCCGGGAAGGTGGGCAAGCGCATCGATCCACGAGCCAGGAAACCTGCCGTTTCTGCGTCGCATGACCACTGAACGGGGCATTCAGTGGGGCGGAAATCCGCTGGTCGACGCAAGAAGTTTGAAGCTTCTATCGTCGATGTGTAAAAAGCGGACTCTTTTACCGGCTTCTGCCCGGGATTGTCACCCGTTGCACATCTCCCGCTTATCGCTACGATTTACGGAGATCCATCATGCCAAACCTATTGGGGAGAAGATCCCTTCTATCCGTCGCCATCAACTGCATACTCGCCACTTCAACCGCACAGGCGGAGAACGCCCTGAAGTTCAGTGACATCAATGTCACCGCCACCCGCACCGCCCGCACTATCGATGAAACCCTGGCCCCGGTGGAGATTTTCACCCGCCAACAGATCGAGCGCAGCCAGGCGAAAGATCTGATTGATCTGCTTACAGGCCGCTCGGGCCTCGACCTGCCCATCGCCGGCGGGTACGGCCAAACCACCAACCTCTACCTGCGCGGCACAGGTTCAAATCAGACCCTGGTGCTCATCGACGGGGTTAGGGTCGGGGAGATTGTCACCAGTATCCCTGCTCTGCAAAAGCTGCCCCTGGCGCAGATCGATCGCATCGAGGTTGTGCGCGGCCCCAGATCCAGCCTTTATGGTGCCGATGCCATCGGCGGCGTAATCCAGATCTTCACCCGCCAAGGCGAGCCAGGCATAAACCCCAGCGCCGTCGCTGCGGTCGGCACCAACAAAACAATCGACCTCTCCGCCAACCTTTCAGGCGGTAGCGAGAGTACCCGTTTCAACCTGAACGCCAGCCACTTCAAAACCGACGGCATCAACGCCATCAAATTAAACAATCCCGACAATGACGGCTATCGTAACGACTCTCTGGGCGGATCGTTCAGCCATGCTTTTGCCGGTGGGCAGAAAATTAACCTCCAGTTCATGCACGCCCGGGGTGAAACCGACTATGACGGCTTTGACCCAACCGCCGACTATCGTGAAGATTTCGTCCAGCAGACGCTGAACGGAAAATTCACTTTCATGCCGATGGAGGCCTGGGACGTAACCCTCTCCGCCGGGGAAAGCCGGGACGAGTCGGACAACTATACCAACGGCCTGCCTGCCGGGGAGTTCAACACCCGCAGACTGCAAGCCTTCTGGCAGAACGACATCTATCTTGCCGATAACCAAATCATTACCGCCGGGCTCGACTATCTGCGCGACGAGCTGGAGAGCAGCGTCCAGTTTGCCGAGACCCGGCGCGACAACAAGGCGGCCTTCGCCCAGTACCAGGGCGTCTTTGGTGCTTTCAGCCTGACCACGGGAGCCCGCCGCGACGATAACGAAGCCTTCGGCAGCCACACTACCGGCAATGTCGCCATCGGCTACGATCTCACCGACAGCATCCTCACCACTGCCGCTTTCGGCACCGGTTTCAAGGCCCCTGACTTCAGCCAACTCTACTGGCCCTTCTCTTTCGGCTTCCAGGGCAATCCTGACCTGAAACCTGAAAAGTCGAAAAATATTGAACTGGGCCTGAAAGGTAGTTACCGCTGGGGCGGCTGGTCATTCAACCTTTTCCAGAACGACATCGAAAACCTGATCCAGAATGTGTTCGACCCGGTCACTTTTCTGCTGCAACCTGAGAATGTGGCGCAGGCCCGTATCCGCGGACTGGAGAGCAGCCTTGATACCCGCCTTGCCGGCTGGGATCTCTCCGGCAGCCTGACCCTGCTCGATCCCCGGGACCGCGATACCGATGAAGTGCTGCTGCGCCGCGCCCGCAAGACCCTGCGGCTGGATGCCGACCGTCAATTTGGCGCGAGCGGGGTTGGCATGTCTCTCATCGCCCAGGACAGCCGTACCGATCAGGATTTTTCAACCTTTCCCGCGCAAACGGTGGATCTGGCGGGTTATGCATTGGTCAACCTGCGCGCCAGCCACCGCCTGAGCAATGAGTGGATTGTACGCGGGCAGATCAAAAACCTGCTCGACAAGGAGTACGAAACGGTCAAGACCTACAACTCACTGGGGCGTGAAGTATTTGTCTCCATCGCCTATGCCCCGAAATAGGCTGAAAAGACCGTCATCACCCGGATTGTCGCTTGTGAAATCCGGCTGACGAAAGGTGATCGCTCCCATTGCGCTCCCGGCTTTTTTGACCGACGCTATCGCCATGTCCCCGCTACGCCCGATCCTGCTTCTCCTCTCACTGCTGACTGTTGCAGGGTGGGTGCATGGGGCGGATACCTCACCCTCCCGAGTCGTCTCCATCAATCTCTGCACCGACCAGTTGCTGTTGATGCTGGCCGACGCAGATCAGATCGCCTCGGTCAGCTACCTTTCGCTGCAACCCGAGAGTTCATTTGTTGCCGAGGAGGCAAAACGATACCCGGTCAATCACGCCCGCCCCGAGGAGTTGCTGGCCCTCGACCCCGGCCTGATCCTCACCGTTGAATTCACCGACAGGCGACTGATCGGACTGCTTGAGAATCTCGGCTACCGGGTAGCGCAGCTTCCCATGCCCACCAGTATCAGCGGCATCGAAAACAATATCCGGCATTTGGCTGAATTGTTGGGACAACCTGCCCGCGGGGCGGCCCTCATCCATAAGATGCGGTCAGCGCTGTCACAGATACCTCCCCAACCCGCCAACCCGAGACCCAAGGCCCTCTTCTACCAGCCACGGGGTTATACCAGCGGCGACGGCACCTTGCAGAATGAAGCGCTGGTGCTGGCAGGCTGGTCCAACCTGGCCACCAAAATAGGCATCAGCGGTTACAGCAGCATCGACTTGGAGAGTCTGCTGCTCGGGCAACCCGATCAAATCTTCACCTCGACCTACACAGAGGAGACCCGCTCACTGGCCCAGAAACAACTGCATCATCCTGCACTGCGCCGCATCACCCACAACCGCCCCATCATTGAGATCCCTTTCAAATATTGGATCTGTGGCGGACCGATGATTGCCGATGCGGTGGCTGAACTGCATGCCGCGCTGCCGAAGGAACAGTAATGTTGGGGGAGATGAGACAATCCCGACTACTCGGACTGCTGGTTGCAGCTGCAAGCAGCCTGTTTCTGTTCTCACTGCTCTTTGGCAGTCAGACGATCCCGGTTTTCCAGACATTGCAGGAGACGTTTGATGACACCAGCAGCGTACTGGCGCTGATACTGACGGAAGTGCGTCTTCCCCGCGCACTGATCGCGCTTTTCGCCGGGGCCACTCTTGGACTTTGCGGCGCCGCCATGCAGGCCATGCTGCGCAATCCCCTGGCAAGCCCCGGGCTCATCGGCAGTGCCAGCGGTGCTGCCCTTGGAGCGGTTATCGCGCTCTACTTCGGCAGTGCCGCACTCTCCCAGTTCAGCCTGCCTCTCGGGGGCATCCTGGGATCACTCGGCGCCACCCTGCTGGTCTACCTGCTGGCAGGACGTAACGCCGGCACCCTCACCCTGATTCTGGCCGGCGTGGCGATCAACTCGCTGGCCCTGGCCCTCATCTCCCTGCTGCTCAATCTCGCCCCCAGCCCCTATGCGGTGCAGGAGATCGTGCTTTGGATGATGGGCTCGCTGAGCAACAGCAGCATGGAAAATTTCTGGATCATGCTGCCCGGCACCCTGCTGGGCTGGATGCTGCTGTTGCGTGTCGGCCGGGCGCTGGATGCCCTGACACTGGGAGAGGAGACGGCCCAATCCATGGGTATAGACCTGCCCCGTCTGCGCTGGCGCATCTTTCTCGCCGTGGCACTGGCGGTGGGATCGGCGGTTTCGGTGACCGGCGCAATCGGTTTCATCGGCCTGGTTGTGCCCCACATGCTGCGGCCGTTCGTCGGCTATCAACCCGGCAGACTGCTTGCCGCCAGCGCCTTGGGGGGCGCCATCCTGCTGCTTGCCGCCGATATTCTGGTACGCCTGCTACCGGCGCAGACAGAGATCAAGGTGGGCGTCGTCACCGCACTGGTGGGGGCACCCTTTTTTCTCTACCTCATCATCAAGAGCAGGCGGTATAGCCAATGAGCCTGCTTCGTGGAACCACACTCTCTCTCGCTTTCGATGATCAACCGATCCTGGAGGCGGTGGATATCGAGCTGGATAAGGGCGAGATGCTCGGCCTGATCGGCCCCAACGGTGCGGGTAAAAGCAGCCTGCTGCGTTGTCTTGCCGGATCGGCCCGGACTGATAGCGGAGTGCTGCAACTTGGCGAACAGCGCTTCGAAGACATTCCGCGCAATGAACGGGCCAGACGTATCGCCTATCTGCCCCAGCAAACCGAGGTCCACTGGCCGCTCTCAGTGGAGCGCATCATCGAATTGGGCCGCATTCCCCACCTTGAACCCTGGGGCAAACTTTCCGAACGGGATCAACAAGTGATAGAAAGCGTCATCGCGGATGCTGACCTGCTGCCATTTCGTCACCGCCCCTTCAACACACTCTCCGGCGGAGAGCGCGCCAGGGTACTGCTGGCCCGGGCGCTTGCTGCAGAACCGGAGATCCTGCTCGCCGACGAACCCGTGGCCGCGCTCGATCCTGCCCATCAACTCGATGTTATGGCAATGCTGGCAGAGCACTGCTCACAAGGCAACGCAGTGATCGTGGTATTGCACGATTTACGGCTTGCCGCCCACTTCTGCCAGCGGCTGCAACTTCTGCATCAGGGGCGCACGCTTGCGGTGGGAAAACCTGGAGAGGTGCTCACCCCTGACAATTTGGAGAACGCCTACCAGATCCATC
The DNA here is from genome assembly GCA_003660235.1 of bacterium endosymbiont of Escarpia laminata. Lineage (GTDB taxonomy): Bacteria > Pseudomonadota > Gammaproteobacteria > Chromatiales > Chromatiaceae > QGON01. The sequence goes on along the minus strand of QGON01000063.1, from coordinate 75,769 downwards.
TGTCCGATAGGCAAGACGCCATCGACACCCTGCTCAATATCACCTGGAAGCGAATCCCCAGGTAGGGGATTTCATCTCTGCCTGAACAGTGCCCGTGCAACAAAAAAGGTCAGCGCACTGGCAAACACCATCGCCACAAGCAACAGAGGCCAGATGGCCGGAACCAACTCCCAGCCGGTCGCCATCATAATCCACTCTCCTTCGCCCGCACTCTCGGAGAGGGCGAACTGTTCCACCACAGAATCGCTATAGATCAGCAAAAGGGCGATCAGGGAAAAATAGATGACGTAACACATGGGTGGACTCCTGCCGGGTTCTGTCCACATAATCCAGCAAACAGGATCAACATCCGATGATTTTCATCAATCCGGCTTATTTAGTCAGGGCATGAAAATACTGAGCATTGTGTAGGAGCGGCGCCATAAGCTGCTTCCCAAGGCTCGAAATAGGCACAGAAATTGGGCTGCTCCTGGTCAAGCACGCGCTCGGCCACTGGCTCCCTGCAATCGTTGAATATCGCCTTCGAAATAGGCAACAACCTGATCCGCATCAGGCGAAGGCATCATCGTCTGATAGATGCTGGCCTGTTCCAATCCATCCAACAAACCTTGTAGCGCACGCTCAAACTCACCCTTGGCCTCGGCCAGTCGGGCCAATTTGGCATGTGGCACGGCCAGATCCCGGCGCGCCTCGGGGGTGTTCAACTCACCGGCCAGCGCCTTGCGGATCTCAAGCCCCTTCTGAAAGGCCGGCTTCGCCCCGTCGATCTCGCCCTGTTGAAGAGCGATGTCCCCCAGCTTGCTCCATGAGACGGAGAGATTGCGTTGGGCACGCTTATCGGAGGGTGTGAGTGTGACGCTGTTCTGGGCCGACTCCAGCATGGCATGGGCCGCTTGTTGGCTTGCTGCAACTTGCCCCATGGTGTGGAGGGCTGTTTGAACATCCCATAGCTGAGAGAAGTTGAGGGCATTGAAATGCCAGGAATCGGCCTCGACACCTGCCAAAAAGCGCTGTGCGATTTGCAGTGCCGTTGCATAGTCATAACGCGCCAGTTCCATGCGGGTCAGCGCTGCCAGGGCGCGGGCAGTTCGCTGGGCAAACTCAGCGATGCCACTCGGTACACCATTGACCAGGCTATGGGGGTGCTCTGCGCCATTGAGTCCCGCTTCTACGTTCGGTACCTCCAGTGCCTGGGCCACCTCAGCGGTCAGGCTGGTGAGAAAGCGTTGCCCCTGCATACTGGCGAGGGCGATCGCCTCTTTCACCTCACTTGGCATGGCATCAAAGCGATCCAGGATCAGCTCATGCAGGCTCAGGCTCTGTTTCAGGCAGACCTCAAAGCCTTTTTTGCTGAGAGGCTTGTTCAGATCACGTTCGATAAAGTGTCGCGGCTGTCGTTGGCAGAAGCGGATAATCTCATCCATATAACGTGGGTTTGCCGCCGGCGCGGCCCAGCAGGCCGGCGCACTGTTCCGGCAACAGCCCCGGCAGCGCGCGCTTTAGCATGGGGCCAAGGTCATCAACCGGCGTGAGTTCGATGGGTTGCCAGGTTTCAGCCATGAGTGGCTGCTGAGTGCGAATGGCCGCAGCCACGGTGGGTGGGGCGGGTAGGGCGGCCTCCCAATCTTTGTTCCACTCGGCCTGCCAGTGGGTGACGATGATCATCAACGGCCACTTCTGGCTAAAGGCGCGGGCGATCAGCTGTTCGACAAACCCCGACAGACCCGGGTCGTTACGGGAGAACAGGGCATCGTCGATCAGCAGACAGGCGGGGGTGGCGGCCAGCGAGCTTTTGCCCGCCACCAGTGTCGAGAGGGCATTCAGCACCATATCGGCCTGGCTTTTGTGCTCCTCTGCTTTGATCTCTCCCGTCGTGCGCGTTCTTTGATCTTCACTACTCTCTTTGCCAAGCATAACCAGCTCATAGAGCGCCTCTGCACCTGTTTTGATGCTACCGAGTGCACCCGCACCGGGGATGAATGAGAGGCCAACATCGAGTGCCGCCATGGCGAGGGTTTTGCCGCCCTCTACCTGCCGTTCGACCTCCCGCAGCCGACTCAGCACCGGTTTTAGATGAGGGGTCAGCACTCCCAGATAAGTGTTGAGCGCACTACCTGCCTGAATCGTGTTGCGTGCAGTAGGGTCGGTGAGCCGCACCCCCCACCAGAGGTAGGGCATGGGTTCGTTGTTGTCACACGCTTCCGGCTCCGGGTTGACCTTGAGATTGTTCGCCTCCTGCCCAAGATCATCAGGCCAGTACCCTTTAGGTTCGGTAGCATCGTGTGTGGTGGAGAGCCAGTTGTAGAACTCCTGGGTGATGCGGGTTTTGCCAAGTCCGCTTTCGCCGACCATGACAACCAATTGTGGTTCGGGATTGTCGCGGTTGCTGGCCCGCTCCCAGGCTGCTTTAAGCAGCACCATCTCCTTTTCTCGGCCACAAAATAGTGAACGCATAGCTTTTCCCGGATGAATTATTGTTGTTGAATTGCCGCCAATATTACTCTATTACCGCAATATCGCGTGGCTGCATGTGTCACTCCAGCCCTGCGGTTATTTGCCGCTGTTCCGCTCTGGAGCAAAAATCACTTTCTCCTGAACAGTGAGCTCAGCGTAGCCATTTTCACCCATGAGGCGATGCGGGCTTGCGTGTGATCCAGTGACATTGAACTGAAAAACAGGTATGGAGGGTGTCGCCAAAGAGAAAGGCACCGTCCATGCGTGACCAAGTGTATCGTGACCCTCAGGATGCGAAACGGGACATTCCAGTCCCCCTTTCGCCCTCGCTTGTCACGACAGCCTATTGTGCCCTGGCCGCGCAATACTCCCTCAAATGGCTGAATTCCAGGGGTAATAAGGAAATATTGTAACTATTCAGCCCATGGTGGATAGAGCGACAATGTGTAGGATGCTGGTGAGCTTGCGAACCGCATCATTTTGAATCGATGCGGTTCGTTCCTCACCGGCATCCTACGTCAGCATTTTTTGCCCTTGTGCCGCTAATTAGTGAGCTGAATAGTTACGAAATACTATGCATAACCCGCCTATTTAAAAAGATCCTCTGCGGCACTCAGCGTGTCATCTCCAGAAGCTGCTGTAACGCCGCCATAAGCCGTTTCCCAAGGCTCAAAATAGTCACAGAAATTGGGCCGCTCTTTGTCAGTCACCCGTTCAGCGACAGGTTCCCGGCAATCATTGGCCAAACCGGGTTTGTAGTAGCGGCAGTTTTTACAGGCATGCGTCGCCTTGCTGCAATCCGGACAACGCTCTTCACGGCTGAAATCGGCCCCCTTAAGGATTTGCCCACAATTCCAGCAACGACCCTGCCAGTTCTCTCTTGTCATGAAGCACTCCCCGCCTGAATATCCTTCAAACGATTTCGCATTGCGGCATAGTAGACCACCGGAATCACGATCAGGGTCAATACCGTCGATACAAACAAACCGAAGATCAAAGATACCGCAAGACCGCTGAATATCGGATCATCGAGGATAAAAAAACCACCTGCCATAGCCGCCAGCGCAGTCAACGCGATAGGTTTTGCGCGCACTGCGGCGGCGCTGACAACCGCCTCTTCCAAACGCAAACCTTCCCGTACCTGCTGATTGATAAAGTCCACCAGCAGGATGGAGTTGCGCACTATGATACCCGCCAGGGCAATCATGCCGATCAGGGAGGTGGCAGTGAACTGGGCACCCATCAGCGCATGTCCCGGCAGGATGCCGATGATGGTCAGGGGGATCGGCGCCATGATCACCAGGGGCACCAGATAGGAGCGGAACTGTGCCACCACCAGCAGGTAGATCATCAACAGCCCCACCGAGTAGGCGATGCCCATGTCACGGAAGGTCTCGTAGGTGATCTGCCACTCACCGTCCCATTTGAGGCTGTACTCGTAGGGATTTTCCGGCTGGGAGAGAAACCACTGCTCCACTCCACCCTCACCATCGAGCTGATCAGAGATTGCGAACAGACCATAGAGAGGGCTATCGGTCTCACCCGCCATGTCACCTGTAACATAGACTACCGGCATCAGATCCTTGTGGTGGATAGAGTATTCCCGCACATGCGGCACCACCTCGACGATTTCCGAGAGCGGCACCAGCGTGCCGCTCTGTGCGCGCACCCGCAGTGAAAGTACCTGCTCCAGATCTGCCTTGTCCGCATCCGAGTATTCCAGGCGAATCGGCACCGCATACTTCAGGTTCTCACCGTGAAGAAAACTCACGTCTTCGCCGCCCAATACTGTGGCCAGCGCCTCAGCAACGGTGCTTTGAGCCACACCCAGACGCGCCGCCTTGGCACGATCGACCTGCACGACAAACTTCACTGATGGATACTCGACGCTATCATCCACATCGATGATGTCGGGGGTATTTTCAAAAATCTTGCGCGTCTCCCAAGCCACTTCCGTCTGCCCCTGATAGTCGAGACCATAGATCTCGGCCACCAACGGCGACATCACTGGAGGGCCGGGAGGCACTTCGACAATCTTGGCGATACCGTTATGCTCACGGGCGATTTTCTGCAGCGGTGCTCGCACCGAAAGTGCTATTTCGTGGCTCTTACGCTCACGCAGATGCTTATCCACCAGATTGACCTGGATATCGCCCAGATGAGCCCCCTCCCGCAGGTAGTACTGGCGCACCAGGCCATTGAAGCCAATCGGCGACGCTGTGCCTGAATAGACCTGATAGTCGGTTACCTCGTCCACGCTAGCCAGGTAGTCGCCCATCTCATCGAGTACACGGGTGGTCTGCTCCAGGCTGGTCCCTTCCGGCATATCGAGCATCACCTGGAATTCCGACTTGTTGTCGAAGGGCAGCATCTTCAATACCACCGATTGGTTGACCACCAATGAGACCGAGATAGCCATGAGAATCAGGATGCCGCCCAGCAACACCCAGCGCATCAGATGACCCCGTGATCCCAGCAGAAAAGGACGCATGACCCTGCCGAAGAAACGACTGAGTCCGGTCTCCGCCTGTTCATTGTGGGCATGGGCCGCGATCTTCTCAACATGATTGGCCAGCACAAGGTTTGTCAGCCAAGGGGTAAAGATGAAGGCCACCAGCAGGGAGATCAGCATGCCGGTGCTGGCATTGATCGGGATCGGGCTCATGTAGGGTCCCATCAGACCGGTGACGAAGGCCATCGGCAACAGGGCCGCAATCACGGTAAAGGTCGCCAGAATGGTGGGGCTGCCCACCTCGTCCACCGCTTTTGGGATAGCTTCCCGCAGATTTTTCGCTCCCATCTGCAGATGGCGGTGGATGTTCTCCACCACCACTATGGCATCGTCAACCAGGATGCCGATGGAGAAGATAAGGGCGAACAGCGACACCCGGTTGAGAGTGAAGCCCCAGACCCACGAGGCAAACAGGGTGATCGCCAGGGTCACCACCACGGCGGCACCGACGATGAAGGCCTCACGCCAGCCGATGGCCAAAAAGACCAGTACGATCACCGAAAGGGTTGCAAACGCCAACTTGGTGATCAGCTTGTTCGCCTTGGCTTCCGCCGTCTCGCCATAGTTGCGGGTGATGGTGACGTTAACCCCATCGGGGATGAAAGTGCCCTGGAGCTGTTCGAAACGCTCGATCACCGCCTTCGAGATATCCACCGCATTAGTGCCGGCCTTTTTCGCCACAGCGATGGTGACCGCCGGATATTTCCCGCCGGACGGCACGCCCTTGAGCTCACCCTGTTCACCACCACCCATCCAGACATACTGGTTCGGCAAATCAGGTTCATGGCTCACTCTGGCCACATCCCGCAGATAGATCGCCCTGCCCTCCTGCACGCCGACCACCAGGGAGTCGATCTCCTCGGCAGAGGTGAGGAAGGTACCCGCCTGCACCAGCACTTCATGATTTTGTGCGGTTATCGTGATGTTGTCACGAATCCGGTTGCCCGCCTGCAGCGCATTGCGCAGATCCCCCAGATCGATGTTGTGGCCCGCCAGGGCCTGGGGATCCAGCTCCACATGCACCACGCGTTCGGGATTGCCGATGGTGTAGATATCCCGCGTCCCCGGCACCCGTTTCAGTTCAGACTCGATGGCGTGAGCCACCTGCCCCAACTCATAGGCCCCCTTCTCTGGATCTTCGGTCCACAGGGTCGCGGTAACGATCGGCACATCATCTATGCCCTTCGGCTTGATGATCGGCAGCCCCACCCCCAGATTATGCGGCAGCCAGTCCTGATTGGAGTAGACCTTGCTGAAGAGACGCACGATGGCATCTTCCCGGTTTTCTCCGACCACGAATCTCACCGTCAGCACCGCCATACCGGGACGGGAGGTTGAGTAGACATGCTTTACGCCGTCTATCTCCGACAACACCTGCTCCGCAGGCGTTGCCACCAGGCTCTCCACCTCTTTCGCGGTAGCGCCGGGAAAGGGGATAAAGACATTGGCAAAGGTCACATTGATCTGCGGCTCCTCCTCACGCGGCGTAACAAGCACCGCAAAAACACCCAGCAGCAGCCCCACCAGGGCCAGCAGGGGAGTAATCTCCGTGAGCATGAAACGCTCCGCGATGCGTCCCGATATCGCCAGCTTACTCATTACCGGCCTCCGCCATCTGCTGCTTCAACAGGGCACCTGCCGCAATCGGATCGATCGCCACCCGGTCGCCCGCCAAAAGCCCGGCTATCACCGCCATCTTGCCGTCTTCCGAGCGATGACCTGCACGAATATGGCGGAAGCGGACACGCCCGCTCTCATCCACCACATAGACAGCGGTAACTTCAGAGCGATAGACCACCGCCTCAACCGGCACTACCAGTTCCCGCTTGGTGCCAGTGACGAAGGCTGTCTTCACGAACATCCCGGGAAACAGGTCAGGCATGCCCTCCGGCAGGTCGAGCCGTACCTTGAACGTATTGCTGCCGTGATGCGCAAAGGGGAAGATTGTGAGCTTGGTCGCTTCCACGAACACATTATCCGGCAGCTTTACCCGTGCCTTGCCGGTCTTGCGAATGATGGGGATAAGACTCTGTGGTACGTCCACCAACACCCGCAGCTGATCCAGCGAGGTGCCGCTCATCAGCTTCTGACCCGGTTGGGCGATCTCGCCCACCTCGATAAGACGATGGGTCACAATGCCGCTATAGGGCGCACGGATTTTTGTGTATTCCAACTGCTCACTGGCCTGCACCAGACCCGCACTGGCAGCATCCTGACGGGCACGGGCCGCTTTCAGGCTTGCGTTCGCCTTATCCAGCTGCGACTGGGAAACCAGCTTTTTACCCGACAGCTCCTTGGTGCGCACATATTCATCTTTCGCCTCCTGCAATCGTGCCAGGGTCTCCTTCAGGTCGGCTTCGGCCTGACGCAGGCGCGCCTTCTGTTCGGTATCTTTCAGGGTGATGAGTAACTGTCCGTTTTCGACATAGTCATCCACATCGAAGATGATCTCCTGCACCTGGCCCTGGGTCTGGGCTGAGACAGTTGTCTGGTTGATCGCTTCCACCACACCGTCGAGACGAAACTCCCTTGGCGTCTCACGGAAATCTGCCTCCACTGTGGTCAATTCAGCAGATGCAAACAGCGGCAACAGGCTAAGTATGACAAAATTCCACTTCAGCCAAGCTTGCTTATTTAATTTCATGGGATTGTCCCGATTACAATATTAGATTTTCCTTATATTAGACTCAAATCAGGATAATTCAAGTTTCTTATGGGCCATAAAATAAATTTTGGTCACAAAACACCGCTCAACCCACCCGCTCTGGTAAGGTTTGCAATTAAATAATGGGAACATCTAGATAACCTATGCAATACAAGGATCTGCGCGACTTTATCCGGCAACTTGAATCCCGGGGCGAACTGAAACGCATTCAGGCGGCGGTTGACCCCAACCTCGAAATCACCGAAATCTGCGACCGCACCCTGCGGGCTGGCGGACCCGCGCTGCTGTTCGAAAACGTAAAGGGTTCGCGCTATCCGCTGCTGGGCAATCTCTTCGGCACCCCGCAACGTGTCGCCATGGGCATGGGCGAGGAAAATGTGGAGGCGCTACGGGAGGTCGGCAGACTGCTGGCTTTTCTGAAAGAGCCAGATCCGCCAAAAGGCATGAAGGACGCCTGGCAGAAATTGCCCATCTTCCGGAAGGTATTGGATATGGCGCCGAAGGAGCAACGCAACGCCCCCTGTCAGGCGCAGGTCCTTGAAGGAGAAACCGTCGACCTGGCCGATCTGCCGGTGCAGACCTGCTGGCCTGGTGACGTCGGCCCACTGATCACCTGGGGACTGGTGGTGACCCGGGGGCCCAACAAGTCACGCCAGAACCTGGGCATCTACCGGATGCAGGTCATCGGACGCAACCGGGTCATCATGCGCTGGCTGGCCCACCGCGGCGGTGCCCTGGATTTTCGCGAGTGGCAGGAGAGTCATCCGGGAGAGCCTTTCCCTATTGCCGTGGCACTGGGCGCAGACCCTGCCACCATTCTGGCTGCGGTAACGCCGGTGCCCGACACACTTTCCGAATACGCCTTCGCCGGCCTGCTGCGGGGCAGCCGCACCGAGGTGGTGAAGTGTATCGGCTCCGACCTGCAGGTCCCTGCCTCGGCTGAGTTTGTGCTGGAAGGTCATATCCATCCGGACGACATGGCGCCCGAAGGGCCTTTCGGCGATCACACGGGTTACTACAACGAGGTGGAAAGCTTTCCGGTCTTCACCATCGAGCGCATTACCCACCGCGAGGATCCCATCTATCACAGCACCTATACCGGGCGGCCGCCGGATGAGCCGGCGATCCTCGGCGTGGCGTTGAACGAGGTCTTCGTGCCGATCCTGCAGAAACAGTTCCCGGAGATCGTCGACTTCTACCTGCCGCCGGAGGGTTGCTCCTACCGCATGGCTGTGGTGAGTATGAAAAAGCAGTATCCGGGGCACGCAAAACGGGTGATGATGGGGGTCTGGTCCTTTCTGCGACAGTTCATGTACACCAAGTTCGTCATAGTGGTGGACGATGACGTCAACACCCGCGATTGGAACGACGTCATCTGGGCCATGACCACCCGCATGGATCCCGTGCGCGACACCACGCTGATCGAAAACACTCCTATCGACTATCTGGATTTCGCTTCACCTGTCTCCGGATTGGGCTCCAAGATCGGTTTCGATGCCACCAATAAATGGCCGGGGGAGACGAACCGGGAGTGGGGCACGCCAATTCTCATGGATGAAGCGGTCAAGCAGCGGGTCGACGACATCTGGGACGAACTCGGCATCGACTCACCCTGAATGCCGACTTCAATAACATTCGCTACACTTCAGACTAATACTCATCCAACGACCGGTAGGAAACCAATCATGCGCTCCGTCATGCTAATGAATGCCAAGGGTGGATGCGGCAAAACCACACTGGCCACCAATCTCGCAACCTGGTATGCAGACGAAGGTCTCAAGGTGGCGCTCGCCGATTTCGATCCCCAGAAATCCTCGCTGGACTGGCTGGAGGCGCGTCAGGACTACGCAGGCATCCCCGACATCCAGGCGATTGATGCCACCGGCGAAACCATCAAGACAAAGAAGGGGACCGACCTGCTGATCATGGACGCCCCGGCCGGCACCCATGGCAAGGCGATCAACAAGATGCTAAAGCGGGTGGATACCCTGGTCCTGCCGGTACTGCCTTCGCCCATCGACATCCGGGCCTGCAGCCGCTTTCTGGAGGAACTCCTGAGCAGCGGTCGTGTCTCCCGACATCAGACCCGAATCGGCATTGTCGCCAACCGGGTACGCGAACAGACCGTCATCTATCATGAATTGGAAAAATTTCTCGGCCACCTCGAGGTGCCGGTGATCACCCACCTGCGAGAGAGCAGGAACTACATCCAGTCGGCAGAGCAGGGTTTGGGCATTTTCGAGCTGGCGCCCTCACAGGTCTATCAGGACGTCACCCTGTGGGATGCGTTGTTTGACTGGCTCGATATCGAGGGCTGAGTGATATCTATTCAGCGTATGGTGAGCGCTGATGTGACGTGTAGGATGTGGTGAGTGAAACGAACCGCATCAATCGCGACAGATGCGCATCGCTACGCTCAGCACATCCTACGATTCCAAGTTTTCTGCACTTTTGTGGGGTAGCCGGATAGCATCTCCAGACGCACCTGTTTAGTGTTTATCCGGAAACCTGGAAATAGACGCCGAGGCGCGGAGAACACAAGGAATTAGGTTCTCTGCGATCTCCGCATCTCTGCGGCCTCTGCGTTTTCAGGAGCACTTCCGGACAGACCTAATTAGCCTTCTCGGCCTTGCTCTGCAGCAAGGCTCTGTGCAATAGCAGCTGATCAGGCACACCGGTCTCATCCAGCCCCACTGTCTTCTGAAATTGTATGATTGCGTCCCGCATCTTGTTTCCGTATGCGCCATCAATGGCTCCATCGTAGTATTTGTTCTCTTTCAGCCAGGTCTGCAACCTCTCCAAAACCTCTTTATAAAGATAAGCCTTGTACTCACCATTCTTGGCTTCCACCACCGGTGACATGGAGACGATGCGATTACTCTTCATGGCTCTGGCCAGACTGGCTACCGCCACATAGAAACGCTGCTCCGGATTGGTTTTGCAGTGCACTGCCAGCATCGTGCCAAGATAGACGGCGTTGCCCCAGGGAACAACATCGTAGGTATCTTTGGCATATTGACTGGTCGCCGTCAGATATCCCTCCATCCAACCCAAAAACGCAGCGTATTTACCCTCGGCTTTGGCCTTCTCCTCTACATATTGACTGCAGGTAGCCAACCCCATGCTTCTGACAGAAAACTTCCCATCACTATCAGCCGCCCATGCCTGGGACTGGATCATCCCCATTAGCAACACGCCGGTGGCGATCCATTTGTTTAACATCGCGCTTCTACTCCTAACGAATAATCGGACAAAAAAAAAGCTATACGAGGAAACCGTATAGCTGGAGTTTACTACGTAGATCCCGTCCTCCGACGGATTATTATTTTTTCAAGCACAATTCCAATTCAAACCATCTGAAACGGCGGGTCGGCGGCCTAATGCTTTCCGTCACTTCAATGGGCTAACGATTCAGATTGCGTTTCAAGCCTCGGCTAAAAGCCTTGTCATAACTACTAGCAAGCACCATGCCATTCAATTATTTTCTTTTTTATTCAAACTGTTATGAATTTCACCATTGGACTGGCAAGCGAACCTGTAAAAAAATCCGACAGTTTATTGGGGGATTCAATAGGGAAGGTTTATGAACTTTTTACGGTAGAAGCCTCAAGTCTTTGTTTTTTAATACGTTAGAGCAATGACATGCAAACTCACGGGGTTCAAACGACTGTAAAATATCCTGACAATGTTTTTCAGCCCTGATTATTGCCACCCTGCTCTTCATCCAGCGAGGCAGGCAACCCCTCTGCCAGAGTGGGGTAGCGCAGACCGACATCCAACTCTTCGACCATTTTGCGATTACTCAGCCGCCGGGACTCTCCCAGATAGGAGAGCATGCCAGGGGACAAGCACCGCTTCGCCTCTGCCAGAGAGATAACCGGAGGGCGGGCAAGCCCAAGAAAGTCCGCCACTTGGTTAAAGTAGGCAGTCATGGTGCCGGGGTGCCCATCACTTACGTTGTAGACCTCACCAGAACGCCCCCGCGCCATTGCCGCCAGGCAGACATCCACCAGATCCTGGGAATGGATGTGGTTGGTTATGGGCGAGTCAGTTTCCGCCACCATCGGTGTCCCCGACTGCAACCGCTTTACCGGCAGCTTACCCGGACCGTAGATCCCGGCCACCCGGAGAATCACCAGTTCGCCGCCACTCGATAGACTCCATTCACGCCAGCGCCGTTCAGCATCCAGTCGACGCCAGGCCCGGTCAGCCCTGGGTGAGGGTGGGCGCTGCTCATCCACCCACGCCCCATCGCAGTCACCATAAACACCTGTGGTGCTCAGATAGACCACCCGGTGCGGATGCCCGGTTTCAGTCATCGCCCGAATCAGTGCCGCCACCCGCAGATCTTCAGTACCTTTACCCGGCGGAGGGGCAAAATAGAAGAGTGAATGGCCCACAACGACAGGCAGGGTAATCGCAGAATCATCCAGATCAACCGCCACGGAAGCCAATCCCAACCCTTGAAGCTTCCGGGCACTGGCACGGCTCCTTACCCAACAGGAGAGACTTGATTCCTGCACCGGCAGACGAAGCGCAACCCGGTGACCAATGTCTCCGCAACCCACAATAGTGACTTTCTGCATTACCCAATCAACTCTCCGGTTTAATTCCTGACTAAAATAGGCGAGAATTATTTGTTCACTGTTTTCATACCTGAATTCGTAGATTCAGGCTCTACCCAATACCAAGGAATCCCATGAGTTTCAAAGTTCACGTCGAACCCAGCGGTCACGAATTCAGCGTGGATGCTGACGAAAGCATCCTGGACGCAGCCGTAAGACAGGGGGTCAACCTCACGTACGGCTGCCGCAATGGTTTTTGCGGAGAGTGCAAAAGTACGCTACTCGAAGGTAACGTGAGCTATGCAGACGGCACCCCGCCAGCACTGGAGGAACTGCCGGAAAGCAGCTGCCTGACCTGTAAGGCGATACCTTCCACCGATATCCGTCTAGAGTCAAAAGAGATCATCGATGCGGCGGATATCGAGATTCGCGAGTTTCCCTGCCGGGTGGATAAGATCGAGCATCTTAACGATGACGTGATCCGTCTCTACCTTAAACTTCCGGAAGGCGAACGGCTGCAGTTTCTGGCCGGACAATATCTCAATTTCATTCTTGAAGATGGTAACAAACGGGCGTTCTCCATCGCCAATGCACCGCACAACGACGATTATATCGAACTGCACATCCGCCATGTTGCCGGTGGCTCTTTCACCGATTTCCTCTTCGACGGCATGGAGGAGAAGACCATTCTGCGGCTGGAGGCCCCCCTGGGCAGTTACTTTCTGCGCGAGGAGTCATCCCGGCCCATCATCTTCATGGGGGGCGGCACCGGCTTTGCGCCGTTGAAGGGCATCATCGAACACGCCTTCAAGATCGGCATCGACCGGCCCATGCATCTCTACTGGGGGGTTCGCGCCAAACAGGATCTCTATCTGCCTGAGATGCCGGAAGCCTGGGCGCGGGAGCATGCCAACTTCAGCTACACACCGGTCCTCTCTGAACCCGATGCGGATTGGGAAGGGAAAAACGGCTGGGTGCACGACCAGGTAGTCAGCGACACCCCGGATCTGAGCGGCCATGAAGTCTACATGAGCGGTCCACCACCCATGATCCAGGCGGGAAAGGAGACCTTCCTCGCACACGGGCTGAGTGAAGAGCACCTCTTTTCAGACTCTTTCGAGTATGGCGCCGCAGCAAAATCAAAATAACGGCAGCCGGAAAACGGATATGAGGCGCGACCCTGAGAAGGCTGTCGGGTTTCATGGGGCCTGGTAGCCTGCCTGCTGTAGCGCCTTGCCATAATCACCGATCAACTCCTTCAGTTGATCCAATTGATTGTCCTGCTGCACATCTTCATGCATGCATTCGATAAAAATCGAATTCCTGTCTCGCTGATAATTGAAATAGCGTCCATACTTGCCAAGCAGATAGTGACTCCTGCGTCCATAGCCTCTCACCCTGTTACTCCAGCGCTTCAGAGCGGATAATAGTGGGCGAACCCCGGTCTTGCCGGCTATGGAGGAGAAACCTCATGCAATCCGATCCGGAAAAACTGATCAAACGGCACGCAAAGCTCGTTCACTCCGATATGTTCAAGGTGGTCTCTCATGTGCAGCGGGATGAGGGGGAGTGGACCATCAACACGCTGATGGTGGAGGGACATGAGGTACCCTTCAGCTATAAACGCAAACGGAGATACAAGAATATCGCCGGTCAACAGGTCAACCTGACCTACTATCCGGGAATCAAGATAGTAGCCGGGATAGAGCTTGAAGTGATGAATGTGGTAAGGATCAAGATCGCCTGAAGAGAGATTGGGTCAATCCGCAAATGTCCGGCCGACTAGCCATGAATCAGTCTGACCCGAAAGGAACGTCCCTTCAATTTTCCTTCACCTAATTTTTTCAGTGCTGGTTGAACCACGCCCTGACTAACGGCCACATATGCCCAGTTATCAAAAATTTGAATCTTTCCGACCTGTTTTCCGGCAATGCCGTTTTTTCCGGTTAAAGCGCCCAGAATATCCCCAGGGCGAACTTTTTGTTTTTTTCCACCGTCAATTTGCAGGGTAGCCATGGGGGGGTTCATTGCCGGTTCTTCCAACAAACTGAGCGGCGGCAAAGATTCGCTATCTAAAATCGGATCTACATTTGCATCCAGCGAAGCGACCTTATAACTCTCTTTGTCACTATACAAAGAGTACGCAGTTCCTTTGCTTCCAGCTCGGCCTGTGCGACCAATACGGTGAACATGGCCTTCAGACTCGTGAGCTATGTGGTAATTGATTACAGCATCCAGCGCATCGATATCCAGCCCACGGGCAGCAACATCGGTAGCAACAAGAATTGAGACGCTTTTGTTGGCAAACTGCACCAGTGTTTGATCACGATCTCTCTGTTCAAGATCGCCATGCAAGGCGAGCGCACTAAAACCAAAATGAAGTAACTCATCAGCCACTGCCTGGGTTTCCCGTTTGGTATTGCAAAATACCAGGGTGGATTCAGGGCGATGTTGCAAAAGCAGCAGACGCAGAGCGGTCAAACGGTGCTCATTATTCTCCACCTTGAAAAAATGCTGCTGAATACTGGCATTATCATGTGTGGAAGCCACTTGCACCATGACGGGTTTAACCATGATGCGCTTGGCGACAGACTGGATTTGATCTGGAAAGGTTGCGCTGAGTAACAGGGTTTGGCGTTGATCGGGGGTCTGATCAATGATGGCATCCAGCGCTGCCTGAAACCCCATATCGAGCATGCGATCGGCTTCATCGAGGATGAGCATATTCACATTATTCAGCTTAAGCGTGCCTTTATTCAAATGATCCTCTATGCGTCCGGGGGTTCCAACAATGATGTGGGCGCCATGTTCCAGTGAGCCAATCTGAGGACCGATCGAAACACCGCCGCATAATGTTAAGACCTTGATGTTGTGGATAGCCCGGGCCAATCTCCGAATCTCTTTTGCAACCTGATCGGCAAGTTCACGGGTCGGACAAAGCACCAGTGATTGCACACGAAAACGCTTTACATCGAGCTTTTCCAGCAGGCCAAGACCGAACGCAGCGGTTTTCCCCGAGCCGGTTTTTCCCTGGGCGATAACATCTTTTCCCGCCAGAATATGCGGCAGACTCTGTGCTTGTATGGGCGTCATCTCCTCATAACCAAGAGAGGATAAATTTTTAAGCAGAGCAGCATGCAGCTTAAGCGTTGAGAATGCTGTTTGGGTCAATGTGTTTTTCCTGTGTAGGGGCTGGGGCGACTATGTTGATTGTTACGTTTTAAACCGCTTAGATCTATCTCGGCGTTTTGAGTGGTTTCCATACAGACGCGATCTCCTCTTCAACGCCTGGACGGTATTTAAGCTGTAGCCCTTTTAGAAAATTACGCAAGACCTGGTCTTTACAATCACGATAGTGTTTATGACCTGGTTTGCGGAAAAACGCGCTTAATTCATGTTTACTTATACGCAACCCAGTCATCCCCAAAACTTCCAATACATCTTCGTTTTTCAGATTTAATGCGATTTTTAATTTTCTAAAGATAATGTTGTTGGTTAAACGCTGCTCCGGTTCAGGTTGTACCCCCTCTTTTTTTCCTCGTTTGTCATTGATCAAGCCATTTAGAAAAACCGCCAGTTGCGTGTCGCTACATTGTTGATACGCCGGATCATCCTCTTTTTTTAACCAATCGCTAATCTGTCCCCGCGTTACCTGATGATCGGCCAAGCCAAATAGAGCAATCATTTTCGAATCGTTAAAGTCGAAGGTATAGCGGATACGGCGCAAGATATCGTTATTGGTCACAAGTATGCTCTATCAAGAAGTCATCGGGGGGCAAATCGGATCTTGTAGGAATAGGAATAGCACTAGCTTAAGGCAACAATACTCGTATTATCGATGGCCTGGCATAAACCTAAAAACAGTAGGTCGTGTTAGCGTAGCGTAACACGACAAGAATGGCGCATATAGTTGGGTTACGGCCAAAATAACGGCCTAACCCAACCTACCCATGCGGCTGGTTGTGGGTAGTCACGGAGTCTGCATGAATGCCTCCTCATCAATAACAGGGGCAGGCAAACCATCCTTCCCGCCTAGGACCTGTTAACTCTCCACGCCCAAGAGTAATTCTGAAGACTGTTTGGTGTTCGTCTTTACGGAGGCAGGCAACTGTTTCACCGTATCCTGTAACGTCGCCGGACCTGCCGATAACGATAATCCCGAACGATAGCAATCCATCGCGGCCTCAGATTCGTCCATCTGCTCCAGCAACGCCCCGAGTTCCCGGTAGGCCTCAGGTGACGGCGCCAGTCCGATCCTGGCTTCGAGATAACTCCTCGCCTTACCCCAGAGTTTGCAGCGAAGACAGAGGCGGGCGAGGGTCAACAACAGCACAGGATCATCCGCGTGCTCCGGCAACCAGCTTTCGGCCAACGCAAGACGCTGAGCGGGGTCGCCCCCCCTGATCGCAGCAAACAGCGTCACAAGCCGGTCACTCCAGGTGTGTCTCAGAGTGTCGATGATGATCCTTTCGGCCTGATCGCCCGTACCCCGTTCTATCTGCAGTTCACAGTAGACCTCCACCAACGCCTGGTTGCCCCGCAGTGAGCGGGGCAGGTGATTCCATAACCTCAACAGCACGAGTTGATCACTCTCCCCGGCGGCCTTGCGCAGCCGCTCCAGGTAGACCCGGCTCTCCAACTCAAGCTGCTCATCCTGCGTAATGACCTTGCGGCGGCGCAACTCTGGAAGCAGGCCCTCCAGTTTGTCCCACTCACCCAGGTCCTCGTAGAGCTTCTTCAACAACTTCAGGACATAGGCGTGTTTCGGCGCCAGGGTGCGCACATGCGTGAGGGTCGCCAACGCCTGCTCATATTGCTGATGGGCAAGCTGCAACTCCGCCTGGGTGAGACCAACCGCCACGTCTGCCGCAGGCATGCTTTCGTGGGCCAGGTTCAGATAGTGATCCCGGCGCTCATGGGCGCCCTGCAACTGCGCCGCCCTGGCTGCGGCCAGGTAGTTGAGCAACGGCGTCTCAGACTGGCTCGCGTAACGCAGCAGGTGCTTCTCTGCCGCTTCCCAGCGTCCTTCTGAGAGCTCCACCAGCCCCTGGGTCAGAGCCTGCTGAGCCTTGCGTGTCCGGCGGTGTCCCCGCCAATCGCGCACCTGTCCCGGAAAGCCCCAGAGACGGGAGAGGGTTCTCAATAACAGATAGAAGAGCACGAACAGCAGCGCACCCGCCAGGACGAAAAGCGCCAGACTGCCCTCTATGGTCCAGTGTCCATAGCCGATGAGGACATAGCCGTTGTCCTCTTTCACCCACAGGGTCAAAGTGGCGGCGAAAAGGAGGGCAACAAAACCGGCGATGAGGGACTTCACGGTCTCTCCCCCTGTTTATCGAGCAACTCGCGGCGCGCCTGCAGGGTGCGCAGGGAAGCGGTGATATCCGGCAGATCGGGCAGCAATACCTCCCGGCCCAAACCTTGCAGTTGCGCCATAAATGCCTGCACCTCTCCCGCCTGCATCTCAAAATTGCCCTCGATCCATTCGGCTGCAGTCGTCAGACTGTCGCGGTAGAGTCCCCCGTCTCGCGCCAGCAGAGCCACCTTCGCCCCCTCAAGTTTCAACTGCAGATTCTGATAGAGAAAATAGCGCTGATTGGGCGGCAGCATGGCGGCAATGGGGCGCTCGTGATGCCGCACCACCATCATCGACTTAAACCCCTCCCAGAGGTCGTCGAGGATCTTCCGCAGGTCGAAGCCTTCGGCAGCCAGCGGCTCCGTACTCTCTGATGCCTGCGCCGGGTGTGGCGTTATGCCGCCCTGATCCCGTAGCGGCAACTGCGCCACCTGTTTGATCAACCCACCGATCCTCGCGCTCAGGCCGACCATATCGACAATGGGCGTGACCTTCAAGGCGGCGATCTCGCGGGCCACCTGTTCCCGCACACTGTTCCAGGCAGGGTCGAGGGTGTCGCGCAGGCGCGAATCGGCCGCCTCCAGCGCGGTGATACTGGTGGCCACATCACCCTCCAGGGTGAGACGGTGGTTCGCCACCCGCATCAGATATTCCGCCTCTGAGATACGCCACTGCCCCTGATCGCTGCCAAACCTGCGTTGCATTTCCGACAAGGAGTCGTCCATCTGGACGCGTTGTGCCTGCATGGCATCGTAAGACCGCTGCAGTTGCCGGTGTTGATCCGCCAACGCCTGGCGCTGGGATTCAATCTGCTGCTGTTGCAGTTCAAAGACACGGCGGGTCTCATCCAGACCGGCGGCAAAGCTCGACTGCTCTTGCGCCCTGCGGGTCAGATCTGTATCGATCCGCTGTAACGACTGCTGCATCACCTGCCAATAGTTGTGACCGACAAATAGCCCAACACAGACCGCCAGCAGCGCAATTACTGCCAGCACAACCGCCAGTTTCTGGATGTTGCCAGACGATGGGCGCGATCCCAAGTCTGTTGACTGTGCTTCACTATCGGCCTGGACAACCGGCTCGATGGACGCATCGACCCGCTCCTGCTCAGTTGCCGTTTTCCCCTGTTCTGTCATGACTCAGTGATACCGTTTGTTATGCGGCCATAGGCCACTTAATCGATTCTGTTTCTCTATCAAATGTAGGCAGGTTCAAGCCTTTTGCCTGATCCGCTGCGCTTGATCAGACCGACGAATCTTACTCTGGATGCAGACTAGTGAGTCTCCATCTGCCACTCACAGAGCCGCCGGACAATTGACTCGTCATCGGCGCCATCGGCCAGCACTATCTGTTCAAATCCCATCCGCCGCGCCTCTTCCACCATACGCGGACTGATCACCAGCAGCGGGGTTGCACCTAACCTCTGCCGACCGGCATCTCCCAGCAGCGCGGCCAGATTGGCAAGAATATCGTTGCTCGTGGCCGTCACCACCTGAACCCGCCGGGACCAGCCGGCCAGCAAGGGAGCAACATCCACCACCGGCCGCTGCCGCCGATAGACCTCGGCATAGCTCACCTCGGCACCCCGTTGCTTCAGGGTCTCGCCCAGCAGAGCCCGGCCACCCACGCCCCGCACAATGACAATCCGCTTGCCAACGACCTGCTGCAGTTCCGGGGTTGCCAGCAACCCTTCGCTGTCGAAGCGAGCCGGCGGCACCACATCCGGCGGATAACCTGCCTGCATCAACACCCGTGCCGTTCCCTTGCCGACCGATGCCAACCGGATGCCATCGGGCAACCGCTCTCCCTCCAGTAGCTGCAGCCCGAAGGTGACCGCATTGGGACTGACGAAGATCAGAGTGTCCCCTGCTACCATGCCCAGCAACAACCGGGCGGCGTCCGCATCTTCTGTCGAGTCTATCCTGATCGCCGGGAAAGGGAGCGCCTTTCCGCCACTCGCCTCGATCCGCTCGCACAGCCCCTCCGCCTGATGCTCAGGCCGGGTGACAAGCACCCCGATGCCCCGCAGGTCGCAACTCACATTCAGTCAGTCTTCATAGAGGGTGGCCAGAATCTCATCAGCCCCCCAATCAAGCAATTTTTCCGCCAGCCCAAACCCCATCTGTTCCGCTTCGGCTGTGGTGCCCTCCACTTCTCCCCGGAGAATACGGCTGCCGTCCGGTTCCCCCACCAGACCGCGCAACCAGAGAACCCCATGCTCCAGCATCGCGTACCCCGCAATGGGCACCTGGCAGCCGCCCATCAGGCGTTGGTTCATTGCCCTTTCTGCGGTAACACAATAGGCGGTCTCCTGATGGTGCAGGGGCGCAAGCAGCGTGTTGATCCGCTCATCGTCGCTACGGCACTCGATCCCAACCGCCCCTTGACCGATCGCCGGAAGACTCTTTTCCGGGCCGATGGTGGCGGTGATGCGATCCTCGAAACCGAGGCGAATCAACCCGGCCGCTGCGAGGATGATGGCATCGTATTCCCCATCGTCGAGTTTTCGCAGGCGGGTGTTGACGTTGCCCCGCAAGGGTTTGATCACCAGACCCGGCCACAACTCGGCGAGCTGGCACTGACGGCGCAGGCTGGAGGTGCCGATGCAACTGCCTTCCGGCAGTTCATCGAGGCTCTCGAAGTTATTGGAGACGAAGGCATCCCGGGGATCCTCGCGCTGCATGATGACCGGCAGATGCAGTCCTTCCGGCAGATCCACCGGTACATCCTTCATGGAGTGAACCGCGATATCGGCCCGGTCTTCCAGCATGCCCTGTTCCAACTCCTTGACGAATAGCCCCTTGCCGCCGATCTTGGCCAGGGGGGTGTCCAGTATCTTGTCACCCTGGGTCTTCATACCCACCAGTTCAACCTTGATTCCGGGATGCGCTTTTCCAAGCTCTGCGGCCACATGTTCAGCCTGCCACATGGCAAGTGGGGAGACTCGGGTGGCAATACGGATGGTTTTCTGGGGCATGTGAAGGGGCCTCGATATTTGAAATGCCGGTGTTATTGTTTTCCAGGAGACTGTCGGGTTTATCCGTTTGAAGCGAAAATCACTGGGGGCGAATCAAATCAGTTTATCGAACGAGGCGAATAGTGGACCTATTTAACGAGTTCGATAAGCTGAGTTGATCGCCATCCAGGGATTTGCAGCCAAACAGTGTTAAACCCGACAGCCTCCTAGAGGTCTGATCCCTGAAGGGCTTGCGGCCAAATCCAGCTCAGACAGCGCCTATGCTAAAGCCTGCCTTGCCTGCAAGCAATTTATTATCTGATCGGCCTGCGCTTTCTTTGCAACGAAAGGGTTCAGCGCTGTCTGGCGTAGTAGTTGACCAGTGCTTCCAGACTCTCGACGCCCTGTTTTCGCATCATTGAGGTGAATCTCCGTGACATCCCCCGCTCCGCCCGATTGACGCCAACCAGGTAGTCTTTCAAGGTCCAGCGCAGGTAGGGTTTCCACTGACCGGCAAGCCGCCCGGCATCGTCTTGCGGATCGCTGCCGGCCTCTCCATGACACTTTTCACAATAGCGGCGATGCAACTTCTCTCCTCGGTCCACCAGGCGCCAGTCGGTTTTTTGCTTCGGCGGACGCGGTTCCCGGGAGGAGAAATAAGCGGCCATGCGGCGTACCTCATCCGGCGTGTACCCGGGCAGGATTCTGCCCATAACCGTGCTGAAACGATCACCCCGGCGATAGGCCTCCATCACTTCGGTGAAATAGTTTTCGGAGAGTCCCGCAATCGACGGGGTGGCCGGACCAAGACTGCGGCCCTCGAAACCATGGCAGCCAAAGCAGCCGCCGGCGAGGGTTTCGCCATCGGCCCCGTCCATCAGTTCAGGGGCGGTTTCGGTGTGCACTTGCGGTACAACAGGCAACGGCTTTTGCGCCTCTTTGGGGGGCAAGCTGCAGGCAGTCAGCAGCAACAGTGCAGCGATAACGGCACACAGACGAAATGTCATTAGTCTGGCGTCCCTTTCAACCAACGCCGCACCTCCGGCAGATGACGGCGACTCACCTCCAGACGTTCCTCACATCCGTTCAAGACTACCTGCATCTTCCCGTCCGCCCCCCTCTCCAGCCCTTTCAGACGCCGCCTCGCCACCAAGGCATTCCGATGGATGCGCAACAGCCAATCGGCATAACGATCCTCCAGTGACTTCAGGGTATCCTCCAGCAGTGCCTCTCCCGCACCATGCCGCACGGCAATATATTTACTGTCGGCCCGCAGGTAGATCACTTCATCGAGGGAGAGACTCAACACGCCGCCACGATAGGTTACACTCAGCAGTGGTATCTTCTCCCGCTCCGCCTGTCCCAGCGTTTCGCGTTGTGGCCGGGTGATCCGGCGGGATCGCTCCAGCGCCTGGCGCAGGCGCTCCCGGCGCACCGGTTTCAGCAGATAGTCCTGCGCCTCCCGCTCGAAGGCCTCCAGCGCATGTTCTTCGTAGGCAGTGGTGAAGATCACCGCAGGGGGCGTTTCAAATCCGGCAAGCCGGCCTGCGGCTTCCAGCCCATCCATGCCCGGCATGCGAATGTCCATCAATACCAGATCTACACCCTGTTGGGCGCAAAACTTCAGGGAATCCGCTCCATTAACGGCCTCTCCCACCACTTGGTAGGGTGCGCCCAACTCAGCTATAAGTGCTGCCAGACGCTCCCGTGCCAGCGCCTCGTCATCCACCAGCAGAATCCTCACTCCAGCCTCCAGGGATGGGGGAAAAACAGCCGGACCTGGTGCTCCCCCTCCACCTTGGACTCGCTCAGACCCGCTTCTGTATCGAATAGCCCAGCCAGTCGCTGGCGGACATTTTCCAGCGCCAGACTATTGCCCTTGCGCTGGGAAGTGGCCGTCGACTGCGGCAGGGTATTGCGGATACTGAGATTAACCCGTCGTCGCCGGTAACGACCGACGATGCGCACCACCCCCCCCTCAGCCGCAGGTTCGATCCCGTGGTAGACCGCATTCTCCAGCAGGGGCTGCAAGATCAACGACGGCAGCATTGCACTCTCCGGCAGCTCTTCCAGATCCCACTCCACGCGCAAGCGTTCTCCGAGTCGCTGGCGCTCCACGTTCAGGTATTGGCGGGCCAACTCCAGCTCTCTGCCGAGGGTGGAGAGGCGACGCACGTCCCCCAACGAGGCACGGAACAGATCTGCCAGATCCTCCACCACCTCCTCGGCCAGTCTGGGATTGCTGCGGGTAAGACTGGCGATGGTGTTCATACTGTTAAATAGGAAATGGGGACGGATACGGGACTGCAGCGCCTGCAGACGGGCGGCGTTCTCCGCCTCCACCTGCTGCCGCCAGAGATATTGCAGATAGAGATAACGCAGTACGACCACTCCGATGATGGCGCTGATGCCCAGACTTTTGAGCAGCAACTCCAGATGGCGCTCCGGCGACAGCCCGTGGCCGGAAACCAGCTGGCTCAACTCGATAACCACCACCGTGGCGCAGAGCAGCAGCCCCCAGGCCAACAGTCCGGCCCACCGATTCCCCAAACCCGGCAACCGGCGGCGCAACAGACAGAGCATCCCCGCCGTACCCAAGGCGATCCATTGCAGCAGCAGGGAGTTGACGCTCAGAGTCTGCCAGAACTGCGTCAACGGACGCTCGTCGGCCAGGGTGAGCACCATCGCCAACAGCTCTGTCGTCACCACCACAGCAAAGACCGCACGGATACTGCAAAAGCCGGGCAGAAAGATCTCCTGTCTGCCCCCATCACCGATCTCCGTCTGTTCCTTTTCCGCCTGATGCATCTCTCGATCGCCTGCTATAATCCGCGTTTTTCCGCTTTCATCTTCAGGATAGCCCTTCATGAGCGAAAACAACGCGTCTGCGAAACTTTCATCCGCCCGCCTGAACGCGCCCACCGACGCCTTTGTGGAGGCCTTCACCGCCTCCGTCGAGTTTGACCAACGACTCTACCAGCATGACATCCAGGGCTCCATTGCCCACGCCACCATGCTGGAGAAACAGGGCATACTCACCACCACCGAGCGGGACGACATCATCCGCGGGCTGGAGACGATTCGCGAGCGCATCACCCAGGGCGACTTCGAGTGGTCGATCGCCCAGGAGGATGTCCACATGAACCTGGAGGCTGCCCTCACCGAGGCCATCGGCGATGCCGGCAAGAAGCTGCACACCGGACGCTCCCGCAACGACCAGGTGGCCACCGACATCCGCCTCTGGCTGCGCGACGAGATCGAAGTGGTCCGTGACGGCATCCAACGCCTGCAGCTGGCCCTGCTCAACCTTGCTGAACGGGAGGCCGACACCATCCTGCCCGGCTTCACCCACCTGCAGACCGCCCAGCCGATCACCTTCGGCCACCACATGATGGCCTGGTTCGAGATGCTGGTGCGGGACCGGGAGCGTTTCGCCGACTGCAACCGGCGGCTCAACGTAATGCCCCTGGGGGCCGCTGCCCTGGCCGGCACCACCTACCCCATCGATCGTCATTACACGGCTCAACTGCTCGGCTTCGACCGCCCCAGCGAGAACTCACTGGATTCGGTCTCTGACCGGGACTTCGCCATCGAATTCGCCGCCAACGCCAGCATCTTGATGATGCACCTGTCGCGCTTCTCCGAGGAGTTGATCATCTGGTCCTCCGCCCAGTTCGGATTTATCGAACTCTCCGACAGCTTCTGCACCGGCTCCTCCATCATGCCGCAGAAGAAAAACCCGGACGTGCCGGAACTGATCCGCGGCAAAACTGGGCGTATCTTCGGTCACCTGATCGGCCTGCTGACCCTGATGAAGGGCCAGCCGCTGGCCTACAACAAGGACAATCAGGAGGACAAGGAGCCTCTCTTCGACACCATCGACAACCTGCAGGGATCACTCAAGGTCTTCGCCGAGATGATGCCGGGAGTTATCTGCCGCAAGGAGAATATGCGTGCCGCAACGATGAAGGGGTTTGCCACCGCCACCGACCTGGCGGACTATCTGGTGGGCAGGGGGATGGCCTTCCGGGATGCCCACGATGTGGTGGGACGCGCCGTGGCTTTCGGTGTGACGGAGGGCCGGGACCTCTCAGCCATGAGCCTGGAAGAACTGCAGGGTTTTTCCGAAACCATCGAGGCCGACGTCTTCAAAGTACTGACCCTGGAGGGTTCGGTAGCTGCCCGCAACCACATCGGCGGCACCGCCCCGGCGCAAGTGCGGGCCGCCATCGAACGAGCCAGGACAGCGCTTGCCCAGTAGGCCTGATCAAGCGTAGCGGATCAGGCATTTACGCCTTCTGGTTGCCGGTTCCGCTACGCTGGAACCGGCCTACGGTTTCAAGTTTCAGGTTTCCAAAGTTTGTGTCGACCCGGAAACACGCCAAGACTTATTTAACAATAATTTTGTAAACTCGCCCTGTTACCTGTTACCTGTCACCTTTGGATCCATCATGCCGAAAGATTCCCTCGACAACCTGAACACCCGCCTCAAGGCCTTTGCCCAGACCCGTAACTGGGAGCAGTTCCACGATCCTAAAAACCTGTCGATGGCGCTGATCGCAGAGTGCGCGGAACTGGTGGAACATTTTCAGTGGCTGACCCCGGAGCAGAGCATGAGTCTGCCGCCGGATAAACACGACGAGGTGACACTGGAGATGGCCGACATCCTGATCTACCTGATCCGCTGCGCCGAACGCCTCGACATCAACCTGGTCGATGCTGTTTACCGCAAGATCGAGATCAATGAATCACGCTACCCAGCCAACAAGGTCTACGGCGACGCCCGCCGGGCATCTGAATACGATAAAGATTAAAGATTCTTCTTCCCCTGCCGTTAAGGTTTTTGCGGGTTCCTCTCTCCATCTGTCAGAGGAACAAACAGAGAAAAACACAGACCGGTCCGAAGAGAAATACATTGGGCCGCCTTCATTGAGTGGGGAATCAGAATGACTGATGGAATCAGTTTCAACCAGGCACTGTTCGAGGCCTGTCCGACAGGCGTTTTGGCAGTGGACCAGGACATTCGCATCCGCTGGATCAACCCAGCCCTTGAATCCATGTTGGATCTGTCCGCCAACGAGCTGGTAGGCAAGAATCTGCAAACACTCCCGGAAGGGTTGCACGCACTGTTCGAAACCTCGGAGATCCTCCACCTCTCCATTGATGGGACAGATGAACGCTGGCTGCGGCGGGATGTACGGGAGATCAATGATGGTGCACAGACACCACTCAAACTCCATTTCTACCAGGATATCAGCGGACAGGTGGTTGCGCAGATGGAACGCGAGGCCCTGCAGAAGCAGGTGGATGAGTTGACCATAACCGACCCCTTGACCGGACTTGCGAACCAACGCGCAACCTTGCAGGCTCTGGCCGCACAGGTGACACGCAGCCGCCGTTATAACAATCCGCTCACCCTTGCCGTGGTCCGCATCAGCGACCCGGACGATCCTTCCGCCCCCCTGGATAGTGACAGGGTTATCGCAATCGCCCAGTATCTGCGTGACCGACTTCGCTGGGCCGATACCATTGGCCATTACGAAGAGGATCTGTTCATGTTGGTGCTGCCCGAGACCAGTGAATCCGATGCCCGCAACCTGCTGGAAAAGATCCAGCAGGAGTGCCGGGATGGCAGCCTGGCCTCACTGGGAGACAAAACCGCACCCCATATCGGGATCGGTGTTGTGGCCTGGGAAAGAGGTAACGACCCGCATCTGCTGATCCGCCACGCCATGGAGGCATTGGAGTCATCATCCGGGAGTCGTTAGTGCCGGAACCCCAACAAATCAGTTTTGAGGAGGGCATCAGCCGCAAAGACCTGAAGACCATCCGGCGTCGATTCATGAATCTGCACCGGGAGCGACTGAGGCGCATCCTCGGAGAACTCAGACCCAGCCAGCAGGACTTCATCACTCTGCTGCCGCTGCTGTTTCATATCAACCATCCGATGCTGCCGGGTTTCGTCAACAGCGAATCCCCGGCCGGCATTCCCGATTTCGGCCCCTCGCAGAAGGCCCTCACCATTGCGCGCAAACTCAGCCGCAGTTTCAGCTATAAGAAGCGGGCACACCGTACTTTTTTGCTGGAGGGCCTCTATCTGATGGGCAGTACCGGTACCATCGGCCAGTCCGCCGGCAGCGATTTTGACGTCTGGCTCTGCCACACCCCTTCCCTCTCCGGCGATCAACGCAGAACCCTGCAGGAGAAGGCTGACCTGATCGAAAAAGCTGCGGACAAACTGGATCTGGAACTTCACATCTTCCTTATCGATCCGGAACGTTTCAGGGCCGGCAAAAAGGCCGCCCTCTCCCGTGAAAGCAGCGGCACCACCCAACACAGCCTGCTGCTGGAGGAGTTCTATCGCAGTGCCGTGTTGCTGGCGGGACGCTATCCACTCTGGTGGCTGGTGCCCCCTGACCGCGAACTGGACTATAGAAACTACGCTGACAACCTGATCAAACACCGTTTCGTCAACAAAGCGGCAACGCTCGACCTCGGCGGTCTGGATCAGACACCTGCGGACGAATTCTTCGGCGCGGCGCTGTGGCAGCTCTACAAAGGCATCGACTCGCCCTACAAGTCGATCCTCAAGATCTTTCTCATGGAGGCTTACAGCCGCGACTTTCCCCATCCTCTATGGCTGGCGCAGCAGGCCAAGGCCGCCATCTATGCTGGAGAAGACGACCTCAACAAACTCGACGCCTATATCCTGCTCTACCGCCGGGTTGAAGAGTATCTCATCCAACTCAAGGATGAAGACCGTCTTGAACTGGCGCGGCGTTGCTTCTACTTCAAGGTCGGAGAGACCCTGAGCCGGGACAGCAACCTGCAGCACTGGCGCGCCGCCGAGCTGTTCAAGCTGACGCGGGAGTGGGGCTGGAGCCAGACCCAGTTGCAGATACTCGACACCCGCGCAGACTGGAAGATCGATCAGGTAATCAGGGAGCGCAATGTGCTGGTAGGGGTGCTCTCCCGCAGCTACCGGCTGCTCACCGACTTCGCCCGCACTCAGGGAGAGCATAGCCGCATCGATCCCATGGAACTCAATCTGCTGGGGCGCAAGCTCTATGCCGCGCTGGATCATCACCCCGGCAAGGTCGACTGCATCAACCCCGGGATCTCCAGAGATCTCTCCGAACCCCACCTCTCCCTGCACCACCGGCGCTCACGGGATGGCAGCCTCGCCTGGATGCTCTATCGGGGTACCGTTGATGAAGAGGAGGTTCTGGAGTTCAAACCGATAAAGATCACCCTGAACCTCATTGAGATTCTGCTTTGGAGCCACATCAACCAAGTGTGGAACAAGAACACCATCATCAGCCTCTATCCTGCAGAGGACCACGTCAGCAGAGATGAACTGCTTGCCCTGCACAAGAGTCTGCGTAATCTTTTCCCCAGCGAAAAACCGGCATCCGCCTCAATGAAAACTCTGTCGCGGCCCGCTTATGCGCGCTCCCTGACACTCTTCATCAATCTCGGCACAGACCCGCTGCAACACCTTGCGAAAGAGGGCAAACAGCTTACCAGCGACCGTCATGACCCCCTCAGTTTTGGCGCCGCCCGCAACAACCTGGTGCTCAATCTCGAAGAGCTGGTGGAGACAAGCTGGGGTGAACTGCTGATCACCCGCCGCGAGGGGGCGGAGGGCCTGCTCGATGCCCTTTGTCAAAATCTCAACCTGCAGGGACAGGCCAAAACAACCGCCAGCCGGATATCCAGTTACAGCTTCTCCTCCATTCGTGGCAGCCAGATCGCATCACGGGTCACCGAACTCTTCCAACATATCATCGGCCACTTTCAGCAGTCCGAAAACCACGAGGGACGTTTCGCATTCCGTCTGGGACACGAGTTTTACATGGTGCAGCAGAACGACAAAGACTTTACGTGGCGCAGTCTGGAGTCCTTCGAGAGCCTGCTGGAGGAGTTGGAACAACCACAACAGACATTCCGCCCCCTGACGTTCGACCCAAGGATTCTTGCCAATACCCCCTATCCCACGCTCTTCCAGCACAGCAGAAGAGACTTTATCCAGATCTTTTACCAGGTTGGTATACAGCAGACGCATATCTATCTGCTCGACGAGCAGGGCGCACTCTTTCAACAGACCCTGCCCGCCGACAGCCCCAGATTTCTGATGCGGCAGCAGCGGCGCTTTCTCAACAGCCTGCAGCAATTACGCAGCCTGATGCCCGGCGGTGAGATCAATCTCTTCGAAGAGCCCCGGTTTTATGAGCTGAAACATGCGTCAAACGGCGACTGGCGGGTCGAACCTCGCCGTGTACCGCTAACCCGGCCTGACGACTATATGGAACTCTCCCTGGTCACCGACTCCCTCGATGCCACTGCTGCCCGCCCCCACTCCCTGATCTGTGGTGATCAGGAGTTCAGCCGCCTGGAATATGGTGAAGAGATCTATACTGCCACCGCCATCCATCTACAGGGCCTGCGTGAGGGCAGCCAACGCTACCCTATCTATCTCACCTCCCTGCGACTTGCCGGGATACAGACGATCGAGCCGCCCCGCACTGTGGAGCTGCTGCAACTGAAAAAGCGTGTCGAGCAGCATCTTAACCGCGTCCTTGATCTTGCCCCCTGACTCGCCGACGCCGAAACGCTATAATTCCGGCTCTCTCTTTTCTTCGCCCTTCAATTGTTGAGCACCACTATGACCTGTTGGCCTAGATATCTCCTGTGGCTGGTAATCGCTGTGCTTGGCAGCGGCAACCTGCTCAGCGCCTGCGGCCAGAAAGGCCCCCTCTACCTGCCGCCGGCTGAAGAGACGGTGGATCAACAGGACAACGAGAAGAAGCGATAAGCCCGTTCTCATGCAACTCGCGTTCACCAAAATGCACGGCCTCGGCAACGACTTCGTGGTGATTGACGCCATCAGTCAGCAGGTCGAATTCACGCAGCAGCAATTACGCTTCATTGCCGACCGGCGCTTCGGCATCGGCTGTGACCAGATTCTGCTGGTGGAATCCCCCCAGGATGAGGCGACCGATTTCCACTATCGCATCTTCAATCCCGATGGATCAGAGGTGGAACAGTGCGGCAATGGCGCCCGCTGTTTCGCCCACTTCGTCCGTGACAAAGGACTCAGCAGCAAGAATGAGATTCCCGTCGGCACCGCGGCAGGACAGATTCTGCTCAAACATCTGCCCGATGGAATGGTGCAGGTGAACATGGGACGGCCGCAGCTGAGTCCTGCCAAGATCCCTTTTCAAGCAGAGATGCAGGCCGCCACCTACGACCTCGAAGTCGGGGGAGAGAGACTCACCATCGCAGCCGTCTCCATGGGAAACCCCCATGCGGTGGTCCAGGTCGATTCAGTGGCGCAGGCTCCGGTTCAACAGCTGGGCCCCCTGATCGAACGCCATGCCCGCTTCCCCAACCGTGTCAATGCCGGTTTCATGGAAATCGTCAACCCGGACCACATCAAGTTGCGGGTTTTTGAGCGCGGCACCGGCGAAACCCTGGCCTGCGGTACCGGCGCCTGTGCCGCAGTGGTGGCCGGACGCATTCAGGGATTGCTGAATCCGCAGGTGCGGGTCAGCCTCCCCGGCGGCGATCTTGTGGTAGAGTGGCGGGAAGAGAGTGAACCGGTACTGATGAGCGGGCCGGCGGCCACGGTTTTCGAAGGTAGAATCGAACTATGAGTCAACATGCTTCAGAGTCAGACAATACCAGCCTGGAGGAGCGGGAGGCGCAGATCGCCCTGTACCTGACCGATCATTCCGACTTCTTCGAGCGCCACCCAGCGCTGCTGCGTAACCTGCAGATCCCCCACGAAAGCGGCGCTGCGGTCTCCCTCATCGAGCGCCAGGTGGAGAGCCTGCGGGAACAGGTGCATCACTACCAGTCACATCTGGAGGAGCTGGTGGACGTGGCCAGGGAGAACGAGGCGCTGCAGGAGCGCATGCATCGTCTCACTCTGGCACTCATCGACGCCGCCTCTTTCGATGAGGTCATGAACGCCCTGGAGGATGAACTGCACGATGACTTCAAGGCAGACGCCATGGAACTGAGGCTCTTCTCCAACAATCACCTCGAAGACCATCTGCTCGACGACAAACCTGAACACATCGCCACCTTCGAACAGTTTTTCGCCGAAAGCGTACCTATCTGCGGTCCCTTGCAGCCCGCCCAGCTCAATTTCATCTTTGGCACTGAAGGGGATGAGATCGCCTCCACTGCGCTGATTCCACTGAAAAACGAGGGGGTACTGGGTCTGCTCGCCATCGGCAGCCGGGATCCCAACCGGTTTGCAGCTCACCAGGGCACACAGTTCCTGATGCGGCTTGGAGAGGTCATTGGTCGCACCCTGCAGGCGGTCTCGCTGCCTGGTATCTAACCCCAACGGACAGCAGGGCGTAGGATGTGGTGAAGTATGAACCGCATCAATCGCGAATGATGCGGTTCGCAAGCTCACCGGCATCCTACATAAATCAACTGTCATCGCGACAGGTTACGGAATGTCTCACATACCACCGCCCGACGATCCACAGGAGTGGGTAGAGCGTTTTCTCGGCCATCTGCGTCTCGAACGCCGCCTCTCCCCCCGCACCCTGGAGAGCTACGCCCGGGATCTCAACCAAGCCACCCATTGGCTGGAAACAGAAAAGATCACTGCCTGGCAACAGTTAGACCAGCATCAGGTCAGAAGTTATATCGCCCGACGCCACCGCCAGGGGCTAGACCCCAAGAGCCTGCAGCGGGAGCTCTCCAGCCTGCGCAGCCTGTTTCGTTACCTGTTACGGGAAGGTGTTGCCGCGGCTAATCCAGCGCTGGGCGTGCGCGCCCCCAAGGTTCGGCGCAAACTGCCGGTCACCCTGGATGCGGACCAGATCAGCCATCTGCTCGATATCCGGGACGACGACCCCGTTGCCATCCGGGATCTGACAATCATGGAACTCTTCTACTCCTCCGGCCTGCGTCTGGCAGAGCTGATCAGCCTCAACCTCGGCGATATCGATATTGCCGACGCCATGGTGGAGGTCACCGGCAAGGGCGCCAGAGCCCGTCGGGTTCCCGTCGGGCGCAAGGCGCTGGCAGCACTCGCCCGCTGGCACGCGGTGCGGAGCCAACTTGCCGGGGCCGGGGAGAACGCGCTGTTTGTGGGTGTGCGGGGCAAACGCATCAGCCGCTCCACCATCCAGCAGCGTCTGCGGCACTGGTCCATCGCACAGGGGGTACCCAGAAACGTCCACCCCCATCTGCTGCGCCACTCCTTCGCCAGCCACCTGCTGGAATCCTCCGGCGACCTGCGGGCGGTGCAGGAGCTGCTGGGTCACGCAGACATCAGCACCACCGAGATCTACACCCATCTCGACTTCCAGCACCTTGCGGAGGTCTATGACAAAGCCCATCCCCGCGCCCGCAAAAAATGACAACTGCAACTTCAATCGTAACTGTCCAGTACACTTCGATGTAGGTCGGGTTAGTCGCACTACGCACAAGGCCCAAATACGGCACCGCACCTTGCGTGGGACGTAACCCGACATCCCGATATTGGGTTACGATGCGCGCGAGGTTTGGCGAAATAATGAGGGTTTACAGCAATGCGCATCTAACCCAACCTACCAAAAGGCACATATGCAGGACCAAGCTGAAAAATTACCTTCCATCACCAATTTCTAACAAGGCTCCGGCTCAGGTACAATCCCTCTTTTGCAGTAACTGCACGGATCTCCTTAAACAATGTTCAAAGGCACGACAATCCTCTCAGTGCGGCGTAACGGTAAGGTGGTGATCGGCGGAGACGGCCAGGTCTCCCTCGGCAACACAGTGATGAAAGGCAACGCCCGCAAGGTGCGCCGCCTCTACAAAGGCGGCGTGATTGCCGGCTTTGCAGGCGCCACTGCAGACGCGTTCACCCTCTTTGAGCGCTTCGAGGGCAAGCTGGAAAAACATCATGGAAACCTGACCCGGGCGGCCGTTGAACTGGCTAAAGACTGGCGCACCGAACGCTCTCTGCGGCGTCTGGAAGCTCTGCTTTGTGTCGCTGACGCCAAGGCATCCCTGATTATCTCCGGCACCGGCGATGTGATCGAGCCGGAAAACAGTCTTATGGCGATCGGCTCCGGTGGCGCTTTTGCGCAGGCTGCTGCCCGCGCCCTGCTGGAGAATACCGAGCTAGGCGCGGCAGAGGTGGTAAACAAAGGCCTCTCCATCGCGGCAGATATCTGCATCTATACCAACCACAACATCGTTCTTGAAGAACTCGACTGCGAGCAATAACCGTTATCATGCCGGAAATCACTCCCCAGCAGATTGTCGCTGAACTCGACAAACACATCATCGGCCAGGCGGAAGCCAAACGGGCCGTGGCCATCGCCCTGCGTAACCGCTGGCGGCGATCCCAGGTGCCTGAGAATCTGCGTAACGAGATCACCCCGAAAAACATCCTCATGATCGGCCCCACCGGCGTGGGCAAGACCGAGATCGCCCGCCGTCTGGCAAAGCTGGCAAACGCCCCCTTCATAAAGGTCGAGGCGACAAAATTCACTGAAGTTGGCTACGTTGGACGCGAAGTCGACTCCATCATTCGCGATCTTGCCGATTCCGCCGTAAAAATGGTGCGCGAAACCGAGATGGAAAAAGAGGCGGACGCCGCCCACCATGCCGCAGAAGAGCGCATTCTCGACGCCCTGCTGCCCGCTCCCAAGTCGAGTGACTGGGGTGATGACAGCGACTCCGACAGCGGCGTCTCCAGCACCACCCGTGACCGATTCCGGCAGAAGATCCGCAGCGGCGAAATGGATGACAAAGAGATAGAGATCGAGGTCAGCGCCTCACCCATGGGAGTTGAGATCATGGCTCCACCCGGCATGGAGGAGATGACCAGTCAGTTGCAGGGCATGTTCTCCAACATGGGTTCCGGTCGCACCCGACGGCGCAAACTGCGCATCAAGGACGCTTTCAAGATATTGCAGGACGAAGAGGCGCAGAAACGGATCAACGAAGAGGATCTCAAACTGCGCGCCCTCGACATGGTGGAGCAACAGGGCATAGTCTTTCTCGACGAACTGGACAAGGTGGCAAGCCGCTCCAACCATGGCGGCGCCGATGTCTCCCGTGAGGGGGTGCAACGCGACCTGCTGCCACTGGTGGAGGGATGCACCGTCTCCACCAAGCACGGCATGGTGAAGACCGACCACATCCTCTTCATCGCTTCTGGCGCCTTCCACCTCTCCAAACCCTCCGACCTGATCCCGGAACTGCAGGGCCGCCTGCCGATCCGGGTGGAACTGGCAGCGCTGAGTACTGAAGACTTCACCCGCATACTGACCGAGCCGGACGCCTCACTGACCGAGCAATACCAAGCGCTGATGGCCACCGAGCAGGTGAAGCTTGAGTTCACCCCGGATGGCATTCAACGCATCGCAGAGACCGCATGGCAGGTCAATGAGCGTACCGAAAACATCGGCGCACGACGTCTGCACACGGTAATGGAGCGCCTGCTGGAGACCATCTCCTTCGCAGCGACTGAGCATACCGGCGAGCGCTTTACCGTCGACGCGGCCTATGTTGACAAACATCTGGCGGAACTTGCGGCCGACGATGACCTGAGCCAGTACATTCTTTGAGACCCATGCTGAACTTCGCTGCTAAACAGAGTGTAGGCCCGATCAAGCGTAGCGGATCGGGCCTTCCTGAATCGGCAAATCAGGCGGAGTGCCGGTTCCGCTACGCTTGAACCGGCCTACTCCACAACAGATTGCATGAGCATTCAGGACACAGTAACCAGGCAAATAAATGATTTTACCCAAAGGATGCAGCAACCCGCTTTGCTGCCGGGTTTCTGCCGACCGGCAAGCGCTTAAAATTGCATCTTTAAATCAAGTTTAGAGAGAGAAAAGAGATGTCCCATCCCAATCCCACCGAGATCCATCTGCACCGTCAGTCCAAGGTTCTTGAGATCACCTTCGACGACGGCAACAAATTTGCCCTTCCGGCAGAGTATCTACGGGTATTCTCCCCCTCCGCCGAAGTACAGGGTCACGGCCCAGGTCAGGAGGTCTTGCAGACCGGCAAGGAAGAGGTGAACATTCTCCATATCGATCCTGTGGGAAATTACGCCGTCTGCCTCCATTTCGACGACGAACACAACACCGGCATCTACTCCTGGGAGACCCTCTACAAACTGGGGGCCAACCAAAATGCCAACTGGAAGGGTTACCTGGCAAGGCTCAAGGCCGCCGGTTACCAACGTAAAGAGCTGGCAAACTGAGAAAAACCACGATGTAGGATGTTGTGAGGTACGAAGCGCATCCTACGCAGCAGGCATATGCAACATGAGTGACGATAAGACCACACATTTCGGCTATGAAGAGGTTAATGTCGAAGAGAAGGCGGGACGGGTGCGCGCCGTCTTCGATTCGGTCGCCAACAAGTATGATTTGATGAATGACCTGATGTCGTTCGGGGTCCATCGCCTGTGGAAGCGCCACACCATTGAGCTCTCCGGCGTACGCCGCAGCCAGCGGGTACTCGATCTGGCAGCCGGCACCGGCGACCTCTCCGCCCGCTTCAGTGGCCTGGTGGGTCCTGATGGACAGGTGGTCTTTACCGACATCAATGCCGCCATGCTGGAGCAGGGCCGTGAGCGCATG
Source organism: bacterium endosymbiont of Escarpia laminata (assembly GCA_003660235.1). Taxonomy (GTDB): domain Bacteria; phylum Pseudomonadota; class Gammaproteobacteria; order Chromatiales; family Chromatiaceae; genus QGON01. Next base: position 40,649 of record QGON01000063.1, on the reverse strand, counting down.
CTGAACGAAGGGCGAGTCGGCAATCTGCAATACGCCCAGGTCGACGCCCAATATCTGCCGTTTCCCGATAGCTATTTCGACTGCGTTACCATCGCTTTCGGGCTGCGCAACGTCACCGACAAACAGAAGGCGCTGGACGCCATCTTCAGAGTTGTCCGCCCTGGCGGCCGTCTGCTGGTGCTGGAGTTTTCCAAACCGACCCTCAAGCCGCTGGAGAAGATCTACGACTTCTACTCCTTCTCCCTGCTGCCCAAGATAGGCAAGCTGGTGACCAACGACGAGGAGAGCTACCGCTATCTGGCGGAGTCGATTCGCATGCATCCCGACCAGGAGACCCTGAAGGGGATGATGGAACATGCCGGTTTCGAGCGTTGCGACTACTTCAACGAGACCGGCGGCGTGGTGGCAATCCATCGGGGCTATAAACTTTGACCAATAATGACCATTAGCGCGGCCGCCTTCGCCACCCTTGAACAGCTGATTAGCCACGCCATCCGGCTCGACCCGGAGGCGCCGGCGCGGTTGGCACCCATGTATGGACGGGTCATCCGGCTCGACCTGCTGGGATTTGGTCTGTCACTCTACCTGATCCCGGAACCCGGCGGCATACAACTGCTGAGTGACTTCGAGGGGGATCCGGACTGCACCCTGCGCGGTACCCCCCTCGATCTGGCCGCCATGCGCGGTAAGCGTAAAAGTGCCGATCAGCTTTTCAGCGGTGCGGTAGAGATCGAAGGCGACACAGCCCTGGCCCACCGTTTCGGCAACTTCCTCTCCGCACTCGATATCGACTGGGAGGAGCAGCTCTCCCATCTCACAGGCGATCTCATCGCCCATGAAGTCGGCAAGGCCGCCCGCAACTTGTTTGGCTGGGGGAAGAAGTTGCGCCGAACCTCCGGGCAGAACCTGCAGGAGTATCTGCAAGAGGAGCTGCGCCTGTTGCCCAGCCGGTACGAAATCGAGCCGTTCCTGGCAGACGTCGACACCCTGCGCGATGATGTGGAACGTCTGGCAGCCAGACTACAGCGCCTGCACGATAAGGCGGCTTCATGATCCGCCCCTCGCAGGTACTCCGGCTCGCACATATCAATCTGGTGCTGCTGCGTCACGGCCTCGACGAGGTGGTTCTGGCCACCCACCTTTTTCGCCCGCTCCGCTTTCTCATCTATCTATCGCCCTGGTACTGGCTCCGCCGCGACCGTGGCGCCTACCCGGAGCGCATCAGACGCGCACTGGAAGATCTGGGTCCTATCTTCATCAAGTTCGGACAGATACTCTCCACCCGACGTGACTTGCTGCCGGACGATCTTGCCAATGAGCTGGCGAAACTGCAGGACCGAGTGCCGCCGTTTCCCGGAGACCAGGCCCGCACCATCATCGAGAAGGCCTACGGCCAGCCCGTTGGTGAACTGCTCGACGCCTTCGACGAGCAACCACTCGCCTCCGCCTCCGTCGCCCAGGTCCATACTGCGCAACTGAAGGACGGCACGCAAGTAGTGGTGAAGGTGCTGCGCCCCGGAATCGAGAAGATCATCCGCCGGGATGTGGATCTGCTCTTCACCATCGCCCGGTTGGCGGAGAAGTACTGGAAAGAGGGGCGTCGCCTGCGGCCAGTGGAGGTGATCGAGGAGTATGAGAAGACCATATTCGATGAACTCGACCTGATGCGCGAGGCCGCCAACGCCTCCCAGCTCCGGCGCAACTTCCTCGACAGCAAGGTGCTCTATGTGCCGGAGATCTACTGGGATCTCGCACGTCAGAATGTACTGGTCATGGAACGGATCAACGGCACACCAGTGGGTAACGTGGAGGAACTCCGGCGCCAGGGCATCAGCATGAAACTGCTGGGAGAACGCGGGGTTGAGATCTTCTTCACCCAGGTTTTCCAGTACAACTTTTTCCATGCCGACATGCATCCCGGCAACATCTTCGTTGAGCCCAACGGCCGCTATATCGCCGTCGATTTCGGCATCATGGGCACCCTCACTGAGGCCGACAAACGCTACCTTGCAGAGAACCTGCTGGCCTTCTTCAATCGCGACTACAAGCGCGTTGCCGAACTACACGTTCAGTCCGGCTGGGTACCGAAAAGCACCCGGGTTGAGGAGTTCGAGGCGGCAATCCGCACCGTCTGCGAGCCGATCTTCGAGAAACCCCTGAGCGAAATCTCCTTCGGCCACTTCCTGCTGCGTCTGTTTCAGACCGCGCGCCGCTTCGACATGGAGGTGCAACCCCAGCTGGTGCTGCTGCAGAAGACCCTGCTCAATATCGAAGGTCTTGGGCGCATGCTCTACCCACAGCTCGACCTGTGGACCACCGCCAAGCCCTTTCTCGAACGCTGGATGAGCGAGCAGATAGGCCACCGTGCGCTGCTGCGTAAGATGAAGGAAAACCTGCCGTTTATCGTTGAGCATCTGCCAGATCTACCAGTGCAGATCAACAAAATCGTGGAAGATGCCGCCGCCGGCCGCCTGGAAATAAAATGGAAATCGGATGAACTGGTGCAGATGCAGCAGGTACTGCGAAAGAACCATCGCAGCACTGTCTCCGTGATCTCAGGCAGCGCCATGCTGCTCAGTGGCTCGCTGCTGCTGGTATTCGGTAGCGGCGCACTCATTCCCGCCACCGCAACACTGCTTATCGGCAGCGGACTGGGTGTGGGGGGAGGCCTGGTCCTGATACGTGGCTGGATAAACTCTCTCAGCTAACGAACCCGACAACTTACATTACCCGATCTCTCCCAGGCTTGCTCATCAAGCCACAAGCAGCTTCCATCCCAAACAGGGAGTCCAGCAAAACAACGTATCGAGCCAATATGTTACTATTCCCAGCGCATTGTCGCCCTGCCTAGATCTTGGATCGCTCAGGAATCACACGGATGGAGTCAGAAGCCAATTCACCAAAGAGTGGGAGCACTCTGCTCGCGATATTGGTCAGACGAAAAAAGATATTCGCCCTCTCCCTTGTTATCCTGACTTTAGCAGGGCTTCCATGGGCTCTATCGACTCCCAGGCTTCACTTTTACAAAGCCACATTCATGACGGGGCAGACTGAGATCAACACAGCATCCAACAGACAGGACAACAGTGCCCAGGCTGTCATATCGCTACTTGAGGAGGTCATTATTCCAGAAGCCAAGTCTGGGCTAGCGGAACAATGGCCGGATATCAATCGGATGGCTATCAACCTGAGACTAACCAACAACCCCCGACTGATCACACTGGAAACCCGCATCGCTGATAGCGAGACGAAAAACGCCGTTAAACTCTATGGGGTGATACTGGAAAAATTGATCTCACAGCAGTCAGAGAACTACTTTGCCGCCCAGAAGAGGTTACAAAACCAGCTTCAGACTCGTGTGGCGGCACAACAACAACTCCAACAAAGCGCAGTCGAAACAATCCAGTTGAAAAAGTTTTTAACTCAGCCCTTACCGTCAAACACTCAACTCACCACCACGAACAAATCCGTAAACGACAACAATGAACAACTTTACCAACTACTCGACCTTGAATACCAGGTGAATCAAAATTTGCTCAATAACAGCCTGATGATCATACAACTACAAGATCAGCTATCCACTATAAAATCCCCCAAGATCGTCATGCAACCGGCCCTTTCACTCCAACCGGCCGGACCTCAGCGTTCACTCAAATTTATGATTATATTTAGCTTGGCCTTCATCGGTGCAGCGTTTCTGGTTTTTTTCCTCAACTCTCTGTCACAGACCAGATCCCTGCTGGAACAAACAGAAAAAAGGGACCTGAAATAACAATATGATCGCGTGGCAGGCTTGATGAACGCGCTGTTCACCCGCTTGCGGAACAGCAGCTATGTGCGCAATGTACTAACCATGTTCACGGGTGCGGCGCTGGCCCAGGTGATACCGATCGCAGTCTCGCCTATTCTCACCCGCTTATATGGGCCTGAGCAGTTTGGGGTATTCGCCATCTATCTCGGCATCATTACCATGGCCGCAGTTATCGCCACGGGGCGCTACGAGATGGCCATCACCCTTCCTGAAAACGAAGATGATTCATTCGCAGTCTTCAGTCTGGCTGTGCTTATCGCCCTGGGGGGCACTTTCACCAGTTTCGTTGCCACCGGAATATGGGGACCTGAAATCAATGGAGTACTGGGTATAGCCCCGGATAACCCACTGGTCTATCTGATCCCGTTCGGCATATTGACTGCGGCTCTGTTCCAGATCTTCAGCTACTGGACAATCTATCGCGTCCGCTTCAAACGCCTGGCAGCAGCAAAGGTCGCGTGGTCTGGTGGTATTGGTAGCAGTCAGTTAACCCTGGCGCTGATCAGCCAAAAAACCGGACTGTTACTCGGACAGATAACAGGGCAGACTATCGGCGTGGTAACACTTTTTTTCTCCACCGTAAGAGGTGATCTTGCACTGCGTCGAAAAGTGGACAGGAAAACCCTCCTCCGCATAGGACGCATCTACCGCAAATTTCCGATCTTTTCACTACCCGCTGACTTCATCAACAGCATGGCCAGCCAGTTGCCTCTGATCCTGTTGGGTTTCTATTTCAGCGCAACTGTGGCCGGGTTTTATGCATTGACCCTACGGGTTCTGGGCGCGCCTGTCTCCTTGCTCGGGGTCTCGGTACTCGAAGTTTTCAAAGAGCGTGCCAGCCGGGACTTCAGAGAAACCGGCAGCTGCCGTGAAATCTACCTCAAAACATTCAAGACCCTGTCACTGCTAGCCATAGGGCCTTTCAGCTTACTGTTCTTCATCGCTCCCGATCTGTTCGAGGTCGTTTTTGGTGCCGAGTGGCGTGAAGCAGGTGACTACGCGCGACTGTTAATCGCACTCTATTTCATGCGATTCATCAGCAGCCCCCTCAGCTATGTGATGTATATCGCAGAAAAACAGCAGGTGGATTTGATCTGGCAAGTCGGCCTGCTGCTGGTAACCACCGCATCCATCGTCATTGGAGGTATGATGGGCGAACCAAAGGTAAGCATCGCCCTGTTCTCCGCCAGTTACTCGGCCATGTATCTAATCTACTTGGGCCTGTCTTATAAATTCAGTGTGAGGAGTTGATGTAATGATCGTCGTCGTCGAGTATGGCATGGGCAATCTTGGCTCCATACTCAATATGCTCAAGAAGGTGGGGGCAGAAGCAAAAAGCTCCAGTCGAGCGGAAGATATCCTCTCCGCCGACAAGTTGATACTGCCGGGCGTCGGCTCCTTTGACCACGGCATGGAGCACCTCAATAACCTGAACCTGATCGAACCACTTAACCAGGCTGCGAACGAACAGGGCAAACCTATACTCGGCATCTGTCTGGGTGCCCAGTTGCTCACACAGGGAAGCGAGGAGGGAAAGCTACCGGGCCTTGGCTGGTTTGATGCCACCACAGTTCGCATCAAAGCAGCCCCGCTCAAGGTTCCTCACATGGGTTGGAATATTGCTCAACCACTTAAGCCCAGCGTCTTGTTTCAGGATCTACCCGATCCGGCAAGATTCTATTTTGTACACTCCTACCGCATGGTCTGTGATAGTCCCGTAGACCGCTTGTGCCACACACCTTACGGCATGGAATTCACTTCCGGCATCGAGCGAGACAACTTGGCCGGCCTGCAGTTTCATCCTGAAAAGAGCCATAAATTCGGCATTATCCTGATGCGCAATTTTGCAGAGCGATTCGGCAATGCTTAGAACCCGCGTTATACCCTGCCTGCTGCTGCAGGGCAGTGGCCTTGTCAAGACGGTGCGTTTCAAATCCCCCACCTATGTGGGCGACCCTGTCAATACAGTGCGTATATTTAACGACAAAGAGGTTGACGAGCTGATACTGCTTGATATCGACGCATCCCGTAAACAGCGCCCACCTAACTTCCAACTGATATCCGAAATTGCCAGTGAGTGCTTCATGCCTCTGTCCTATGGCGGCGGCGTGAGTAACATTGAACAGATCGGCCAGCTGTTCCGTTTAGGCGTGGAGAAGGTAAGCCTGAACACCGCAGCCTTCTCCAACCCCAAACTGGTCAGAGAGGCATCAAGCCGCTATGGCAATCAAAGTATCACCGTCACTATCGATGTAAAAAAAGGACTGTTTGGCAAGCCTGGGGCATACTATTATGGCGGCACAAAAAAGAGCGGTTATACCCCGCTCGATGCCGCCCGTAAGATGGAAGACCTGGGCGCAGGAGAACTGCTCGTCAACTCCATTGACCGGGATGGCACCTTCTCCGGCTACGACCTAGACACCCTGGCCGGGATCAGCTCCAGTGTGGAGATCCCGGTAATTGCCCTGGGTGGTGCAGCCCGAATCGAACACTTCAGCGAGGCAATCACCCAAGGCCATGCAGACGCGGTGGCCGCCGGCAGCATGTTCGTATTTCACGGCAAACACCGTGCCGTACTCATCAGTTACCCATCAATCAACGAACTTGAAAAGGCGCTTACCTAGCGCGAATGTAAATTCACATGACTCAGAACAGCTACCAGATTTGTACCCGTTGCATCATGGATACATCCGACCCGGAGATCACCTTCGACAGTCAGGGAGTATGCAGCCACTGCCAAACCTTCGATGCTACTGCCGCAGCTAAGCTGAAGCTGACGGGCACGACCCAAGGCAATCAGCAGCTCCAGGCAACTGTAGATCAGATCAAGGCTGAAGGAAAAGGTAAGGAGTACGACTGCGTGATAGGCATCAGCGGTGGGGTAGACAGCTCCTACCTGGCCTACAAGGTGAAGGAATTTGGCCTTCGGCCACTGGCGGTTCACTGCGATACTGGGTGGAATTCCGAACTGGCGGTCAGCAATATCGAAAACATCGTCAAAAAACTTGATATTGACCTCTATACCTTTGTCGTTAACTGGGACGAAATGCGCGATCTTCAACTCGCCTTCTTCAAGGCGTCGCTGGCCAATTGCGACATACCCCAAGATCACGCATTTCTTGCTGTGCTCCACCATCTGGCCGCATCCCACGGCATCAAAAACATCATCAGTGGCGGCAACCTTGCCACGGAGTCGATCCTGCCCAGCGCATGGGGCTATAATGCCGGGGATCGGCGTCACCTGAAAGCAGTACAGAAGCAATTCGGCACCATGCGCCTGAAACAGTACCCCACTCTATCGTTCTTCCAACGCTATCTACTCTACCCGTTCGTCAAAAAGATGCGGACAGTGCGCCTGCTCAACGACATGCCCTACAGTAAGCAGGAGGCCAAGAAACTGATCCAGGATGAGTTTGGCTGGCGTGATTATGGGGGCAAACACTACGAATCCATATTCACCCGTTTCTTTCAGGCTTACTACCTACCCCATAAATTTGGCTTCGACAAACGACGCGCCCATCTGTCGAGCCTCATCGTATCCGGACAGATGGAACGTGAAGCCGCGCTCGATGAGATGAAACGCCCACCCCATCCGGAAAAAGAGTTGCTGGAAGACAAGGCATTTGTGGCCAAGAAGCTGGGGATCAGTGATGAAGCGTTTGACCAGATCATGGCGCAGCCCAACCGCACCTATTTAGACTATCCTTCCAACGCTTGGCTGTTTGAGTTCAAGACCCGAATGATCAGGCGCTTCAAACACCTTGGACTGGTTTCACGAAACGCCCAGTAATGGTTACTTTTCAGTAAATGGGACAGGACGACCTCCTCTTGACAGCCAACTGGCTGTTCACGCTTGGCACTGCGGCATGGCTTAGCTGGCTGTTCATCCGCCAGAGGTACATGTTTATCAAGCCAAGCGTCTTGCTCATTGCCTTTACGCATCTGTTCTTCCAATGGCCATGTACCCTGTTGTGGGCTGAGATATCCCAGCAGCTCCCCAATGCAACGATCCTATTCCTGATCGTGCATCTCTATACCGTTGTTACCCTAACCCTTACCATGTTCATCATGAGGAAGGAGGCGAGGCAAACCTGGCAGATGGTCACAACGAGTCCCGCCATCGGGTGGCAGGAAGCCCGGAGAGCGATCATACTGCTCTCCGCTATCGCGGCACTGTTACTGACGATCTACTTCATCTATGTTCCACCCCGGTCAACCGGACTCTATGCCATCCTTTTCGATCCCGCCTCAGCAAAGATGGCCAGGGAACATTCATTGAAGCTGCTGACTAATCCTTTACCCAAATACGCCTATTTTTTGATGCTCTCAGCAGTGATACCACTGCTTGCCGCCCAGGCCAGCCTCGTCATTGCAGATAATATTCGTCGACCACTCCTGGTCATGGCTATAGGCGTTAGCAGTTTGTTGCTCCATTGGGACCACCTTAAAGCACGACTGGCTTCAATTCTGCTGCAAACCCCACTCAATCTCACCCATAAACCCATTCACCGCTTATGAAACCCAAGGTTGCCCACCTAAGTTCTGTACATACCGCAACAGACACTCGGATATTTCGTAAGGAGTGCTCTGCACTTGTATCCGCTGGTTACGATGTAACGTTTATCGTCCAGCATAGCCAGGACGAGATTGTAAATGGAATACAAATACTCGCCCTCCCAACACCGAAGAATCGTTTTAAACGCATGTTCAAACTAGTTTGGCATCTCTATCAACGAGCCAAAGACACGAATGCCGACATATACCATTTCCACGACCCTGAGCTGTTGGTCTTGGGACTGTTGTTAGCGCTGTCGGGAAAGAAGGTGATATATGATGCCCACGAGGACACACCTGCCCAGATCCTGGACAAAGAGTGGATAAACCCCTTGATCCGCTGGCCCGTCGCTAAAGCCTTGGCTCTATTGGAACACTTGGCCATAACCCGTTTCAAAGCCGTGGTCACTGCTACGCCCACCATCGCCAAACGCTTTCCTGCTTTCAAGACGGAAACGGTTCAAAATTATCCCATCCTGGGTGAACTTGAAACAACATCTGACGCCACCTACGCCATGCGACCACATGCCATTACATTCACTGGCGGGCTGACCGCAGGAAGAGGGGCAAGGGAAATTATCTCGGCCATCCATCTTGCTGCCCAGCAACAGGATATCTGTTTGAAGCTAGCGGGCTATGTCTGGCCCGACAGCCTTCAGGACGAATTAAGCCATGCGCCCGGCTGGGCTCATGTCGATTTTCTCGGCTGGCAGGACAGGCAACAGGTAGCCTCTATGTTCAGTGAGGTGCGAGCGGGACTGGTTCTGTTTCACCCCCTGGCCAACCATATCCATGCCCAACCGAATAAGCTATACGAATATATGTCCGCCGGACTCCCAGTAATTGCTTCCGACTTCCCTCTATGGCGAGAAATAATTGATTCTGCAGAATGCGGTCTCCTGGTCGACCCAATGGACCCGGAAAAGATCGCCGAGGCCATTAACTGGATTTTGGAACACCCCGCTGATGCTGAGGCCATGGGCCAGCGCGGTAGGGATGCCGTCTACAGCCAATACAATTGGGATGCGGAATCCGTAAAACTGATCAATCTCTACGAAAGAATTCTCTCATGAAAATCTGTACCATCATTGGCGCCCGCCCCCAGTTCATCAAAGCAGCCCCCGTCTCTCGTGCCTTGAATGCCATCCCCGGGATGCAGGAGTGCCTTGTCCACACCGGCCAGCACTATGACAGTAATATGTCTGACGTCTTCTTCACTGAACTGGGTATCCCCAAGCCCCATCGCAATCTTGAGATAGGCTCAGGCAACCACGGCGCACAGACAGGCCGTATGCTGGAAGCCCTTGAGCGGGTGATGCTGGAAGAGCAACCGGACTGGGTGCTGGTCTATGGCGACACCAACTCCACCCTCGCCGGAGCCTTGGCGGCAGCGAAACTGCACATCCCCATCGCTCATGTCGAAGCGGGCCTGCGCTCCTTCAACAAACGCATGCCGGAAGAGATCAACCGCATACTAACCGACCATGCTGCCAGTCTGCTATTTACACCCACCGATACAGCTACCCACCATCTGGAGCAGGAAGGCATAGCCACCTCCTTGATTGAGCAGGTGGGGGATGTGATGTATGACGCTGCTCTCTATTACGGCGAAATAGCTCGTCAGAAGAGCCATGTCCTCGATCGACTCGGCCTACAACCTGAGGGGTACATCCTCAGCACCGTACATCGTGCCGAAAATACCGGCGACCCCAAACGCCTTCAGGCGATTTTCGAAGGGCTACAAAAAGTTTCAAGCAATATCCCCGTCATACTGCCCATGCATCCTCGCACCCGCGCCACTCTGGAGAAGAACGGTCAGCTCGACCTAACTCAAGGCATCACACTGATCGAACCCGTCGGTTACCTCGACATGGTGATGCTGGAGCGTCATGCTGCACTGATTGCAACCGATTCAGGTGGTGTCCAAAAAGAAGCCTACTTCTACCAACGTCCCTGCGTCACCTTGCGCGACGAAACCGAGTGGGTCGAACTGGTCGAACTGGGCTGGAACACCCTGCTCACCCCAAACAACGGGAAACAGATTGCCGACAGCATCCTTAAACAAATCGGCACCTCCGGACGACCTGAAAACCTTTACGGTGAGGGTAATAGTGCCGACCTAATCGCCCGACGATTGGTGCAGTAATCAGCCATGCGCATTCTTCTGATCAACCACTATGCAGGATCACCTGAATACGGGATGGAGTTCCGTCCCTACTTCATGGCCCGTGAGTGGAGCAAAGCCGGCCACAAAGTCAGGATCATTGCGGCATCTGAGTCCCATGTCCGCAATCAGGTCATATCGGTCGGCGGTAAGTTCCGCAAGGAGATCATCGACGGAATCGAGTACATCTGGCTCAAAACCCCCCCTTATACAGGCAACGGCATCACGCGGGCGGTAAACATCTTTACTTTCGTCTGGCAACTCTATCAACAATCCAACAAGGTCATTCTTGATGGCTTTCAGCCTGATGTCGTCATCGCCTCCTCTACCTATCCACTGGATATACACCCAGCCCTTCATCTGGCAAAAAAGAGCGGAGCAAAACTGGTCTGGGAGATTCACGATCTCTGGCCCCGCTCACCCATTGAGCTATCCGGCATGTCACCGCTGCATCCCTTCATCCTGCTGATGCAGCACGCCGAGAACCGCGCCTGCCGGCTAGCCGACAAGGTCATCTCCATGTTGCCCCATACGGACGACTATCTGATCCGGCATGGCATGTCGGCGGAGAAATTCGTCTATGTTCCCAACGGCATCCATGCCGATGCCTGGGACGATTCGGCAGACCGGCTCCCGGAGAGCCATGGCAGAACCCTCGACGCCCTGATCGCTAGGGGACAGTTCCTGATCGGCTATGCGGGCGCCCACGGCTTGGCTAACGCCCTGCAACACCTGATAGAGGCAGCCCGCCTGAGCACGGATCTTCCTGTGACTGTCCTGCTGATCGGACAAGGTCCGGAAAAAGAGGCCCTTCAGCAACAGGCAGAATCACTCCGACTCAAAAATGTGCTATTTCTCGATCCGGTGCCCAAAATAGCTATCCCGGCTCTGTTAAACAAGATGGATGCCTTCTACATTGGTCTGCAGCATCAATCACTATTCCGGTTTGGCATCAGCCCGAACAAGCTGATGGACTACATGATGGCGGCCAAGCCAATCATCCAGGCAATCGAGGCGGGTAACGACATGGTCACCAAGAGCCACTGCGGTATCACGGTGAAACCCGAAGACCCTGAAGCTATCGCAGCAGCCATCCGGGCACTGTTTGAGATGTCGCCCGCAGAAAGAGAGGTATTGGGCCAGAATGGGCGTCACTATGTGGCAGCCCATCACGACTATCCGAAACTTGCCGCAACGTTTCTCAAGGTCATGCGGGCATGAGCAGGGAGCAGGAAACCAATGCCATCAGTGAACGCTACGCACGCCGTCGGGAATCGGGTGTACAAGCGTTGTACGACCCGTTGCACCCATCGGTCTATCTCACACAGCAGGAGCGTGAGCGGGTTCTGATACGCAGGATACTCCATCCCTATCTGCAGCCCCTCGCTGACAGGAAACTACTGGAGATTGGCTGCGGTAATGGCAGCAACCTGATCCAGCTGCTCAAACTTGGCTTCAGACCGGAGAACTTAGTCGCCAATGAACTGCTTCCCGAGCGAGTGGATGAAGCACGCAAGTTGCTGCCCGCTGCAGTAGAGATACTACCTGGGGACGCCTCCCTGATCGATCGCTTCGAGGCATTCGATGCGATTCTGCTATCAACGGTCTTCACCTCCATCCTGGACGACGATTTTCAGGAGAGACTGGCCGCAACGGCCTGGCGAATGGTAAAGCCAGGCGGGGGCATTATCTGGTACGACTTCACCTACAACAATCCAGCCAACCCTGATGTGCGCGCTGTTGGGCTGAAGCGCATTGGGGAGCTGTTCCCCAAAGGCCGCATTGAGACCCACAGAGTGACCCTGGCGCCACCGATCGCCCGCAGGGTTACCGCTATCCACCCCATGCTCTATAGGGTATTCAACGTGTTCCCGTTTCTGCGCAGCCACCTGCTCTGCTGGATAGCTAGGCCATGATCCTCTTTCTTATTCCTCTGGAGTCGATGATCAACCTGCAACACGCCTTTTATGAAATCGACTGCAGGCTAGGCGTACCGTTCAGCATTCATCTGACGTCAAACGCCATCCCTTCTGATGCCATTGTTGTTCGATATTGCAACACCGAACTGGAGCGCACACAGCAAAAGTCTCTATCGACCAGCAACAAAGGAAGATCACCACCGTGGCTGATATCGTTGTTATCGCCAACAGCGAAACACGCTATACCCGGCGGATAGTCGATGGCCTGTGCCAAGCCGGGAAGAGACCTTCTATCCTCTTTCTTGGCTCCAGCGCAGAAAACCTGCTGTTCAAGTTGGGATCACTTAGACGAATCTGGCGCCAACTTGGCCCCATTGAAGCCGCAAGGCGAATTCGCCGATCAAGTCAGACACCTGTTCCGGCAGACAACGCCTCAATACCAACCTTGGCTGCTCTCGCCAATGAATATGACTTCAGGATCATCTGTTACGACAAAATCAATCACGGCGCAATCGTCGTGGAACTGCTTACTGCCGTCCTCCCGGGCCTGTGGGAGATGGATGTCTTTCAATGGGCGATTCTGAAGGATGCGCCATTTGGTGTTACAGCCCATCTGGTTGAGGAGAAGGTAGATGCGGGCAGCATCATAGTGCAGAAACACATTGAACCAGCAGATTCGGGCGAAGACTTCGACCGCTTCTATCAGCGCCTTGAAGATGAACAGGCAAAGGCCCTTGTGAACGCGGCAATAAAGGTCCACGATGGGAAGGTCGATTTCATGGCAAACGATACCGATGCCTCGGAGCTGTGTTTTGCCATGCGGGATGAGCTAAAGGCCAAGGCGCGAAGGGTGTTCAGCCAGAAATACGGTGCAAACAGCAGATAATATCACCAGAGAGCGCAAAGGATCATTCTTCGCCAGACTCTGCCTCGTCCATATAGCTGCGGTCCTTGCGCTGATTGATCTTGAACTCGGCAAGCCTGTCATTCAGTTTTTGCCTGATGATCTTTCCCGATCCGGTTCTTTCAATATCATCGACACAGATCAGTTTACGAGGCACATGGTTGGTCGGCAACCGACCTCTCAAGCTACGCAGAAATGCTCCTTTATTGAAATCGACATTATCTCGGGTGGCATATACTAATCCCGGAACGACTCCAGCCACCGGGTCCCGGAAAGGTATCACAACGGCGTCTTTTACCATCCCTGTCTCAAGAACGGAGTCACGTATTCTCAAACCACTTACTTTTCGCCCCGCAACCTTGAACACATCATCGAGACGGCCAAGTAGATAGAGATTGCCCCTGTCATCCAGATAACCACTATCTCCTGACCTGAAGCCGGTCGACAGAACAGTATCAGCCCTGTCGAGGCCAAGATACCCATTCATCAGGAATTCCCCGCCAACGACTACCTCACCAACCTCTCGGGCAAGCAGTTCAGCCCCGTCATCTGCTACAATTTTTACCGACATGCCATGGATGGGCTTTCCAACCGAGCAGTAACCGGCAGAATGATCATCCGGCAAGCGCACACAGAATCTGCCTGCTGCTTCAGTTAAGCCATAAAAGACAAACAGGTCGGTAGCTGGAAATTTTTTATTCAACCGCTGTTGCGTTGATTCGGGAAGATCGTCTCCAGAGGTCATCACCCAACGCAAACCTTCCGATTCGCTCAAGCCTTCAACAAGCCACAACAGCTGAATAGGCGCCCCGCCAAAGGCGTTTGCACCTGACTCGCAAACAGCCTTTACCAGATTTGCTGGGAAGCACTTATTATGGACGATTGTCAGCCTTCCTGCACAGAAGAATGCAGCAAGAAAGTGACATATTGCACTTGTAAAATGGTATGAGGTGTTTACAAATAGATGATCGGTAGACTGATAGTTCAGAATCTTCAGTGTCGACAAAGCATTTCCAAAAAGTGAATTTCCAGACAACAAAACACCTTTCCGCACACCAGAAGATCCACTCGTAAAGAGGATGGCGGCAATCTTGCTTTCATATTTTGTCGCTCGATACTCTTGATCGTCACTCATAAGAAGAATATCGCCCGTAGTTCTACCAGCTACCAGACGAGGTTTGGTTATGCCAACGACAAAATCAAACTGCTCATCATCTCCAGTTTCATCAAAGGGGACGACCACACAGCCAATAGACCAGATTGCAACCAGCGAGACAAAGTAATCCAGGCCGTCCGCGCAACCGAGCATGATGCACTCATTCTCTCTACATCCAGAACTTTGAAACTCTCCCGCCCGCTGCGAGACCGCCTCCACGAAACCGGAAAACGAGATACTCTCTGACTCGTTAGAAATAAAGGGCAGCTCTCCCTTTTCTCCAAGAATATTGCACTGTTGATTGATATACATGGCATTCCGTCATGTGGTGTATTACATCAAACCATCACCACTTTAGTTCAAAGCAGAAAAAATGATTTCCAATATGCCAGATAGAGATCGAGGGCTACCGATGGATCATGGATCTGGGCAAATGCATGACCGGCTGAAACCCACACGATAACAATTCCGACCATAACGGCCCGCTTGAGTAATGGATGAACTCCCTTCATCCGGTATCCCTTTGTTTTTTCCTCGATCTTTCCCTGAACGGCAATCGCTGTTCCATGATGCACGGCCCACAAGAACCAGGAAGCGGTAAACGAGTGCCACATTCCAACCGCCAGCATAACCATATAGGCAGGAATCGCAACGTGTCTTGTCATTATGAGAAGCGGGAAATATATGTTCCTCATGCACCAGCCCGTCAGGCTCATGTGCCATCTCCTCCAGTAATCTCTGATAGAATTTGCAATGATGGGCAGGTTGAAGTTTTCCGGAACCCGGTAGCCCATACATCTGCCAAGCCCGATAGCAATATCCGAATACGCAGAAAAGTCAAAATAAACAAACAAAAAACTTCCAACCAGAAGGATGATTATTTCGTGTCCGGCTTCAATTTCCAGCAAGCTCGCTATCTCGTGAAAAAGGCCGTCGCTACCATAAAGCGGTCGAAAAATGAGATGGTCTGCAATGACGATCTTTTTGAAAAGCCCCACGATGATACGAGTTACACCATACAATACATCATCCTTGGATATCTTCTCTGATCGTCCCGACCTGAAATTTGACAGCGTATCAATCGGGCCTGCTGGCAGAGTCGCCGGAAACATGATGTAGCTGAGATACTCCCTGATACTCACATCACATTGCAGCCCCCTGTACCAGTTCACCTGCGTATCTATCGCTCTTATCAGAAAGTATGACAGCCCTAGGGGAAGAACCAGACCAAAATCCCCGGGATCCAGGAATATCCCTATGATGTCCTCTCCTATATATTTAAAAAATATCAATATGAAGATTGAGCCAGCGAAAAGGAGCCACAGAATCTTCCCGCGACCTTTTGAAAACCTTGTCCCGATGAAATGGCTTGTGACAAGGTAGCCAATGAGTATGATTGAAAACAGTGGCTGAATATAGAAAATAATTCCAGAAGAAAAAATGACCAGCATCCATTGACTCAGCGATTTGTTCTTATGGGCCAACCATAATACCGGGATCAGTACCGCCAGACTCGTCCACATATAGAACAGATCGACGTAGGATGCAGCCGTCAACCTTGATTCCTTCAGCACAGAGAAAGTCAGGTTTTCGAGTCTTATCTCTTTTTTGTTATCTTTTGCATCAATGTGAATGTTATGGATCTCCTTCCCATGAAAGAGGATGATCCTGCATCTATTGAGCGCTCCTTCCGCACTGCATGAGGGTTCAACCGACTTGCTGTCAACATGAAAGAGGGCATCACCATGCACCTGAAGATCTACTGCAGAGATCCTCTGCGCATCTCCGGGCTGGACTTCAATGGTAATGTTCCTGGCAGATATTGGCATGGACTCTTGGGAGTAATCCAGCCCGACTTGGCCTCGATATGTTTTGAAATCTAAATGAGGAGCATTCTGAAGAGATAAAATCGCAAATGCAGCTGCAACCAGCAAGCAAACTAATATGACTCTGCCACCTGATGCCATTATTTCTTTCCGGCAATCTCGGCAGCAATCATTTCTACAGTATCGAGCTGTTCAAGACCCACTTCAAAGGGAGAAAAACTTACGCCAAATTCCTTGTCAAAAAAAATCAGCAGTGAGAGCACATCCATGCTGTCGAGCATGCCGCTTGAAAAAAGCGCATCACTCCCGGAAAGATTTTCCGGCAATCCAAACTCATCAATCAGGAATGCCTGTACTTTAAGGTAAATACTTTCTCTGTTCACTGGTTTTCTCCTGAGACAATGGCGTGGATATCCTCGATCAACAGCCGAGAAAATCTTGTTTTTCCCGATGATGTCATGTGTTGTGAGTCATAAAAATCCTTATCGGAGAAGCTTCCTGCCTGCTGAATATCAAAAAAAATGTTTCCAGCCAACTCACCTGCCAACTCCCTGTATCGATCTGTTCCTGTTATTGCCTTATTCAACTCATTTTCGGCATCGTCAAATGGGTAGATGGCGAACACCAGCTTGCCGCCTCGCTCCTTGACGAGGCGGGACATTTCTTTCATTACTACAATGTTAAATCCTGCATTTTTTTCGTAATTTGGAATAATATCTCTTTGCATGTCCAGGACATATGATTTCTTCTTGTCAAACGTCATGGATTCCTTGTCCGCATAATATCTCCTCTTAACCTTCTTGTTTCGGAAGCATCTTATCCGTCCATCCATTGACAGCAATGCAATCAAGCTGCATTCCCTTTCTCCTAGATACTGTCTGATAGGGCCTGCATATAGCAAAAGGTCGGGCATGAAGGTTCGAAGGAAATGATCAGAATGCGACAAGTATGATTCTAGGCTGGAGTAATCTAGGTATGTCATTCTGGGTGACAGGTACTCCTGCCTCAGCAAATCAGGGCCGCTGTCCAGCTTCTTGTAGGAAAATTGTTGTACGACAATGAATTTCTTCGGCGTGTCCATCGTTGCAAGCAGAGCAAGGCTTTCAAAAATTGTCTGACTGCTGCTGCCCAGGTTGATGAAGTCGATTTCAATACCGTAAGCCTCATGCCACATCTGCTCCACTTTGCCATCCGGCAGAGTCCCTTCTCTCGTGACAGACCCTCCCAGCATGACAATCGTCAACTTTTCAGTTGGAGTGTATCTTGTTGCTATATGTGAAACATACGTTGACCCATCCACAAAGTGTTGCTGGAGAGTAAACTGCTTCAAAACAAGAAATCTGAAATAGTCTCCCACCATATACAGCAAGAAAGCAAAGCTTATACTTGCCAGCACGAGAGGCAGCAATCTTGGCTTCAGCAGATCAGAGAGATCTATATCCATCGCAGGCAGCAGAGGAATTCGTCAAAACCCGACATAACGAAAAGCACTCAAGTCGACCGACTTGAACATGGTGAAAAAAATCGCGGTATATAGGCCCATCCAAAACAAGAACTGCACGACTGAGACGAATACTTCACGCATTTCTTACACCCTGCAATTATCTTGCTATTTTCCAGAAATATTGTCGAAATGCTTTTTCTTTGCGCTAATAACATATCCAAGCGGATTGTATTCCCAGTCCTTGCGATATGAATTCCCGGATCGCTTCTTGGAGCTGTGCAGACGTTTGACGTTATCTACATATATCATTCCTTGTCTGATCATAAACTCCCAGTCCAGTACCTTGCCATCTTTGAAGATTCCGATAAGTGGGTGATGCATGATTGAATGATGGCGAATCATGGACGTTGTCATTCGTATGTGCAGGTTTTGATTAGAGTTGAGCTCGGAAAAAACCAGCGGAGTAATAAGAAGGTCGCCTATAGCATAGTTGTCTCGTCTGAGATATCTGGTCCGCTCCATAAACCGCTGGTAAACGGAAGAAATCTCATGCCTGTCACAAGGGCTATATGCTGCGACAATAATCGCGTCATAGTTGATTAACTGCTGGTGAAACTTTACAAACAGGTCCCTTCTGTTCTTGATAATACATCTGTATTCGTCTGGTTCGCCAAACTCTTCCGGACAAACATCGCATGCAATGCATCTCATTGAATATTCTGAGGAAAAATCCAATACGTCAAACTTTGCACCTTCCGTTGCGCTGGAAACCTTCAAACAATACTCATTTACCAGCTCAAGCCCTTTTTGACTCTTGATATCCTGCAACAAAACAACGGCTATTCTTACTGGCTCACTTTTATAGTCATCGCCAACCATCTGAAGCAGAGATGCGACATGCGAAACCCGAACTCCGGTATCGATTGAGGTATTCAATCCATATGAGTCAGTCGCGGCCGTACCAACATCACCCGCTACAACTGTGCCACCATATTGAGCCGTCGATGTTGCTCCATTACCGACGGCAAGCATGTTGAGATTAATCATGTCGATCAATTGATATACCAGCGTCGTCTCCTGCCCCCCATTTCTCTTTGCTCCAACTGCGATCCCTGCATACACCTTGTTCATGATATGAGACCGGATCTCTTCATCAGAATAGACAAAGTCGATGAACTCTTGAGCCAAGGAGCTTCTGTCGCCAAAATAGACGGGGCCAGCAAGCAGTATCGCATCTGCTTGCAATACATGCTGTTTCAACTGATCGAGATTCCGATTGTTCCCGGATGCGGGAAAAAATGACTGCAGGCTACAGTAATCGATTTCTGCCCCATTGTTCATGGCACCCCAAAGCCCCGCTACCAGTGCAGCCTCGGAGTTGCTCAAACCATGCTTTCCAGACCCTTTCTGCAGCTCCTTGTATATCTCATCAAAGGGTTTTCCTTCGCTCAAACCTGCTGTTATATACTCCTCATGTAGAATTCTCGTTTCCCTGGTGAGATATTCATCAAGATCGTCTCTGCTTCCCAGTTGGGCCAACTCCCCGCAAAGATGATCCACGCCATGGCCATGTCTTGCACCACGTAAACTGGCTGACAAGCCCAAAACTCTAGCCATTGTTAATTTCTCCAGGAATATTTATCGGGAGGACGACTGACTGGAAATACACAAACTCACCCACTCACAAGGGCGTCAACAACTAAGCCTTGCTCATCTGCAGATAGATAAGGATGCATCGGCAAACTCATCACACGCTCTGACAAGCGCTCCGCCACGGCCAGATCAAATTCATCCGTCTCAAGGGCCGGCTGCCTGTTGAGCGGGACAGGATAATGCACTGCCGTTGGAATGCCGGCCTGCTCCAGGCAATCGAGCACCTCCGGCCGATTCTCCACCAGAATCGTGTACTGCGCATAGACACTGGTATTGCCTTCCGCAATGAATGGCGTCGTCACTGCGGGCGCCATCTCCCTGATCAGCTCAGAATAACGTGCACCCACTCTGGCCCGCATCGCAACCTCTTCCGGAAAGATATCGAGCTTCGGCAACAGAATCGCCGCCTGCAAAGTATCGAGGCGACCATTGATGCCAATCCGGGGGTGATGGTAACGGCGATCCTGTCCATGCACGCGGATCTCCCGCATGGCCTTGGCCAGATCATCGTCATCGGTAAAACAGGCTCCGCTGTCGCCATAGCCGCCCAAGGGCTTGGAAGGGAAGAAGCTGGTACAACCGATTGTTGAGAGACCGCATGACTGACGTCCCTTGTATGTCGCCCCCAGACTCTGCGCCCCATCCTCTATGACAGGCAGACCATGTCTTTCGGCAATGGCATTGATGGCATCGAAATCAGCACACTGTCCATAGAGGCTTACCGGCATGATGGCCTTGGTCTTGGGGGTGATCGCCGCTTCGATCTTTACCGGATCGACATTGTAGGTACGGGGGTCTATATCCACGAAGACAGGTTTTGCCCCGAGTAGGGCGATCATCTCTCCTGTGGCGATAAAGGTGAATGGCGTGGTGATGACCTCGTCACCCGGCCCGATATCCAGCGCCATCATGGCGATCAGCAGGGCATCCGTGCCGGATGATACGCCGATGCAGTGGTTGACTCCCACCATCCCCGCCAAGCGTTCTTCCAATTCTCTCATCTCGGGTCCCATAACGAACTGACCATGATCTAACACTGTCTTTATCCGCTGCATGACCTGATCTTCGATGCGGGCATACTGGGCCTGGAGATCAATAAACTTCATTGCTTTTCCTCTGTTCTCATCATGGATTGGGGCGTCCTGATTCTGTTTATGAGGCGACGGCCCCTGTTCTCCAAAGTCTGGCTACGCGACATTCTATCAGAATCCGTGCAACAGAATTTTGCCTCCAGTCCCGGCATCTGCGGAGGACTGACCCCAGCGCGTCGCCACCAGGAGCGTGTGATTGTTTCTCGTGAACATGGTAGCTGGGGATTTACCCCAGAATGAAAAAGGGCAGCAGATCTGAAACCGGCGGATGTCGTCGTCTTCGCAGAGGGGAGGCCGTGTTGAAACTGCCTCGCAGGCTACTTCCACCCGGCCGGCAGGCCGATCAAGCATCGTTCAGCAAGCGGCAGACCCCCTGTTCCAGACGGTATCGCTCTCCCGTCGCAGGACAGGCTGCTTCTCCTTCGCCAGCCAGGGGCAGATCCAGCCGCTCGCCATGCCGGCTCATCCAGCCAATCTGCCTGGCCGGCACCCCAACCATCAAGGCAAATGCGGGCACGTCCCGGTTCACGACGGTGCCCGCGCCGATGAATGCATGCTCGCCAATCTCGACGCCACAGACGATGGTGCAATTGGCTCCCAACGTAGCCCCCTGACACACAAGGGTATCTCTGTACTCATCCTTGCGGGATACCCCAGAACGGGGATTATAGACATTGGTGAAGACCATGCTTGGGCCGCAAAACACATCGTCTTCCAGCGTCACATTGTCATATACCGAGACGTTGTTCTGGATCTTTACATTGTCACCGATACGGACGCGGTTGCCGACATAGACATTCTGGCCAAGACTGCAGCCCCGGCCAATCCTGGCCCCGGCGCTGACGTGGACCCAGTGCCAGATCCGGCAGTCTTCGCCAATCTCCGCGCCGGAATCTATGATGGCTGTTTCATGCGCCTGTAATCCCATCAGTACTCCAGGGGCAAGGAGACCCGCTTGCCATCTCGGGCCGAGAGATAGGCGGCAATCAGGGTTTCCAACGAACGCAGCCCTTCGCGGCCATCTGTCTCCGCCTCCGCCTCTCCGCAGAGGGTCTTAATCACATTGTCGTAGTAGAGGGGGTGCCCGAATCCATAAACCGAGGTGGTCTCGTAATTGGCCTCCTTGATCCTGCCGTCGTTCTCGTGGGGCTCATCGAACTCCCAGTGCTGGATCTCGTTGACGGCGACGCCACCCACCCGCACCGTGCCTTTCTCACCGATGATGGTGATGGAGCCCTCGAGGTTTTTCGGGTAGGTAAGCATGGTGACATTCATCGAACCCATCGCACCCGAGCGCCAGCGAATGTTCATGGTAGCCGTATCCTCCACCTCGATGTCGCGGGCCAGGGTTCCCGTATAGGCATGGATACTCTCGAGGGGACCGATCAGCCAGTCCAGCAGATCGACATAGTGGCTAGCCTGATTCATCAGCGCCCCACCGTCGAACTCCCAGGTTCCCCGCCAGGCATCCATGTCGTAATAGGACTGAGGACGGGTCCAGAAGACATTAATCACGACCATATAGATGCGCCCGAAACGCTTCTGCTCCATTGCCTGCTTGAGCAGTTGCAGGGTGGCGTTGCGACGATTCTGCTTGACCACGAACAGCCTGACTCCGGCCTTGTCGCAGGCCTCGACCATGCGCAGCCCATCCTTCCAGCGCGTTGCCATCGGCTTTTCTGTCATGACATGGCAACCCGCCTGCGCGATCATCTGCGTCTGCTCCGAGTGCAAACCGCTCGGGGTCGTCAGCACCACCAAATCCAGCTCCATCTCATCCAACAGGGAGGCAAGATCATCGAAGCCCCGGGAGCCGTTTTTTTCTGCCGCCCGGCTCAGCCGATCAGGATTATTGTCGCATACGGCGACCAGCTCGACCCGGTCATTGTGCTCTTTTATCGCCTCAAAATGTTTGGCCGATATGCGGCCACATCCCACAACGGCGATACGCACTTTGCGCCCCGAAACCGGTACTGACTTGTCTGACATAATCCGTCTATTCACCTGTGATTGATCGATTTCTCGCCACATCCGATCGACTGGATCTGGCACTCCCTCACCCAGTAAAACTCATCGATTATCCCCTTCGCAGCCGGCACCCGTCAAACGAGGCGGAATCGGGCCACCAGCCCACCCAGCCAGGCCGCGCCCGCCCCCTTCACCCAGCCACCACCGCCCAAAACGTCCGCAGGATGATCTTCGCATCGAGCCACAAACTGCGCTGCTCCACGTAAGAGACATAGTAGCCGAGCTTGATCGGCATAATCTCGTTGAGGTAGGTGGCAACCGGATCGTCCGCCCCCTCCAGCATGGCGTTCTCATTACGGAACTCAATGGACGCAAGATCGGTAATGCCCGGGGGTACCGAGAGCACCTTATCGTGGATCTCTGCCGGGTAGTGGGCCACATACTCCGGCACCTCGGGGCGCGGCCCCACCAGACTCATCTGCCCCATCACCACATTGAAGAGCTGGGGCAGTTCATCCAGCTTCGACTTGCGCAGAAACTGCCCGCTGTGGGTGATGCGCGGGTCGGCCCCCACGGTCACCTTCGGTCCCAGCTTCTCGGCATCGACCCGCATACTGCGGAATTTCAACAGTGCGAAAGAGACACCACCGCGCCCCACCCGCTGCTGGCGAAACAGCACCGGTCCTGGACTGTCGAGCCGCACCCAAAGTGCGATCACTGCCATCAGCGGCAGCAACAACAACAGCCCCGGCAGGGTCAGTAACAGATCGAAGAGGCGCTTGGCGATCACCGGCAGGCGTCCTGCAGAATGGCCGTTGCCGCCTCGATCACCCGCTGCTGGTCAGTATCACTCATAGCAGGAAATAGGGGCAGGCTGACGCATTCGGTAAAGACCTGTTCTGCGACGGGAAAGTCGGCGGCATCGAGCTGGTAAGTATCGCGCCAGTAGGGGTGGCGATGGAGCGGGATAAAATGCACGCTGGTGCCTATGCCCCGCTCGGCCATCAGTTCGATAAAGCGGTCACGGTCGATGGTCAGCTCCCCCATCTGCAAACGCAGCACATAGAGGTGCCAGGCGTGGAGATCGTCGGGGCGTTTAACAAACGGCAACCGCACCGGCAGGTCGGCAAAGGCGACATCATAACGCTGCGCCATCCGTTCACGCCGCTGACGGAAGGCCTCGGCCCGCTTCAGCTGATGCAGACCCAAAGAGGCGGCGATATCGGTCATGTTGTATTTATAACCGGGCGCAATCACTTCGTAATACCAGGCGGGTTTATCAGAGGAATAACGGTCGAAGACATCCCTGCTGATACCGTGCAGGCGCATCACCCGCACCCGTTCGGCGATGGCATCGTCGTCGGTCACCACCATGCCGCCTTCACCGGTGGCTATGGCCTTGGTCACGTAGAAACTATAGACCGTGGCATCCCCCAGGGTACCGATCTGGCGACCCTTATAGGTCGCCGGCAGTGCATGGGCTGCATCCTCTACCAGTCTGACGCCATACTGCTCCGCCAACGCCAGCAGTTCATCCATCTCGCAGGCCTGACCGGCAAAGTGGACCGGCATTATCGCCTTCGCCTCCGGGTGGTTCTTCAAGGCATCTTCCACCTGATCCACCGAGATATTGAGGGTCTGTGGGTCGATATCGACAAACAGCGGATCTGCTCCCAGATAGCGGATCACTTCCGCTGTGGCGGTAAAGGTAAAGGTGGTGGTTATCACCTTATCGCCCGGGCCTATATTGATCGCCTCCAGGGAAAGGTGTAGACCGGCTGTAGCTGAGTTGACCGCGATAGCGTGGCGGGCGCCGACAAATTTTGCGAAATCGGCTTCGAATCTTTTCGTCTTGGCACCCGTGGACCACCAGCCGGAACGCAGGGTGTCCACCACCTCCTTGATCTCATCTTCACTGACGCTGGGCAGAGCAAAAGGCAGGAAATCGTCTCTGTTCATCCAATCAAAACCTGTTTTTGGGTGGGCACGAAAAAAGTGGCGCCATATTAAGCAAGCGCTGGCTGATTGTCATTTCCCGTTCAACCCATTAGCTAAACCAGGGCCGTAACAGGGCAAGCGCATCCTCCACCCCGGTTGCCGGAGTGAGTTCTGGTCTTGGCGCATCCAACATCGACTCAATCGCCGATTTCAGTGGTTTCGGCCGCCACTCTGCCTGGGTCAATTGCCTGAACGGAATCCGCTCAGCCACCCAGTCAACCAACCAACGGCTCTCCGGCCACTCATTTCTGGCCGCCGAGAGCAATGGTAAACCATTCGCCGCCGCCTCAGTAAAGCTATTGTAACCCGGCTTGGTGATCATCAGGTCGCAGGATGCCATCAGATCGATGAATGCAATCCCCTCGGGTGGGGTAAAAAAATCGCAACGTTCCGCCTCAATAATCTCCGGCACCAGCCAGACCAGTCCATCAAGCAGGGGAAGCGCATCCGCAGCAACCGTTCCGCTCACGCCCCCAAACTGCAATAGGCCGATACGACTCTCCCTGGGCAGGCCGAGACGCGCGATAAGTTCTTCGCGGTGCGGCTTGCCCCGGATTGCCAACGGACCTATCGGATGGCTGTTGGGCAACCACGCCATCGGCATCGAAGGCGCAGGCCGCAAAAACAGGTCAGCCAGCTGATAGGCCTGCTTTATATCCCGCAGGCAATCTTCCAGGGGTGTGCTCGCCACTGGACCTTCATGGAGGATATCAAACCAGGTCAGTGAGCAGAGTCCCACCGCAGGGATGCCCAGATCCTTTGCCGCAACCAGAGGTAACCAAGGCACATCGGCGAGCAGAAGATCCGGCGCCACCGACGCCAGCAAGGCCCGTTGCCGCTTCAGTCTTTCAGCGGAATCCTGATGAAAAAGCCGATAGGCTTCATGGGTGGCCTGCCAGTTGGCAGTCAATGGATTTTCCATCACCATGCCCACATCACAGGCCTCGGCAAGCAATTCGAAGGGCCCGTCTATTCTGCTGCGGATAAATTCCGTCGGAAGATCACCCTGAATCACCACCTGAAGGCCGGGTAGATCGCGGCGCAGGCTGTTGATCACCGGCGCGATCTGTGAGAGATGTCCATAACCGTGGGCGGAGACTGCAACAAAGAGTCTAGACATCTGGATTACACGCCCAGTGGGTAGTCATCAACCTCCCCTCTCCCGCAGACGGGCGTGGCTGAGGCCAGCCAGATAAACCGCCGTCAGAACGACATAGAAGCTGCCTTCCCCCCTGTCCATCAGGAAGGAGTTGAAGAGACAGCCCACAGCCATCGCCACCACCAGGGCCTGGGAGGGACCACGGAAGCGTGGATCAACCTGTGCGGAGAGTCGCCAGTGATTGTAAAGCAACAGCAGGAAGAGCAACAGACCCACCAGCCCCAACTGCACGACGATATTCATATATTCATTGTGGGGATTGGCGGACATCAGTGCTAACCCCTTTTGTCGTGCCAGTTTGTTGTACTCAATAGCAAAGCTACCACTGCCCGTGCCTACCAGTGGATGACGACCGATCAGCTCCAATGAGTTACTGTACATCTCCAGACGAGGCCCCACCTTCCAACGATTCCGAACACCATCATTGAACGCATCCAATTGCTGCAAAGTCAGATCGACCCGGCTGCTGAAGTTCTCCGAAAATTGGTAGGAGAACAGACTGATCAACACAATAACCAGCCCTCCCGCAAGCAGGCCACGCCAGTTCAGATATTGTACGGCGGCCAACAGGATCAGCAGCAGCAGAACCAGTTGGCCGGTGCGCCCACCCACCAGCAGCAGCACATTGATCAGCGCCAGACCAGACAACAAACCCCAAAGCCAGCGCCAACGACCGCTATCCTGCATAAATCGGTCAAACAGCAGGTAGACGGTGAAGGCCATAAAGAAATTCTGTGCAATACGCCCTCTGAACACTGTGTTAGGGAACACCTCTGTAGCATGGGGAATCAGACCGGCATACATGCCCCAAGAAACGACCAGGGTAAGCAGCATCGCCAACAGAAAGGCGTTGGCCGCACGCGTTTGCCAAAGGCGGCTGTCGAGTAGCGAAATCAACAGGGGGATATAGAGCAGTTTGAGATACTTGCCCGATTTGTCCAGCGCCTCGTCCATCCCGGCACTGCTGTAGAGCAGCCCCAGAGCAAAAGCCAGCAGCAGAAGGAGCGGCCAGCGAGTCAGTGGATTTTCCCGCATCCTCCGCCATTTGTTGCTGTATCCGCCACCCAGCAGCCAGAAGATCAGCAGCAGACCCATCGCGACTGTGAGCCAGGCGGTCGGCAACGGCACACTAAAGGCGGCGAACACCGCCATGCCCCGGGCAGCCAGATCAAATCGCTGCTGCCATTGACGCCAAGTCATCATGATTCGTTCAAATACTCCTGGTAGGGATCGCGAAATGGACCATGATAGAATCACTCCTCAACAAAGAGAAGCGCCAGACAAGGACATGCGAAAAAACATCATCCCTGCTCGATTCCAGTCCCAGGGCACGGCTCTGATTCACGACACGCTGATGGTGCCCATCGCCTGGACGCTTGCATTCTGGCTGAGGTACAACCTTGGCGTACTGCCGGTTGAATTTTTCGATGAGGGCTTAAAGGCCCTGCTCATCATTCTCCCGGTACAGCTTGGCGCATTTATCGCTTTCGGCCTCTACCGGGGAATCTGGCGTTTTGCCTCTCTGCCCGATCTTCTCAGAATCCTCAAAGCGGTTGCGGTTGGCAGCGCCATCGGTATGGCCCTGCTCTTTGTGATCACCCGGGCAGAGGAGATACCCCGCTCCGTTCCCGTCATCTACACCCTTCTACTATTGCTGCTGCTCAGTGGCCCAAGAATGATCTACCGCTGGCTGAAGGACAACCGGCTCTATCTCTCTTCCGGTCAACGTGTACTCATCGTTGGTGCCGGAAAGGCGGGGGAGATGCTGGCCAGGGATATTCTGCGCAACCGCCACGACGCCTTTCAGCCCATGGCATTTGCGGACGACAACCCGCGGCACCAGGGACGGGACATCCACGGCATACCCGTCGCCGGTGGCTGTGACGCCATACCGGCATTAACCGAGCAATACGAAATCGACATCATCATGCTCGCCCTGCCGTCGGCCACTTCCTCACAAATGCGCAGGGTGGTCGAGTTTTGTGAACAGGCCCACATACCCTTCCAGGCGGTACCGCAACTCAACGATCTGATGTCCGGCAATGTGCGCATCAACGACCTCCGTGAGGTCTCCATCGAGGATCTGCTGGGACGCGAACCGGTCTCGCTTGACTGGCCAGCCATCGAGCAGGCCCTGTCGAATAAAACCGTGTTGATCACCGGCGGCGGCGGCTCCATCGGCTCGGAGCTCTGCCGTCAACTGGCCCGGCTAAAACCAACACGGCTGGTGCTCCTGGAGCAGAGTGAATTCAATCTCTACTCCATCGAGATGGAACTGCAGAAGGCTTTTCCCGATCTGGAACTGGAGTGCCACCTTGGCGACGTCACCGACCGTCCCTATGTCGATGATGTTTTCACCCGGCACCACCCGGATGTCATCTTCCACGCAGCCGCCTACAAACACGTTCCCATGCTGGAACCCCAGCTTCGTCAGGCGATGCGGAATAATGTGCTCGGCACCCGTAATGTCGCTGAAGCGGCAAACCAGTTTGACAGCAGCGTCTTCGTGCTGGTCTCTACCGACAAGGCGGTCAACCCGGCCAACATCATGGGCGCCAGCAAGCGCGCGGCGGAGATTTTCTGCCAAAATCTCAATGCACACTCCAACACCCGGTTTATCACCACCCGTTTCGGTAACGTGCTCGGCTCAGCGGGTAGCGTGATTCCCCTCTTCCGCAAGCAGATCGCCGCAGGCGGGCCGGTCACAGTGACCGACCCCCGCATGGAGCGTTACTTCATGACTATCCCGGAGGCCTGCCAGCTGATCATGCAGACGGTGGTGCTTGGGGATGGCGGTGAGATCTTTGTGTTGGACATGGGCGAACCGGTAAAGATCAGCTATCTGGCTGAACAGATGATCCAACTCTCCGGTAAAAAGCCGGGAGAGGATATCGAAATCGAGTACATTGGCCTGCGCCCGGGAGAGAAGCTGTTCGAGGAGCTGTTCCACGAAAAAGAGGCGCTCGACAAGACCCGGCACGAAAAGGTATTTCTGGCAAGTCACCGCAAGGTGGACTGGGACGGTCTCAATGAGACCATGAAAACGGTTGCCGAAGCCTGTGAATCCATGGACATCCAGCGACTGGACGAGGCGCTGCACTCCCTGGTGCCGGAGCACGGCCCCCAACCGAACGGACAGTCCCGCAACAGCGGGGCGGATGTCATCTATCTTAAAAAATAGCTGCCGCTAACATCTTTGTAACTATTCAGCGCAATATGACGTAGGTCGGGTTAGATGCGCACTGTGCCAAACCTGAGTTTTGTGGCTTGGCTTGCCGCGTATCGTAATCCGACCTACAGCGCTTCACAGACCACCATCGAGAGGCACTGCCTCCGGCATCAGCGAACCAGGCCGGCCTCCACCTCATCCCGTTTGGCCTTGCCTTCAAGTGCTTCGATCAACGCCAGGGCGAAATCCATTGCCGTTCCCGGCCCACGGGAGGTGATTACCTTTCCATCCGCGATCACCGGCCGCAGGTTCACATCCACGCCCGGCAGATCCATCCCGTCCAGTACACCGGGATAGCTGGTGGCGGAACGGCCCTCCAGCAATCCGGCACTGGCCAGCACCTTGGGGGCGGCACAGATTGCCGCAGTGTACCCTCCCTCCCCGGCAAGACGCTGCAGCAGACGGTGGATGCGCGGATCCTGATCCAGATAGTCTGCGCCGGGCAAGACGATCATATCGAACGACTCGTCCACAACGGCGTCGAGGGTGGTATCAGGCAGGAGGGTCAAGCCTTTAGAGGCCTTGACCGGTTGGTCATCGAGGCCTGCCGTCACCACTTCCACCCCGGCACGGGTCAGTAGATCGGTGATGGTGGCGGCTTCGAGTTCTTCACAGCCTTGGGCGAGGGGGACGAGGACGCGTGCCATAATCTTCTCTCCTGATTTGTCAGATGCGAGGCCGGCACAAGCTGCACCCCCTCCTGTTCGAGCAGCGGTAACATCTCCGCCAGAATCTCCAGGGTCTCCGGATGCGGATGACCGATGCCAACGGCACTGCCGTCTCTCTTTGCCAGACGAATCAGGTTTTGGAACTGCAACCGGATCGCCTCCGGATCCCGTTCGTTGTCGAGAAAGACGTTGCGCCGCGTGACGGCCACCAGATTCTCCCTGGCCACCGCTTCAGCCTGGGTCTGGTCTGAGGTACGGCTGTCGATAAAAAAGAGTTCCGAATCTCTGAGCGCTGCCATCAGCCAACGCATCGCCTCCACATCACGGGTCATTCGGCTGCCCATATGGTTGTTGATGCCGGCCACATACGGAACCGATGCGATGTCCTCCAAGTGAGTCTTCGACCTCGTGATAGATTTTGGGACATCCCAGTCCCCAAAATCGACTCGGCCTTCGACAACCTGTTTGTGCCCCGGCCGTCCCGGTCACTGGCACTACGCGACAACCTCGCAAGCTCGTTGCCGCTCCGTTGCCAGCTCCCGATGACTGGACGCCGCGCTCGGATGCCTACTTTGCTTCCCCTCTGGCGCAAGGCACGCCGGGTAAGCAGTGCGGCCTCGCGGCTACCGGGGACTACCAGCCTTCGCTTCGCTCTCCATGGCTGGCAGCGAGCGAGTGTCAGGACAAATGCATCCCGTTCCATGTCCATCGTCAAACCGCCCGCACCCAGCGGATAGTTTTCGTTCGACTCCATCGGCAGATGAAGCATCACCTCTCTCTCAGTGGCGTGGGCGATAGCGGCCTGCACCTTGGCAAACGGGGTGTGAGGCAGGAACGAGTAAGTGATGGCGCCAGGAAGGGCCAGTGCTGCCTCACCGGCTTCACGCCGGTTACCCATATCATCGATGATCAGTGCGATATAGGCGGGAGATCTCCCGATCCCCTCTGCGTCATCCGCCTGAGCCCCCGGCACGAGAATGGCGGCAAAACCCAGCAACAGGAGTGAACATGTTTGCCGGAGGCCACTCATCAGCCCGCCTTGCGTTTTTGCAGTATCACCAACCCTTTCAATAGGTTGAGCGCTTCGCTAAGCTGGTAGTCCCGGGCCGCCAAAGAACCCTTATTCTCTTTGTCGGCCTTTTTCTTCCCTGCCCGTTTTTTTGCTTTCCCATTGCCGTTTTCCAGATGCCCGGAAAGATCCGCCTCTTTCAACGGCTTCACGCCATTGTCTTTCGACGCGGATACCTCCACATCCTCCAGCTCAATGTCGGGCTTGATGCCCTCCGCCTGGATAGATCGGCCTGAAGGGGTAAAATAGCGGGCGGTGGTCAATTTCACTGCCGAGCGTTGATTGATCGGGATGATGGTCTGCACCGAACCCTTGCCAAATGTCTGCTTGCCCATGATCACCGCGCGATGGTGGTCTTGCAGTGCACCGGCGACAATTTCCGAGGCCGACGCTGAACCGGCATTGACCAGTACCACGATGGGCGCGCCCTTGAGCACATCGTCCGGCGCAGCCTCAAAGCGCAGCGCGGAGTCGTTTACCCTGCCTTCGGTATAGACGATCAGGCCCTCTTCCAGAAAGGCATCACTTACGGACACCGCCGCATTGAGTACCCCACCGGGGTTATTGCGCAGATCGAGTACCAATCCCTTCAGTCCCCCCTTTGCTGACTCCTCCAGCTTGCGTACTGCCTTCAGCATGTCGTCGGTGGTATGCGACTGAAACTGGGAGATGCGTACATAGGCAAAGCGCTCATCCAGCAGCCGGCTCTTAACGCTGGTCACCTTGATGACCGCACGCACCACCTCGATCTTCAGGGGCTTTTCCACCCCCTTCCGGGCAATGGTCAGAACAAGACTGCTACCGGGCTTGCCGCGCATCATGTTGACTGCCTCGTTCAGGGAGAGCCCCTTCACCGGCGTATCATCCAGCCGCACAATCAGGTCACCGGCAAGCACGCCTGCCCGCTGCGCCGGGGTATCGTCGATGGGAGAGATGACCTTGATGAAGCCATCCTCCATACCCACCTCTATGCCGAGGCCACCGAATTCACCACTGGTGCCGACCCGCAGCTCTTTGTACTCCTCTTCATTGAGGTAACTCGAGTGGGGATCAAGATCGGAGAGCATGCCGCGGATTGCACTCTCCAGCAGAACCTTGTCTTCCACCGGCTCCACATAACTGGCCTTGATGCGGCCGAAGATGTCGGCAAAGGTGCGCAGCTCCTGTAGCGGCAACTCGACTGCCTGCTTCTCCGATTGGGCAGCGACACTTCCTGCCACCAATAAACCCATCCCGAAAACAGCACCGAGACAGAGTACATAAAAGCTGTGAAACGAACGTTTCATCCCATTCATCCTGCAATCATCACCCATAGGCGATTCAATTCAATAGTCGGTTCAGACTGATAAGACCGCTTCCACATCACATAGTGCACTTTGACTTTGTGCCAAGCATCCTACACCCTATTGTCTGCGGCGTGTGAGCTAACCATACTGATTCGCTTGCCTTTGGTACGCCGACACCACTTCTTCGGGTTCACCGCCGCGCCATTATGACGAATGCCAAAGTAAACCCCTGACGTACTGCGGCCGCCGCTGCTGCCCACCAACGCCACCACCTCACCTGGTTCGACCCACTCGCCCGTCTCCTTGAAGAGACTCTGGTTGTGGCCGTAGAGGCTCATATAACCGTCACCGTGATCAACAATCAACAGCAGTCCAAAACCCCGCAGCCAATCGGCAAAGGCCACGCGCCCATAGTGCACCGCCTTGACCTCCCGCCCCTCGGGCGCGGATATCAGTACGCCGTCCCAGCGCAGTTCTCCAACCTGCCTGGAGGAACCGAAACTGGCCGTCAGTCTGCCTTTTGAGGGCCAGGGCAGGCGGCCTTTAAGTTTACCGAACGGCTTATGCGCAAGGCGCTCCATCGGAATGTCCGCCAACGCCTCCTGAATATTCGCCAACAGGGATGAGAGTTGCTTCTCATTGGCCTTGAGCTGTTCCAGCTCCTGTCCCTTATTGCGAAGGCGCACACTGAGTGCAGCTATCACCCGCTCCCGGCCAACCCGAGTCCGCTCCAATTGCTCTCGCTCCACCGCCTCCTTGGCCTGCAGTTGTTGCAGTCGCTGCTCCTCTTCTGAGAGCGCCTGTTCGATTTTGGCCAGCCGCTGCAGACTGTCGCGAATCAGGTTCATGCGGGCCAGGCGCGCACCGTTGAGGTAATCGTAATACACCATCACCCGGCTGACCACGGCGGGATCCTGCTGATTCAACAGAATCTTCACCTTCTCCTGCCTTCCCATGATGTAGGCGGCCCGAATCTGTTGCTCCATCGTCTGGCGATGAAAATCGAGCTGCAGACGGGCGTCGGCCCGCTCCTGTTCCAACTCCGCCATGCGCTGGCGCTGGCGGTCGAGACTCACGGCAATGACCCGGACACGCCTGGCCAGATCACCGATACGCTCTTCGGCCTCCCGTAGTGCGCTGTTATGCCCCTGGCGCTCACCCACCGCCGACTGCAACTGAGTCTGTAGTTGCTTAATACGGGCCTGGACCCGGGCCAGCTCCTCACTCTTTTGCTGCAGTTGCGCTTTTTCAGCCGCTGCGGAGACACCAGGTATCGCAGCGCACAGCACCAATGCCAGCAGCGTGGCGGCGGCACCGGCGCGTTGCATCACTCCGCCTCTTCCTCAAATCTGATCAGCGCATGCCCTTTCATCTCGCCAGGCTGGTCCAGTCCCATCAGTTTCAGCAGGGTCGGGGCGATGTCGCACAGGGCGCCACTCTCGTCCAGCGTCCCCTCTCGGCCGACATAGATCAACGGCACTGGATTGAGCGTGTGGGCAGTATGGGGCTGGTGATGGGCAAAATCCTCCATCTGCTCCACATTGCCGTGATCGGCTGTAATCAACATCTCCCCGCTCGCTTTGTGCAGCGCTTTCTGCACCCGGCCAAGACAGTGATCGATGGTCTCGATGGCCTGCTCCGCCGCCTCCTGAATACCGGTATGGCCCACCATGTCAGCGTTGGCAAAGTTACAGATGATGACGTCATATTTGCCACCTCTGATCGCCTCCACCAGATGGTCGGTCACCTCCTCCGCACTCATCTCCGGCTTCTCGTCGTAGGTCGCCACTCTGGGTGAGGGCACCAGAATGCGGGCCTCTCCTTCAAACGGCTCTTCACGGCCGCCATTGAAGAAGAAGGTGACATGGGCATATTTCTCCGTCTCAGCCAGCCTCAACTGGCGCATGCCCTGCTTTGCAATATACTCGCCGAATCCGTTCTTGAGCCGCTCGGGCGGGAAGGCGACGGGGATTTCGAAGCCTTTGTGGTACTGAGTCAGACTAACAAAAGCACCAAGCGGCACCCAGGCTTTGCGCTCGAAATCGGCAAAATCCTCCTCGATAAACGGGCGCGTCAACTGCCGCGCACGATCTGACCGGTAGTTGAGGAAGAACACCACGTCATCCTCTTCGACCCCCACCGGGGATCCGCCCTCGGGCACAATCGCCGTCGGCTTGACGAACTCATCGGTTTCACCACGTGCATAGGCTTGCAGCAACCCTTCACAGGCGTCCGTCGCGCTGTAATCCGCAATACCCTGGCTCAGCAGATCATACGCGACCTCGGTCCTGCACCAGCGGTTATCGCGGTCCATCGCGTAGTAACGACCCACGATACTGGCAATCCTGCCGGCGCCCAATTCGGCGAAGACATCGTTCATCGCCTTCAAGGATGCCTCAGCGCTTTTCGGCGGCCTGTCACGCCCATCCAGGAAGGCATGCAGATAAACCTTCTTTACGCCCCGCTCAACCGCCAGTTTCACCATCGCGTGAATATGCGCTTCATGACTGTGCACACCACCGGGCGAGAGCAGACCAAGGATATGCACCGCCTTGTCCATCTCCACAGCCTTGTCCACCGCGCTGGTGAGGGTCTGGTTGGAGAAGAAGGAACCGGTGCGAATGGAGCGACTGACCCGGGTAAACTCCTGATAGACCACCCGCCCCGCCCCCAGGTTCAGATGACCCACCTCGGAGTTGCCCATCTGCCCGCCGGGCAGACCGACCTCGGCGCCGGAGGTGTGGATCAGGGTATGGGGATACTCTTTCCACAACCGGTCCCAAACCGGTGTGCTGGCCGCAAGTATTGCGTTTGCGTTCTCGTCTTCTCTATATCCCCAGCCGTCCAATATGAGAAGGACGACAGGTTTTGGCTTATCCGTCATGACAACTCTCTACTTCTCTTTCGCTCTGCAACGGGAAGTCCACCCCGGCAGGTTGCTGATAAACCTTTGCATTAGAACACTTTTCAATTTTTCAGGCCAGAATGGCCCATCCGGACATAGTCTGGCTTATCAGGGAAAACCCGAATAAATCAGGGGGTTCTCAAGCCCTATTAAAACAGCGTATTATTGTATTAGTTATTAATAAGGTCATTTCCATGGAACACAAATTCGGTAAACCCAACAAACCCGTACTGAATGCCGATACGGCCGAATTCGATACCCTGTTTGCCACTGACGACGATATCGACCGTGCCTCCCGCTCGCTAAAGGCCATGTCCCATCCGTTGCGGCTGAAGATCCTCTGCACCTTGAGTGATCAGGAGATAAGCGTCCAGGAGATCGTCGATCAGGTCGGCACGTCCCAGAGCAATATCTCACAGCATCTTGCCATCCTGCGCGACAAAGGCATTCTCGCTTCACGGAAAGATGCCAACCGGGTCTACTACCGGGTCAGTGATTTTCGCACTTTGCGGCTGATCGGCATGATGCGCGAAGTCTTCTGCACTCACGCCTAGTACGCCTTGTCATATGCAGTTTTGAGCTCCGGGTTACCCCGGAGCTTGTTCCTGTTATACACTCCCCCACTTTCCAAACTCTTTCTGGTTTACATAGAGGCCCCTGAATGCTGCAACAACTCATCGAGTTCTCCACCAACCACTTGATCCTGGTGCTGGCACTGTTGGCGGTTGGCGGGCTGCTGGTCCATAACCTGCTGCAGGGCAACAAGGGCTCCGTGGATCCAACCGGCGCCACCGTGATGATCAACCATCAGGATGCGGTGGTGCTTGACATTCGCCCCGCCGCCGATTTCCACAAAGGCCATATCATCAACGCCATCAACATTCCCATGAACGGTTTTGCCAACCAACTTGGTTCTCTGGAAAAACACAAGGGCCAGCCGATCATCGTCAGCTGCCGCTCCGGCGCCCAATCCGCAGGCGCTTGCCAAACGCTGCGCAAAGCGGGATTTGAACAGGCTTTTAATCTGCGCGGCGGCATCCTGGCGTGGCAGAGCGCCAACCTGCCGATAACGCGCAAAAAATAAAATTCTCACGAATAACGAAGGAATCAGCACCATGTCCGAAGAGAAACAAGAGCAGCCGAACCGAGAGCTCTCTATACAACGCATCTATCTGAAAGACGTCTCTTTTGAAACACCGAACTCTCCGTCCGTCTTCCAGAAGGAGTGGAAACCGGAGACCAACGTCAACATGAATACCGAGGTCAACACATTGAGTGAGAACGTCTATGAAGTCGTTCTCAATGTTACTGTAACCACCAAGGTCGGCGAGCAGACAGCCTACCTCGCGGAAGTGCAGCAAGCAGGAATCTTCTCCATCAGCGGCTTTGCGGATCAGGAGATGGGCGCGGTTATCGGCTCTTACTGCCCCAATCTGCTCTTCCCCTATGTACGCGAAGCGATCTCCGACATGGTTACCAAGGGCAGTTTCCCGCAGATGATCCTGCAGCCCGTCAATTTCGATGCCCTCTATGCCCAGCACCAACAGGAGCTGGCAAAAAAGATGGCGGAAGGCGACAGTGGCAAAACCCATTAAGCCATCAGGCACCGCCATCGCCGTACTGGGAGCAGGATCCTGGGGCACAGCCCTGGCCATCCTACTCAGCCACAATCGGTATGATGTGCGACTCTGGGGACACATTCCTGAGGATATCGAACGCCTGCAGCAGGATCGCCAGAACCACCACTTTCTGCCCGATATTCCCTTTCCGGAATCTCTGAGACCCGAAACCGATCTCAACAAGGCGCTGTCCGGGGTATCCGAAGTGCTGGTGGCGGTGCCAAGCCATGCCTTTAGTACTGTTGTGCAGACCATTGCCCCGCTGCTGGCGCCCAGCGTTGGCGTCTCCTGGGCTACCAAGGGATTCGAGTCCGGCACCCAGCGCCTGCTCTCCGATGTCGCCAGCGACATCCTGCAACGCCCCGAACTTGCGGTCATCTCGGGACCCACCTTTGCCGGCGAAGTCGCCCGCGGCCTGCCCACCGCGGTCACCGTCGCTTCGGAATCCAGCGCCCATGCAGAGAGAGTCGCCGCCTATCTGCACGCATCCTGGTTTCGCGCCTACACCAGTCACGACATCATCGGCGTACAGGTCGGCGGAGCCAGCAAGAATGTATTGGCCATTGCCGCCGGCATTGCGGACGGCCTCGGTTTCGGCGCCAACACCCGTGCCGCACTGATTACCCGTGGTCTCGCAGAGGTCATGCGACTTGGCCAATCCCTCGGGGGCAAGACGGAAACCTTCATGGGACTGGCCGGCCTCGGCGACCTGGTACTCACCTGCACCGACAACCAATCACGTAATCGGCGCATGGGGCTTGCCCTCGCCCGCGGCCTGACCATCGAGCAGGCAAAAGAGGAGATCGGCCAAGAGGTGGAGGGTGTACAGACCGCCTCCGAGGTCTACCAGCTTGCCCACAAGATGGATGTTGAGATGCCGATCTCGGAGCAGGTCTACAAGGTGCTCTATGAAGGTTTGCCGCCGAAGGAGGCCGTTCACAGCCTACTCGATCGGCGCCAGAGGGCTGAGGACTAGCTTGTTATACAGCACCGTCAAAACCCTGCTGCCTCCAGGCCTCGTAGAGGATAATGGCAACGGCGTTGGAGAGGTTTAGACTGCGATTTTGCGGTTGCATCGGGATACGCAACAGGCTCGAAGCATCCAGTTCATCCAGCAGCGGCTGGGGCAGGCCGCGACTTTCCGGCCCAAAGAGCAGGGCATCACCCGGTGCAAACCCGACATCGGCGTAGGCCCGCCTGCCCTTGGTTGTACAGGCAAAAAGACGGCTTGGAGCAACCTTCTGCAGGAAGGCCTGCAGCGAGGCATGCTCCTGCAACTCCGCCCACTCATGGTAATCGAGTCCGGCCCGGCGCAGACGCTTGTCGTCGAGTTCGAAACCCAACGGGTGGATCAGATGCAAATGGCTACCGCTATTTGCACAGAGGCGTATGATATTACCGGTATTTGGTGGAATCTCAGGTTCGTATAGAACAATGTGGAACATTCTGCTCCGTGTGGCCTCAAGTTAGCAACAGATCAAGTGACGATGACCCAAACTGACCCATCCCCCCTGGCGATAGAGTTTTGCGGCATGCCCTTCAGCAGCCCAATCGTGCTGCTCTCCGGCTGTGTCGGTTTTGGCGAAGAGTACACGCGAGTCAAAGGTTTTAGCAATAGCGACGCCGGTGCAGTCTGCCTCAAGGGGACGACCCTGGAGCCCCGCCCCGGCAATCGGCCTCACCGGGTCTACGAAACGCCGGCAGGTATGCTCAACGCCATCGGCCTGCAAAATCCCGGGGTGGACAAGGTGGTGAATGAGATCCTGCCCTCTCTCGACTTCAGCGAAACCCGTTTCATCGCCAATGTCTCCGGCTCTTCGGTGGAGGAGTATCATGAGGTCACACGGCGTTTCGACGACTCCCCCATTGACGCCATCGAGATCAATATCTCCTGTCCCAACGTAAAGGAGGGCGGCGTCGCCTTCGGCAACGACCCCGCCATGTCTGCACGGGTGGTGGAGGCCTGCCGCAAGGCCACCAACAAACCACTGATCACCAAACTCTCCCCCAATCAGACCGACATCGCCGGCAATGCCAGGGGCTGCATCGAGGCCGGCAGCGATGCCTTCTCGGTGATCAACACCCTGATGGGTATGGCCATCGACATCGAAAGCCGCACACCGGTCATCGGCAACAACCAGGGCGGACTCTCCGGCCCCGCCATCAAACCGGTGGCACTGCTCAAGGTTCACCAGGTCTATCAGGTCTGCCGGGATCACAATATCCCGATAATCGGACAGGGCGGCATCACCACGCCGGAAGACGCCATTGAATTCATTATCGCCGGGGCCAGCGCCGTAGGCATAGGTACAGCGCTCTTCTACGACCCGCTGATCTGCCGCAAGATCAATAGCGGCATCGAGGCGTATCTAAAGCGGCATGATCTGCCCTCGGTGGACCGGCTGGTCGGAACCCTGCAACTCCACCAGCAACCAGCGCCCAAGTGCGGCTGCTGAGCTTAACAAACGACACGAAGCCATGGCAGTAACCGGCCAACATCCGCCAGCCGAAATTCTTGGCAAGCTCCATCCCATGGAGGGGCTAAGTGAAGATCAGCTGAAACTGCTCTCCCATTCGCTCCATCTACAAACAGAGATCCGTGGCAAGAAGCTCCTTTCGATGGGGTCCAGGGACGCCTTCAGCCTCTATCTGCTAAAAGGCCGGGTAAAACTGGAAACCGCCGATGGCCACGCCTCTGAGATCGAAGCCGGTTCAGTCCAGGCGATGAACCCGATCGCTCATCTGATTCCCAGACAATACGATGTCACCGTCGTTACACCTATCGTATATTTTCTCATCGACAACCGTCTCCTGGACGGCTTGACCAATGACAGCCTTGAAACCCTGGCAAGTGAAGAGCTCGCCTCCCTCAGCGGCCAATACGAAAAAGACGAAACAGAGAACCGGCTCTCCCAGGCATTGCTGACGGATCTGAAAAGCGACCGGCTGATCCTTCCCAGTCTGCCCGATGTTGCCATCAAAGTCGGGCGCGCCATCGAAGACGAGGATACCGATGCCGAGCACCTCGCCAGGATAATCCAGGCCGATCCGGTTATCACCACAAAACTGATTCGTGCAGCCAACAGTGCGCTCTATGCCGGCCTGTCGCCCTCCGCCAGCTGTACTGCCGCCGTCATCCGCCTGGGAAACACCACCACGCACAAGCTGGTTCTCACCTTTGCCCTGCGCGAACTCTTCAAAGCGCACTCCAGAGTGCTACAGGATCAGATGCGTAAACTCTGGAAACACAGTACACAGGTGGCTGGCATCTGCTTCGTACTGGCCAAACTTTCACGACGCTTCAATCCGGAACACGCATTGCTGGCGGGGCTTCTGCACGACATAGGTGAAGTGGCCATCCTGAGTTATGCAGAGCATTTTCCCGAAATCGCCAACAGCGAGCAGCAGTTGGAACAGGTGATGAAGGATATGCGCGGAGTGATCGGATGCCACATCCTGGACGCATGGGGTTTCCTTGAGGATCTGGTCGCCGTTACCAAAGAGGCGGAGGATTGGACCAGAGATCACCCGGAAGAAGCTGACTACACCGATCTGGTGATTGTCGCGCAACTCCATAGTTACATAGGCACATCGGAAATGAAGGCCCTGCCGGCCCTCGATAGGGTACCTGCATTTCAAAAACTCGATATCGGCGATCTCACCCCTGAACTTAGCATCCAGATTCTGGAAAATGCCGCCGACCAGATTGCCAGCGCCCAAGCGCTACTTGACAGTTGACTCCCATCTGCCGCCAGTAAAATTGATCCGGATTTTTCACTCTGTCGGAATTTTTAACACCCTGTTACGGAACTGGTTCACAAAAATGACTGCTGCACCAGAGCAGCCTGCCTATCAATGCCATAAATCACTCAATTAACAATAAGATAACGCGACAGCAGGCAGGCAGAATCAAATTGCCGTTCTGTCGGGTCTTTTTACAGTCAGTTGTAATAAAAATTCACAGAATTCTTTAATCATCATGGAAAACAAAGCATTAGAAAGGCTGGCACGGGAACTGCTTATAACTATTTGCAACATTTTGTGACTACTCAAAAATAAATAAAGCGAGATTAATAGATGAACATTAAAAATATCATTACAGGCGTCATCTGCAGCACTGCGCTGATTGCCGGCTCCGCATCAGCGGCGCTCTACGAGTTCGACGGTGCCGAATGGTCCACTTGGGTTCTGCTCGATAACGATGCCGATACGAACACCGACCCTGA
>QGON01000001.1 GCA_003660235.1 bacterium endosymbiont of Escarpia laminata | reverse complement strand
GGGACAGGATTGCTTCCATATATCCGGCCTGTTGATGAAGAATATTAGTTCTTCTGGCCTCGATGAAATTCGCGCACACTGTCCTTATCAAAATCTCAGTCTTGGTAGACTTTGGGGACTTTCAGGTTTTCAATGTGCCGGTCTGACCTGTTGTATCATCACTCGTTACAGAGTCTTCGCAATCGTTGGCAGGTATCCCTCTATTTCTGTTAAATCTGTATTACCTTCAACTATCAAGCTGTTTGATAGATTGTCTTATGGGCAATGACTGCCCAGCCTATGCGAGCCATTTTGTTGGCCAATGCCACGGCTGCCTTGTTGTATCCTCGCTCTGCCTTGATCTTATTGACCCATCGACTTAATTTATCATCCTTGTTCACTGCATGTATGATGACTGAGCGTGCTCCATGCACCAGCAGGCTGCGCAAATACCGGTCGCCTCGTTTGCTTATCCCCAGTAGTCTATCTTTCCCACCACTACTGTGCTGCTTTGGTACTAATCCCAGTGCAGCAGATACATCCCGTCCACGG
Source organism: bacterium endosymbiont of Escarpia laminata (assembly GCA_003660235.1). Classification (GTDB taxonomy): domain Bacteria; phylum Pseudomonadota; class Gammaproteobacteria; order Chromatiales; family Chromatiaceae; genus QGON01. Next base: position 1,404 of record QGON01000001.1, on the reverse strand, counting down.
TGATAGCTTTCTCCATTGCCCACAAGGCTATAAAAAACACTGGCAACGATGGGGCCAAAACCCGGTATTGTCTGCAAACGCTGGCAGACTTCATTTTGCCGATTCTGCTCCTTCAGAATGTCGGTATAGAAACCAATATGCACATCCAGTTCCTGTAGCTGCTGCTGAATTTGGACCAAATACTGGCGAAAAACATCACTCAGACCATTCTCCGCATCTTCCAATAATTCTGGAAGCTTGCATTGCAAGCTACGGACACCCATCGTGATAATGATGCCATACTCTGCCAGCAAGCCCCGCACCTGATTACACAGCGCAGTACGTTCCTGTACACGACGCTCACGCAACCGATGCAGCGCTTGGATATCCTGCTGTGATTGCGTCTTGATGGTAGCAAAACGCATCTCGGGTCGAGTAACCGCTTCGGCTATCGCCAGCGCATCGTTATAATCATTTTTGTTACCACGCACAAAAGGCTTAACATACTGTGGTGGAATCAATTTTACCTGGTGGCTAAACTTTTGTAATTCTCGTGCCCAGTAGTGTGCACTGGCGCAACTCTCCATACCCACAAGGCAAGCTTCCATCTGGGCAAAATAGGTTAATACCTGGTTGCGCCTCAACATTTTTCTGCTGACCTGTTTCCCGTGTTGATCACAGCCTACTGCGTGAAAAACATTCTTTGCCAAATCGAGTCCAATCGTCGTAATCTTGTTCATGGTCTTCTCCCATACTCTTGATAGGAAAGCTATATTCCCATCATGGCGCATTACGACGCCGATTCGTAGGAGGGAGGAGACCATTTCATCAAAATCGACTCGCCTACGCGGCAGCCGTTAATGCCCCGGCCACCCTGCATCCGTGCCGCTCCGCCACGCCATTGCTTCGCTCGGCGCTGGCTTCAGAACTTCGTTCTTTCGCCACTCCAGCCATACGCCCGCGCCTACTGGGAACTACGCGCCTTCGCTTCGCTCTCCATGGCGCGCAGCGACCGCTCAATGCCAAGGCACTGGATGGCTCCTGGATCTTGAGAATGGTCACCAATCAGGAAGTCTTTTTACCAGGGGATATCTGGTGGAGTTCGCCAACAGAGTGCTGACTGAATTCAAGATTTGGGACAGGGTGAAAACGTATCTGTTGAAACGGCTATTAAAGAGGCTGGCGGCGGCCGACATCGTCAGTTGTGACAGCAGGGCTTCGGTATGCCGCTGAAGCTTGGCTGAGAGATAAATCTCCGGGTTTCTCTCAGGAGAGGCTGCTTTCAGGCGACAACCATCATCCCAATTTATAGGCCCTGCCGTTGTTCAGCGTCTAGAGGTTCGACAACTGCCTTCCAAGCGCAACTGCCTGTAGGCCTGATCAAGCGCAGCGGATCGGGCGCAGGGGGTTGCCGGTTCCGCTGCG
>QGON01000064.1 GCA_003660235.1 bacterium endosymbiont of Escarpia laminata | reverse complement strand
CAGAGGAAGGCGATAAACAGCTATGCTTGCTGTTGAGTGTGATGCGGTTCAACAACACGGATACCAGGAGCAAAAGCACCTGCAAAGCTGATCGCAACGCGGGTGACAGATCGCTTTCGTCCTTGATCAGTTGTTTGGCATTGTTGATGGCGGCATCAACGTCAATGGAATCGATTTGCAAGAGGGTTCCCGGATAACTTCAGTACCAGGGTATTGTCTCATGGGTTTTCAGAAGTGAGTTTTGCCCCTTGAGTGGCTCGCTGAGGGGATAAAAAAACCAGCGCGGCAGTGGCTGCCAATACGACGATTAGGCCTAAGCACAAGTAGTCAGAGCGGCGTAACGTGCCGTTTTGTTGCAACCCAACGAACATCTGCAAAATTGAAAAAAGTGGCGAAAAATCTGTCAAGCACTTTTTTCGCTGATTTCGCTGAGTAGTTACAAAGGTAAAAGGTAAAAGGATGTCGTGCCAGCGGGAAGGCTAGACTTTGTCGTGGCTGTTGGGGCTAGAAAAAAGTGCTTGCTTGGGGTGGCACCGGACACATACTTGTTTCACCTTTCACCTTTCACCTTTCACCTTTTACCTCCCTGCCCCTTGCCTCCAACCCCACACCTGCCTATCCTTACCAATCTGCAATGTACGGGACGAAGAAGCCCGTCTTGATCTGATTTTACCGCCTGCCAATACCCTGTGGAGGGGAAAATATGACCGATACCTTCGACCCTATCCTGCTCAACTTCATCTATGCTATCTTTGGTGGTCTGCTGACCATCTTTTTCATGTGGTTTGGTTGCAAGGTGTTCAGTCATATCGTCAATTTCAGCATTCCGGAGGAGTTGAAGAAAGGCAATCTGGCGGTGGGGGTGATGATCATGGGGATCTTTATCGGGATCGGTACTGCCTTGGGACTGGTTATCGGGCTCGGCCTGAATTGATGGACACGCGGTCCACTTTGCGCTGGTTTCTGCTACTGGTGGTGCTGCCGGGGCTGGTGCTTGCCGGGGTGACCAAGCATGTTAAGCATAAGCATTGGACCAACGACTACGACCGCCACTTCCGTAAATACACCAAGCACTATTTTGGGCCGCATTTTGATTGGCACTGGTTCAAGGCGCAGGGGATTGCCGAATCCGGGTTGCGGCCCAATGCAAACAGTCCTGCCGGGGCTCGCGGATTGATGCAGATCCTGCCTTCAACTTATGAAGAGATTAAAGAGAAGAACCCTCACTTCACCAATATCGAGGATCCACGCTGGAATATTGCGGCGGGCATCTTCTATGACCGCATGCTCTATCGGAGGTGGAAAAAGGGGTTGCCCACAGAACAGCGCCTCTCTTTTGCGCTGGCGAGTTATAACGCGGGATACGGCAACGTCAACAAGGCCTATCGACGCGCCAAGGGTAAGCACGGTGAGGTGAAGAGCTGGAGTCAGGTGGCGCCCTATGCGCCTAGTGAGACCCGCAACTATGTCAAGAGAATCAAGGGGTTGATGCAGGCGGAATAGCCGTTTCGCCCTCAATCTCCATGCCGGCGGCCACGCGCCTGATCCAGTTACTGACCCGCTGCAGCAGCAGTGACTCCATGCCGTGAAAAAAGTGATCCGCACCGGTGATGCGGCTCTGTCTGTAGTTCGGATGCGCGGCTTTATTGGCTGCGATTTGGCGCTGCTTGGCGGTGGCGACAACACTCTCCAGATCCCGGCTGCCATAGAGATCCAGCATCGGAATGGAGACTTTTCCAATGGCTTCCAGCACCGGATTCCCTTCTTTTCGAGCCGGGGTGGGGAGGCCGATGGCGATATAGGCGCGCACCGCCTGCGGTTTTTCGGTGGCGAGAAACTCCAATCCCATGCGTGCGCCCAAGCTGTGACCGATCATCACCAGATTGGTGTTCTGTCGTTGTTTGAAGAAGTCGATGGCGGCGCGAATGCGGGGATAGGCCTGCGGAATCAGCGGCAGATATTCACGGGATGATGCCTCGCTCGCCGCCACCGGCAGCTGGATCGAGAGGGTCTCCCAAGCGTGTTCCGGCAGAAGGGTGCGCAGTGGTTGAATGACATCCTGCCAGTCCGGATTGGCCCCCATGCCGTGCAGTAGGATTATCCCGCCCCGGGTCTCCTGTGCATCGGTCTCGGTGTGGATTGAGAGGAAACGGTGCCCGTCCGCTTCGAGCCAGACCGGTTCGCCATCGAGGATGGCGTCGACGATCTGGTCGGCGATGCGCTGCTCCCGTGCCAGGTCGGCGGCAAAGGCTGTCTGGCTTAGGCAGAGGATCAGTAGTAGCAGAGATTGTCGCAGCATGGTGTGGTGTTCCCAATCGGTCCAGTCCTCAATTTAGACCAGATTTCCAAGCTCGTCATGCAAATTGTCCGCCTTTGGGGTAAAGTGTCGCGGCAAAAAATATTCGGGGCTGGGGGCTGCGCCTTCCAGCCGGTGGCCGGTGCCGGTTGTCGGCACTGGAGACCTAAACTTCAGGAGAGAGAAACATGGCTCGTCAACCCGATCAGATCGCACCGTCCATCCTGTCGGCGGATTTCGCCAAGCTGGGCGAGGAAGTGGATAACGTACTGGCATCCGGTGCCGAGATCGTCCACTTCGACGTCATGGACAACCACTACGTACCCAACCTGACCATCGGCCCGCTGGTCTGCGATGCACTGCGCAGCCACGGTGTTACCGCCGACATCGACGTGCACATGATGGTCAAGCCGGTGGACCGCATTATCCCCGATTTCGCCAAGGCAGGTGCCACCTACATCACCTTCCACCCTGAGGCCTCTGAGCACATCGACCGTTCCTTGGCGCTGACCCGCGAGCATGGCTGTAAGTCCGGTCTGGTGTTCAATCCGGCCACCTCGCTCTCCTATCTGGAGCATGTGATGGACAAGGTCGACATGATCCTGCTGATGTCCGTCAATCCCGGTTTCGGCGGTCAGAGTTTCATCCCGGGGACCATGGACAAGCTGCGCGCAGCACGCAAGATGATCGACGATTCCGGTTACGACATCCGTCTGGAGATCGACGGTGGCGTAAAGGTCGATAATATCGCCGAGATCAAGGCGGCTGGTGCCGACACCTTCGTTGCCGGATCCGGCATCTTCGGCTTCCCGGGCGACGCCGATGCCAACCGCTATAACACCATCGTCGGCAAGATGCTGGCAGAACTGGCCAAGGTCTAATTCTGTCTGGTGCTGAAAACGGGGCCTTGGTAGGCTCCGTTTTTTGATAGTCGGCCACGAACTTTGCCAATTTCCACAGGCAGGGCGTGCAAAATTTTATCGATCCTTCCGTATCCTTGGCCTTTTTGAATCGCCAGGCAGGTAGCAGGTAATGAGTCTCAAACAACCTAAAATGATCCTTATCGATGTCGATGGTACCCTGGTGGACAGCGTGCCCGACCTGGCCTGGTGCGTCGATGAGATGATGAAACAGTTGGGACGTCCCGCTCATGGCGAAGAGAAGGTCCGTGACTGGGTCGGCAATGGGGTAGAGCGTCTGGTGCGGCGCGGATTGATCGGCCAGCTCGACGGTGAGCCTGACGAAACGGATTTCGACAAGGCCTATCCGATCTTTCTTGAGCTCTATGCCGATAATACCTCCAAGCGCTCGCTGCTCTATCCCGGTGTACGTGAGGGCCTGGATTATTTGCAGTCCGCCGGTTACCAGCTTGGCTGTGTCACCAACAAGGCAGCGCAGTTCACAGTGCCGCTGCTCAAGGATCTTGGAATACACGACGAGTTCGATATCGTGATCTCCGGCGATACCCTGGCGAAAAAGAAGCCGGATCCGATGCCGTTGCTGCATGGGGCGGAACATTTCGGTGTCGATCCTTCGGATGCGATGATGCTGGGGGATTCAGTGAGTGACGTGAAGGCGGCCCGCGCCGCCGGTTTTCAGATCGTCTGCATGAGTTATGGTTATAACCACGGGGTCGATATCCGCGAGGCCAACCCCGATGCTGTCATCGACTCCATGGCTGAGATTCAGGGCCTGCTAGAATCTGCTGCTTGAGCTGTATAGCTGTTTTGGATTATCGTAGCCGTTCACTTTGAATTTGATTCAGCTGCTGTAAACGTGAAATTCTCTGCGCTTGCGCCGCCGAACCCATTCGAAAGAACCTGATATGTACCTGCTTTCACACAACACGATCCTAAAGACCGGCACGCGATGGCGTTGGTGATTCCGACCAATCGTCCATCCGTTGTTTTGTCTGTTGAGTGGAGAGGATCATGACCCCTCAAGAATTCAATGCCCTGGTGGCCCAGGGTTTTAACCGTATACCTGTCGTTTGCGAGGTGCTTGCCGACCTCGACACGCCGCTGAGCGTCTATCTCAAGCTGGCGGATGCACCTTACACCTATCTCTTCGAGTCAGTCCAGGGTGGCGAAAAATGGGGCCGTTACTCCATTATCGGCCTGCCGAGCCAGACCCTGGTGCGTGTTATGGGGCATCACATCGAGGTGGAGTGTGACGGCGAGGTGATCGAGTCTGTCGAGGTCAGTGACCCGCTGGCGTGGATCGAACAGTTTCAGGGGCGCTACAGGGCGGCTGAACTGGAAGGGCTGCCCCGCTTCAACGGCGGCCTGGTGGGCTATTTCGGCTACGACATCATTCGCTATATCGAACCACGTCTGGGAGAGTGCCCCAATCCCGATCTGTTGGAGACCCCGGATATATTGCTGATGGTCTCCGATGAGGTGGTGGTATTCGATAACCTCAGCGGCCGCATGTATCTGATCGTGCATGTCGATCCATCGGCTGGTGGAACCTTGGAGAGCGCGCAACGACGTATCCGTGAATTGATCCTGGCGATGCAGCAGGAGGCGCCTCGTGGTGGCGGTGAAGCCGGGCGGGAGATCAACGAATCTGACTTCATCTCGGGTTTTACCGAATCGGGTTTCAAATCGGCGGTGGATCGCGTCAAGGAGTACATCTTCGAAGGCGACTGCATGCAGGTGGTGATCTCACAGCGGCTGTCGATCCCGTTTCAGGCGCCGCCGCTCGATCTCTACCGGGCGCTGCGTGGGCTGAATCCATCCCCCTATATGTACTTCCTCAACCTCGGTGACTTTCACATCGTCGGCTCCTCTCCCGAGATCCTCACCCGGCTGGAGGACGGAGTGGTCACCGTGCGCCCGATCGCCGGCACCCGCCGCCGCGGTTATACCGAAGAGGAGGACAGGGCGCTGGAGGCGGAACTGCTGGCGGACCCCAAAGAGCTGGCAGAGCATCTGATGCTGATCGACCTGGGACGTAACGATACCGGACGGGTCGCCAAGATCGGCAGTGTGGAACTGACCGACAAGATGATCGTGGAGCGCTACTCCCATGTGATGCATATCGTCTCCAATGTCACTGGAGATCTGAAGGATGGCATGACTGCTATCGACGTATTGCGGGCAACCTTTCCGGCTGGCACCGTGAGTGGTGCGCCGAAGATCCGGGCGATGGAGATCATCGACGAACTGGAGCCTGTGAAGCGGGGGGTCTACTCGGGCGCGGTGGGTTATCTGAGTTGGAACGGCAACATGGATACCGCCATCGCCATCCGTACGGCGGTGATCAAGGATAAGACGCTGCATATTCAGGCCGGCGCCGGTGTGGTGGCGGACTCCATTCCTGCTCTGGAGTGGAAAGAGACCATGAACAAGGGACGGGCGGTGTTTCGTGCGGTTGCACTGGCGGAAGCGGGGCTGGATCGTCACGCCTGCTCGGAGGAGCACTGATCATGTTGCTGATGATCGATAACTACGACTCCTTCACCTATAACCTGGTGCAGTATCTGGGCGAGCTGGGTGCCGACGTGCAGGTTCATCGCAACGACGAGATCGGCATTGATGAGATCGAGGCGCTACAGCCCGATCACATCGTCATCTCCCCCGGCCCCTGCACCCCAGCCGAAGCAGGAATCTCGGTGGAGGCGATCAAGGCCTTCGCCGGTCGTATTCCGCTGCTCGGCGTCTGTCTCGGACATCAGTCGATCGGCCAGGCCTTTGGCGGCAGGATCGTTCACGCCCGCGAGGTGATGCACGGCAAGACCTCCCCCATCCATCATGCGGACAGCGGTGTCTTTAGCGGGTTGGAGAATCCCTTTGAGGCGACCCGCTACCATTCGCTGGTAATCGAACGGTCCACTCTTCCTGACTGCCTTGAGATTACTGCCTGGACCGAAAAGGCCGGAGAGCTGGATGAGATCATGGGTGTGCGCCACAAGACACTGGACGTACAGGGCGTACAGTTTCACCCTGAGTCGATACTGACTCAGCATGGTCACGACATGCTGCGGAATGTTATCGAGGGTAGGTAGCCTCGGGAAGGGCAGGGTGGAAAAAAACCGCATCAGACCGCCGCTCCATCTGCTGATCGTCAACGCAATCGGCAGCCTTCTTTTTGGGTTGGGGCTGGCTGAATATATCGACGCCGCCAGCCTGGTGCCTGCCGGTTGGCGGTTCGAGCACTATGCGCTCGTCATGTTGTCGGTGGGGGCTGTAATGATGGTGCCTTTGACCCTGTTTTTGGTCAGGGTGGCGTTGGTGCATGTGGCTGATCTGGAGAGCAGGCGCTAAATAATCGATAGTTTTCATGACACAGGTGGGACGGTTTGACTCCGGCCTTTCAGGTGCCTCGGACAAAAAAAGTTAAAGGGGGTGTACCAATGGAGATGCAGAAGGCCATCAACAAGGTCCTGGCTCGTCAGGATCTCGACTCCGATGAGATGACGGGCGTCATGCGCACCATCATGACAGGTGGCGCCACGCCGGCACAGATCGGCGGTTTTCTTATCGGTCTGCGCATGAAAGGTGAGACGGTGACGGAGATTGCCGCTGCCGCTTCGGTCATGCGTGAGCTCGCCAGCGGTGTCTCAGTAAGCGATCTGCCGAATACCGTGGATATCGGCGGTACAGGCGGTGACGCCTCCGGGACCTTCAACGTATCTACCGCCAGCATGTTTGTGGCTGCTGCTGCGGGCTGCCATGTCGCCAAACATGGCAATCGGTCGGTCTCCAGCAAGTCGGGCAGTGCCGATGCGCTCGAGGCTGCGGGTATTCGTCTGGACCTGACGCCTGCACAGGTCGAGCGGTGTGTGCGGGAGGTGGGTGTGGGTTTCATGTTCGCTCCCGGTCACCACAGCGCCATGAAACACGCCATCGGCCCGCGCAAGGAGATGGGGGTGCGGACGATTTTCAATGTGCTGGGTCCCCTGACCAATCCTGCCGGTGTGCCGAATCAACTGTTAGGGGTCTTCAGTGAGGCGCTGTTGCAGCCCCTGGCGGAAGTCCTGCAGAAGCTGGGCAGTCACCACGTTATGGTGGTTCACTCCCGTGACGGTCTGGACGAGATCAGCATTGGTGACGCCACCGATGTGGCGGAATTGAAAGAGGGTCTGATCCGCCGCTATACCATTCAGCCGGAGGAGTTCGGCATCAGCCGCACGGCGATCAGTGCAATCACTGTGGAGGACGCGGCACAGAGTCTCGATGTGATTCGCGGCGTGCTGGAAGACCGGCCGGGTCCCGCCCGGGATATTGTGCAACTCAATGCCGGTGCGGCCATCTATACGGCGGGGCTGGCCGACACATTGATGGACGGTATCAACAGGGCGGATCAGGCGATTGCCAGTGGCGAAGCCCGCAGCCGTCTGGACAGGCTGGTGATCCTGACCCAGAGTTTTGACTGAGATCGACAGCCGGCCTGGTAAGCGCAGGGGCCGGAGCCAGGCCGCGTAACGCACTTCACATTAAACAGCACCGGTAGGGCGGTTTGACTCCGCCCCACTGGTGAATGAACCGAATACAGAAGAACAATGAGCGGTACCCCCGATATTCTGAAGAAGATAGTCCTGCGTAAGCAGGAAGAGATAACGGAGTGTTCTGCCCGGGTTTCCCTGCAGACCTTGAGGTCGAAACTTGATGCGGCTGACCCCTGCCGGGGTTTTGCAGACGCTATTGCCGCGAGGATTGCCACAGGCGGGGCAGGCGTCATTGCCGAGATCAAACGAGCCTCTCCCAGCAAAGGGTTGTTGCGTGAGGACTTTCGTCCGGCGGAGATCGCCCGGAGTTATGCAAAGGGCGGGGCTGCCTGCCTGTCGGTTCTGACCGATGTCGATTTCTTTCAGGGCAGTGATGAGTATCTGAAACAGGCGCGGGCTGCCTGCGCCCTGCCGGTCATCCGCAAGGACTTTTTCATCGATCCCTATCAGGTCTACGAGGCGCGCGCCATAGGGGCCGACTGCATCCTGCTGATCGTAGCCTGTCTGGAAGATGGGCAGATGCGGGTACTCAATGACCTGGCCCATGAGTTGGGAATGGATGTGCTGATCGAGGTACACGATGAGCCGGAACTGGAGCGTGCGCTGAAGGTGGAAAACCGGCTGATCGGCATCAACAACCGCAACCTGCGCACTTTTGAGGTGAGCCTGAATACCAGCCTGCGCATGTTGGAACGAATTCCAGATGATCGCATCCTGGTGACCGAAAGCGGGATTCACACCCGTGACGACGTGGCCCTGATGCGTTTAAATGGCGTGGACGCGTTTCTGGTGGGGGAGGCGTTTATGCGGGCTGATGATCCGGGGAAGAAGCTGGCAGAGTTGTTTTTTTAGGTGACAGGTGACAGGGCGATTTAACATAAAATGTCAGATAAGGGCTTGACGCGTTTATAGGCAAAAGCAAGCTTTTGGAAACCTGAAACCTGAAACCTGAAACCTGAAACCTGAAACCTGAAACCTGAAACCTGTTCCTATCTCGTCTCAAACACCACAATCGTCTTTCCCTTGACGCTGATGAGTTCCTGCTGTTCCAGGTTCTTCAGTACCCTTCCTGCCATCTCTCGTGAACAACCGACAATGCGTCCGATCTCCTGGCGGGTGATGCGGATCTGCATGCCGTCCGGATGGGTCATGGCGTCAGGTTCTCTGCAGAGGTCCAGCAGGGTACGGGCGATGCGTCCGGTGACGTCGAGAAACGCCAGATGTCCAACTTTGGCGCTGGTCTGTATCAGCCGCTCGGAGAGCTGGGCGCCCATGGCGTAAAGAATATCTTTGGTGTATTCCTGCAGATCGCCATCGAACAGCTGTTCCAGGCGTTTGTAACTGATTTCGGCAATCTGGCAGGGGGTACGGGTGCGCACCATGACGCTGCGCTTGGGAGCTGGAATAAAGAGTCCCATCTCGCCGATGAATTCACCTTTGTTGAGATAGGTGAGGATGATCTCCTTGCCGTCGTCGTCTTCGATGTAGACGGCAACCGACCCTTCGATCAGGTAGTAGAGTACATCGGCGGGATCACCAATATGGATGATCTCGGTGTTTTTTGGATAACGCCGGCGATGACAAAAGGAGAGGAATCGCTGAAGGTATTCCGGATCCTGAGGTGGTGGTTGTATGATCGACATGATCTTTCTGCTCGACGTCCTGGTTAATGTTTCGATAGCTTAGTGGCAGCATAGGCGCCAACGCAAGTTTAGCAAGTCCTGTTTGTTGTTGAAGGATAGCTGGTGTACCGTTCAATATTGATGACACGGACACTTAATTTTTCAATGATTCATTGGATATCATATGAATGAAGTTTCAGTTCGTCGAGGTTAATAGGTGGCTGAACTGTAAATTTATTGTCGAAATGTAATATTTTTTTCGGAGTTGTGATGAAGGCACGGGTTAAATGGGTGCAGGACGCCACCATGCTGGGGGAATCGGGCAGTGGTCATGCTGTAGTGATGGATGGTCCGGCGGAGCATGGTGGACGCAATCTGGGAGTGCGGCCAATGGAGATGCTGCTGCTGGGCATGGGGGGGTGTACCGAATTCGATGTCCTCAGTATTCTGCGAAAATCCCGCCAGCAGGTGACTGATTGCGTGGTGGAACTCGAAGCGGAACGTTCCGCATCCGAGCCGAAGGTGTTCACCCGCATTCATGCCCATTTTATCGTCACCGGCAAGGGGTTGAGCGAAAAGCATGTCTCCCGCGCAATCTCCCTTAGCGCTGAGAAGTACTGTTCCGCCTCCATCATGCTTGGGCAGATGGCGGAGATTACCCACGACTATGAGATCCGTGATGCCTGAGGCTGCGAACTTCGATGCGCTCATCTCCGAATTCTACAGGGTTTGGTTTCGCTACCATCCCGTAGCGGCGATCTTTGCCGGTGTGCCTGGCTATGAAGGGCTGTTGGCCGCCGATGGTGACGACGATGTCGGAGCGCTCTCCTCCTGGTTGAGCAATCTTCTACTGGGACTGGAAGAGTTGCGGTTCGAGGAGCTTGATCCTGATCGACAGCTCGATCTTCAATTGATCTTCGGGGCTGCGATGATAGAACACCGCATGTTGCTGGAGCAGGATTGGCGTCACCGCGACCCGGCCCGTTACCTGCCGTTGCGCTCCCTGCAGGAGTTAATGGTGCGCCAGCCGGCCTCCCTCTGTGAAGCGCTGCAAGGGATACTGGAACGCACCGGCAACTATCTGCGGGATGCGCGTACGCAGCTTGCGGAACTGCCGGAACTGGTCTCGACCCTCTGGCTGGCTGAGGCGTTGGAGATGTCGGAAGCCGGTCTTCCCTGGCTGCATCGGCTTCATGGCGAACTGCCACAGGCTCATCAATGTTGTGCTGAACAGGGGCGGCTGCAGGAGCTCGGTTCAAGTGCGGCAGAGGTGATCGAGGATTTTCGTCAGTTTCTGATCAACGACCTGGCCCCCGAGGCCGCAGGTAGCTCCGATTGCGGCCCCGAGCAGGTGGGCCGGCTGCTGTCCCATCGGCACCAGCTGTCCCTGACAGGAGAGCAGGCGTTGGCGCTGGCGCGACAGCAGCAGGCGCGCTATTTGCGCCATCTTGACGAGTTGGGGATAGACCAGGAGGCGCTGAGAGAACAGTATGTTTCCGAAGCTGACCTCTCCGGGGATGCCAGGTGTCAGGCCTACCGCGAAGAGAGTGCCAGGTTCAAGGCCTTTGTCGAAGCGCAGGATCTGCTTGAGCTGCCGTCCCAGCCGTTGGAGTTTCGGGTTACCGATGGCTGTTTCAGCCGCCCCGATTGCGGCAGTTATCTGCGCAGCGAGAGTGGGGGAATCCTGCTGATCCCGGACGAAACGCGGCAGTTGAAGGGGGGTGAAACCCTTTCGGCTATTCGCCTGCGCTGCCTCTATGGTGGCTGGGCCGGGCGTCACTACCTGGCTTGGGCCGGTGGTGTGCAGGCCCATAGCCTGGTGCGGCAGATCAACCCATCCGCCGCTTTCAAGCGGGGTTGGGCGCACTACATCAGCTGGTTGCTGGAGGCGCGAGGTTTTTTCACCCGCGAGGATATGCTCCTGCTGGCTCGCCGTCGCCTCGCGTTGGCGGAGCAGGCGTTGGTGGATCTCGAATTTCACATGGGGCGTTTGGACAGCCATCAGGCACTGGGCCGGTTGCAATCCCTGCTCGATCATCCCGCCCCCGGTTTGGCCGAGTCACGGCTGACCCATCTCTCCAGGCGGCCGACAGATGCCTTCATGGCTTTGATCGGCGTCGCCATGATAGAGCAGACAAGGGAAGTTGTGTTGCGCCAGGAGCCTGAGCTGTCGCTCAAGGCATTTCACAGCCGGTTGTTGGCGCATGGTGCCGTCAGCCTGCCGTTGGTGGTAAAGCGCGTCTTTGGGGAAACGGTTTGGGAAGAGGTGTCTGGGGCAGTGCTGGGCCGGTAGGCGAAAGGTCAAAGGTTAAAGGTTAAAGGATTGGCTAGCCCGAGCTTCGCCCGGAAAAAGTCTATTGCCGACAAGCGTGTAGGCCCAATCAAGCACAGCGGATCGGGCATACAACTTTGGCAGAACATATGGAACTGCCGGTTCCGCTGTGCTTGAACCAACCGGCAAATCACCCACAACAGTAACGACGAAGCTTGGCCTATCAGGTGGCACTGCCTCCTTTCACCTTTAGCCTTTTACCTTTAACCTGTTTTTTAAAGATACCAAACCGATTTCGTCATCAGTTTTGAGGTGAATTTCATCGCCTGTTTGACGGGTTCCGGCAGTTCGGCACCGCCTGCTTCCAGGGCGACGGTGGCGTGGTGGATCTCATCCTCTTTCATCTGTTCCAGGATGGCGCGGCTCTTTTCGTCCTGGGGCGGCAGGCGGTTCAGATGGTTGTTCAGGTGGGCTTCGACCTGATGTTCGGTCTCTGCAACGAAACCTAGACTCCATTTGTCCCCCGCCAATCCTGCGGCAGCGCCCATGAGGAATGATCCGGCATACCAGAACGGGTTGAGCAGGCTTTTGCGATTGTCCAACTCCTGTAGCCGTTTTTCGCACCAGGCGAGGTGGTCGTTCTCCTCCTGGGCTGCCCGTTCCATGCTCTCCCGCACATCCGGCAGCTTGGCGGTCAACGCCTGCCCCTGATAGAGCGCCTGGGCGCAGACCTCGCCGGTGTGGTTGATGCGCATCAGACGGGCGGTTTCGTCCCGCTCCTGATCGCTCATCTCCGACTTTGGGATGGTTTGGGCGGGGTTGCTGCGCTCGGTGACCAGGGGGCGTCCAAATAGGGTGCGCAGGGCCTGGTCGATGCCGATCAGCAGGTTGTCAGCCGGGCTGTAGTTTCTCTGTCTCATAGGGAAAAGATAAGCCTGTCTGACTTACTCTTCAAGTCCAGTTGCCGTGTCAGCAGTTCTACGGGGTGTAGTACCTCGATATCGAGCCCGGCACGCTTCATCCGGGTGCGAAACTGCAGGGTGCAGCCGGTGCTGCTGGTGACCAGTATGTCGGCCTTTGTCTCTTTCAGCAGCGCGATCTTGTCCTCACCAAGTGACTGGGCGAGCGCTGGCTGGGTCAGTGGATAACTGCCGGCGCCGCCACAGCAGATGGCGTTTTCCGGCAGCAGGAAGGGGGTGAGGCCGGGTATCCGCTGCAGCAATGTCAAGGGAGAGTCCCCTGATGCCGAGCATGGGTGGTGTACCGCCACCCTTGCCTTCAATGGGGTGAAATGAAATGTCTCCGGCCAGGGTGTGTTGAGCAGAAATGCTGAAATCGTCTGCAGGCGTGGCGTGGACTGGGTCTGCTCCAGCAGCTCCTTGTGACAGGCTTCGGCGAGGGTGATGAGGGCCGTGGGTTTGGGTGAGACGAACACTCCACGATTTTGCTCGCTTAGCCGGTCGGCCTCTTGCGGGAAACCGTTGTGCCGATGCAGGGCGCCGCAGCAGACTTGTTGTTTGGGTACGTTCACCGCAAAACCCATGTGTGTGAGCAGGCGGATGGCCGCATCGATCACCGGGCGGTCCACCTGGCTGGATATGCAACCGATAAAAAGTTGCACACTGCCGCCACCTGCCGTGGTGGCTGGGGTGAGGCCAGATGGAGGGGTTTGGTAAACCGGTATTTCCGATGCCAGATCCGCCAGCTGTCTGAGAGGCTTCGATGGCGCCTTTTTGATCAGCCGCAACACACCGGTACGGGACAGCAGCGGCAGCAGACGGGTGATGTGGCCGAAAAGTTTGCGTTCACTGAGCAGGTTCAGGAATGCCCGGCGCAGCGGCCTTTTGATGCCCGCTGACTGCTGCAGCATGGCGTGGGCGGCGTCTATCAGTTCGCCATAGGAGACCCCCGAGGGACAGGCCGTTTCGCAGGCGCGGCAGTTGAGACAGCGTGACAGATGTAGCCGCAGAGTGGGTGTCGGTGACAGTTCACCACTGGCCAGCGCCTGAATCAGCGCGATTCGGCCCCGAGGTGAATCCGCTTCATTCGCCAACTTGCGGTAGGTAGGGCAGTGAGGCAGACAGAGCCCACACTTGACGCAGCGGTCAGCTTCTTTCAGGAGTTGTTCTGGGGTCACGGATTGCTGAGGTATGGTAATTGGGGTTAGGGCAGGCACTATAATAGCGGTTAATCGGATTGTAATCACAACGGCAGGCAGACATGTCCCACTATCGTCACCATCTTTTTTTCTGCACCAACCAGCGGGATGACGGGCGTAGCTGTTGCGCGAGGTTCGGCGCGGCAAAGATGCGGGGGTATCTGAAGGCGAAGGTCAAGGCGCTGGGTCTGGCCGGTCCCGGTGGTGTTCGCGTCAACACAGCGGGTTGCCGGGACAGGTGCGATAAAGGGCCGGTGATCGTGGTCTACCCGGAAGCAGTCTGGTATACCTATATCGATAGCGAGGATCTCGATGAGATCCTGCAACGCCACCTGATCGACGGTGAGGTGGTGGAGCGGCTGAGGATCCGCTGACTGGACGGTTCGGAAATTGCCGTTTACAACGCCTTGATCTTGGTCGCCCCACACCGCTTGCACCGATAGCGGGTGACCAATCGTCCCCGCTTCACGTCGAATGACTGTTCGCTTTGCACTTCCCATTTGTGGAAACCCTCCCGGCAGAATCCCCTGCCTTTATGTTTCTCGCTGAGTTTGGGGCGTTTGAAAGGTAGAATGTCCGCCATCTTCTGAACTCCGACAATATCGACCTCGATTATGCCCGATAACCGTCCTAGATTTCATATTCTCGCCGTGGGTTGGGATCATCCCGCCTGGCAAGGCAGTTTCTATCCTGATGACCTGCCGCAGGATTGGCGGCTTACCTACTATGCCAATGAGGTGCCGGGCGTGCTGTTGCCGCAGACGCTCTGGTGCAAGGCGGACGAGGCTCAGGTGGAGAGTTGGATTGATGATGTGGAGGAGGGATTTCGCTTCTATCTTGCATTGGAGGGTGGGGGCGGAGCCTGTGCCCCCGCCGCTGTTGCAAATCTGTTGGGGGAGTATCTCGGCGGTATTGTTGTCGATTCTGTCACGCAGACTGCCCGGACGGGGGAGATTCCCTGCTTCACCCTGGCGACGAAGGGGCAGCCGCTTTCCGAAGCGGTGTCTCCTGCCTACCGCCTGGCCGCAGAAAGCCTGGGTAACCTGCGTGCACAGCGGGCGTTGCTGGAGTCGTTGGCCGGGAAGGTACCCGAGGGTGCCGATGTGCTGCTGTTCATCGAGGGCGACCGGATGGATATGGCGGTGCTGAAAGATCTGCGTCAGCTGGCACAATTGCTGGGTCTTGCTTGACCCCACCCCACCCCACCGACACAATGGCGACTCTCGTTCACGAAGGGATTGTATCTGGAAATGTCAGGCCACTCCGGCAGCGCTGAAGCGCCGATCGTCAAAATACGCGGGCTCCATTTCGCCCATGGCAGCCGGGTGATCTTCGATGGCATCGATATCGATATCCCCCGTGGCAGGGTAACGGCGATCATGGGGCCGAGCGGCACGGGAAAAACCACGCTGCTGAAACTGATCGGGGGCCAATTGCGGCCCGATGCCGGCTCCATCGAGGTGGATGGCATCGACGTGCACCGTCTCTCCCGGCGGGATCTTTTCCGGTTGCGAATGCGCATGGGCATGCTATTTCAGAGTGGCGCTCTGCTCACCGATATCGACGTCTTTGAGAATGTCGCCTACCCCTTGCGGGAGCATACGGATCTGCCGGAGTCGATGATCCGTGTGCTGGTGCTGATGAAACTCGAAGCCGTGGGGCTGCGGGGTGCTCACGATCTGATGCCGGCGGAACTCTCCGGCGGCATGGCGCGGCGGGTGGCGCTGGCGCGGGCCATTGCGCTGGACCCGATGATGGTGATGTATGACGAGCCCTTCACCGGTCAGGATCCGATCTCCATGGGGGTGCTGGCAAAGCTGATCCGGCGTCTCAACGACGCGGTGCAGATCACCAGTATCCTGGTTTCCCACGATGTGGAGGAGACGTCGGCCATCGCCGATCTGGTCTATGTGATCTCCGGGGGCAAGGTGGTGGAACGGGGCACACCGGATCAACTGTCGATATCCACATCCGATCAGGTGCGCCAGTTCATGCGGGGGTTGCCGGACGGACCTATGAGGTTCCATTATGAGGCTCCGCCTCTGGTGGAGGACCTGCTTGGATCCGGGAGGAAGCCCTGATGCTGGACGCGCTGGCCCGATTTGGCCGTCACGGTATGGCGGCGCTGGAGCGCTTCGGACGCGCTCATCTGCTGTTCCTGCAGATTGTTGCCGGTATCACCAGTCTGCTGCCGCGTCCCGGATTGCTGGTCACGCAGACCTACTCCGTTGGCGTGCGCACGATTGTCATTGTCACAGTTTCAGGCCTGTTTGTGGGCATGGTGCTGAGTCTGCAGGGTTACTACGTGCTCTCCCAGTTCGCCGCCGAAGACAGTCTTGGGGTGATGGTTGCGGCTTCACTGGTGCGGGAGCTGGGACCGGTGGTGACCGCGCTGCTGTTCGCCGGTCGGGCTGGTTCCGCGCTGACCGCCGAGATCGGTCTGATGAAGGCCACTGAGCAACTTTCCGGGCTGGAGATGATGGCGGTGGATCCGGTGCGCCGTATCCTCACGCCGCGCTTCTTCGCCGGTCTGATATCCATGCCTGTGTTGGCGGTCCTGTTTAGTGCCATCGGTGCTCTGGGCGGCTATTTTGTCGGGGTGGGACTGCTGGGTGTGGATGACGGTGCCTTCTGGAGTCAGATGCAGGCCAAGATCGACTGGAATGAGGATGTGATCAACGGGGTGATCAAGAGCCTGGTGTTCGGCCTGGTCTGCACCTGGATTGCCCTGTTTCAGGGTTACGATTCGGTGCCGACCTCGGAAGGTGTGAGCCGGGCCACCACCCGCACCGTGGTCCATTCGGCGCTGGCGGTGCTGGTACTCGATTTTGTTTTAACGGCGATGATGTTTGGAGAGTGAATGATGAAGATTAGACAGGTCGAGATCGTCGTCGGCGCCTTTATGGCGGCGGGGCTGGTTGCGCTCTTTTTTCTGGCCATGCAGGTGAGCAATCTGAGTGCCTTCACCACGGGTGAGGGTTACGCAGTCACTGCGCGTTTTGACAATATCGGCGGCCTGAAGGTGCGTTCGCCGGTGGCGATGGCGGGGGTTCGTCTCGGCCGGGTGGTGGAAATCCGTTATGACCAGAGCAGCTACGAAGCGCTGGTGACCCTGCGCATTGAATCCCAATACGATCAAATTCCTGACGATACTTTTGCCAAGATCTATACTTCTGGTTTATTGGGTGAGCAATATATCGGACTCGACCCCGGCGGCAGCGAAGAGATGTTGGTGGACGGGGGCGAGATTACCATGACCCAGTCCGCCCTGGTGTTGGAGGAGATTATTGGTCAGTTTCTTTTCAGCAAGGCGGAAGAGAAGGGTTTTGAATAGGACGGGATCTGTGAGCGAGGCGACCATTTTTCGTGAGGGTGCTTTTCACTTTCGGGTGGAGGGGGATTTGACCTTCTCCACTGCGCGGAGTCTGCTTGCCCAGTCGCAGGAGTTGTTCAACCCCTCTCAGGGGATCTCCATTGATCTTTCACATACCAAGCGTACCGATAGCGCAGGTTTGGCGCTATTGCTGGAGTGGATGAAGCGTGCGCAGGATCATGGGGCGAGCCTGGAGGTCACCGGCATGCCGCAGGCGCTGATTGCTATCGCAGGACTGTGTAATCTGGAAGATCTGCTGCTGACGGTGACCTCCAAGACGCCTTGACGGCTGACGTGGACCAGTCTCCGATTTTTTTCACCCTCTTCCTGATATTTTCCGGCGCGGCGGTGCTGGCCACTGCCGCCCTGCTGGTGCGTCAGGCGCTGCTGATTTCATATATCGTACTGGGTGCGTTGTTCGGTCCCTGGGGGCTGCATCTCATCGGCGACCCGGAGACAGTGAAAGAGATAGCCCATATCGGTATCATCTTCCTGTTGTTTCTGCTTGGCCTGGATCTGCAGCCGAAAGAGCTGCTGGGCATGGTGCGCAAGACCACGCTGGTTACGCTCTTCAGTTCCCTCATTTTTGCATTCATCGGCGCAGTTCTCGCCTTTTCGTTCGGTTTCGACCCGATCGAGTGTCTCGTGATCGGCGGGGCCGTGACCTTCTCCAGCACCATTATCGGCCTGAAGTTGCTGCCGACCACGGTGCTGCATCATCAACGTACCGGTGAGATCATCGTCAGCATCCTGTTGTTGCAGGATCTGCTGGCGATAGCCATGCTGTTGATGTTGCAGGGCGGCAGCAGTGAGATGAACCGGGTGCTGCACATCGTCCTGCTGTTGCTGGCGTTACCGTTGATGGTTGGCGGCGGCTGGCTGGTTGCCCGGTTTATGCTCATACCGTTGATTCGGCGTTTCAGCAAGATCAAGGAGTATATCTTCCTGATGGCGATAGGCTGGTGTCTGGCCATGGCTGAATTGGCAGGGGTGATGGGGTTGTCGCATGAGATCGGTGCCTTTATTGCCGGCATCTCGCTGGCGACCAGTCCAATAGCGATCTATATTGCTGAAAGTCTGAAACCGCTCCGGGATTTTTTTCTGATTCTCTTCTTTTTCTCTCTTGGGGCCGGTTTCAATCTGGAGATGTTGCCTGCAGTGGTGTTGCCTGCACTACTGTTGGCGGGGCTGCTGCTGTTGATCAAACCCTGGGTCTTTCGGCGTCTGCTCTATCATGCCGGCGAGGATAATGAGCGTAGCCGCGAAGTGGGCTTCCGCCTGGGACAACTCAGTGAATTCTCCCTGCTTATCGCGGTTCTGGCCTATGATCTGGGGGAGATCGGGGCAGAGGCTTCATATCTGATTCAGCTCAGCACCCTATTTACTTTTCTGGTGTCGACCTATTTCATCGTGCTGCGATTTTATACACCGATGGCCATTTCAGACCGCTTGCGGCGGGACTGATAAATTTGAAAGGGATGGGGAATGGAATGTGGGAGATCGTCGAACAGGTCGAAATCATATTAGGTCTGATCGCATTGGCGCTGAGCCTGATATTTTGGGCAATAAAAAAATCTGTCGACTGGCGGAATAAGAAGAACCGGGGCTATGTGGAGACAGATACCAGAAAAGGCAGGATAGGGCTTTCCGTGCCGGACTGTTTCAATGACAGGTACAGATCAAGGATGGCTGTGAACGAAGACGACATGGATAGGGTTCTGAAGTTAAGACTCGCCTCTTTTAACGGTAAGGTGATTGTGTCAGACGCTGTCTATCGGGCTTGCCAGCTTCTTAATGCCTATGCCATGAAAATCGTTTTCGATTTCACCGGGACACCAATAGGCTATTGGGGTTTGGTGCCGGTGACAGAGAAGACCTACCGCAGCTTTCTCGACAATAAGACCACGCATGAAGAGATTCTGACTCGGGATGCACTGGGCTGGAAATCAATTGATCGGGACAATGTCTATCTCTATGTCATCGGTGTTGCGGTGCCGCCGAAGGGTGAAAATCGGCATGATGAGGACCATCGAAATTCCAGTAAGGTGCTGGGTGACCTGGCGGAATTTGTTCTTTTCCTCCTGTCCCGGCTGAATGTGAAGGGGATATTTGTCTACCCCAGTACGCAGGATGGACTCAGTACGCTGAAGCACTTCAAGTCACTCAGCGTGGGGGTAAATATTGATGGCAATGAAAAACAGCCCCTGCATTTTGTTGAAAAACAGCATATCGATCTGTTCAGAAAAGAGCTCGAAGGGCTGCTGCCGAAGATCAAAAGCCTGCCCGTCTGGGATGAAAAGGATAAAAACAGTTTTCTGCAGCTGCTTGGATCGGCTCAGTCAGCATGACGGAGATGATGCTGTCCAGAGGCTTTCAGGGTGGAGAGGGATCTGATTTCCGAACTGAAATGCTCCGATCTCCCGTTTTGCCATGAATTTCGTTATCATGCACGGTTTTTCCGCATAATCGAAAAATCCGGTAACCGAGTCGATGGATAAACTGATCATCAATGGTGGAGGTCCCCTGAACGGTGAAGTCCGTATCGCAGGGGCCAAGAACGCGGCGCTGCCCATTCTGGCGGCGACGCTGCTGGCCGATGGGCCGATGAGCGTCGGCAATGTACCGCATCTGCACGATATCACCACCACAATGGAGCTGCTGGGCGGTATGGGCATCACCCTGGTGGTGGATGAGAAGATGAGTATCGAGGTCGATACGAGCACCATCAAGGAGTTCTATGCGCCTTACGAGCTGGTTAAGACGATGCGCGCATCGATCCTGGTGCTGGGTCCCATGCTCAGTCGCTTTGGTCAGGCCGATGTCTCTCTGCCGGGCGGCTGCGCCATTGGATCCCGTCCGGTAAATCTGCATATCGACGGCCTGCGGGCCATGGGTGCCGACATCGATGTCGAAGGGGGCTACATTCGCGCCCGGGCTAAACGCCTGCATGGTGCGCGTATCGTCATGGACATCGTCTCCGTGACCGGCACAGAAAACCTGATGATGGCGGCGACCCTGGCCGACGGTACCTCGTTGATCGAGAACGCCGCGCGGGAGCCTGAAGTGGTGGATCTGGCGAACTGTCTGAACAAGATGGGCGCCAAGGTGAGCGGTGCAGGCACCTCCACCATCACTATTCAAGGCGTGGAGAAGCTCACTGGCACTCATTACGATGTGCTGCCGGATCGTATTGAAACCGGCACCTACCTGGTGGCGGCAGCGATGACCGGTGGACGGGTAAAGGTGCGGGATACCTGTCCCGATCTGCTGGATGCAGTGACTCAGAAGCTGCGCGAGGCGGGTGCTGATATCGAGGTTGGTAAGGACTGGATGATACTCGATATGCAGGGCCGCCGCCCCAAGGCGGTGGATGTGCACACCGCGCCCTATCCTGCGTTTCCCACCGACATGCAGGCCCAGTTCACCGCGCTGAATTCTGTGGCTGAAGGGGTGGGGATTGTCACCGAAACCGTTTTCGAGAATCGTTTCATGCATGTGCAGGAGCTGCAGCGCATGGGCGCCAAGATTCGCCTTGAGGGCAATACGGCCATCTGTACCGGGGTGGAACGCCTGACCGGCGCGCCGGTGATGGCTACCGACCTGCGCGCTTCCGCCAGTCTGGTGCTGGCAGCGCTGGTGGCGGATGGCGAGACGCTGGTGGATCGTATCTACCATATCGATCGTGGATACCAGAATATTGAAGAGAAACTCTCCGGACTGGGTGGCAAAATTCGGCGTATTCCCAGTTGAAGGCGTCAGGCGAAAATGATGAAAAACATGAAATTTGACGTACCTGTCACTATCGCGCTCTCCAAGGGGCGCATCTTCAAGCAGAGCCTGCCCTTGCTGGCGTATGCCGGTATTGAGCCGCTGGACGATCCAGAGACCAGCCGCAAGCTGATTCTGGACACCAATCACGAACAGGTGAAACTGGTGATTATCCGCGCCACCGACGTGCCGACTTATGTCCAGTACGGGGCGGCGGATCTGGGAGTGGCAGGCAAGGATGTCCTGCTGGAGCATGGTGGTGAGGGGCTCTATGAACCCCTCGACCTGAAGATTGCCCGCTGTCGTATGATGACTGCCGGTTTCAAGGAGGCAGTGGCCGACAGGCCGGGGCGCCTGCGAGTCGCCACCAAATATGTGAAGAGCGCCCAGCGCTACTACGCCTCACTGGGGCAGCAGGTGGAGATCATCAAACTCTATGGCTCCATGGAGCTTGCACCCATCGTCGGGCTGGCGGATCTGATTGTCGATCTGGTTGAGAGCGGCAACACCCTGAAGGCTAATGGGCTGGTGCCGCTGGAACATATCGCCGACATCAGTTCCCGCTTGATCGTCAACAAGGCCGCCTGGAAGATGAAACACGCCACGATGATGGCGCTGAAAGAGGCGCTGAAAGAGGCGCTGGCTGAGGCGGTGGAGCAGAGTCGAGCGTAATTCCAATCTTTGGGGGCAGGACGTAGGCCCGATCAAGTGCAGCGGATCGGGCGTCTTGAATGGACATGCCGTGGGACGTTGCCGGTTCCGCTACGCTTGAACCCGCCTGCTTCCTTTGCGTTCCATAATATGTGGGGATCAAATCCATGACCGACATTCGCATGCTGAACACCGCTGAAGAGGGTTTCCAGTCGAAGCTGGATGCACTGCTGGCCTGGGAGTCGGTATCCGACAAGGCGGTGAACGACACCGTCAATAATATTATCGACGAGATTCGTGGGCGGGGTGATGCGGCGCTAGTCGATTTCACCAATCGCTTCGACCGCTGGCAGGCTGAGAGCGCGGCGGATCTGGAGATCCCGCTGGAACGGCTGGAACAGGCCTGGCAACGGATCCCGCAGGCGCAGCAGCAGGCGCTGCAGGTTGCTGCAGGCCGGGTGCGTGCCTACGCCGAACACCAGAAGATGGAGTCCTGGTCCTATACCGAGGCTGACGGCACACTGTTGGGTCAGCAGGTGACTTCGCTGGAGCGGGTCGGACTCTATGTGCCCGGTGGCAAGGCGGCCTACCCCTCCTCAGTGTTGATGAATGCCATTCCCGCCAAGGTGGCCGGCGTGCCGGAGCTGATCATGGTGGTGCCGACACCGGGTGGCGAGCTGAATGAACTGGTGTTGGCGGCGGCCCACACCTCCGGTGTGGACAGGGTCTTCGCCGTCGGCGGCGCCCAGGCAGTGGCTGCGCTGGCCTACGGCACCGAGTCGGTGCCGCCGGTGGACAAGATTGTCGGCCCAGGCAATATTTATGTTGCCACCGCCAAACGGGCGGTATTCGGCCAGGTCGGTATCGACATGGTGGCCGGGCCCTCTGAAATCCTCGTGATCTGCGACGGCGAGACCGATCCCGACTGGATCGCCATGGATCTCTTCTCCCAGGCGGAACACGATGAGGATGCACAGTCGATCCTGGTCTGCCCGAATGCCGATTATATCGCCCAAGTGGCGGCGAGCATCGATAAACTGTTGCCCGGCATGGAGCGCCGGGAGATCATCGCCACCGCACTGAGAGTGCGTGGCGCGCTGATCCAGACTCGTGATATAGATGAGGCGGTGGAGGTGGCAAATTTCATCGCGCCTGAACATCTTGAGTTGTCGGTGGCGGACCCGGAAGCGATGGCAAAGCGGATCCACCACGCCGGGGCGATCTTCATGGGGCGCTATACCGCCGAAGCGATGGGTGACTACTGCGCCGGACCCAACCATGTACTGCCCACCTCCCGTACTGCACGTTTTTCCTCGCCCTTGGGGGTGTATGATTTCCAGAAACGCTCCAGCCTGATTATGGCTTCTGCGCAAGGCGCTGCGACCATGGCGGAGACCGCCTCGGTGCTGGCCCGGGGAGAAGGTCTCACGGCCCATGCCCGCTCTGCAGAGTATCGCGGGAAAAAATGATGGTATCGGTGGCCACACATTCAGTGATTACCTGTCCCCGGTGCGGGCATCGTGCCGAAGAGGAGATGCCGACAGATGCCTGTCAGTGGTATTACGAATGCGCCGGTTGCGGCGAACTGCTGCGGCCAAAGCCGGGGGATTGCTGTGTTTTCTGCTCCTACGGCAGCGTGCCCTGTCCGCCGGTTCAGCAAGAGGGCGATTGTTGTGGGGCTGAATCATAGAAGGTGCGGCTTGCAGTTTTGCTGAACATCCCGACAGAGTAAGCGATGAGCGATAACGAAAAACTGAACCAGTGGGTGCGCCCCGAGATCCGCGCCCTCTCCGCTTATCATGTGCCGGACCCCGGTGACATGATCAAGCTCGATGCCATGGAGAATCCCTACACCTGGCCGGATGAGTTGCGCCGGGAGTGGCTCGACCTGCGGGCGGGGGTGGATGTCAACCGATATCCCGACCCTCAGGCCGCCGACATGAAGGCACGGTTGCGGGTCTCGATGTCGGTTCCCAAAGGTGCGGATATCATCCTCGGCAACGGTTCCGATGAGCTGATCCAGATGCTGGCGATGAGTGTTGCGGCCCCCGGCCGGACAGTGTTGTCGGTGGATCCCGGTTTTGTCATGTACCGCATGATCGCCACCTTCTGTGGAATGCGTTATGTGGGGGTGCCTCTCAACGGTGATGACTTCAGTCTCGATCTGGAAACCCTGCTGGCGGCTATCGAAAAAGAGCAGCCAGCGCTGATCTTTCTTGCCTATCCGAACAATCCTACCGGCAACCTGTTTGAAAAAAACGCCATCCAGGATGTTATCGAGGCGGCCCCCGGTTTGGTAGTGGTCGACGAGGCCTACGCACCTTTTACCGATGAGAGTTTCATGGGTCGTTTGGGCGAGTTCGACAATCTGCTGGTAATGCGCACCGTCTCCAAGATGGGGTTGGCGGGTTTGCGGCTGGGATTGTTGGCGGGCCCGGCAGACTGGTTAGGAGAGGTGGAAAAGACTCGTCTGCCCTACAACATCAATGTGCTGACCCAGGTCAGTGCTGAATTTGCCTTGGCCCACCAGCCGGTGTTCGATGAGCAGACCTGCGCCATCCGTGAGGCCCGTGGGCAACTGTTTGCCGAACTCGAAGGAGTGGCGGGTGTGACCCCCTATCCATCCGATGCCAACTTCATCCTGCTGCGCGTTCCGCAGGGCAGGGCGCTCTCCCTGTTTGAGGATCTGAAGGGGAAAGGCGTGTTGGTTAAGAATCTGCATGGTGCCCACCCGCTATTGGAGGATTGTCTGCGGGTCACCGTGGGGACACCGGGTGAAAACTCGGCCTTTCTTTCTGCGATTTCCGCTTTACTTTGACGTATATCATTTGAAGCTCCCTTAGGGTGAAGTAGTTTCCCTTGGGTGGCTAAGGGATTACCCGAATCGACATCCCCACCTGGCCAAAAAAGAATAACTCCTGAAGTCCGTAGTTTGGAGGAGCCTCAAATGAAAAAATATGTCCTATCGCTTGCTCTATTGGTAAGTGTTTCTCTCTCAGTACCTGCCGAAGCGACCAACGGTTACTGGACCCACGGTTATGGGCCAAAATCGAAATCGATGGCCGGTGCCTGTGTGGCCATGGCCTTTGGCGCCATGTGCGCGGCGAGTAATCCGGCCTCTCTGGCGGTGGTCGGTAACCGCATTGAAGTGGGTGCCTCACTGTTTGCCCCCAAACGGGGTTATACCGCCGACGACAATCTCCCGCCGGGAATGGCGCCCATTGAACCGGGCAAGGTTCAAAGTGAAAACGATCTCTTTTTGATCCCTCATTTTGCTGCCAATTATATGTTGGATGACGTCAGCTCCATCGGCATTGCCATCGGTGGCAATGGTGGTATGAATACCGAGTACGACAGAGCGGTGTTTGCACGTTTCAATCCGACAGGTGATCCCCAGTTCGATGCATCGAGTCCGACCGGCATCGATTTGAAGCAGATGTTTATCGGCATCAGTTATTCGCGTCTGCTGAATGGGCAGCACTCGATCGGTATCACGCCGATCATTTCGATTCAGTCGTTCTCGGCTACCGGGCTGGAACCCTTTAAGCTGATGTCTGAATCACCTGACCATGTTACCGGTAATGGCACCGATGTTTCTTACGGCGGCGGACTGCGAGTGGGCTGGCTGTGGCAATTCGACGAACAGTTGAAGATTGGCGCCTCCTACCAGACCAAGATGTGGATGAGCGATTTCGATAAGTACAAAGGTCTGTTTGCGGATCAGGGCAACTTTGATATTCCCGCCAATTTTGATCTGGGTTTCTCCTATATATTTTTACCGGACTGGACCTTCTCCTTCGATTTTCAGCGCATTCTCTTCTCCGGCGTCAACGCGATCGGCAACTCCTCGGTCGGTCCGGTTCCGCCGCTGATGGGGTCGGATGAGGGTTACGGATTCGGCTGGGATGACATGAGCGTCTACAAATTTGGCCTGCAGTGGCTCTACAGCCAGGATCTGACGCTCCGGGCCGGTTTCAGCCAGGCATCCAAGCCTTTCGAGAACCAACAGGCGCTCTTCAACATCCTGGCGCCAGCCGTGGTTCGACAGCACTACACCGCCGGTTTTGGCTGGAGACTGGAGAGCGAGAGCGAGATCAATGTCTCTTTCATGTATGCACCAGAAGAGAGTGTGGGCGGTACGAACCCAATGACCGGTCCCCAGACCGGTGAGATATGGATGAGTCAGTGGGAGATAGAGGTTGGCTGGGCTACCAGTTTTTAGAAAAGACAGGTAACAGGTAACAGGATTGATTGGTTCCCTCTCCCTTTCCCTCCCCAAGGGGAGGGGACCATTCTGAGGGTTTGTGTGGACAGAAAGTAATGGAAATTCCTTGACGCTGAAAATGTCCCGGCAATAATCTTGCTGCCACCTGCCACCTGCCACCTGCCACCTGCCACCTGCCACCTGCCACCTGCCACCTGCCACCTGCCACCTGCCACCTGCCACCTGCCACCTGCCACCTGCCCCTTTTTACGCATTTCGTGGAGGGACACCCCAGAGCCTTCTATGTATAATTCGACGCGTTCGCGGCGTGATTTGCACCGGGTCGTATCTGCAAATCCCCTTTGTACGGATACACCTGTCGAGAAAGTAAAATAACTATGTGCGGTATTGCCGGCTTCATCCTTAATAATCCCATCGAATCCCCCCAGGCCCTGCTGAAGCAGATGGCGGATCAGATTGTCTATCGCGGTCCTGACGATGAGGGGTTTTACGCCACCGACAGCGGAGACGGGCGCTACAGCGTCGGGCTGGCCCACCGCCGTCTCTCCATCATCGACCTCGGTGGTGGACATCAGCCGATGGCCAATCACCGCGGGTCCACCCAGGTGGTCTTCAACGGAGAGATCTACAACTACCGGGAGCTACGGAGGGAGCTGGAGTCCAAGGGTTACGTTTTCCACACCACCTCTGATACCGAGTCCCTGCTCGCCGCCTATGACGAGTGGGGGGAGAGCTGCGTCGACAAGCTGGAGGGCATGTTCGCCTTCGCCCTCTGGGACGAGGAGCGCCAGCAGCTCTTTATCGCACGGGATCGCTTCGGCAAGAAGCCCTTCTACTTTTGGCGCAGGGGTGACGAGTTTATTTTCGGTTCCGAGATAAAGAACCTGCTGGTGCATGAGCGGGTTGCCCGGGAGGTCGACCGGAGCGCAGTCTGGGAATACCTGGCCTACCGCTATGTGCCTTGGCCCCGCACCCTTTTTCAGGGGATCGAAAAGCTGCCGCCGGGCGCCTGCGCGGTGTGGAAAAACGGTGAACTCGTGGTGCGCCGCTACTATACGCCCCCGGATCGCGACCCCCGCCACTCCACGGTCGCAGTGGCAGATCCGGTGGCCGGTTTCATGCGGGAACTGGATCAGGCAGTGGAGAGCCGCATGGTGGCGGATGTGCCCTTCGGCGCCTTTCTCTCCGGCGGTATCGACTCGTCCGCTATCGTGGGGTTGATGAGCCGGCACAGCAATGCGCCGATCAAAACCTTCTCCGTGGGTTTTCAGGAGTCTACTTACAGTGAATTGGGTTATGCCAAGAGCATCGCCGATCAGTTCAATACCGACCACCATGAACTGACGGTCTCCCAGGCCCACCTGATGGATGAGTTACCCAAGCTGGTGCGTTTTCGTGATGCGCCGGTAGCCGAGCCCTCTGATATCCCCATCTACCTGCTGTCGCTGGAGGCGCGCAAGACGGTGAAGATGGTGCTCACCGGCGAGGGCAGTGACGAGTTTCTGGGGGGGTATCCCAAGCACGGTTTCGATCGTTACGCGGAATATTACCGTTATGTGCCTGACTTGCTGCAGGCGCCGATCAACAGTCTGGTCAACGCATTGCCCTACAAGTTTCGCCGGGTTAAGACCGCCGTCGCCAACCTGAGCCTGAAACAGTGGGAGGAGCGCATGCCGCGCTGGTTCGGCGCGCTCAACTGGCGCGACAGGGAGGCCCTGGCTGCCTTCCGTGTCGACGGTTACCAGGCTTTCGAGGGGCCGCCCCATGACGTTGCGGCCGGCAACAGCAACTTGCGTCGAATTCTCTATTTCGACCAGACCAGCTGGCTGCCGGACAATCTGCTGGAGCGGGGCGACCGCATGACCATGGCCGCCTCACTGGAGGCGCGTATGCCCTTCATGGATCACAATCTGGCCGCCTACATCTCCTCCCTGCCTGACGACTGCCGCATCCGCAACGGCAGCACCAAGTGGCTGCTGCGGGAGGGCATGAAACAGATCCTGCCGGAGTCGATTCTGGAGCGGCCCAAGGTGGGGTTTCGGGTGCCGGTGAACGAGTGGTTTCAGGGCCCGATGAGGGACTACCTCTGCGACCATCTCCTGAGTGCAGACTCCCGTACCGCCGCCTACTTCAATCGGCCGGTATTGGAGCGCTACGTCAACGACCACGTCAATGGTGTGCAGAACCACGAAAAACTGCTCTGGGCGCTGCTCAATCTTGAGATATGGCACCGGGAATACGGGATGTCCGCATGAGCTCCCTGGCCTGGAAGATCAACCGTATCAAGGCGATGGGCCCGGCGGAGATCCTCTTCCGGGTCGGCCGGGTGGTCCAGGGAAGGTTGGAGCGCCGACGCATCGATGGCGGCTGGCAGCCCCGTCCCAAGCAGCCGGTAAGTGGTCGCGGGTCACTGTTTCAGGGGGATCCGCAAACGATTTTTGCACAGTGGCAGAGCGCCTACGGTGAACAACTCGGTGGTTACGAGACGCTCCTCAGTGGCGAGGTCGACATCTTCGGCCACCACAAGGTCAGCGTGCTGGGGGATTTCAACTGGCATCAGGATCCCGAGTCCGGCATTGTCGCGCCGCTGATCTACGGCAAGGGGATCGATTACCGGGACAACGACCGGGTGGGCAACTGCAAAACCCTCTGGGAGGTGGCCCGCCATCCCCACCTGGTGCCCCTTGCCGTGGCATATGCCACCACCGGGGATGCCCGTTATGCTGATCTGGCGGTGGGTCAGATCGACAGCTGGATTGAGCAGAATCCATTCGGCCTCGGCGTGCACTGGTGCAGCACCCTGGAGGTGGCCCTGCGCCTGGTGGCCTGGGCCTTCGTCCACAGCCTGCTGTCTCTGCGCGATGAAAAGGGTCTCTTCGCACGGGTGAAGGATCCTGCTGCCCTGGGGTTGGCCATTTATCAGCATGCCCACTTCATCCGCCACTTCCTCTCCCGTCACTCTTCCGCCAACAACCATCTGATCGGCGAATTGACCGGCCTCTGGGTCGGCTGCAACGTCTTCGACCTGGGTGACGAGGGTGAGATCTGGGCTGCGCAGGCCAAACAGGAGCTGGAAGCCGAGGCGGTGAAACAGGTCTTCGAGGACGGGGTCAACCGGGAGCAGGCCAACTACTATCACCTCTGGGTGATGGAGTACCTCTTTCTCAACCGGCTGGTGGGGGAGCGTTACGGCAACCCCTTCAGCGACACCTTCTGCTCCCGGGTGGTGGCGATGGAGCGCTTCATCAGTGCCCTGCGTCCGGTGGGTGGGACGGTGCCACAGATAGGCGACTCTGATGACGGCGTGGTGGTGCGTTTTGAGCCGCAGGATCCGACAGACCCCTATCGGGATGTCTGCTGCGCCATTCGTACGGTGACCGGTCAAGGCTGCGGTGGCGATAAGCTCCCGCAAAAGGCCTTCTGGTATGCCCTGATGGCGGGCAGTGAGGATGATGGCGCTGCCCAGGCGCCGGAAGATCATGCAGCGCCGGGTGGTCTGCTCTTCCCCGACGGTGGTTACGCGGTGTTGAAGGGCAATGGTGCCCACGTCATCTTTGACGCCGGACCCTTGGGCTATCCCTCCATCGCGGCGCATGGCCACGCCGACGCCAACAGTCTGCTGCTGGCCCTCAATGGCCGCTGGTGGCTGGTGGACCCCGGAACCTACTGCTACCACACACAGCCCGACTGGCGGGACTACTTCCGTAGCACCGCCGCCCACAATACGGTGGAGATCAACGGCCACGACCAATCCCAGATCGGCGGCGCCTTTCTCTGGCTGCAGCACTCCCGGCAGCACCTGGAAGGGTTGGAGATGACAGACTCTTTCAGCCGCATGAGTGTGGCGGGGAGCGTTACCGGATACGCCGACCGAAGTGTGCGCCACCAGCGCCGGGTGACCTTGGTGACGGAGCAGCGGCAGTTGCGGGTTGAGGACGAGATCCATGCCGATGCCGTCACTGCGGTGCGGGTCTTTTTCCACTTCCATCCCGATGTGACGCTGCAGACGGGGGATGCCCCCCACCAGTTTCTAGCTCGTATGCAGGGAGTGGATGAGACGCTTAAGATTCAAGGCGATCCCGCCTTGCAGTGGCAAATCCACCGTGGTGAGGAGCAACCCCATCTGGGTTGGTATTCCGAGAGCCTGGGCAGCCGGCAGCCCATCGATGTTTTGGTGGGTACCCTTAAGGCGGAACCGGGTGAACGCTTCAGCTGCGAGTTCACCTGGTAGTCCGGTCCCGTCCACGGATCAATCCAGGCATCTCTGTGAATCAACCGGCACAGCTGATACTCACAGTTGACTACGAGGTCTTCGGCGACGGTTCCGGACAGCCCCGGCCCTGTGTGCTGGAGTCGACGGAACGTATCCTGGCCATTGCCGAATCCCGTGGTGTGCCGCTGACCCTGTTTGTGGAGGCGCTGGAGTTTGCCGCCATGGAGCGGGAGCCCGCCTGTCAGGCCCAAAGTGATGCGGTGAGGCTGCAGCTGACAGAGGTTCTGGCCAGAGGTCATGACCTGCAGCTCCACCTGCATCCCCAATGGTGGGACGCAAAGCTCGATCCAGCGGGGAATTGGCAACTCGATCTCTCGCGCTGGCGCATCGGTGACCTCCCATTCCATGAGGTGGCAGGTTTGCTGGAACAAGGCAAGGTATGGCTGGAGGGGCTGGGTCGGCAGCAGCGTTCCGACTACCGCTGTATCGCCTTTCGTGCCGGGGGGTGGTGCATCCAGCCGTCGGCCCTGGTGCTGGCGGCCCTCTCGGATCAGGGTTTTCTCATCGATTCCACAGTGGCTCCGGGGCTGCGCAACGCCACTGCCGGGGAGTGGAGTGATTTCCGCGATGCCCCCGATCTGCCTTTCTGGAACGTGGACCAGGATCTCAATATTCCGGTCTCCCATGGCGTGTGGGAATTCCCCATTCTCACTGGTCGGGTGGCCCGCCTGGATCATCTGAAGGCCTTGCGTAGGGCCGGGTTGACAGAGGGTTGCCAGGGTTCCTACCGGGGGCCGCGTGGGGCCGCGGCCCGCTTATTTGGCCGGCTCAGCCGGTTGCGGCAACTCGGGACGGTGATGCTCGATTTCTCCACGCTACCTGCGCCGCTGCTGATTGAGATCACCCGTCAGTGGTGTAAGCGTTTTGCCGGGGAGCCGGCGTCGCTGCCGCTGGTGGCCATTGGTCACAGCAAGAACTTTACCGCCACCTCGGAACGGGCCCTGACGGAGTATCTCGACTGGGTAAACGGGCAGGGGATCGTCGGCACTACCTACCCGGATGCCCTGGAATCGATCAGCGGCAGCTGATGGTCCGGTTTTATCGCTGCCAGTCCGGCATCGTGCGGGTTCTCGTGATCAGGCTCAATCTACAGCCGTTATCTCAGCGTGTGGAGGGTGGGCGTTCCTGGGATATCACGTCGACCGTAAATTCGGCATTGCCTCTCCATCCGCTGACCTTCAATACCGATCCCGGTGGCTCATTGGCGATAAGCTGCATCAATTCATGAGAGTTGTGGGGCCTGACCCCGTTGACCTCGGTGATAACGTCGCCGGGGCGCATGTCGGCCCGGCTCCCTGGGCCATCCTCGAGCACGCCTGTGATCAGAATGCCTTCTACGGCATGCAGGCCAAACGCTTCAGCAAGCTTTTCGGTCACATCCTGTCCCTGTATGCCCAGCCAGCCGCGCACCACCTGGCCGCTTGCGATCAGCTGGCGCATGATCCCTTCAGCCAGGTCGAAGGGGATGGCGAAACCTATGCCCTGAGAGCCGCCGCTCTTGGAGAAGATTGCGGTATTGATGCCGATCAGCTCGCCGTGGGCGTTGATCAAGGCGCCGCCTGAGTTGCCGGGATTGATGGCCGCATCTGTCTGGATAAAATTTTCAAAGGTGTTGATACCAAGATGGGTGCGGCCGGTGGCGCTGACGATTCCCATGGTGACGGTCTGACCGACGCCAAAAGGGTTGCCGATGGCGAGTACCACGTCACCCACCTGCTGCGTATCGGAGTTGCCGATGGGGATCGCCGGCAGGTTTGGTTCATCGTCTATCTTCAATACCGCCACATCCGACTCTTCGTCGCTGCCGATCAGGCTGACGTTGACGCTGTGGCCATTGGCGAGCACGACCCTTATCTCGTCAGCGCCGTCGACAACGTGATGATTGGTCAGCAGATAGCCGTCCTCTGAAATGATGACGCCGGAACCCAGACTGGTATCGCGCCGCCGCCGGATCTTTTCCGGGAGAGAGTCGCCAAACAGGTGTTGCAGTATCGGATCCCTGAATCGCAATGTCTGGCGCTCAGTGGTAATCGTGGCCGTAAAGATATTGACCACGGAGGGCGCAGCAACGGAGACTGCGTCTGCGTATGAGAAAGGGCCCTGTTGCCTGGTGATCTGTTCTCCACCGTCTGATCTGTTGAGTTCCGGTTCCGGCGGCTTGTCATTGTGCAGCAGCCCCGGTGCCAGAAAGAGAATGACGATTGCGGCTGCAATGCCGGCAGTTGCCGAGGTGAGCAGAAATGAGAGGAGTTTTCCGATTCGCATAGTGGAGGTAACCTAACATGCCATCAGTATCACTGTCAGGAAGGGATAATCATGATCAATATCAATGCGCTCGAAACCTACTGCAATGACTGCCTGAATGCCGACGGCTTTGATGACTACTGTCCCAATGGATTGCAGGTGGAGGCGGTCTCAGAGGTGAATCGGTTGATGGTGGGCGTTACGGCGAGCCAGGCCCTGATCGATGCAGCCGTCGACTGGGGGGCGGATGCGCTGTTGGTGCATCATGGTTTTTTCTGGAAAGGTGAGGCTGCGGCGCTCAGGGGGATGAAGGGACGTCGAATCAGCGCCCTGATCAAGGGCGGGGTCAATCTGCTGGTTTATCATCTGCCGCTGGATGCGCATCCGGTATGGGGTAACAATCGCCAGTTGGCGGAGCGGTTGGCCTTTCCAAATCCAAGGGTGACTGAAGCGGGGAAAGGCCTGCTATGGCGTTGTGACCTGGAGGCTCCGCTACAGGCGGTAGAGTTACAGCGGCGTTTGCAGGAGGTGCTGGGCTGGGCTCCGCTGCATATCGACTCTGGCGGTGGTGCAATTCAAAGCGTAGGTTGGTGTACCGGAGGCGCTCAGGGTTTCATCGAAGAGGCGGCAGATCTTAATCTCGATGCCTATATCTCAGGTGAAATATCGGAAGCCACAGTGCATGTCGCCAGAGAGCGGGGTATACACTATTTTGCTGCCGGACATCATGCCACAGAGCGTTATGGTGTACAGGCATTGGCTGAGCACTTGGCAGAAAGGTTTTCACTGGATTATCGTTTTTTCGACGTCGATAACCCTGCATAGAGACGCTTGCTTTTGATCTGAGGCAACAATGAGTAGAAAAAGCCCCGTCAGTCTTGACCTGTTGATAGGCTTGGGGGAGAATGCGCGGTCAATTTAGGGGTTTTTAAGTATATTCTAATGTCCTGAACGGCTAGGGTTGTTGCACATGGCTAAAATGTGCCGATCTGTCCAGAAAATCGGGGAGTCTGAAAGATATGAGCGCAGATGGCGTTGATTTGAAAAGGCGGCGTACTTTAACGTTGGCCACCAGTGCGGTCGGTGCGGTTGGCGCCGGATTCGTAGTGTATCCTTTCCTGGCGGCCTGGGCTCCCAGTGAAAAAGCCAAGGCGGCAGGTGCGCCGGTCGAGGCCGACATCGGCAAGCTGGAACCGGGGCAGATGATGCGCGTCAAATGGCGCGGCAAACCCGTCTGGGTCGTGTTTCGTACCGAGCAGAACCTGAAAGATCTGCCGACTTTGGATGCTACGTTGCAGGATCCTGCATCTGACGATACCGGTCAGCAGCCTGACTACTGCAAGAACCCCTTCCGTTCCATAAAGGAGAGATATCTGGTGGCGGTCGGTATCTGCACCCACTTGGGTTGCTCACCCACCTACCGTCCAGAAGTGGCCCCGGCCGACCTGGGTCCTGAGTGGAAAGGCGGGTTTTTCTGTCCCTGCCATGGTTCCCGATTCGATCTTGCCGGTCGTGTCTACTTGGGCGTACCGGCGCCGAAGAATCTGGAGATTCCCCCTTACCAATATCTTTCCGATACCAGGATACAGATCGGTGCTGATGGAGGTGCTTCCTGATGAGCATGATGCAGAACTTCGTCGGCTGGCTCGACGACCGCTTTCCGATGACCAAGGTGTGGAACGAGCACCTGGCGCAATACTACGCCCCGAAGAACTTCAACTTCTGGTACTTCATGGGCTCCCTGGCGATGCTGATGCTGGTGCTGCAGATCTTCACCGGTGTCTGGCTGGCCATGAGCTACAAGCCAGATGCAGAGATGGCCTTCGGTTCGGTCGAATACATCATGCGAGATGTGGACTGGGGCTGGCTGATTCGCTACATGCACTCCACCGGCGCCTCCGCCTTTTTTATCGTCATCTATCTGCACATGTTCCGCGGGTTGATGTACGGTTCCTACCGCAAGCCCCGTGAGCTGCTGTGGATCATCGGCGTGATCGTCTACCTGGCGATGATGGCCACCGCCTTCATGGGTTATCTGCTGCCCTGGGGCCAGATGTCCTACTGGGGGGCGCAGGTTATCGTCAATCTGTTCTCTGCGTTTCCGGTGATCGGTCCTGACCTGGGTGTCTGGATCCGTGGTGACTACGTTATCTCTGATGTCACCCTGAACCGCTTCTTCGCCCTGCACTTCCTGCTGCCGTTCGTATTGGCTGCGCTGGTCTTCGTTCACATCGTTGCGCTGCACAAGGTGGGTTCCAACAACCCTGATGGCATCGAGATCAAGAAGGGCCCCAAAGGCAACAAGTGGAGCGATACTGCACCGGCTGACGGCATCCCTTTTCACCCCTACTACAGTGTGAAGGATATTGCCGGCATTGCGGGTTTCCTCTTTCTTTTCGCGGCGGTGATCTTCTACGCTCCGGAGATGGGTGGCTACTTCATTGAGCATCCCAACTTTGAGCCGGCCAACCCGTTGAAGACGCCTGACCACATTGCGCCGGTCTGGTACTTCACCCCCTTCTACGCGATTCTGCGTGCGGTACCTTCGCTTATGGGTTCTGCCTTCCCGGGTGTTGTTGCAATGTTCGGTTCGATTATTGTGATGTTCTTCCTGCCCTGGCTTGACAAGAGTCCGGTGAAATCGATTCGCTACAAGGGTACGCTCTACAAGACCATTCTCTGGTTGTTTGTTGCGGATTTCATCATCCTGGGCTACCTGGGTACCCAGCCGACGACTGACCTTTATATAATCCTGGCTCAGATCGGAACCATCTACTACTTTGCATTCTTCCTGCTGATGCCCATCTACAGCAAGATGGACAAGACCAAGCCTGTTCCAGAGAGGGTGACCGAATGAAAAAGCTGATTGTTGCATTTCTGTTGGCCGCGGCGCCCATGCTGGGAATGGCTTCCGGTGGTGCCCACCTGGATCATGCCGACATTGACCTGTCCGACCAGGCCTCGTTGCAGCGGGGCGCCAAGGTCTTCATGAACTACTGCCTGAGCTGTCATTCGGCCAAGTATCAGCGTTTTAATCGCATGGCGAAGGACCTGGGTCTGACCGAGCAGGAGGTGAAGGATAATCTGATGTTCACCACCGACAAGATCGGTGACACCATGAACATTGCCATGCCCGCAGATAAGGCTGAAGAGTGGTTCGGTACTGCACCGCCAGACCTGAGTGTGATCGCCCGGGCCCGTGGTGTGGACTGGCTCTACACCTACTTCCGTAGCTTCTATCAGGACGACTCCCGTCCCTTCGGTATGAACAATATCGTCTTTCCGGATGTCGGCATGCCCCACGTGCTGTGGGAGCTGCAGGGTGCCCAGAAGGCTGTCTTCAAGATTGAGAAGGGCGCCGCTGGCAACGACACACAGGTGTTCGATCACTTCGAGCAGGTTACCCCGGGAACCCTGAGTCCAGAAGAGTACGACGGGACTGCCCGTGACCTGACTGCATTTCTGAGCTATGTCGGTGAGCCGATTCAGATGGAACGCCGGCGTTTGGGTAAGTGGGTGCTACTCTTTATTGCGGTATTTTTCGTTCTCGCTTACATGCTCAAAAAAGAGTACTGGAAAGACATTCATTGATGCGGCGATAGTCGATATCTGAAACACAGGGCGCACAGTTGATGTATACTGTGCGCCTTTTTTCGTTCGTTATTTTTTTATTTCCGGTTGATTCAAGTCCTCATGGGCGGCTTCACCGATCAAGTATGGAGTGGTATCAATGGCGGCGGTTGCTAACAAGCGTTCAGTAATGACCCTCTATTCGGATCCGCAGAATCCCTACTGCCACAGAGTAAGGATGGTGCTGGCCGAGAAGAACATCACCTTCGAGGTCAAGGACATCGATCCTCTCAATATGCCTGAAGCATTGATGGAGCTTAATCCCTATGGCACTTTGCCAACCCTGGTGGATCGGGATCTAAAGCTTTATGAGTCGCGCATTATCATGGAGTATCTGGACGAGCGTTTTCCACATCCGCCGTTGTTGCCGGTGGACCCGGTCTCCAGATCGACCTCGCGGCTGCTGATGTATCGGGTCGATAATGATTGGTACAGTCAGTTGGATATCATCATGGCAGGCAAGAAGGATGCAGCCAAGGCGCGTAAGGAGTTGCGGGAGAGCCTGATTTCGACTGCGCCGGTGTTTGGCGCCAAGCCGTTCTTTATGAGCGATGATTTTACCCTGGTCGACTGCGCTATTGCGCCGTTACTCTGGCGTCTGCCGGTGTTGGGGATTGAGATTCCCCCATCCGCCAAGGGTCTGCACGAGTATGCGGCAAGACTCTTCGAGCGCGAGTCATTCGTTCAGTGTATCTCTGAAGCGGAGCGGGAGATGCGCGGTTAATATCGTTCAACATTACTGCCAATGACTTCGAATAAGCCCTATATGATCCGGGCTCTCTATGATTGGCTGGTGGATAACGGAGAGACGCCCTACCTGTTGGTCAATGCCGACGATCCACAGGTGCTGGTTCCTCATGAGTTTGTGGATGAGGGGCGCATAGTGCTGAATCTGAGTCCGTCCGCGGTGGTTGGGCTTGAACTGGGAAACGAGTGGATCAGTTTCAGCGCTCGTTTCAATGGTAGCCCGGAGGATGTTCATGTGCCGCCGGCGGCAGTGCTGGGGATTTACGGCAAGGAGAGCAACCAGGGTATGTTGTTTCCCGGCGAGGCAGAAACTGGCGCTGAACACCCTGATGACGAGCCTGATCCTCCGGGTTCAGGTAAACGGCCTGCTCTCCGGGTGGTGAAATAACACTAGTCCCTGGCAGCCTCTATTCCTTATCTGGATGACGAGCCTGTCTTGGCTAGTGCGACTCGTCACTCTCCTCGGTCTCGATATGCAGTAGCTCAAGCTGGTCACCCAGCATTATGATGTAGCCTGTCTGCCTGCCGCTCCCCTCCTGGCTGTAGTCGAACTCATAGAGTCGGCGGAATTTCAAACCTGCGCGTATCCATCTCACTCCGATCCGGCGTCGGGCGACGGTTTGATCGAGAAATTGCACGCCTTGAGCATTGCAGGCGGCACGGCTGATGCGGGTGGCTTTCTCTCTGACTTTGAGACTGTCGCGCCAGAACCAGATCAGCAGCAAAACAATCAGTAGTAAATTGAGTGTGGACGTCGACATACCTGGGGATTATTACGATGGGCCAGATACGGATTGTACAGGGAGATATCACCCGACTTGAAGTGGATGCCGTGGTCAATGCGGCAAACTCAACCCTGCTGGGGGGTGGAGGCGTGGATGGTGCAATTCACAGGGCGGCTGGCCCAGATCTGCTTGCCGCATGTCGGCCTCTCCGTGGCTGCCCGGCAGGTGAGGCGCGTATTACGCCCGGATTTCGATTGCCTGCAAAGTGGGTGATCCACACAGTGGGGCCGGTCTGGCAGGGTGGAGAGAGGGGAGAGTCAGCGCTGCTGGCATCCTGCTACCGTGAATCACTTGCTGTGGCCAAAGCACATGGCGCTGCCACGATTGCTTTTCCTGCGATCAGTACGGGTGTCTATGGCTACCCCAAGCAGCAGGCTGCCGCGATTGCCCTTGCAGCCATGAGAGAGTGGGTGGATGATTTTGAAAAGATAATCGCCTGCTGTTTTAGTGCAGCAGATGCAGATCGATACCGTAAACTTTGCCGAGAATGTATATGAAAGAGAACCGTCAATGATGTCCTGGTTAGATAAGATTCCACTACAGATGATTGTATTGCCTGCGGTCTTGCTGGCGTTGGCCCCCTTCTATCCTGAACCCCATCTATGGGAAAAGCTCAAGATGCTGGCCGACGGCACGCTCTCCCGTCCCATCGATATCTTCGATCTACTGATGCATGGAACCCCAATGCTGATTGTGGTGTTGAAGCTGATTCGTGGGACGAGGGGAACGGATGCGGCTGGCTGAGACGGTTTGAAACCTTATTACGCTGGTCATCGTAAGTCGTAGGCCGGTTCAAGCGTAGCGCAACCGGCACCGAATATCCGATCCGCTGTGCTTGATCGGGCCTACAAACGGTGGGTCTCGTAAGGAAGTAGGTGAGCTGCCGTCCCTGGCGGGGCTTGGGCGCTCTTTTTAACTCCCGGTCCGGACCTCCTTGTCCGGCCGTTCGCCACGCTGCGTTTGTCCACTGGACAAATGGTCATGGCTCACCCCACGAACTTTCCGCTCTGGAGACGCTGGGCTTCCATCAGTTCCAGTTCACGGGAGCCGGAGATGACGACATCGTGGCTCGGTACGAAGTCGAGCGTCGGATCCAGTCGCTCGTAAGGCACGGCGTTCAGGATCACTTTCATGGCATTGAGTCTGGCCTGGTGTTTGTCGATGGAGCGAATAATGGTCCAGGGTGAGTGGGTTGTATTGGTACGTTTTAACATCTCATACTTCTGGTTTGTGAACTCGTCCCATCGATCCTGGGCCTGGACGTCGATCTCGGATAGTTTCCACTGCCGCAGGGAGTCGGTCTTGCGGCGTTCGAAGCGGCGAGCCTGCTCTTCTTTGGAAACGGAAAAATAGAGTTTCACCAGAATAGTACCCTGGCGCACCAGATCCTTCTCAAAGCCGGTTACGCCGATCATAAAATTTTCGTGCTCGTCAGGCGTACAGAATCCGAAAATGGGTTCAACGATTGCACGGTTGTACCAGCTGCGGTCGAAGAGTACGACCTCACCTCCGCGGGGGCATTGGGTCACATATTTCTGGAAAAACCATTGGGTCTTCTGCACTTCAGTTGGTTTTCCGAGGGCGACGATACGGTAGTGTTTCTCATTCATGTAGCGGGTAACACGGCGAATGGTGCCGCCCTTGCCCGCTGCGTCTCTTCCCTCGAACAGAATGATAAAACGAGTGCCGGTGGACTCAAGATACTGCTGCATCTTGATCAGTTCAGCCTGATAGGGCTTCAGCTGCTCTTCCCGGTTGAAGCGGCGGATGGCCTTCTTCTGTCTCTTCATTAAATTCGTGTTTTCTGATACCAGACGATCATGCTCCTGCAGCAGTTCATCCAGGCGGATAGACTGGTCATTGTAGATGATGTTTTCAGGATTCTGGCCGTCACTCATGATCGTTGTCCTATAGTCGTCGTGCCCAAACAAGACGATATAATATGCTTTTTCGCAGCGGCTTGCCGTACTATCGGCAGGGTAGATGATCGGGGTCAAAAACGGTAGGCCGAGTCAATCTGATCCCGGGTCAGGATGCCCAAAATACGGTATGCGCCACGATGTTTCCGTCGCTCCACGAAGAGTGCTTCCGCGCCGCTCTCCTGAGGTTTTTCGAGGGCTTCCTGCAGACTGGCTTGCATCGTCACACCGGCAAGTTGATAACGCCGGGCAGGAATAGAGAGCAAGTCTATATTCTGCTCCTCGGACTCTTCCAAATATCGCGCAAGATCGAGGCCCCGCAGCAGGATTGTGGGCTCATCCTCCTTGTTGATAACCAGCCATTCAGTTGCCAATTTCAGGATTTGGCGGGCGGAATTACGATCCATCTCCCTTTCGCAGCGGAGAAAATTGTTATTCATCACGCTGGCAACGCCGACACGCCGCAGTGACTGCATCACCGGGTCGGTACGATAGTCGAGACCGCTCGATTTGAGGATGGTGATAAAGAGGGACTGTTTGCGGAAGAGTTCGCTGCTGGTGAGGCTGGCGACGACGATCACCAGCATGCCGGGCATCACGATCTGCGGGCTGAAGGTAAGTTCGACGATGGCGGTCAGGGCGGCAAGTGGTGCCTGCAGACTGGCGCCCATCATGGCGCCCATGCCGATCAGTGCGTAGAGACCCGGGTCTGAAACTTCCCCATCGATCAGGAGCCCGGCGAGCGGCGCAATAAAACCGCCGATGGCTGCGCCGATAAAGAGCGCCGGTCCGATCATGCCGCCAGGTATGCCCAGGCCGATGCTGGCGGAAGTGGCGAGCAACTTGGCAAAAATCAGAACCAACAGCAGTTCAATAGCAAGCTTTCCAAGCAGGATGTCGTTGATCGTGTCGTAGCCAATGCCCAGTACTTGGGGCAC
The DNA here is from genome assembly GCA_003660235.1 of bacterium endosymbiont of Escarpia laminata. Taxonomy (GTDB): domain Bacteria; phylum Pseudomonadota; class Gammaproteobacteria; order Chromatiales; family Chromatiaceae; genus QGON01. The sequence continues at coordinate 84,729 of QGON01000064.1, read as the reverse complement.
GATGACCCCCAAAAGACCGACGATAATGCCCCCCAGCAGGGTGCGTTGCCAAAAGGCCAGGGGCTTGCTGGAGGTGGAAGTGACCTGGATGAGCTGGTTGAAGCCGGCTGCTGCCGTACCTACGACGAGTCCGAGCAGCAGCAGAATCGGCAGCTCCTGCATCGATCCCAAGGTCAGCACCGACATATCGAAGGCGCGTTCGTCACCGAGAAAGTAGATGGCGATGCTGTTGGCACTGACGGCTGCGAGGATGATGGGCATGAAGCTGGCCAGGGTGTATTCCATCATGACCACCTCCAGGGCGAAGATCACCCCGGCAAGTGGGGTGTCGAAAGAGGCGGCGATACCTGCCGCAGTGCCACAGCCGACCAGTGTGCGGATGGTGTTGTTGGGGAGTGAAAGTTGCTGTCCGAGCAGTGAGCCGCTGGCTGCGCCAAGAAAAACGTGGGGCCCCTCCCGGCCGACTGAATGCCCGCTGATGATGGCGATCGCCGCACCAACAAACTGCAGTATGAATTCACGCAGTGTGAGGTAGCCCTGGTGGTAGGCGAGTCGTTCCATTACCCGGGCAATGCCGAGAACATAGAGACCTTTAGACCAATTGTGAAAAATGAACCCTAACAACAGACTGCCGATGACTGGTAGCAGGAAGCGCAATAATGGCGGCAGTGCCTCGTAATTTTCCGGCAGACCAGCAGGCAGCAGTCCGGCCTGGCTGCCTTCCACCGCCAATCTGAAGGCAACGATTACGCCGCCTGCCAGAAAACCGGTGATCAGACCCAGGCCCGAGAGCTGTATCAGTGCATCCGGTCTGGAGAGGTGAATGCGAATGCGGTGCATCCAGTTTGCCAGTTGTTCGGACAGCAAGTTTCTGAGATCCCAGGGTTGAGACAGAGAGGGAGCGTGAACCGCTCTGCTCCATCTGTAGTAAAATGATACGTCCGCGAAATGAAATCGCATTTAATCAGACCTAAACTTTAACGGAGCCCGTGACTCTTGTCAGCCGAAACCATGCAACTTCACAAGCCGAATGCCTATGAAACTACTACAGAACAGGCGCTGATGGAGCGGCTCCTGCCGCTGGATAACGCCCGTATCCTGGAACTGGGATGCGGTGCTGCCTGGACCACCCGGCAGCTGGCGGAGCGCTATCCGGCATCCCGCTTTATCGCCACGGAGGTCGACCGGGTACAGCATGAGAAAAACCTGCAGTTGAACTTGCGGAACGTGGACTTTCGTATGGAAGGGGCGCAGGCGATCAGTGAAGCGGACAACAGCATTGATATTGTGTGGATGCTGAAGTCGCTGCATCATGTCCCTGCCGAGTTGATGCCGGCTGCGATGCGGGAGATCCACCGGGTCTTGAAGCCTGGAGGATTGGCCTACTTCTCTGAGCCGGTCTATACCGGTTCGTTCAATGCCTTGATGTCGCTCATCCACGATGAGAAAAAGGTGCGTCAGCTGGCCTTTAACGCCATCAAAACGGAGGTGTCATCCGGTGCATTTGATCTGCGGCAGGAACTCTTCTTCGAAGTGCCCGGCACCTATACCTGGGATGAGTTCGAATCGCGCTTTCTCAAGGTGACCCATACCAAGCTGGATATCGATGAGGCGCGATATGAGCAGATCCGCAGTGCGTTCATGGCCCACATGAGCGCGGATGGCGCGCATTTTCTGAAGCCCCATCGGGCGGATCTGTTGATTAAGCCTATGTAGTGCGTCGTCAATGCGTCCAGAGTGCATGGCAAGTTGATCGCTGTCATATCAGTTTATGGTTAAATTATGTAATTCTTCCCTCTTGACCAGGCGGGGTTAAACCTGTTTAAATGAGAATCATAATTATTTAGGTATTTTCATAGTGTCTGCGATGAGTCTGGAATCTGAATCTGTCACCGAAACTGTCTCACTGGCTACCCTGCCGGTAGGCGCGCATGCCCGCATCCTTGAGGTGAAGGGAGGACGTCAGATGACGCGGCGTCTGCTTAGCCTTGGTCTGCGAGTTGGCTCGGAGGTGGATGTGCTTCAGCACCGGGGTCGTGGGGTCGTGGTGGCAAATGGTGGTGCGCGCGTGGCCCTTGGGGGCGGCGTGGCTGAGAAGCTGCTGATGTCTCTCCTGGACAACGGCACAACTTAGACACTCAGATTCGAAAGGTAATCATGGGCTGTTGTGAAAACAACGAGCAGACGCCTGTCCGATCGCCGGGCGACAAACCCCTGACGATCGCCCTGGCGGGAAATCCCAACTGTGGCAAGTCAGCACTCTTCAATGCCCTGACTGGCATCCGACAGCGCACCGGCAACTGGCCCGGTGTCACGGTGGATCGGAAAGAGGGCCATTTCGACCTCGAGGGTGACGCTGTCACCGTCATCGACCTGCCAGGTATCTACTCCCTCGACGCCGCCTCCCTGGATGAACAGGTGACCCGCGACTATCTGCTATCGCGGGATGCGGACCTGATCATCAATATTGTCGATGCTGCCAATCTGGAGCGGAACCTCTATCTCACGGTGCAGATGCTGGAGATGGGGGTGCCCCTGCTGATCGCTGCCAATATGATGGATGTGGCGCGCAAGCGCGGCATCGAAATCGATTTTGCAAAGCTCAGTAGTGAAGTGGGTTGTCCCGTAGTGCCTATCGTCGCAGTGACCGGGGAGGGCATCATCAAACTGAAGGGGGCGATTCAGGATCTTGCCTCCGGATCGGTCAGCGGCGGTTTCGCTCTGGCACAGGAAGAGGTGGTGGAGCAGGCGATCACCGAGATGGAGCCGCTGCTGCAGGAGGAACCGGAGCGGGCCAAACGTCGTTGGCTGCTGCTGAAGATGCTGGAGGAGGATGCCTTTGCATTGAGCCATGCCAATGCGGTTCTCGAGACGCAAGTGAATGAGTGGCAGCAGGCCATAGAGAATCGTGCAGGCGAAGAGGCGGATATCCATATCGCCGACGCTAGGTACGGCCATGCCCATGCCCTGGCGCAGACCGTGGTACATGAGCGCGGCAAGGCGGGCAAGACCCTCAGTGACCGCATCGACAAAGTGGTATTGAACCGTATCTTCGGCATTCCGGTCTTTCTGGCGGTGATGTACCTGATGTTCATGTTCGCCATCAATATTGGTGGTGCCTTCATCGACTTTTTTGATGGCGTGGCCGGGGCTATCTTTGTCGACGGCTTCGGCCTGCTGCTTTCTGATATCGGTTTCCCCGACTGGATGGTGGTGATGCTCGCCAACGGGGTGGGAGGCGGTGTTCAGGTGGTGGCAACATTCATCCCCATCATTACCGCACTCTATCTCTTTCTCTCGGTGGTGGAGGATACCGGCTACATGGCCCGTGCCGCCTTTGTGATGGATCGCTTCATGCGTTCAATAGGTCTGCCGGGCAAGGCGTTCGTGCCGATGATCGTGGGCTTCGGCTGCAATGTACCAGCGGTGCTTGCGACCCGTACACTGGAGAGTGTTCGTGAGCGCAAACTGACGATCCTGATGAACCCTTTCATGTCCTGTGGGGCGCGACTGCCTGTTTATGCGCTCTTTGCCGCAGCCTTCTTTCCCGCCAATGGCCAGAACCTGGTTTTTGGGCTCTACATGATCGGCATCACGGTGGCGATTCTCACCGGAATGATCATGAAGCGGACTCTGCTCTCGGGTGAGAGTACCGGTTTCATGATGGAACTCCCCCCTTACCATATGCCGACGGCAAAGGGGGTCGCCCTGCGCACCTGGGATCGGGTCCGGCTCTTCATCAAGGAGGCAGGGCGGGTGATTATCCTCATGGTGTTGGCGATCAATGTGCTCAACTCCATTGGTACAGACGGCTCCTTCGGTAATGAGGACTCAGAGAAATCGGTACTCAGTGCGGCCAGTAAAGTGCTGACACCCCTGTTTGCACCACTGGGCATCAAAGAGGACAACTGGCCGGCGACGGTGGGTATCTTTACCGGTGTTTTGGCCAAAGAGGCGGTGGTCGGCACCCTGAACTCCATCTATACCGGGTTGGCCGCGGCAGAGAACGGAGTGACGGAAGAGACGCCCTTCGACTTTTGGCAAGCGCTGATCGAGGCAGCAACCACGGTGCCCGAGAACCTTGTCGGGGTGAAAGATCTGCTGGGCGATCCTTTGGCCCTCAACGTAGGTGATGTCAGTTCTGCAGAGGCGGCCGCAGAGGCCCAGGCGGTTGATGTCGGCATCTTCGGCGCCATGGCTGCGCGTTTCGACGGACAGGCGGGTGCCTTCGCCTATCTGCTCTTTATCCTGCTCTATTTTCCCTGTATTGCCACCATCGGTGCGATCAAGCGGGAGGCGGGCGGTGCCTGGGCGGCCTTTGTGGCAGCCTGGACCACCGGTGTCGCATTCATGGCGTCGACTATCTTCTATCAGGCTGCCACCTACTCCCGACATCCAGAGAGCGCCATGGCATGGATCGTCGGGTTGCTGACCTTGCTGGTGATGGTGGTCATTGGATTGCGTTTCTGGTCACAACGAGAGCAGCGGGAGACGCTGGGGGTGGAGATGTGATTCTTGCAGATATCAAACGTTACCTGATGGCGCGTAAGCAGGCGAGTCTGGCGGATATCGCCATGCACTTCGATGCTGACCCGGATGCGGTGCGCGGTATGCTCGAACACTGGATTCGCAAGGGCCGGGTGGAGAAGCACAGCGTCTATGCCTCCTGTGGTTCAAGCTGCGATAAATGCGACCCCGCCACCACCGAGGTCTACAGTTGGGGCGATTCCGGCGATGCTGTTCAGGTTGTGCCGGTCGAGTTCAATGCGGGTTGTCCGGGGGAATAAGGAAGAAGGCGAAAGGTAAAAGGTAAAAGGTAAAAGGTGGCCGTGCCACTGGATAAGCCGAACGCTGTCGCTACTGCCGTTGGCGGCTGAAGGGCTTCATCAGGTTTGACGCAAGATTCAGGCAAAACTTCAATCTTCAGCTTTAGCATGTAGGCTCGATCAAGCGTAGCGGATCAGGCATTCAGGCTTTGTCAGAACGATTTAGGTTGCCGGTTCCGCTACGCTTGAATCGGCCTACGGTATACCAAGCTACAGGGTTCGACCTATCAGATGGCACGGTCACCTTTAACCTTTAACCTTTTTTCCATCTCCTCAATCCTCTTCGCCTCCACCGGCTGACTGAACAGAAACCCCTGTACCTCCCGGCATCCCTCTTTTAGCAGGAAGTCGCGTTGGGCCTCGGTCTCCACTCCTTCGGCGATTACGCTGAGTTGCAGGCTGTTGCCGAGTGCGATAGTGGCGCGAATGATCGCCTCGTCGTTTGGGTCTTTGGACACCTCGCGAATGAAGGACTTGTCGATCTTGAGTCTGTCCAGCGGGAAGATCTTCAGGTTGGCGAGTGATGAGTAACCAGTGCCGAAATCGTCTATGGCGATACTGCATCCCAGCGCGCGCAGTTTTTCCAGGCTGCTGCAGGCCCTCTCTTCTGTGTCCAGCAGGGCGCTCTCAGTGATCTCCAGTTCCAGACGTTTACCCGGCAGACCCGTCGTTTCGAGAATCCGGCTCACCACCTCGACCAGTCCGGGATTGTTGAGCTGACGCCGGGAGAGGTTCACGCTAACGGGAAAGGGCTTCAGTCCCGCCTTATCCCATTGGATCGCCTGGGTGGCGGCGGTTTGCAGCACCCATTCCCCGATCGGTTCGATAAGGCCACTAACCTCTGCAATGGGGATGAATCGGTCGGGGGAGACCAGCCCCATCCCGGGATGGTTCCAGCGTATCAGGGCTTCGACGCCGATGAGTTCACCGCTGATCAGATCATATTGCGGCTGGTAAAGCAGAAAGAGCTGATTGAGTTCCATCGCCCTGCGCAGGCTGATCTCCAAATCAAAAAACTCGAAGGCGGTATCAGTCAACTTCTGGGTGAAAAAGCGGAAGGTGTTGCGGCCTTGCTCTTTGGCGCTGTACATGGCGGAATCCGCCTGTTTGGTTAATTGGCTGATCTCATCGCCGTCATCGGGAAAGATGCTGATGCCTATACTGGCGGAAATCTCCAGCTCATATTCTTTAAGCGGGAAGGGAGCCGAAAAGGTCTTCAACAGGTTTTTTGCAACCATTGCGGCATCTTCCGCCCGTTGCAGATTCTCGATGACCAGGGTGAACTCATCGCCGCCGATCCGGGCGATCATGTCCTCTTCGCGGGCTGTCTGGCGCAGTCTCTCCGCAACCTGGAAGAGCAGGTCGTCGCCAACATGGTGTCCAAGTGTATCGTTGATGTTTTTAAAACGGTCCAGATCAAGGAAGAAGAGGGCGCCTTTGCGGTTGATGCGCTTCGAACGGTGTATCGCCTGCTCCAGTTGCTGGTGAAATAACACCCGATTTGGCAGATGGGTCAAGGGGTCGTGGCTGGCGATATATTCCAGCTCATCCTGGGAACGCTTGAGTTCTGAGATGTCGCTTAGAACGAGGGCGTAGTGGGTTATTCTCTCACTGCTGTCTTTGACTGCGTTGATGCTGAGCCAAAGGTGGTAGATCTGGCCATTGGCGCGGCGGCTCTGTAGCTCCCCGCGCCAACTGCCCTTGGCGTCGACGATAGACCAGATGATACGAAGCTTTTCCTCGCTTGCGCCGCTTTGCAGAAAGCGTGGTTCTTGCCCGACAGCCTCAGCTTCCGAGCGACCTGTGATATAGGTGAATGCACTGTTGACGAAAATAACCTGGTGGCCCTGATCGAGGATCACCATGCCTTCGGTGACGGCCTCGAATACGGTGGAGGCAAGCCGCCGGCGAACCTCCGACTGTTTTCTGTCGGTGATGTCCCTGGCCAGGGTGATCACCGTTTTTTCTCCGTTGAGCCGCAACTTGGTCGGCGTCATGCGAGCCTCGAACCAGCGTCTGCCCGCTGGTACATCCAGTTCATATTCGAGGATCTGCACCTCCTGCGTATCCAGCGCTTTCTGCAGCATTTCCATGAAGGTGTCTGCAATTTTTGGGGGGAAGATCTCTTTGGGGTGTTTGTTGATGATCTCATTCTCGGAACGGAAGAGTCTGTCGTCCCTGGCGTTGGCGAAAATTTCATGATAGATGCCCTGGGCATCCTGTAGAAAGAGCAGATCCGGCAGTGCGTTGGCGATCGCTCCCCATCGTGCCTCGGTTGAGTCTTTGAGTCGCATATAGAGTTCATGCATCTCGTCGGAGGAGATGGTCAGGGAACGTTCGAGGGTGTAGCGATCCTGGTCCGACTGCTCATAGGCTCGGTCGATGTGCGGCAGTAATTTACGCCACTGATCCAGGGTGGGGGGGGTCTTTGAAGCAGGGTCGAGGCCGGACTTTTTAAGCTGCCGGCGCAACAGGCGGTGCATTATTCATCTTCCCAGATCAGGGTCAGGGTCATGGTTTGATTGTGCAGGTCGCAGCGTCCGCTGCTCAAAGGGGAGAGTTCGCCGTAGGAGTAGAAACCGATCTGCCTGGTCTCTCCGGGCAATCCCTCCAGGGTTGCCTCTATCTCCTCTTCGGTGCGTTCACCAAGCACCAGCCTGCGTCCCACACAGCTGATGGCGATGCAGAGGACCGGGCCTCCGTGATAACGGCTGAGGTTGATCTCTTCGACGGCTGTGGCTGCGCCGTCGATCAGGCGGTCGAAATTGGCGCGCATCAGGCGGACGAAGCTGCCTTGTGGGATATCACCGGCGAAGGTGATCGATTGTTCGGTCTCATCGACAGCCAGAATGGTGCGAACCTTGGGATCGTCAGTGGCCTCCTGGTCCCGCATGGAGAGTGGAAACAGCAGTCCAGTGGCCGGCAGGCCGGAGGCGCGCTCGCCAAGATAACGCTTGTAGATATCAAGTGCGGGTTGCCCATCCAGTTCATAGAGTATGTTGTCGACTGAACGGGTAACCTCCCGTTCATGGCCCAGCAGATCCCATCCCCCTTTTGAGCCGTAGCCGATGGAAATCTTGGAGCCGTACAGGCCCAATGCGCAGATCAGTTTGGAGCTGCGAAGCCCGTCATGCCAGACCCAGGTTCGCTCGAACCGGTCGTCGTCCCCAGCCAGACCGCCGGTGACTGTGACGTGCTTCGGCAGTGCGCTATTGATACCTTCGATCAACTGGCTGCCGTTGACGCCGAGGCCTTCGGATAATACCAGTATGCCCTGTAGATCCTTGTCCAACAGCGCGGATGAGATTTGATGTCCCACACGGGATGAATCACTGGTTTGTACCAGCTCGGTGCAGGCAACCCTGAGGCGGGTCTCCCGAAAACGGAGTACCGCCACTACCAGACAGTCGAGGGAGAGTTCATCCCCGAATATCTCTCCGGCGGATGAGCAGCCGAGCATGACGCTTTGAGCGAAGCGCCCCTCCAGCCACGATACGGCGTCTTCGATCAGCGAATAGTCGGGCGCCCCGAAAAAAAGCACGAGGGTATTCGGGGCGTCGAGGTTGTGGTCAGGTTCCCTGTCCCAGCCGTTGCCGGGAGTGAAACGGTAGGTTTCAAGTTCCATGGTGCAAGCTCAGATTAGACATTGATTGTAGATCAAGGGTACAACTTTTATCGGCTCAAAGCGCCGAAACATTAGGGCTTTTGTTCTTGTGCCGGATTTGTGCCGGTGATCAAGGTATACCCGGAAAGATTATGGGCTATTTTTTGAGTTTTATCACCAGTGTGCTGATACGGTTCTCTTTGGCCAGTTTGAGCGTCTCATTAAGCCGCTGACGGCTGTTGTAGGGGCCACTGCGAACCCGGTGGTAGGTGTCCCGGTTGTTGATGCTGACCTTTTGGATCTCCGCCTCGATGCCGATCAGGGCGAGCCTCGCCTTCATGCGGTCGGCGTCTGCATGTTTTCGGAACGAGCCCATCTGCAGGATGTAGGAGACCCCCTGTATCGCAGCCGGCTTCTTGTCGGGGCGGGTCGGGGTGGCGGGTCTTGCAGGCGCCTCGCTCTCGATGATCTCATCCTCGGGGATCACCACTTCCATTTCCGGCAGGATGGTATAGAAATCAAAGCGTGGTTTAGGCACCGCTTGCTGTTCCGGTTCGGTCTGCCTGGGATGCGTTGCCGTGGGTTTTGGCGGCGTAACCCCGGGGATGTGTCCCTCTGCAAGATCCTGACCCAGCTTCAGCCAGACCAGGCCCATGATAAATGCCCCGACGATGAAACCGGAAAAAAACCAGAGGCTGCAGTTGCCACTGTGTTTGTTGTTTTTACGTTTCGGGGTGGCGCGCCGCTTGTAGTCGACCATGGGTTACATGCTCTCCGGGGCGGAGACACCGAGCAGCAACAGGCCATTGCGCAATACCTGACGGGTGGCCAGGATCAGTTTCATGCGGGCGTCACGCAGGGCGGTATCATCAATCAGGAATTTGTGTGCGTTGTAGTAGGTATGAAAATCGTTGGCAAGCTCGCGCACATAGTGGGTGAGTTGGTGTGGCTCTTCGTGGGTGGCGGCTGCTTCCACCACTTCAGGGTACTTGGCCAGGGTGACCAGCAGTGCCTGCTCGTGGGCCTCGGTGAGACGTTTCAGGTTCTCTGTGCCGGTGCTGGGCTGAACGTCGATCCCTCTGTCTGCGGCCTGGCGTAATACGCTGCAGATGCGCGCGTGGGCATACTGCACATAGTAGACTGGGTTGTCGCTGGACTGGGATTTTGCCAGATCCAGGTCGAAGTCGAGATGTTGCTCGCACTTGCGCATCACGTAGAAAAAGCGGGCGGCATCGGCCCCCACCTCTTTGCGCAATTCCCGCAGGGTGACGAAGGAGCCTGAGCGGGTCGACATAGGTACCTTCTCACCGTTCCGATAGAGGATGGCGAACTGCACCAGCAGCACGTCGAGTTTGCTGTCGTCATCGCCCAGTGCCTTCAATGCGGCGCGCACACGGGGCACGTAGCCGTGATGGTCCGCGCCCCAGATATCGATTACCCGGTCGAAGCCGCGTTCCAGCTTGTCCATGTGATAGGCGATGTCTGAGGCGAAATAGGTGGTCTGGCCATTTTCGCGCACCACCACCCTATCCTTCTCGTCGCCGAAGGCGGTGGAGCGAAACCAGAGGGCGCCGCCATCTTCATAGACATAGTCTGACTTGCGCAGGCGCTCGATCATCTTGTTGACCGCGCCGCTCTCCATCAGGGTGCGTTCCGAGTACCACTCCTCAAAGTCGACGCCGAACAGAGAGAGGTCATCACGGATGTCATCGAGAATGGTATTGAGTCCAAGCTCGAACACGAACCGGTAGCGATTATCGCCGAGCAGCTCCTTGGCGCGCTGGATCAGGGCGTCGATGTGTTTTTCCTTGTCGCCGCCCTCCGGCTCGTCGGCGGGGATGTTGTCGAAGAGCTCCTCCGTGCTGTGGCGGTAGCTGTCGCCATGATCCCGGTGCAGGGTGGCGGCGATGTCCCAGACATAGTCGCCCTTGTAACCGTTGGCCGGGAAGGTCAACGCCTCGTCACACAGCTCCAGATAGCGCAGCCAGACCGAGGTGCTGAGGATATCCATCTGCCGGCCGGCATCATTGACGTAGTATTCGCGGTGCACCTCGTAACCCACGGCCTCCAGCAGGTCTGCCACAGCGGAGCCGTAGGCAGCGCCGCGTCCATGTCCCACATGAAGCGGGCCGGTGGGGTTGGCGGAGACGAACTCCACCTGCACCCGTTTGCCAGCGCCCAGATTGCTGCGGCCGAATGCGGGACCCTGTTCCATGATCGTGGGGATCAGCTGATGATAGGCAGCTGGGGCCAGATAGAAGTTGATGAAGCCGGGGCCTGCGATCTCAGTGCGTTCAACCTCGCCCGAGTCCGGCAACGCAGCGATGAGCTTTTCTGCCAGATCCCGGGGTCTGCAACCTGCGGCCTTGGCCAACACCATCGCCACATTGGTGGCGAAGTCACCATGCTTGCTGTCACGGGTGCGCTCGATATTGGGAACGGGAATGGCATCGGCGGGGATAACGCCTTCATCGGCAAGGCGTTCAAGCGCCCCGGTAACCAGGGTCTGGATCTGGATCTTCATCGTTTTTTGTTCGATTTTGGACTGCGGAAAACCAATAAGAATAGCAGGAATGGGGGAATCAGTCTGCGTCGGGACTGGCCTATGCGCGCATCTATTTTGTTTGAATCGAGCGCCGGTTCCGCTGCGCTTGAACCGGCCTACATGTGCGGGGATCGCTTCGTAGGCCCGATCAAGCGCAGCGGATCGGGCAAAGATGCCCGATTAAGCTAAGGTGATTCAAACGCCCCCATATCCGGTGCTGTGCCGCTGTATTTCAGGGCCACGCCCTGACCGGCATTCCAATTCAACGCACGATCGAGGGTGATGGTGTGGTTGGCATAGTTGATCTCGACGATACGGGCGGTCTCGTTACTGCCCTGTAGCTGAATCTCATCCCCGGCCTCACCGGCGATGCCGAAACCGTCGTAGAAGTAACCGGCATCATCGACCACCAGGGTGGTGCCGCTGCCGCTGCCCACGGTGGCGGTGAGGAAACGTCCGGCATCGATCATCGGGCTGGTGGGTTCAAGGGTGAAGTCACGGTTGACCTCATCCACGAACTGCGGATCCTGCTCCAGGTTGTTTACGTAGAAAGCCGGTTTAGTGTTCTGCGCATCGACCAGTGAGATGCCGGTGCTGCCCCAGTGTCCGATCACATTGTCTCCCAGGTTGCCGGAGAAGAAGTTGTTGGTGTCGAACTGATAACCCGACATGTCGTTACGGTAGACGTGCTGGTAGGGAACATTGGGTTCTTCGCAGTCCGTATTCCTGTTGAGGATGTTGTTGGCGAAGAGGTTGTCCTCAAAGCCCCCCACTGAAGAGTCCATTGTGGTGATGCCGCCACAGAGATTTTTGTGGAAGACGTTGTTGTAGACCCGGTTGTGGGTGTTGAAGCGGGCCTCCTGGCTGTAGTTCTGCATGCCAAGACCGGAATTGTTCGCATAGAAGACATTCTGGCGAATGATGCCGTTTTGGCCTGCGTACTGAATGCCGTTGCCGCCGGAGGTGCTGTAATACGAGCTGGTTCTGGCAAAGGTATTGCCTTCCACCAGATTGTACTTGGTGGCGTCGTGAAGGGTGAACTCGTGATCGAAGCCCACATTGTCGCAGTCGTAGATCTCGCCGATCTTCTGGATCTCGTTATAGAAATAGTTATTGCGGATCACATTGAAGTTACCGCACTTGATCACCCAGAGCGTATGGCTGGCGCGCACAAAGGTGTTGCCTTCCACCAGGTTGTGATCTGATTTGATCAGGGCAAGGTTGTCCTGTGAAGAGTTCTCGATGGTGTTGTTGAGAATCTTGTTATGGGTCGACTCCTGAAAGAACAGGCCGGTCTTGGCGCTGCCACTGCCGTGGTTTGCCCGCAGAAAGCTGTTGTACTGCAGGATGTTGTGATGGGCGTTGAGGGCGTACATCCAGCGATAGACATCCTCTACCCGCAATCCCTGCAGAATGAGGTACTGGCGGTTTGAGATGTCGATGGCCGGACTGAGGTTGGTGCCGGTGATCCTCGCCTGCTCTGAGTCGTAGTTGCGATAGGTGATGTAGTTGCCGGGGGTGCCGGAGTTCTGCGGAATCAGCTGTTCATTGTAGTCGCCCTCGCGAATCAAAACGGTTTCACCGGCAGTGGCAGCCGCAGCCGCCCCGCTCAGGTTGCGAAAGGCCGTGTCGGAACCTGCGCCGCAGGCGCGGCTGCCGGCATCATAGTCATTGCAGCTTGACGCGCCGATGAGCGGGTCGACATAGAGGTTGTTACCCCCGCCTGGTGCGGGTGCGGTGACGATGATCTGGAAGGCGTTCAGTGTTGCGCTCTCGCTACCGTCGAAGACAGAGATGCCGATATTGTTATAGCTGCCAGCCGTGCCTGCGGCGGGTGTGCCGGAGAACTGCCCGGTGGCGGTGTTGAAGCTGGCCCAGGCCGGTTTGTTAACGATACTGAAGGTCAGACCGTCGCCGTCCGGATCAGAGGCGCTGGGAGTGAAGCTGTAGGCTGTGCCCTCGGCAACGCTGCCCGCCGGTGAGCCGGAGATGACCGGTACCCGGTTTGTGTTGCTGACGGTGATGGAAAAGCTGGGCAGTGAGGCGCTCTCCGTGCCGTCGGTTACGCTGATGAGGATATTGCCATAGCTGCCTGCCGTGCCAACGCCGGGCGTGCCGGAGAGCTGTCCGGTTGCGGTGTCAAAACCGGCCCAGGCCGGCTTGTTGGTGATGCTGAAGACCAGGTTGTCGCCGTCCGGATCAGATGCGCTGGGAGTGAAGCTGTAGGCCGAACCCTCGGCGACGCTGCCCGTCGGTGAGCCGCTGATGACCGGTGCCTGGTTTGTGTTGCTGACGGTGATGGAAAAAACGGCCAGTGAGGCACTCTCCGCGCCGTCGGTCACGCTGATAAGGATATCGCCCCAGATTCCGGCATCATTGTAGCCCGGGTTGCCGAACAGTTGACCGGTGGTGGGGTCGAAGCCGGCCCAGTTCGGTTTGTTGGTGATGCTGAAACTCAGTGCGTCACCGTCCGCATCGAATGCGCTCGGGGTGAAGGTATAGGTCGCTCTTTCGGCAACACTGGTGGCCGGTGTACCGGTGATGGTTGGTGCGCTGTTGGTATTGCTGTTACTGCTGACGACAATAGTGAAACCCGCCAGTGAGGCGCTCTCTGCGCCGTCGGTCACGCTGATGAGGATATTGCCATAGCTGCCTGCCGTGCCTGCGCCGGGCGTGCCGGATAGGTTTCCAGTCGCAGTGTTGAAACTGGCCCAAGATGGCGGGTTGCTGATACTGAAGACCAGTACGTCGCCGTCCGCATCGGATGCGTTGGGGGTGAAGTTGTAGGTCGAGCCTTCAGCAACATTACCGGCAGGTGATCCGGAGATCGTTGGTGCCTGGTTGGTAGTGCCGCTTCCATCATTGATTGCCTGCAGTCCATTCTGGATGGCGGTGTCGAGTCGGGTAGTGCTGTCCGCAGGAAGCCCATTGCGAACGGTGGTGACGTCACTGCCGGCAGTGAGGGCAGCAAGACCGCTGTCGATGTCGTCGAGTGTTGCTGTAGGATCGAAACTGGCTGCTGTAGCCAGCGCAAGGCGGGTCTGCTGTATCAGGTCACCGGTGATCATCACCTGATCAGTGCCTGCCTGGGAGCCGGGCAGAATGGCCGCAATGGCGTTGTCCATGAACTGGGTGACAGTCAGTCCGTTGACTTGAAGTTGGTTGATCAAGGTCTCCAGCAGTACCGCACTGGAGAGGATGTGGGCCGTGTCTGCGATCTGAGGTTGGCCGTTGCTGCCATCCAGTTGGCCGTCGACAAGATCATCTGCCAGGTGGCCGATCAACTCATCGATATCGATAGCGGGATTTGTGCCTGCATCGAGGATGGCATCGCGGGTGCGGCGCAGCCACTCTCCCATCGCTTCCGATGCCTTGATGATCTGGGCGACATTGCTCTCCCCAATCTCGTTGTGCAGCAGGTCGTTGATCTGCTGTGTGTCCAGACCGAAGGCGAATCGAGTGAGGACGGTGTTCTGTGCAGTCTGCATGTTGGCGGTGCTGAGCCCACCAGGTAGTTTTTTCGCCAACGCCACGATCAGGCTGGAGTGGGGCGTCATATTTGCCCTGGTTTCTCCCGGCGCCAGGATGGTGCTGCGAAGATTGAACTCGGGTGCGCTTCCGGTCACCAGGTCGATGCCGCCGGTCGCTTCGACTGTGAGGGGGTAATCCCCAGGCAGAACCTCGACAGAGAAGTGGTAATTTGCCTGGGCGTCGGAGCTGGTGGTTGCGAGTATCTGGCCGGCAGCATTGCGCAGGGTGACCTGAGCGTTGACTACCGGGCCGTCGCCCACGCTGCCGACAAAAGTGGTTTTGCTGGCGGTTTGGTCTGTTCCTTCGTCGGTAGCACCCCCCCCACAGGCTGCAAGCAGGACAACCAATAAGGTGGTGAGGAAGGCTTTAGAAAAGGTATTGTTTAACATGACTGCACATCTTTTTTAAAAAACTGGGTTGATGTCCATATTTAACGCCAGGTCCGCCGGAAAGTTTAGGGAGCAGCTTCCAAAAACAACGGGGAAAGCCTCCCAGTCGTGCAAAATACGACCTTTTTCACATTTGGTCTGTGCGCCAGTTGGTGTTCTACGGGAGTCGTCTGGTGGCAGCCCTTAATCCTGGTCTGGTTTCATAGATTCCTTCAGATCGTCATCGTGGTGTAACAAAACTCCGCTTTAATTGGACACTGACTCGTTTTTAGGAACCTGAGATGGTTGCTCCAACAGTTTTAGTGGTAGATGACGAACCTGCCGTGCTTGAGATGCTTCGCTTCGTTCTGGAGCAGGAGGGGTTTCATACGGTAGTTGCAGAGGACGCCGCAGTCGCGATCAAGCGGGTGCGGCAAGCCCCACCGGATCTGATCCTGCTGGACTGGATGTTGCCGGGCATGAGCGGCATTGAGCTGGCCTCCCGCTTGAAGTCTGATCGGGTGACTGAATCGATACCGATCATCATGCTTACCGCCAAAGGCGAGGAGGATGACAAGGTCAGGGGTCTTGAGACAGGTGCTGAAGATTATATCACCAAGCCGTTCTCCGCCCGTGAACTACTGGCACGCATCCGGTCCGTATTGCGGCGTGTATCCCCACTATTTGACGAAAGCAGGATAGAGTGCAGTGGACTCTGTCTCGACCCGGCAAGCCATCGCGTGATGGTACAGGACAAAGCCGTTGAACTGGGCCCCACTGAGTTTCGCCTGCTGCATTTTTTTATGACGCATCGCGAGCGGGTCTATTCCCGCTCACAGCTACTCGATCGGGTCTGGGGCATCAATATCTATATCGAAGAGCGTACGGTTGATGTACATATTCGTCGTCTGCGCAAGGCGCTGGAACCCTATACGCTTGAAACGATGGTGCAGACGGTGCGAGGTGCGGGTTACCGTTTCTCTTCACAACACTGATATGGCACTGCCCCGTTCATTATGGACTTTAGCGTTTCCGGATAAATACTAACTAATTTACTGAATGCCCGATCCGCTGCACTTGATCGGGCCTACTAGGGTCAACCCTGGGCATCCGCATAGTGTTAACAGGCCCTAAAACATCTCCTGCGGATCGACATCCACGGACCAGCGTACCTTGCGCGCGTTGGGCAGTCTCTCCAGTTGGGCGATCCACTGCCTGAGCCACTGCTGCAGGTTGCCGCGGTCGTTGGCCTGGATCAGCAGATGAGCGCGTATCTTGCCCGCTCGGCGTTCCATGGGCGCAGGAACGGGTCCCCAGAAACTCAGCTTGTCAGCCCCCGGAATCTGTTTCCCGGCAGTTGCCGCCATTTGCAGGAAATCATTCGGATCGGTCTTTCCTGTTGCTTCCGCCCGTAGCAGCACCTGGTAGCTGAAGGGAGGCAGTTCTGCCAGGCGCCGTTCTGCAAGTGCCTCTTGTGCAAAGGCGTTGTAGCCGCGGCTGATCAGGGTGTGCAGTAGTGGATGGTCTGGATGGCGGGTCTGGATCAATACCCGTCCTGGTTTGTCGGCCCGGCCGGCGCGGCCCGCCACTTGCATGAGAAGTTGCGCCATGCGTTCCGAGGCGCGGTAGTCGGTGCCGAAGAGTCCCTGATCGATATCGATAATGCCCACTAATGTGACGTCAGGAAAGTGGTGACCCTTGGCCAGCATCTGGGTGCCGATGAGCAGTGGGAAATGCCCGGCACGAATCCCCTCCAGCAATTTTTCCAGGCTGCCCTTGCGCCGGGTGGAGTCCCGGTCGATGCGGGCGATGGGCGTATCGGGAAAGTGCTGCTGTAGCGCGGTTTCGAGTCGCTCGGTGCCTTGTCCCAGCGGGCGCAGTTCAGGGCTACCGCATTCCGGGCAGTGGGTTGGTTGGCGTCGTTGAAAGCCACAGTGGTGACACCAGAGTCGTTTGCCGTTGAGGTGCAGTGTCATACGTGCATCGCAGCGGGGGCAGTCGGAGAGCCAGCCGCAGGCGTGGCAGGTGATGACCGGAGCAAACCCACGCCGGTTGAGAAAGAGCATCGTCTGCTCTCCGCGTTGCAGGATTTTGCCGATGTTTTTCAGCAGCGCAGGGGAGAGCCCGCCATCGAGCCTGATATTACGAATATCCAGCAGATCCATCTTCGGAAGGCTGGCTCCTCCCACCCGCTCCGGCAGCGCGATGTGCCGGTAACGCTGCAGTTCCACATTGCGCAGACTTTCAAGGGAAGGTGTCGCAGAGCCAAGCAGCACCGGACACCCTGCGCGACTGGCCCGCACCACCGCGAGATCCCGTGCGGAGTAACGAAACCCCTCCTGTTGCTTGAAGGAGATATCGTGCTCTTCGTCGACGATGATCAGCCCCAATTCCGGCATGGGGGTAAAGACGGCGGAGCGGGTGCCCACCAACACCCTGGCTGTCCCATCGCGAACTGAGAGCCAGTTGCGTTCGCGTTCTCCATCGGCGAGGCCCGAATGGAGTAGCGAAACGCTGCCACCGAGTCGCCGTTCGAAACGACGGATCAGCTGTGGGGTAAGGCCGATCTCTGGTACCAGTACAAGGGCCTGCTCGCCCCGCTGCAGGGCCATCTCGATGAGCGAGAGATAGACCTCGGTTTTGCCGCTACCGGTAACGCCTTCCAGCAGAAAGGGGGCAAAACCGCCGAAGTGGCATGCGACCTCTCCGGTCACCGCTTTTTGTGTCTCTGTCAGGGTGAGGCTGGTGGGTGTGACTGTGTCCAGTTGATCAGCAGGTCGTGTCTCAAGCAAAACGGGTTCGATCCAGCCCTTTTGCTGCAAGGTTCGCAGTACGGCGCCGCAGTCACCGCACTGTTGTACCAGGTGGCTCGTGGTGAGTCCTTCTCTTGTGGCCGACAGGGCCTGCATGAGGCTCTGCTGTCTCGGGGCGCGCTTCAGGCTGGCGGGTTCGACGGCCCGGCCTGCCTGAGTCTGTCGCCATCCTTTATGGCCGCTGCCGGTGGGTAATGCACATTTGCGCAGTTTGACCGGCAGGGCGTGGAAAAGTACGTCTCCAAGGGGGTGCTGATAGTAGTCTGCGCTCCAGTGCAGCAGGGAGATGTCCCCTGTGCGGAGCAGGGCTTCCTGGTCGATGACCGTCTCAATCTCTTTCAGACGGTTGCTTGCCACTTCAGTGTGGGAGGGGGTATCCCAGAGTATGCCGCAACGGCTGCCGCGGCCAAAAGGTACTTTGAGACGTATGCCGGGAGTGAGATCTGTCCCAATCTCCACTGTTGGAAGGTAATCGAACAAGGTGCGCAGGGGGCCGGGCAGGGCGACGCGGAGAAAGCGGTGACTCGTCATGCCGGGACTCTATCATTTAGGAGGCTGTCGGGTTTAACCGTTTACTGCAAAACTGACTGGAGGCGAACCCAGTCAGTTTTTCGAACGAGGTAAAAACTGCGTCTCTGTCAGAAAAATCACTGACTTAGCGGTGAAGTTTGGGGTTGCGGGTTTTTTCCACAGAACCTGTGGATAACTCTGTGGGGAAATTTCGGGTGTTTGCTTCCAGGCATTGAAAATAGTGGGGACTTGTTAATCTGTGCAATATTTGCACTATTTTGTAAATCACAGGTAAAACAATGACTTACACAATATCACCTGTTGCTTATTTGCAAAGTGTGTCGAGTGGGAGGAAATTCCTGTAGAGAAACAGTCAGTTGTGAATAAGCAAGTCTATTTGGCAGCGTAGTATGGTTTATTGGGCGGGTTGTCAACCCTTTTCTGGCTGAAACGTTAGAGGGTATAGGGATAGGGCATCTGCGGCTTCTGGTGGCGGTTTCCACGTCCGTGCATAATCACAGGGTGGAGTGGGCGTGGGGAGGCCGGAGTGGGGAGTCTGCTTTGAGGCGGGACCAAACGGAACAGAATCAGCAGGCGTTGGACGCATTTCTTGCCGGGATCGAGCGACGGGCTTTTCTGATGGCGCGGACTGCAACCGGGCAGCCTGAGGAGGCGTTGGACCTGGTGCAGGATGCCATGCTTGCCTTTGTCCGTGGCTATGGAAAGCGGCCAGAAGATGAGTGGGGGGCGCTGTTTCACCGTGTGATGCAGAATCGCATCCGCGACTGGTATCGCCGTCATAAAGTCCGCAGCCGCTGGCGGGTCTGGCTCGGTGGCGAAGCGGCAGATGATCGGCGGGAAGATCCGATCCAGACTGCACCGGACCCGGCGATGCCGGATCCAGCCCGTACACTGGCGCGCAGCGATGCGGGGGATGCCTTGATAGAGGCGGTTGAAGCCCTGCCGCTACGGCAGCAGCAGGCATTTATTCTGCGCACCCTTGAGGGTCTTGATGTGGCGCAGACTGCGGCAGCGATGGGTTGTTCCGCAGGCAGTGTCAAGACCCATCTTTCGCGCGCCATGCAGGCGTTGCGAAAAAAACTGAAAGATCATTGGCCATGAACAGAGAGCAGGACAAGGCATTTTCAGACTGGGCGAAATCCAGGCTCGATGAGCAGATGGAGACGCTTGATGGAGACACCCTCTCCCGTCTGCGGCAGATACGTGCCAATGCGGTGCAGGAGGCCCAGTTGCAGAGACGCACACTTTGGAGTCGGGGTTTGGCCTTTGTCGGTGTGGATGGCGGGATCAATGGCATCTCTTGGGTGCCTGCTGGCGGCTTGGCGATGGTGGCGATGCTTTTGGTCGTTTCTGTGTGGTTCATGCAGCGGTCGGTTGATGGTATCTCTGCGGATTTTCTGCCCGTCATGGAGATCATTGCCGCGGAGGATGAGATCGAACTCTACGAGAATCTGGATTTCTATCGTTGGCTGGAGGCGGGTGCAACGGATGGTTCTGCATGACTTCGTCGAAAAGGCGCATGCCGATGGCGCTCATCTGTTTTGGAATCCTGACACAGAGTGCTGTGGCGGAAGAGGCGTTGTCGATGGAGATGCTGGAGTACCTGGCGGCATGGGGGGAGCAGGAAGACGGCAAGTTGATGGATCCGCTGGAGTTGCTGGAAACATCACCAGAGCTGGAGATGTCAATACCGGAGGACGCACAGCCGCTGGAGGGGGAACAAAGATGAAGAGACACTTTAGTCTCGTGGTGTTGTTTTGCTGCCACTCTCTGCTGGCTGGGCCGCTGTTGGCTGAAGGTGTAGGGTGGGAAGATCTGTCGCCTAAAGAGCAGAGACTGCTGAAGGCGGTGGAGCCGAATTGGGATGCGCTGCCGGAAGAGAAACAGAAGCTGTTGCGCAAAGGCGCTAACCGCTGGCACAAGATGACGCCAGAACAGAGGGCGAAGGCCAAGAAAAACCTGGCACGCTGGAAATTGTTGTCCGAGGGAGAGAAGAAGCAGCTGACCAACAAGTACGAGTTGTTCCGAAAGCTGAGTCCTGAGCAGAAGCGAAAAGTGCGCCAGCGCCGGGAGTGGTTCAAAAACCTGCCGCCGGAGAAGAAGCGTAAGTTGCGGCAGCGATGGCAAAAGCTGAAGCATGACCCGCAAGCGGAACAGAAGATAAAACGCTGGCTGGACCGGCAGCCCTGATGCCCAACTGGCAGTCCATCGTGGATCATATCGGTGAGGCCATCGGTGAGCCTTTCAGTCCGGCCACCCCACGTTCCGTTGGTGGAGGATGTATCAACTCCGCCGTCAAACTTCAGGACGCCAAACGCACGGTTTTCGTGAAGTTCAATCGTGCGGCACTGCTCGATATGTTCGAGGCCGAGTCGGCAGGACTGGATGAGATGGCGGCCACCGGCACCATTCGCACTCCACAACCCTACTGTTCCGGTGTGGTCGATGGTCAGGCCTATCTTGCCATGGAGTATCTGGAGTTGGGGCGCAGTGGTTCTGATGGCGCTGTATTGGCTGGGAGGCAGTTGGCGGAGATGCACCGGACTGTGCAGTCAGCGTTTGGCTGGTGGCGGGACAACACTATCGGTTCAACGTTTCAGTCGAACACGCCAGACGAAAGCTGGATACTCTTCTGGCAGCGTCGGCGCCTCGGTTTCCAACTTGAACTTGCCGGCCGCAATGGCTATGGCGGGGCACTACAGCGCATGGGGGAACGGCTCCTGCTGGCGTCTCCTGCGCTGCTCGATCATAGTCCCAAGGCATCCCTGCTGCATGGAGACCTCTGGGGGGGGAATTTGGCCTACGATCTACAGGGGAATCCAGTTATCTTCGATCCGGCCGTCTATTTTGGAGACCGTGAGGCGGATCTGGCGATGACTGAGCTGTTCGGCGGTTTCGGTAGCGACTTCTATGCAGCCTACCATGAGGCCTGGCCGTTGGATCCTGGTTATTCAACCCGCAAGACGTTCTACAATCTTTATCATATCCTCAATCACCTGAATCTCTTTGGTGGCGGGTACCTGGGGCAGGCAAGCGGAATGATGGAGCGGCTGCTTGCCGAGTTGGGTTGAGGTTGCAGTCCGGTAGAGGTTGAAAGCAACCCGTCAGACTCTATACCCATTGCCCACCACTCTCTCCTGTCTGACTCCGACTCTTAGCCATCGAAACCAATGCGCTGTCGTATTTACGAGACGGTGTGGCGTCAAATTCCAGGGGGGTTAAGGTAATCCCTTATTGCATAGAGCGTATTCATTCATGTCTAATGCGGCGTAACGGGTACAAATAGTCCTCGATAAGAAGTGGCTAACTCAATAATACTCTGACGGTTTTCAGTTTGAATGCCGTCCAACAGGAGGATGCATTAATGCAACTGCGCAAGCTTGTGGCCGCAATCGCGGTCGTTCCGGTACTTTTGTCCGCCGAGGCTTTTGCCGGCGTATCCAAGAATCTCCCCATGCCTACAGGCACACCGGATGCCAACGCCATCGCTGATCAGGTCTACTTCGTCAACCACTTCTATGCGCTGAAGAACTACGGTATCACCAAGAAAGGCAGAACGATGACCGTGCTGATCAACAAGTCGAAAGGCAAGAAGCCGACCACCATCGCTCTGGAGCGTTACGTCAATAATAACTTCAGTGATAGCGCAATTAACTCAATGGATCTGGCGATCTTCCGTTCCGGTAAGCTGCGTGGCACCGGCATGTTGATCACTGACTACAGCGATGATAACAAGAGTCAGTCCTACGCCATCTGGCTGCCAGCACTGCGTAAGATCCGCCGTTTTGCCGAGCCGGCTCACGATGATGCCTGGGGCGGCTCCGATTTCACCTTTGGTGATGTCACCCTGCGTAAGCCACAGGATGAGACCCACGAGCTGTTGGGGACTGAAACCTTCAACGACTGCTTGGGAGGCATCGCCGATGTGAAGGTCAAGTATCTGCCCAGTCCGCCGGAAGCTGCTTGCGGACACAAAGGCAAAGAGGTCTACAAGCTGAAGAGTACTACCAAGAAGCAGAACTGGTGGTATGACAATCGTATCAGCTACATCAATACCAAGACCTTTGCCGACTATCGCACCGACTATTTCAAGGGCGGAGAGAAGATCAAGGTGATCGATCGCAACTGGGTCAGTCTCGGTCAGGATGATCCACGTGCCCAGTCCTGGGCCTACTGGTATGGCAAGAGCCTTTCCAACGGCCACGAGACCTGGGCGGTGATTCCCGACGTGATTGTGAAATTCAATCAGGATTGGAAGCAGAGCAAGTGGTCGGAGAAGACGCTGCGTAAGATCAAGCGTTAACGATTAAGGGCGGAGGTGCCGGAGGAGGCATTGCTGCCATAAAACAGACGGACCACCCAATAGAGGCGGTCCGCACTAAAAATTAGTCGGCACTACCATGGGGAACCTGTTGCCGGCTACCTGCGAGGTTTTGGGAGGAATTTATGTATAAGCGCTCCGTGCTCTATCGGTCCATGCTGGCTGCCATGCTGCTGCCTGGTGCCGCACTGGCTGAAGTCGAAATCAGTGGTTATCTGAAAAATGAAACTGCAGTCTTTACCAAGTCGGGACAGCGGACCGGTCAGGCCAAGACCATGCTGGACACCGCTGAACACAATGCCGGCGATCTGATGAAGTTCGAGAACTCCGCGCGTATCTTCTTCAATGGCGATATCGGTGAAGAGAGTTCCTGGCATGGTGAGTTGAACCTGATCTACGACACCGAAGGTGTCGATGATTACAAGGGGCACGAGAGTGATACGCAGAACGACTGGTTCCGGGAACTCTACCTCGATACCTATGCGTTTGGCTGGGACTTCCGTCTTGGTAAGCAGCAGGTGGTCTGGGGCACGGCGGACGGCATCAAGCTGCTCGATATCATCAACCCCACAGACTATCGCGAGCTCAACCAGAACGCTATGGAAGATGCGCGTATACCGATCTGGATGCTCAATGCGGAAAAGAATATTGGAGAGAGTGGCAATATTCAGTTCATCGTTTCGCAGGTGGAGCAGAACAAGATCCCGGGCCTGAATGATTCCGGTGATCCAGAGCAGCCCTTCCTGATGAAGGGTGTCGACTCCATCACCGGCGGCGTCAATGGTTTTCTTAATGTGGCGCAGAGTTTTTCCAACGCGGCGCTTCCCTTTTTTGGATCACCCATCGGTTTGGTTCCCTTTACCACCTTTACGGTCGACTTTTTCGTTAATGGTCCACCGGCTATGGGCGGAAGTGGCGGTGACCCAACGATGTTGAATGATATTGCCCAATATGGTCTTGCTGCCGGTGATCCGAATGGTAACTTCGGCGTGACAAATCTGATGCCGATTACTGGATTGAACGGCCCCGGCTCTCCTGATTCAGGTTGGAATTCATCGAATCCCACCTCGGCCTTTGAGTATATGGGGAATGCGACATTCTCCACCTTCAATACCTTTGCCAGTGCGACGAGTCGCTATGTGACTGACTATCCGGATGATATGGATGCCAACTTCGGTACTCGTTATAAGCATAGTATGGATAGTGGACTGAACTTCTCCGTAAACTATTTCTACCATTACGATGCGAATCCATTTATTGAAATGGACTGGTACGACCCCAACACCAACGAAAAACTGCAGGTTCAGCGGGTAACGCCGGGTGCCGGCGGTATGCCGGATACGACGACCAATCTTACCGCTGCTCAAGTTGGTAGTGATTTGACGGTTGATCCGACCACGACGATCTTGGTTAAGAACGCGGCAGGTGCGTATTACGGCGACTTTGATCCAATCACGGGTGCGCCGAATGCTAACACTACAGCGCCTGAGCTGCGGTTTACGGAAAAACTGAATCGTATCCACAGTCTCGGCGGCGCCCTCGATTATGCGTGGGATACGGGTTCCATGGGGTCGATCGTACTTCGAGGCGAGATTCTCTATAACAAGGATGAGATGCAGCCTGTCGTTGACAAACGACTGCTGGCGGTCGGCGACCTTACCAATGCGTTGGTCATGGAAGAGGCGGACATGCTCAAGTATGTGTTGGGCGCGGATATCACTGTGGCGACCAACATGCTGGTGAGTGCTCAGTTTATCCAGTTCTGGAATATAGACTTTATTGAAGAGGAGAGAACCTGCAAAACGCAGGTGGGTGGAGAGTTTGACTGCTCCAGATACACCGGCGACATGCCCACCATGAACATGAGCAACGGCATGTACAAGGCGCGTGAGTTCAAGGAGTTCTATTCACTCTTCTTCTCCAAGCCTTTCGGTGGTTCTCAGGAGCATCGCTGGAACAACATCGTCATGTTCGAAGAAACCGGTGGTTGGTGGAATCGTTTCGACGTGGAGTACAGCTTTACCGACGAGATCATCGGCGCCTTCGAGTGGAACAACTATTGGGGTGAAGAGAATACGACCTTCGGTCAGTTCGCCGACTCATCAAATGTACAGTTGGGACTCAGGTGGATCTTCGAATAAGTTTCCTATGATATCTGTATTTTGATCTAAACTAAGGCAGACAGCGGTAGACGCCGCTGTCTGCCTTTTCTATTTTACCCTTCCGGTAGAGGTCTTCGCTATGAGCGATGCTGCAACCAATAACAAATCGAATAACACATTGGCCGAACGTTATGCGGCGTTTGTAGTCCGTCACCGCAAACCGCTGATGTTTCTGTTGTTGATAATGACAGTCATTACTGCATTACAGGTCAAGAATCTGGATATGCGTAACGATCCTGATACGCTGTTACCGCCCAGTAACCGCTATGTCGCCACCAACCTCTATGCCGAACATAACTACGGCATGGGCAATCTGATGGTTGCCACGCTGCGGATCAAAGAGGGTGATGTCTACCAGAGCTGGTTTATCAACAAGGTACAGGAGATCCATGAAATATTGGTCTCTCTGGAGACATCCCGGCCTTCCAACTTCATCGACATCGCGGCGAAGAAGATCAAATATATGGGGGCGGATGAGAATGGCCTCGTTTTCAAGCGTCTGATTCCCACAGCAGGCATCAGCAGCGACCCTGCAACGGCTAAAGAGCAGCTTGCCTTTCTTAAAGAGGGTATCGAGACAAACCCTGTAATGGGGCCGATGCTGGTGGGATTTGAAGACGCGGATGGCAATAAATGCGAATTTTCTGATCGCGTTGCAAACAACTGTATCGCCAAATCGCTCTTTATCATCGGTGACTATACCGACGATGTAAAAGAGATCTACCTGCCCTGGGTACGTGAAGTGCGTGCCATGATGGATGAGCATGGTGCGGATGACCGCTATGAGCTTTTGGTGGCGGGTGAGCCCTACTTTCTTGCCTGGATGCTGGCGGACCTGGTCAACAAATGGTGGCTCTTTGTCATCTCATTGGTGATCGTGGTTGCAGCGCTCTGGTTTGAGTTCCGCAACTGGCGCGGGGCGCTGTTCCCGATGCTTGGTGTGGGCGCGACCATCATTTTGACCCTCGGTCTGATGGGTTTTACTGCATTCAAGCTGACTACCATGATGGTGCTGACCCCGATGTTGCTGTTGGCAATCGGTATCGGGCACTCGGTACAGGTGACCCGCCGATTTATGCAGGAGCAGGCGAAGGGGGTTGAATGCGAGACTGCCGCCAAGGTTTCGATCTCCCATACTATCGTTCCGGCCACGCTCTCAATCGTGACCGACATGGTGGGTTTTGCCACGTTGGCGACGGTGGATATCTCCTTCTACAAGGCATACGCCTACTTCGGCATGTTCGGCATGCTGACCCTGCTGTTCTCAACCACGACATTGATTCCGTTGCTGATGCTCAGCTTTCCCTGCAATAAGGCGGAAGCGAATAGGGAAGAGGCCGAACTCGAACGGGGGTGGGAGACCAAGGTGGGGGGCTTCATCTCCGGTCTGCTGGCAGGACCGGGAAAATGGCTGCCGATTGGTTTTGTCGCGTTGATCTTTGGCGTGTCGACCTACTATACCGATATTCTCAACGGCACTTCCGACGATCTGATGCCTGGCGTGGAGAAGGGGATCAACTACTCCCGGGCCGCATTCAAGGAGCAGTCAATCACCATTCAGCAGATCGAACGTCTGAATGAGATCATGCCCGGGGTTATCTCCGTGACCGTGCCGATTCGAGGTAAGGAGCCGGTGGCGGAAACCTGCGTCGACGAACCCTTTCCTGAAGAACTCTTCGATATCGAGGATATGGGCGAGCGCCTGGCACAGTGCGAGAAGTACAAGACAAAACTTGGATGCTGGGACCCTGATCCCTGCGGGGCGCAGGGTATCTTCAACCAGGCTGATGTGCTGGCGGATATCGAGGCGATGGAGGAGTGTGGATGCGCGCCCATGAGTTTATCGGCTTCACCGGCTCCTATGCACAGTACATCCGTCTCCTCAACATGCTGTTGACGGCGGAACCGGGCACCATGCCGGACATCAAGGATCTCTACATCCCGACCTCTGCCAAGCTGCGCAGCATCGATCCGGAAGACGATCGCAGTGGTGACGATATTGTGCAGCTCTACAATGGTCTGCTGGAGACCATGACAGACGATGGCGACATGGACTCCTTCGTTACCCGGGATTGGAACGATGGTGTAGTAATGGGATTTGTCAACACCATGGATCCGAAGGAGACCCATCAGGTCACCATGGATATTCAGCAGTATATTGAGGATCACAAGAATGATCCCGGTTTCAGCAAAGTCAATTTCGGTCTGCGCACTGGTCCGGTGGAAGACCTGTCGGGTGATACCAATGAGTTATCCGTGGAGGGTCCTGATTATGTCAGGCCTGCGGTTGGCGGTTTCCTTGGGGCGACCGAAGCAACCCGGGAAGTGGCGGTTGCCAACTGGCTCTCCGGTCCCATGCTGACGGCGGCGGCAATCTTCGTTATCGCGGCACTGATATTCCGTTCGGTGACGGTTTCGGTGATCCTGGTTGTGTTGCTGTTCATCACTCTGTATGCCCAGTATGGTCTTGGCGGCTACTTCACCAGCGTGCAGAACTGGTCCGGCAACCTCGCCTTCCATCTGCAAGTTGCATTGAGTATCGCAATGGGACTGGGTGTCGACTACGGCATCTATATGATATCGCGACTTCGTGAAGAGATGCAGGCCACCGCCGGTGACTGGACCAAGTCGCTGGAGAACACCCTGAACACTACCGGATCTGCGGTCATCGTCTCCGTACTGGTGTTGCTGGGTTGTTTCGTTCCGCTGCTGAATACCGATCTGGCAAATACCTGGGGATTGGGTATCTACATCAGTGAGGCGCTTCTGATCGACGTGGTGACGGCGCTGTTGCTGCTGCCGCTGCTGGTGAAGTGGCTCAAACCGAAGTTTGTGTTTGGTGATAATTAGTCACAGCCCAAGTGGTTCTTGAAAAACGTACGACTGTATGGATGCCGGAGATAAACGTAGGTCGGGTTAGGCGCGAAATGGCACTCAACTTGGATCGGGTACAACGATTTCCTCGCGACGTAACCCGACGGAACGGTGTCGGGTTACAATGCGCGGCAAGTCGAGTGATGGAATTTAAACTTGGTGCAACGCGCATCTAACCCGACCTACAAAAGACCACAAGTGAAAGCCGGCCTGGTTCAGGGCCGGCTTTTTTGTTTCAGTGCGTGCGCCATCGGTTTTTTATGAACGGCGTGGCGTAGAGCCTTTGTTGTCCCTTTGTGAAGATCTTTTGCGCTTTTTGCGCAGGAATTGCCGTATTCTTTGGGCTATTGGCAGATTCTTTATAGGGCAGGCTTTACTGATTGGCGGTGGAGCAGGAGGGATCTTTTCCCACTTGCGCACCACCTGACCATCGGCGAGCTTGATGAGACGGCTGGCGGCATTTTTGACATCGGGATCATGGGATGAGATCAGAAAGGTGGTGCCGAATTTATCGTTGAGCTGCTGTAGCAGACACATCAGCTTCTGACCGGTCAGGGTATCGAGGTTTGCGGTGGGTTCATCGGCCAGCACGATCTTTGGATTGCTCGCCAATGCTCTGGCCACGGCGACCCGCTGCTGTTGGCCGCCGGAGAGCTGGTCAGGTCTGCGGTAGCCGAGATGCCCTATATCCACTTCATTCAACCAGTGGTCGGCGATCGCTTCGCTCTCTTTTTTCTCCATGCCCTGTAGTTGGCAGACATAGGCGATGTTCTCCCTGGCACTTAGCACTCTGATCAGGTTGAATGATTGAAAAACAAAACCGATATTGTGCAGTCGAAAGAGGGTGCGTTCAGTGTGATTCATGCCGAGAATATTTGCGCCATTGACGATGACTTCACCTTTGTCGACAGATTCAAGTGCGCCAATGACATTCAGTAGCGTACTTTTTCCAGAGCCCGAGCGTCCGGCGAGAACAGCAAACTCCCCCTTATCGATTGAGAGGTTGACGCCGTTGAGCGCAGGGAAAGGCATGCTGCCGACCCAATAGCATTTATGCAGCTTCTTGATGGTGATGATAGCTGAACTGTTGTCTGGCTGAATCATGGTCAGAAGGTTCGCAGGGATTGGCTGATGTCCGTTTTTGTCGCCCTCCAGGCCGGATAGAGGCCTGCGAGCAGGGCGGCGACCAGTGTGGTGCCGAGGATCCGTGTGGCTGAATCGAGGGTCAGCAGCGGCAGTATGACAGGATCCATATAGAAGAACTTGAAGGCATTGGCAAAATAGGAGAGGTCGATGCCGGTCTCTGAGAGATGTAAAACAAGCAGGCCGCCGGCACCGTAACCCAGGGCGCCGCCGAGCAGGATCAGCATCACGGCCTCCAGCAACAGCATAAAAAAGATTTGCGACTTTCGGGTGCCGATGGCGATCATGATGCCAAGCTCTTTCTGCCGCTCATGGAGGGCGATCAACATGGTATTAAGGATCTCGGTGAGTACCAGTGCCACCACAACAAGGATGATGATAAGGCCGTAGGCATCGCTGAACTCCAGCCATTGGCGAACCATCGGATCGAGATTCTGCCAGGCGAGGATCTCATAGCCATCACTGGCAAACGCCTGATTGAACCGCTGCTGAAGCCTGGCAGTGTCATCATGGCTGTTGGCTCTTATGACGATGTCGGTGACGGACTCTCCCATCTCGAGCCAGTCCTGTGCGGCATTTAGGGGAATCAGCGCCAGTGTGCGGTCAATCTGAGGCGCGCCGGTCTCGAGAATGCCGCGCAGAAAAAAGATTTCGGAGACCATCTCACCGTCAGGACGTTGCGCCATGAGCACGATCCTGTCGCCAATTTCAGCGCCGATGTTCTGTGCCACCGTGATGCCCAACAGAAGATCGTGGGATGAACCGGGATTGAGCCAGCGGCCCTGTTTAAGTCCCCGGTGCATATGTGTTACCCAAGTCTCTTGTTCAGGGTCGGTGGCCATGATCTGGACGCCGGTACTGCTGCCTCCGAGAGAGACCAGACCGGAGGTGCGAATGCGCTGCGTCCAGCCCTGGATCTCCGGGGAGTCCTGTACCAGCAGGATTATCTCGCTGGGATCCTTGATATGGTCATTGAGGTTCTGTGAGGACTCGAATCCGCTGGTATGTATCTGTACATGCCCGGTGAAACTGAGAATAAAGTTGTCCCTCATCTGCTCCAGCCAGCCATCATTGAGGGCACTGAGCAGGGTCAGCGTGGCGATACCGAAAATCATGGTCGCCAGCGTAATGCCTGTGCGGCGTGGATTTCGTAGCAGGTTTCGCACGGCCAGGGAGAGATAGGTTGTAGGCGTGAGGCGCCTCGCATCAGACACTGCGCATCGCCTCCACAGGTTGCAGTCGACTGGCCTTCCAGGCGGGATAGAGGCCGGCAATGATGGAGGCGATGAGGATAGCCCCCACAGTTGTGCCAAGATGATCGAGATTGAGATGAGGGTAGACCAATGAATCCACGTAAAATCTTGAAGTGGAGCCCAGCAGGAGGGATAGATCGATGCCGGTTGAGTGGGTCACGAGAACGATGCCAGTGCCTAAGATAATTCCCAGTAGTGTCCCGGCAAGACCGATAAACAAGGCTTCAAATACCAGCATTAAGCCTATTTCATGCCGCTCGGTTCCAATGGCCATGAAGATGCCGAATTCACGGGTGCGTTCCAGCATCGAGAGCAGCATCGTATTGAGTTCGCCGGCCAAGACGAGAAAGAGCACGACAACGAGAAAAAGGTAGAGAAAGCCGTCGTGCAGAATGATCCACTCATTCATGACGGGAAACATGGTGCTCCAGGGCATGACCTCGACGCTTTCATCCGACAGCGCAAAAATCAATTCATCCGTCAGTTGTTGAATCCTGTCTTCCGGGGTGCGTAGCACGATATCCGTCACCCCGTCAGGCATATCGAGCATCTCCTGCAGGGATTTGATATCGGTCAGGGCCATGCCTCGATCCAGCCCCATCTCGCCGCTGGTGATGATGCCGACTAGTGTGAACTCTTCGGCCACGAGTGCGCCAAAACGATCATAACGACCGGGTCGCCGAGATCAAGTTTGAGGTTGCGGGCGGTTGTGGCACCGAGGATGCAGGCATACGCATCGTCTTCCTGCAGGAAACGCCCGATGGAGATGCGTTTTTCAAGATTAGTGATGGCAGGCTCTCTGTCTGCGTCCATGCCGATCAGCATGACGCCTTCAGTGGTTTCATCGGAGGCAGCCAGGGCGAAGGCTTCAAGACGCCGGCTCCAGCGCTTGACGCCAGCCTGTTCAACGGCAGCGATGATCTTGTCGGGGTTTCTCAGATGGCGGGAGAGTTCCGGTCGTTCAAAAAAGCCTTCGTGATGGATCTGGATGCTGCCGATGATCGCGTCCTGAAAGTTCTGCAGCATGTTGCGATGCAGACCATCATTGAAACTCCAGAGGAAGATCAATGAGCTGAGTCCTACCGCGATGGCACCAACCGTGAGCATGGTGCGGCGTAGATGCCCCAGGAGGTTGCGTAGCGCAACGGCGTAGATGACCGGCTTTATCACAGAATCTCCGTGTCTTGGCTGCTTCTACTGCTTGGCCGCCTGTGGTTTCTTTTTCTTCATTGGATCAAACAGACCAGGATTGAAGTTTGCATCGAACGTGACGGATTTGATGGTAATTGTCGTATGTTTTCCCTGTTTCTTTAGTGGCTCCATTATCAGGCGGGTGGGGATCACCCGTCCGTCCATCTCTTTGGGGGCTTCGAACAATAGGCGGCGCCCGGGAACCTTGTCTTTGCAGATGTACCTGATCTCCAGTGGCATACCATCGCCGCGAATGCGCTGTACGAGCATATGCCAGGAGACAGTGGCGTCTTCGTTAGGAAAGGATTCGATGGTGATAATTGCCTCCGGTCCCTCCCCTTCTCGCCGTGCAATCAGGTGAGTGTAGTCGCTGATCAATGAACCGGCCTCCAGAAGATCCTGGTTGTTGAAGTCAGAGCCCATCCAGGCGTCGTGCATCATGGCGGGAGAGATGGCGATCTGGCGGCGCAGTTTCGGCAGATACATGGAGAGTTTACCCTCGACTTTCAGAAACACTGTTCCCCTGGTTTTGCGTGGCGAGAGGATCTCCATACGGAAACGGTTGTTATCGTAGTCGTCATGACTGAGAAACTCCAGGGTGCGTTTCCAGTCGGGGCGAACTATATCCACTTGATAGGTGACTTCCGTGGCCTTCGAGCGCATCAGGGATTCGCTCTTCTGCAAAAGCTCAAGAGCCTCCGGGTCACTCTCCACAGCAGATGCGGCGTGGCACAGAATCACCAGCATCAGAAATCCCACTATGGGGGAGAATAATTTTTTCATCGACTTCCACCTAAATATACGCACAGCTATCAATCCCCCCTTGATTGATTATAAGAGATAGTTAATATAAATCCAGTTTATCGGCCTAGAGGGAATTTATCGACTTGAATGGAGCTGGTTCATCGCTTTTTGTAAATCGCCATTCAGGATGTCCGTGAGGCAGGCGGTTGCCTGGTCGAGGCTGTCGCCGATGGCTTCCCTGTCTGCTTTTGAAGGCCGGCCCAGAACATAGTTGACCACTTCGCGCCGATCGTTGGGATGATCGATGCCGATACGCAGGCGATGAAAGTCTTTGCTGCCGATGGCGCTCATGATATCCCTAAGCCCATTGTGTCCGGCGTGACCGCCCCCTGTTTTGAGACGAATCTTGCCCGCGGGCAGGTCGAGTTCGTCGTGGGCGACCAGGATCTCCTGGGGCTGGATCTTGAAATAGTTGGCGAGACTGGAGACTGCCTGACCACTGCGATTCATGAAGGTCGTCGGTTTTAACAGTCGGCAGTCGTGGCCGTTGACGTTGATTCGGCAGGTCATGCCGTGGTGCCGGGATTCGGATTTTAGCGGGGTGTTAAAACGTTGAGCCAGCAGGTCGACGAACCAGAAGCCAGTGTTGTGCCGGGTTCCTGCATAGTCACTGCCTGGGTTGCCGAGTCCGACGATGAGCTTGATGGGCTGAGATGGCATGGGTGAGGGGCTACGGGACAGGCCGCCACCTGTCCCGCTTGTGCAATGCTTACTCTGGTGCAGTTTCGCTAACTGCCTCTTCCGCATCACCTTCCTCGTCTTCGTCTTCGTCCTCACCAGTGTGACCGGTGTGGATCATAGCCACCAGCGAGTCTTCTCCTCCGGCGTGGGTGAGTTCAACGCCGTCAGGCAGTTGCAGGTCTGAGAGATGAACGCTGTCGCCGATATTCATGTCAGCCATATCTATCTCGATGAACTCCGGCAGATCCTTGGGCAGGCAGGTGATTTCCACGTCGGCAAGACTGTGGGAGACGTTGCCGCCCATCTTCATTCCGGGTGAGGCCTCTTCGTTGATGAAGTGCAGCGGTGCGTGCATGCGGAGCTTCTCATTCACGTCAACGCGTTGAAAGTCAACATGCATGATGAACGGCTTGGCCGGATGGCGCTGCAGATCTTTGATAACGACCTGTTCACTCTTTCCGTCCAGTTTCAGGTCCAGAATATGTGAGTAGAAGGCCTCGTTTTCGAGGGCATGAGCAAGTTCATTTTGAGCCATGGTGATCATGGACGGTTCTTTATTGGCGCCATAGATGATGCCGGGAACCGCACCCTGGTGACGCAGGCGGCGGCTCGCACCTTTCCCAGCGTCAGTCCGTGATTGCGCATTGATTTCAAAACTGACAGACATGTCAATCTCCTAAATAATTAATCGATTGGGTGATTCCGGACTCTTGCGACCAGAGGCCGGGAATAACACGCCGACTCGCGGCGAGCGGGCGATTCTAACAGGAAATGGGTGGAAGGTGAAAGGTGACAGGTGAAACCTGAAACCTCGTCAGTCGATAAAGAGAGAGCTGACCGATTCCTCTGCGCTGATGCGGCGCATGGTCTCCGCCAGTAGTTCACCAATGCTGACTTGGCGGATCTTTTGGCAGCCTCTGGCCGCGGGTGAGAGAGGGATGGTGTTGGTAACCACCAACTCATCCAGTACTGAATTATTGATGTTATCAACTGCGGGGCCGGAGAGTACCGGGTGGGTACAGTAAGCCACGACCTTGGTGGCGCCGCGCTCCTTCAGGGCGCTTGCCGCCTGGCAGAGGGTGCCTGCGGTGTCCACCAGATCGTCGATCAGCACACAGCTGCGGCCCTCAACCTCGCCGATGATGTTCATTACCTTGGCCTCGTTGGGACGGGGGCGGCGTTTGTCGATGATCGCGAGGTCGGCATCATCGAGCCGTTTGGCCAGGGCGCGAGCCCGTACCACGCCGCCGACATCGGGCGAGACTACGATCAGGTTTGGGAGTTTCTGACGCCAGACGTCGCCAAGCAACAGGGGCGAGGCGTAGACATTGTCGACCGGGATGTCGAAGAAACCCTGGATCTGGTCGGCATGCAGATCGATGGTTAAAACCCGGTCGGTCCCGGCGGTGGCGATCATCTTGGCGGCCAGTCGTGCGGTGATCGGCACGCGGGCGGAACGGGGGCGGCGATCCTGGCGCGCATAGCCGAAATAGGGGATGACGGCAGTGATGCGCTTGGCTGAGGAGAGACGCACGGCATCGATCATGACCAGCAGTTCCATCAGGTTTTCATTGGTCGGCGCCGAAGTGGGCTGAACGATGAAGACATCGTGACCGCGGACATTCTCCTGTATTTCGGCCATGACCTCGCCATCGCTGAAACGGCCAATCTGAGCCTTGCCCAGGGGGATGTTGAGATGGGAGACGATTTCGCTGGTAAGTTCCGGGTTTGAGTTACCGGAAAATACGGTCATGGAAGTGACGGGCACGGAGGCATCCCCTTGGTTGACGGAAAATGGCTGGGGTACCAGGATTCGAACCTGGGCGTGACGGGATCAAAACCCGCTGCCTTACCGCTTGGCTATACCCCAATAATTCTTTATGCCACTCAACAGCTCGTTAAACGACCCGTGTCAGCAGCGGTGACCGGTTGATCCCGCGCGCCACAAAACCCACAAAGTCAGCGGGCAGGCGATTAAGAACCGCCTCTGCTGTTGATGCATCCGAAAATGCGGCAAATACGCAGGCGCCGGTACCGGTCATCTGCGCTGGAGCAAACTGATCCAGCCAATCGAGTGCTGCTGCGACTCTGCTATAGCGCCGGCGCACCACGGATAGGCAGTCGTTTCTCCTGTCGCCCTCCAGAAAGTCGCGTATTCTGATGCGGGGGGAGTTGCGTGTCAAATCAGGTGCGGAGAATATTTCTGCGGTGGAGACGTGGCAGTCGGGCGCAAGGACAAGATACCAGGGCTGGGGAAGATCCAGGTCAGTGAGCGTCTCGCCGATGCCTTCCGCCCAGGCAGCCCGGCCGTGGATGAAGATTGGTACGTCGGCTCCCAGGGTGAGGCCGAGCTCTGCCAGCGTTGTATTGTCCAGTCCCGTCTCCCAGATTTGGTTGAGTGCCACAAGCGTGGTGGCGGCATCGGAGCTGCCGCCGCCCAGGCCGCCGCCCATCGGCAGGTGCTTGTCGATAGAGATGGTGACGCCCTGTGCGGGCTTTGTGTGCTGTTTCAGCAGGTTTGCGGCGCGTACCGTGAGGTCGGTTTCCGGAGTCACGCCGGGTAGTGGTGTGGCGAGAACGATGCGGCCATCACTGCGTGATTGGAAGCGGAGTTCATCCCGCATGTCGAGAAACTGAAAGACCGTCTGTAATTCGTGGTAGCCATCGGGGCGGCGTCCAACGATGCGCAGCATCAGATTCAGTTTGGCCGGGGCTGGCCATGCAGTGCTTTCAGGCACGGTGCTGGCTCAGTTGCCGGAGAGTCGCTTCATGGTGGGGCCGATATATCGATTCTTTGGGTCCCGCTTCATTGCGGCGTCCCAAACCTCGCGGGCCTTCTGCTTTCTCCCCATCATCCAGAGAACCTCACCAAGGTGGGCGGCGATCTCGGCATCCGGTTCCTTGTCGGCGGCCTGTTGCAGAAATTTCAGGGCCTGCTCCAGATTGCCGAGCCGGTACTCAACCCAGCCCATGCTGTCGAGGATGGCAACATTGCCGGGTTTCAGGTCGAGTGCCCTCTGGATATAGGCCAGCGCCTCCTGCAGGCGATCGGTCTGGTCGGCCAGGGTATAACCCAAGGCATTGAGGGAGTCGGCGTGATCCGGATTGTCTTTCAATATGCGTTTCAGGTCTGCTTCAAGGATGTCGACCCGGCCGAGATCGGCGCCGTTCAGGGCGCGAGCATAGCGCAGATCGATGTTGTCCGGGAATTTTTGCAAGGCGGTGTCATAGATCTCCATCGCGATTTTGTATTCACCGGCATCGCGCATAAGATTGGCTTCAACGAGAAAGAGTCTGAGGGCGTTTGTGGGTGTGGATGAGCGCAATTGCTGCAATATTTCACGGGCGCCATTCAGGTTGTCCAGGGACACCAGAATGCCTGCCATGCGGATGCGTGCCTCTGCCCGCTCTTTGCCGTCGACCTTTTCATACCATTCGAAGGCCTTTTGTGGATGTTTGTCGAGTTCTTCGATCTGTCCCAGATGCAGGGTAGACTGACTCCCCATTTTTCCCATCGAAAGCAGGTGCTGAAAAAAGCCTCTCGCAGCTTTGAGCTCTTTGCGCTGAATGGAGAGCACTCCGAGCGCGTAGACGATATCGGCGTTATCGGGTTCCAGTTTGTAGAGCTTGCTGAACTCATTGTGCGCATCGTCAAGCCGATGCAGATCCACCAGCGTGCGGGCGTATGTGATGCGAAGTTGAATGTCCTCGGGTGACTGAAGGGCTGCCTTGGCAAGAACCTCAATACCCTCATCCTTGCGGTCCTGTACCATCAGTGAGCGACTTAGCAGTAACAGGCCTTTTGTCCAGTCCGGCCGAATTTTAAGGGCCCGGCGAAGATAGTCTTCAGCAACGGCATGTTCCTTGGCGTGACTGGCGCTCAGAGCGAGGGCGTATAGTGCCTCCGGATCAGACGTATCCTGAGGAATGACCTGCTGCATCAGTTGCAGGGCGTTGTCTTTGTTGGTGGATTTCTCGGCGATGGCGGCTGCCTGAATATAACCGGTTTGGCCAGCCTGATTGGCGATCGCGGCAACCTTACTTAAATGCAAGACCGACTCCTGCCGGTTGTTAGCGCGAATATGGAGGATGGCCGCAATCTGATGGGCCTTAAGGGATTCAGGGTCGATCTCAATCCAGAAGTTTACGCTCTGCAGCGCCTTATCTGTCTGATGGCTAAGCAGTGCAAGTCTCGTCGCACGTTCAGCGGCGGCAGGCGCCCGGCTGGTGCGTGCGGCATTGGAGGCGTGCTTATAGGCTATGTCGTGCTGGCCGCGCTGGGCTGCGATCTCAGCGGCAAGGATGTCGTAGATAATGTCTGGCTTGCGGTCATCCATCGAGGCTGGCGGGATTTGTGTCGGCGTCTTTGGCGGGGTCGTGATGGCGGTTTGCGGGTCTGTTGTCGGTATCCCGGTACAGCCGGTTATGACAAGTAGTGCGGTGGCTGCAAAGGCAGCAAAGGTCTGATTTTTCATTTGGATCTGCTGTGGCTGTCGGGTTTTTCCTGTGGGGTAGTAAAAAGGTAATCAGGTCTGCCTGCAAGTCCGGTCGTTTGAATTGGATGAATCGAAGGGTTTTGAGTGAGCGCCGGCCCGTGTCTGTGTATAATTCTTAGCGCCCTGCGCCAAGTGATTTTGTTTCGTCTTTATGTTGACTTTGTGTTTCCAAGGCGGCAGAATGCCCGGCTCGCGCTTGGAGGGGTTCCCGAGTGGCCAAAGGGATCAGACTGTAAATCTGACGGCTCAGCCTTCGGAGGTTCGAATCCTCCCCCCTCCACCAGATGTTATTGCGATGCAACTGGGAGATTGGTTTGTATCGCAAGGTGGCTCCTTACTCTGAAAAGGGGAGGATGAGAACCGAAAAAGGTTCGACAAATTCGTCGGGAACGAATTTGAACGGCCGCAGGCCGGCCCGTGGGGTGAAGGGCAGGACGCCCGAAATACAAATTCGTCGGGAACGAATTTGAACGGCCTTAGGCCGGCCCCGGAGGGGTGGAGGGCAGGATGCCCGGAATCATCCTCCCCCCTCCAGCAGATTTTTGAAGTTGTAGCGGTTTTGGTGAACGAAGCGTCGCTTGGCTGCGCGGGTGTAGTTCAATGGTAGAACTTCAGCCTTCCAAGCTGAATACGTGGGTTCGATTCCCATCACCCGCTCCAAATAAACGGGGGGCACATAACTTAGTTATGTTGCACGCCCGGTGGGACGGCAATAGAGAGTTTTGCCCAGATAGCTCAGTTGGTAGAGCACACCCTTGGTAAGGGTGAGGTCGGCAGTTCAAATCTGCTTCTGGGCTCCAGTTTTGTTAAGGCGTGCGTAAGCGCGCGAATTTATCTTTGATTTGAGAGTAGAAGAGAGACCTGGAGAAAACCAATGTCTAAGGAAAAATTCGAACGCACAAAAACGCACGTCAATGTGGGAACCATTGGTCACGTTGATCACGGCAAGACCACTTTGACGGCGGCGATCACGCTGGTGCAGGCAAAGAAGTTCGGCGGTGAGCAGAAGGCCTTCGATCAGATCGACAATGCTCCGGAAGAGCGTGAGCGTGGTATCACCATCGCCACCTCCCACGTTGAGTATGAGTCTGAAAAGCGTCACTATGCGCACGTTGACTGTCCGGGACATGCTGACTATGTAAAGAACATGATCACCGGTGCGGCGCAGATGGACGGCGCAATCCTGGTGGTATCTGCGGCAGACGGCCCCATGCCACAGACGCGCGAGCACATCCTGCTCTCCCGTCAGGTAGGCGTGCCCTATATCATAGTCTACATGAACAAAGCGGACATGGTAGACGACGATGAGCTGTTGGAACTGGTTGAGATGGAGATTCGTGAGCTGCTCGACAGCTACGAGTTTCCGGGTGATGATACACCGGTGATCATTGGTTCAGCGCTGAAGGCGCTGGAGGGTGACGAGTCCGAAATGGGTTCTGGCTCCATTGAGAAGCTGGTTGAGGCCCTGGACACCTACATCCCCGACCCGGTGCGTGCGATTGACGGCGCCTTCCTGATGCCGATCGAAGACGTCTTCTCCATCTCCGGACGCGGTACCGTGGTAACCGGTCGTATTGAACGCGGCGTGGTCAAGGTGGGTGAAGAGATCGAGATCGTGGGTATCCGCGAGACCGCCAAGACCACCTGTACCGGGGTTGAGATGTTCCGCAAGCTGCTGGATCAGGGCGAAGCGGGGGACAACGTGGGCGTGCTGTTGCGCGGCACCAAGCGTGAAGAGGTTGAGCGTGGGCAGGTGCTGGCGCGTCCGGGATCGATTACCCCGCATACCTACTTCGAGTGTGAAGTTTATATATTGAGCAAGGACGAAGGTGGACGTCACACCCCGTTTTTTGCAAACTATCGTCCGCAGTTCTACTTTAGAACGACCGACGTGACCGGCGCATGCGATCTGCCTGAGGGCGTAGAGATGGTAATGCCGGGTGACAATGTAAAAATGACGGTAAGACTGATTGCGCCGATTGCGATGGAAGAAGGTCTGCGATTTGCTATCCGTGAGGGTGGCCGTACCGTAGGTGCCGGCGTTGTATCCAAAGTTATCGAGTAATCGATATACTGAAAGTGCAGGGCCGGCTTGGCCGGTCCTGTTGTTAAGCGTTTCTAGGCCAGTGGCTCAATTGGTAGAGCAGCGGTCTCCAAAACCGCAGGTTGGGGGTTCGAGTCCCTCCTGGCCTGCCATTTTCAATCTGGCGCATCCGGGCAATTTTAACCTATGAACGCGAAGTCCCAAGTCGAAGCCTCAAGCATGGATACGGTGAAGCTGCTCGCAGCAGTGGGCCTGATCATTGCGGCTATTCTCGGCTTTTACTATTTCGATGACTATTCCCAGCTGCTGAGAGTACTGGGATTGCTGTTGGTTATCGGTATTGCGACCTTTGTCGCTTATCAGACACTGGTTGGTCGTAAGGTCTGGCAGTTTGCGTCAGACGCCAAGATCGAAGTGCGTAAGGTAGTCTGGCCAAGCCGTCAGGAGACGGTGCAGACAACTTTAATCGTCTTCGTGATGGTCTTGATCATAGGTATCGTGCTCTGGCTGTTTGATATGATGTTGGGTGCGATTTTGCGCGCCCTGACCGGATAAGAGGCGGGTGATATGTCCATGCATTGGTATGTAGTACACGCCTACTCCGGCTTTGAAGGCCGCG
The DNA here is from genome assembly GCA_003660235.1 of bacterium endosymbiont of Escarpia laminata. Lineage (GTDB taxonomy): Bacteria > Pseudomonadota > Gammaproteobacteria > Chromatiales > Chromatiaceae > QGON01. Next base: position 44,923 of record QGON01000064.1, on the reverse strand, counting down.
TGAAGGCTTCCCTGGCGGAGCGCATCGAGCGTTTTGGCATGGAAGACAAGTTCGGTGAGGTCTTGGTGCCTACCGAAGAGGTCGTTGAGATGCGCGCCGGTCAACAGAAGAAGAGTGAGCGTAAGTTCTTCCCTGGTTACGTCCTGGTGCAGATGGAGATGACCGACGAGACTTGGCATCTGGTAAAGGATTGTCCCAAAGTGCTGGGTTTCATCGGCGGCACCGGCGATCGTCCTGCGCCGATCACCGACAAAGAGGCTGATGCCATTCTGCAGCGTGTGCAGGAAGGCGTCGAGAAGCCGCGTCCAAAGGTTCTGTTCGAACCCGGCGAAGTGGTGCGTGTGGTCGACGGGCCGTTCAACGATTTCAGTGGCGTGGTCGAGGAAGTCGACTACGAGAAGAGTCGTCTGAAAGTTTCCGTGCTGATCTTCGGTCGTTCCACCCCGGTGGATCTGGAGTTCGGGCAAGTAGAGAAGGGATAAGAGTAGGGGCCGAGGAATCAGGGCCAAGGGCCGAGGTAAGAAATCTTTTGCCTCGGACCTCGGCCCGTGGCCCTATTTGTTTTAAGGGGAGTTTGGGTAAACAGTCCCAAGCGTTTGCACCCACAGTGAGGTAAATCATGGCTAAGAAGATCGAGGCTTTTATCAAGCTTCAGGTTGCTGCAGGGGAAGCGAACCCGAGTCCGCCGGTTGGTCCCGCCCTGGGACAGCATGGTGTGAACATCATGGAGTTCTGCAAGGCGTTCAACGCCAAGACCCAGAGTCTGGAGAAGGGGATGCCCACCCCTGTGGTGATCACAGTCTACACAGATCGTTCCTTTACCTTTATCACCAAAACACCGCCGGCAGCCGTGTTGCTGAAAAAGGCAGCAGGGTTGAGCAAAGGCAGTTCCACGCCGAATACCGTCAAGGTGGGTACGGTGACCCGTGCGCAGCTTGAGGAGATAGCCACTACCAAGATGCCCGATCTGACTGCGGCGGATATGGATGCGGCAGTACGGACCATCGCCGGTAGCGCCCGACAGATGGGTCTTGATGTAGAAGGGGTGATCTAAGTCATGGCTAAGTTAAGCAAGCGCGCGAAGGCGATTCGCGAAAAGGTTGAGCCAGGTAAGCTGTATGCTGCTGAAGAGGTTTTTGGTCTGCTGAAAGAGGTCTCATCGGTGAAGTTTTCCGAAGCGGTTGATGTCAGTATCAACCTTGGTGTTGACCCCCGTAAATCGGATCAGGTTGTTCGTGGCTCCTCCGTATTGCCCCATGGTACCGGCAAGACCGTCCGCGTGGCGGTTTTCGCCCAGGGTGCGAACGCGGATGCGGCTACCGAAGCGGGTGCCGATATTGTGGGTTTTGAAGACCTTGCCGCCGACGTGAAAGCCGGCAAGATGGACTTCGATGTGGTTATCGCGAGTCCGGACGCAATGCGCGTTGTGGGCCAGTTGGGCCAGATCCTGGGTCCCCGTGGACTGATGCCAAACCCGAAAGTGGGCACGGTTACGCCGAATGTGGCAGCAGCGGTGAAAAACGCCAAGACAGGTCAGGTGCGCTATCGTACCGACAAGGCCGGAATCATCCACTGCTCCATCGGCAAGATTGATTTCGAGCCACAGAAACTCAAAGAGAATCTGGAATTTCTGTTGGTGGACTTGGTCAAGGCCAAGCCCAGCGCAGCAAAGGGCGTCTACTTGAAGAAAATTACCGCCTCCTCGACCATGGGTCCGGGATTGGTGGTCGATCAGGCGACCCTTTCCATTTAAGTTTTGCAGGGTCGGCGATTTTAGTCGCCAGGCCGATGCACAAAAGGCTTTGGGGCACCGGTTGTAGACCGGCGCCGTCAAAGACCGCAGGCGTCTCCATTCGTGGAGGCTTAATATTCGCCCGCGCAGACGGTGCACCCCGAATCAGGATTTTTCCTGAAGACGGTGCACGTTGGGATTCGATACCGATGGTATCGGAAGTGTAAACAGGGGCGGATATTCCGCTCCCCGTAGTCAATGAGGTGACGACTTTGGCACTCAATCTCGAGCAGAAGAAAGCCATCGTCGCCGAAGTCAGTGACGTTGCAAGCAGTGCACTTTCCGCTGTAGCCGCTGAGTACCGGGGCTTGACCGTAGAGCAGATGACCGTGTTGCGCCGTGAAGCGCGCAACAATGGCGTCTATCTTCGTGTGGTCAAGAACTCCCTGGCCAAGCGAGCAGTGGAAGGCACCGAATTTGCCTGCATGGCAGAAGGTTTTACGGGTCCTTTGATCCTTGCCTTCTCGCAGGAAGATCCGGGTGCTGCGGCACGCGTCATTAAGGACTTTGCCAAGGGGCACGAGCAGCTCGTGGTGAAGTTGGTTTCCATCGGCGGCAAATTGCTGCAGCCGGCGGATATCGACGCACTCGCGAAACTGCCGACTTACGACCAGTCTATCAGCATGCTGATGGCGGTCATGAAGGCTCCGGTGGAGAAGCTGGCACGCACCATGAAAGAGGTGCCTGGCAAGCTGGTCCGGACTGTGGCGGCAATCAAAGACGCCAAAGAGGCGGCTTGATTCGGTTTTTCATTTTAATCATTTACGTGCAATTTAACATTCAGGAGTTAACCAATGGCCGTATCTAAAGAAGATATCCTTGAGGCTATTGCCGAGATGTCCGTAATGGACGTTGTCGAGCTGATCGAGGCGATGGAAGAGAAGTTCGGTGTGACCGCCGCTGCCGCTGTTGCAGCTGCCCCCGCCGCTGGTGGTGGTGGTGAAGCCGCTGCTGCAGAAGAGCAGACCGAGTTTGATGTCGTAATGACCTCTTTCGGTGCCAACAAGATCTCTGTCATCAAGGCTGTTCGCAGCCTCACTGGTCTGGGTCTGAAGGAAGCGAAGGCAGCTGTTGAAGACGTACCTTCCGCCATAAAGGAAGCGGTTTCCAAGGACGAGGCTGAAGAGGCCAAGAAGCTGCTTGAAGAGGCAGGCGCCGAAGTCGAGATCAAATAACTCTGTTCCCGACTGTCTGCAAGCAGTCATGGTCAGGGCTGGTGGCTTAACGTCACCGGCTCTTTCCCGCTTGTATGAAGTGAGGTCCACTTGGAGGGCCTCGACAGGATGTCGAATTAAACGAATTTTCGAGGTCCGGCCGGATGCCGGACTCTACAACGAACGCTTGAATCACCAAGCCTTTGACACTGAGGGACGGCAGCATGGCCTATTCTTTCACCGAGAAAAAGCGTATTCGTAAAGACTTTGGTAAGCGCCCCAGTATTCTGGATGTGCCCTTTCTGCTTGCGACGCAGATCAACTCATACCGCAGTTTTCTACAGGACGGCGTACCCGTCGCTGCGCGTAAAGACGCTGGCCTGCATGCGGCATTCAAGTCGGTACTGCCGATCACCAGTTATTCTGGTAACGCTATACTCGAGTATGTGAGCTATCGTCTCGGCGACCCCGTCTTTGATGTGCGTGAGTGCCAGTTACGGGGTACGACCTATGCGGCGCCACTGCGTGTACTGGTACGGCTGGTTATCTATGACAAGGAGGCTCCTGCGGGCTCCAAGGTGGTCAAGGATATCCGTGAGCAAGAGGTCTACATGGGCGAACTGCCGCTCATGACCGACACCGGCACCTTTGTGATCAATGGCACCGAGCGTGTCATCGTCTCGCAGCTGCATCGTTCACCCGGTGTCTTCTTCGATCACGACAAAGGCAAGACTCACTCCTCCGGAAAACTGCTCTTTTCCGCACGCGTGATTCCCTACCGCGGTTCCTGGCTCGACTTCGAGTTCGATCCCAAGGACAATGTATTCGTGCGTATCGATCGTCGCCGCAAACTGCCGGCGACCATTCTGTTGCGTGCCCTGGGTTACAACACCGACCAGATTCTCGAGATGTTTTTCGAGACCGACAGCTTTTCCATGACCAAGCGCACCCTGAAGGTGAATTTGGTGCCGGAGCGTCTGCGTGGCGAGGTCGTGACTTTCGATATCAAGAACGGTGACGAGGTGATTGTTGAGGCGGGCCGCCGCATCACTGCGCGCTATATCCGTCAGTTGGAAAAGGCGGGTGTCAAGAAGATTGATGTGCCCCGCGACTATCTCTACGGCAGAGTGTTGGCGCACAGCATCGTGGACAAAGAGACCGGCGAGCTGCTTGCCGAAGGGAATGCCGAGCTGACCGAAGAGCTGGTCGAGCATCTTACCGAGAAAGGCGTGAAGAAGTTCGCGACGATCTTCACCAACGATCTCGACCACGGTCCCTTCCTCTCCGATACCTTGCGTATCGACGCCACGACCAATGAGCTGGAGGCGCAGGTAGAGATCTACCGCATGATGCGTCCGGGTGAGCCCCCTACCAAAGATGCAGCCCAGAACCTGTTCAAAAACCTGTTTTTTACTTCTGACCGCTATGATCTTTCTGCGGTAGGTCGAATGAAATTCAATCGACGCCTCCGACGCGAAGAGGAGGTCGGCGAGGGCATACTCTCGAAAGAGGATATTGTCGATGTCCTTAGAGAACTGATCGATATTCGCAACGGTAACGGCATCGTGGACGATATTGACCACTTGGGCAATCGTCGCATTCGCTGTGTCGGTGAGATGGCGGAAAACCAGTTCCGCGTAGGTCTGGTGCGCGTCGAACGTGCTGTGAAGGAGCGCCTGACCCAGGCTGAGTCCGAAGGCTTGATGCCTCAGGAGCTGATCAATGCCAAGCCGGTCTCCGCCGCCATCAAGGAGTTCTTTGGCTCAAGCCAGCTCTCCCAGTTCATGGATCAGAACAACCCGCTCTCCGAGATCACTCACAAGCGGCGTGTCTCTGCACTCGGTCCGGGCGGTCTTGCCCGTGAACGTGCGGGCTTCGAGGTGCGGGATGTGCATCCGACCCACTATGGCCGTGTCTGCCCAATCGAGACCCCTGAAGGCCCTAATATCGGTCTGATCAACTCGCTGGCGGTTTACTCCCGTACCAACCGTTTCGGTTTCCTCGAAACGCCTTACCGCAAGGTGATGGACAGTAAGGTAACGGATCAGATCGACTACCTCTCCGCGATCGAAGAGGGGCGCTATGTCATCGCCCAGGCAAGTGCCTCGACAGATGCTGATGGCAAACTGACCGAAGAGCTGATCTCCTCCAGGTTCCAGAATGAGTTCACCCTCTCCAGGCCGGAGAAGGTGGAGTACATCGATGTGTCGCCAAAGCAGATTGTTTCAGTGGCAGCCTCCATGATCCCGTTCCTGGAGCATGATGATGCCAACCGCGCCCTGATGGGGTCCAATATGCAGCGCCAGGCCGTGCCGACCCTGCGGGCCGAGAAGCCTCTGGTGGGTACCGGTATGGAGCGCACTGTGGCGGTGGACTCTGGTGTGACCGTGGTGGCCAATCGTGGTGGTGAAATCGAATCTGTGGATGCCGCCCGCATTGTGGTGCGTGTCAACGATGATGAGACGGAAGCGGGCGAGCCAGGTGTGGATATCTACAACCTGACCAAGTACACCCGTTCCAACCAGAATACCTGTATCAATCAGCGGCCGCTGACGAAAGTAGGTGACGTCATCGCGCGCGGCGACGTGCTGGCAGACGGTCCCTCCACCGACATGGGTGAGCTGGCGCTGGGCCAGAACCTGCGCATCGCCTTCATGCCCTGGAACGGTTATAACTTTGAGGATTCGATTCTCATCTCCGAGCGGGTGGTCGAGGAGGATCGTTTTACCTCTATCCATATCGAAGAGATGACCTGCATGGCCCGCGATACCAAGCTGGGCTCGGAAGAGATCACCGGGGATATTCCGAATGTTGGTGAGTCCGCGCTCTCCAAACTCGATGAGTCCGGTATTGTCTATATCGGCGCCGAGGTGAAAGAGGGCGACATCCTGGTGGGCAAGGTCACGCCAAAGGGCGAGACTCAGCTCACCCCGGAAGAGAAGTTGTTGCGCGCCATATTTGGTGAGAAGGCTTCCGACGTAAAGGATACCTCTCTGCGCATCAAGTCAGGCGTCGTCGGAACGGTTATCGATGTCCAGGTCTTCACGCGCGATGGTGTTGATAAGGATGCCCGTGCGTTGCAGATCGAAGAAGTCGAGATGAATCATGTGCGCAAGGATCTGGACGACCAGCTGCGCATCATGGAAGACGATACCTTCCAGCGTGTCGAGAAGATGTTGGTTGGCAAGATTGCGGATGGCGGTCCAGGGGGCATCAAGGCCGGTGGCAAGATCACCAAGACCTACCTCGCCGAACTGGAGCGTGACAAGTGGTTGGAGATCCGTCTGCGTAAAGAGGAGGCCGCCACTCAGTTGGAAGCCATCGCAGCCCAGATCAAACAACAGCGCGAGGCGTTCCGCGAAAAGTTCGAGGAGAAGAGGCGCAAGCTGACCTCAGGTGATGACCTCGCGCCTGGTGTGCTCAAGATGGTCAAGGTCTATGTGGCGGTGAAGCGCCGCGTCCAGCCGGGCGACAAGATGGCCGGCCGCCATGGTAACAAGGGTGTCATCTCCATGATCGTGCCGGTTGAGGATATGCCCTTCGACGAGCATGGCGAACCGGTGGATATCGTACTCAACCCGCTCGGCGTACCCTCACGTATGAATGTGGGACAGGTGCTGGAGACTCATCTGGGTTTTGCCGCCATGGGTGTTGGGCGCAAAATTGGTGCGATGCTACAGGCCAGTGCGAAGGTTGCGGAACTACGAGGCTTTCTTGATAAGGTCTATAACACCAGTGGCAAGTCGGAAGATCTTGACTCCCTCAACGACGACGAGGTGATCGAGCTGTGCAGGAATCTGCGCCGCGGCGTGCCTATGGCGACCCCGGTCTTCGATGGCGCCGACGAGTCCGAGATCAAGCACATGCTGAAACTGGGTGGACTCTCCGATACCGGTCAGTGCTCCCTCTTCGATGGACGTACAGGAGAGAAGTTTGAGCGCTCTGTGACCGTGGGTTACATGTACATGCTGAAACTGAATCACCTGGTCGACGACAAGATGCATGCCCGCTCCACTGGCCCCTACAGTCTGGTTACCCAGCAGCCGTTGGGTGGTAAGGCGCAGTTCGGTGGCCAGCGCTTTGGTGAGATGGAAGTCTGGGCGCTGGAGGCCTATGGCGCAGCCTACACCCTGCAGGAGATGCTCACCGTCAAGTCTGACGACGTCAACGGACGTACCCGTATGTACAAAAACATTGTCGATGGCGACCATCGCATGGAGGCCGGTATGCCCGAGTCCTTCAATGTATTGGTCAAGGAGATTCGTTCTCTTGCCATCAATATCGAATTGGAACAGGAATAAAGGGGAGACAGTACCTTGAAAGATCTTCTGAACATTCTGAAGCAGCAGGGACAGTCCGAGGAATTCGATGCGATTCGCATCGGTCTGGCATCCCCCGACATGATTCGCTCTTGGTCCTACGGCGAGGTAAAGAAGCCTGAGACCATCAACTACCGCACCTTCAAACCGGAACGGGATGGCCTCTTCTGCGCCAAGATCTTTGGCCCTACCAGTGACTACGAGTGTCTCTGTGGCAAATACAAACGCCTCAAGCATCGTGGCGTGGTTTGCGAGAAGTGCGGCGTTGAAGTGACGCTGGCCAAGGTGCGCCGTGAGCGCATGGGCCACATCGAGCTGGCCAGCCCAGTGGCGCACATCTGGTTTCTGAAATCGCTGCCTTCCCGCATTGGTCTGTTACTGGACATGACCCTGCGCTCCATTGAGCGGGTACTCTATTTCGAGTCCTTCGTGGTGGTCGACCCGGGCATGACGCCCCTGGAGCGCAACCAGCTGCTCACCGATGAGCAGTATCTGGAGGCGATTGAGGAGAACGGTGATGAATTCGATGCCCGCATGGGGGCAGAGGCTGTCTACGAGCTGTTGAAAAGCATCGATATCCCGGAGGAGATCAAACGCCTGCGTGAAGATATCGAAGGCACAAACTCCGAAACCAAGATCAAGAAGTTCACCAAACGGCTGAAGCTGCTGGATTCCCTGAATAATTCCGGCAACCGTCCGGAATGGATGGTGATGACCGTGCTGCCGGTATTGCCGCCGGAGCTGCGGCCCCTGGTGCCCCTGGATGGCGGTCGTTTCGCCACCTCCGATCTGAATGATCTCTACCGCCGGGTGATCAATCGTAATAATCGCCTCAAACGCCTGTTGGATCTCAACGCGCCGGATATCATCGTGCGTAACGAGAAGCGCATGTTGCAGGAGGCGGTGGATGCACTGCTGGACAATGGTCGGCGTGGGCGCGCCATTACCGGCACCAACCGCCGTCCGCTGAAGTCTCTGGCCGACATGATCAAAGGCAAGCAGGGCCGCTTCCGGCAGAATCTGTTGGGTAAGCGTGTCGACTACTCCGGTCGTTCCGTTATCGTTGTTGGCCCGACCCTGAAACTGCATCAGTGCGGTCTGCCGAAGAAGATGGCGCTGGAGCTGTTCAAGCCTTTCATCTTTTCCAAGCTGCAGTTGCGTGGTCTGGCCACGACCATCAAGGCGGCCAAGAAACTGGTGGAGCGTGGTACTGTCGAGGTTTGGGATATCCTCGAAGAGGTCATCCGCGAGCATCCTGTGATGCTCAACCGCGCGCCGACCCTGCATCGTCTCGGCATCCAGGCCTTTGAGCCTGTGTTGATCGAGGGCAAGGCGATCCAGCTACATCCGTTGGTCTGTACCGCTTTCAACGCCGACTTCGACGGTGACCAGATGGCGGTGCATATACCGCTCTCCCTGGAAGCCCAGCTGGAAGCGCGCACTCTGATGATGGCCACCAACAATATCCTCTCCCCGGCGAACGGTGAACCGATCATCGTGCCCTCCCAGGATGTGGTGTTGGGTCTCTACTTCATGTCCCGTGACCGGATCAACGCCAAGGGTGAAGGCATGGCCTTCTCCGACGTGGCGGAGGCGAAACGTGCCTACGAGTCCGGATACGCGGATCTGCAGGCGAAAGTTAAGGTTCGCATCCGTGAAGTCATCAAAGGTGACGATGGCTCAATGACCGAGGAGATGCGTGTGGTGGATACCACAATAGGCCGCACCATCGTCTATGAGATCGTGCCGGATGGCCTGCCCTTCTCGCTGGTGGATCAGGCGATGGGTAAAAGGGCGATCTCCAGCCTGATCAATGCCTGTTATCGCAGGCTTGGGTTGAAGGATACGGTGGTCTTTGCCGACCAGTTGATGTACATGGGTTTTCGTTATGCCACCCGTGCTGCGGTCTCTTTCTGCTCCAACGACATGGTCGTGCCGGAAGAGAAAGGGGAGATCCTTGCTCGGGCGGAAGCCGAGGTCAAGGAGATCGAAAATCAATATATCTCCGGTCTTGTCACCAATGGTGAGCGTTACAACAAGGTGGTGGATATCTGGTCGCACACCAACGATCAGGTTGCCAAGGCGATGATGTTGAAGCTGGGCAAGGAGATCGTTACTGATCGCGACGGCAACGAGGTAGAACAGGACTCCTTCAACTCCGTCTATATGATGGCTGATTCCGGAGCGCGTGGTAGTGCTGCGCAGATTCGTCAGCTTGCCGGTATGCGTGGTCTGATGGCCAAGCCCGACGGCTCCATCATCGAAACGCCCATCACCGCAAACTTTCGTGAAGGTCTTGACGTACTGCAGTACTTCATCTCTACCCATGGTGCCCGCAAGGGTCTCGCGGATACGGCACTGAAGACTGCAAACTCCGGGTACCTGACTCGCCGCCTGGTTGATGTCGCCCAGGATATGGTGGTGCTGGAAGACGATTGCGGTACCGAAAACGGTCTGTTGATGCAGCCCATCATCGAAGGTGGTGATGTGGTTGAGCCGCTACGTGAACGTATCCTCGGTCGAGTGACGGCGCAGGATGTTCTCAGGCCCGGCACCGATGAGGTGGTCTGTGATGCAGGTATCCTGCTGGATGAGGATTGGGTTGATCAGCTGGAATCCGCTAGTGTCGATCTGGTGCATGTCCGTTCCGCGATTACCTGCGATGCCAAACAGGGTGTCTGCAAACGGTGTTACGGACGTGACCTGGCACGAGGTCATGAGGTGAATGAGGGTGAGGCTGTGGGTGTTATTGCTGCGCAGTCGATCGGTGAACCCGGCACTCAGCTCACCATGCGTACCTTCCATATCGGTGGTGCGGCCTCGCGTTCCGCAGCGGTGAACAGTATTCAGGTGAAGGCGGGCGGTACCGCTCATCTGCACAACATCAAGACTGTGAAACACAGCGCTGGTCATCTGGTGGCCACCTCCCGTTCCGGTGAGTTGACGGTAGTCGATGATGTGGGCCGTGAGCGTGAGCGCTACAAGGTTCCATACGGCGCCACCCTGCAGGTTGAAGACGGGGTCAAGGTCGAAGGTGGCCAGATTGTCGCCAACTGGGATCCCCATACCCATCCGGTTATTACCGAGGTGGAGGGTACCCTGATATTCGTCGATTTCGTCGATGGCGTGACAGTGCAGAGTAAGGTAGACGAGGTGACCGGCCTCAGCTCGCTGGAGATCATCGATCCCAAGCAGCGTCCCGCTGCCGGTAAGGATATTCGTCCAATGGTGAAGCTGGTGGGTGAGGGCGGTGAGGATCTGAATATCGCCGGCACCGACATCCCGGCTCACTACTTCCTGCCGGCGTTGGCGGTGGTCAACGTGACGGATGGAGCCACGGTCGGCGTGGGTGACGTGGTAGCGCGTATCCCGCAGGAGTCATCGAAGACGCGCGATATCACGGGTGGTCTGCCCCGCGTGGCTGATCTTTTCGAGGCGCGCAAGCCGAAAGATCCGGCGATTCTCGCCGAAGCGACCGGTACGGTCAGTTTTGGCAAGGACACCAAGGGCAAGCAGCGCCTGGTGATCACCGACGCTGAAGGTGAACACCATGAGGAGCTGATACCCAAGTGGCGTCACGTCAATGTATTCGAGGGCGAGCACGTTGAACGGGGTGAAATGATCTCCGATGGTGAGCTCAATTCCCACGACATCCTCAGGCTGATTGGTGTGACTGAGCTGGCGGAGTACCTGGTGAAGGAGATTCAGGATGTTTATCGTCTCCAGGGCGTGAAGATCAACGACAAGCACATTGAGGTGATTATTCGCCAGATGCTGCGTAAGGTTGAAGTCACCAATGCCGGGGACAGCAGCTTCCTTCGTGGTGAGCAGGCCGAAAAGGCGACGCTTCTTGAAGAGAATGAACGTCTGCGGGCCGAGGGCAAGCATCCTGCGCTCTATGTGCCTCTGTTGCTGGGTATTACCAAGGCCTCTCTGGCTACCGAGTCATTCATCTCTGCGGCCTCTTTCCAGGAGACCACGAGGGTACTGACGGAAGCGGCGGTTCGAGGACTCTCTGACTCTCTGAACGGACTCAAGGAGAACGTTATCGTCGGTCGTTTGATTCCGGCGGGAACCGGCCTCTCCTACCACAATGAACGTCGCCGCAAGCGTCAGGAAGAGCTGGCTGAGGCAGACAGCAAAGTGGAGTTGGTGGCGGAAGATGTCGAGCAGGCCTTCAAGGAGGCCTTGAACGCACCAGAGGGGGAATAATTCCTAGAGCATAAAGGTGTTGAGATCGGCAGGTACCCGGGCAGTTGCAGGGCGCATGGGTATTTGCCGGTTTCTATAAAGCTTTTTTCTTGACATCCTTATGTGGCGGGCATAGAATGCGCGCTCTTTGACACACCGGCACTCAGTTGGTCTGTCACTATCTGTTGCTCCGTACGGTCCATTACTGGGCAGGTGGAGCAAATGTATTGCCAGAGAAATCGACGCTTATCGGCGCAAGCTTTTGCCTTGCGGCATCCGGTAGGGTCTCGGCTTCTCTAAATTTTTATACGTTAGACAAACATCGCGTCTCTGGAGACGGAATAGATGGCAACGATTAACCAGCTGGTGCGTAAGCCCAGGAAGCGTAAACCTCAAAAGAGCAATGTGCCGGCGCTCGACGCCTGCCCGCAGAGACGAGGCGTATGTACCCGTGTGTACACGACTACGCCGAAAAAGCCGAACTCGGCGCTGCGAAAGGTTGCCCGTGTCAGGCTGACAAATGGTTTTGAGGTTACCACTTATATTGGTGGTGAGGGCCATAACCTCCAGGAGCACTCGGTAATTCTGATTCGCGGTGGCCGCGTAAAGGATCTTCCCGGCGTGCGTTACCACGTAGTGCGTGGCAGTCTGGATACCTCAGGTGTCGAGAGTCGCCGTCAAGGTCGTTCCAAGTATGGCGCCAAGCGGCCTAAAAGCTAACAGCGCACAGGATTGAGACAGAGCTATGCCTAGAAGACGAGTAGTATCCCGCCGGGAAACCCTGCCGGATCCCAAGTTTGGAAGTCAATTGCTTGCCAAGTTCATCAATATGGTGATGGTTGACGGTAAGAAGTCCGTGGCCGAAAAGATCCTTTACGTCGCCTTGGACCAGATGTCACAGAAGCGAAGTGGTGAGCCCTTGGATATGCTTGAAACCGCGCTGGATAATGTTCGGCCGGTTGTTGAAGTTAAGTCCCGTCGAGTGGGTGGTGCGACCTATCAGGTGCCGGTTGAGGTGCGTCCGGTTCGTCGTAACTCCCTGGCGATGCGCTGGTTGATCGAGGCGGCACGCAAGCGGAGTGAGAAGTCGATGGCACAGCGCCTGGCAGGTGAGCTTCTGGACGCTTCTGAGAATAAAGGGTCGGCTGTGAAGAAACGCGATGATACCCATCGCATGGCTGAGGCGAACAAGGCTTTCTCGCACTACCGTTGGTAGGTGGCAGGTTATTCGTCTCTTTAGAAACAGCTCTTTAAAATGGCACGCAATACACCAATCGAGCGCTACCGGAATATCGGTATTATGGCGCACATTGATGCCGGCAAGACGACAACCACCGAACGCGTGCTTTATTACACAGGTGTTTCTCACAAGATCGGAGAGGTTCATGATGGTGCTGCCACCATGGACTGGATGGAGCAGGAACAGGAACGCGGCATAACCATTACGTCCGCTGCAACGACCTGCTTCTGGAGCGGTATGGCTAAGCAGTTTGCTGAGCACCGCCTGAATATCATTGATACACCTGGGCATGTTGACTTCACGATTGAAGTCGAGCGTTCCCTGCGAGTGCTGGACGGTGCGGTGTTCGTGCTTTGCGCGGTTGGTGGTGTGGAGCCGCAGTCCGAGACTGTTTGGCGTCAGGCCAACAAGTACCACGTCCCGCGGATGGCGTTCGTCAATAAGATGGATCGCATGGGGGCGGACTTCTTTCGGGTAGTCGAGCAGTTGCAGGAACGTTTGGGCGCAAATGCTGTGCCGGTCCAGGTGCCGGTAGGCGCCGAAGAGGGTTTTCGGGGGATTGTTGATCTCGTCAAGATGAAGTCCGTGGTTTGGTCGGAAGAAAACATGGGTGTTGATTTCGCCTATGAGGATATCCCGGCCAATCTCGTTGATACCTGCAACGAGTGGCGCGAGCGCATGGTTGAGGCCGCTGCCGAGGGCAGTGATGAGATAATGGAGAGGTATCTCGAAGAGAGTGATCTCTCCGAGGAAGATATACTGGAAGGGCTGCGTCTGCGCACGCTGAGACTCGAGATTGTTCCGGTGACCTGCGGATCGGCCTTTAAGAATAAAGGTGTGCAGGCGGTACTGGACAAGGTTATCGAATTGATGCCTTCGCCTGTCGATGTGCCGGCTATCACCGGAGTTTTGGACGATGCGGCTGGTACCGAGGCTGAACGCAAGGCATCCGATGATGCGCCGTTTGCGGCGTTGGCATTCAAGATTGCCACCGACCCCTTTGTGGGTACCTTGACATTTTTCAGGGTCTACTCGGGTGTTTTGAAGTCCGGCGATACGGTCTTTAATTCGGCAAAGGGCAAGAAGGAGCGAATCGGCCGCATCCTGCAGATGCACTCCAACTCCCGCGAGGAGATCAGGGAAGTGCGTGCAGGCGATATTGCGGCGGCGGTCGGTCTCAAGCAAGTCACTACAGGTGACACGCTTTGCGCGCTGGATCAGCCTATTACGCTGGAGCGCATGGAGTTCCCGGAGCCGGTTATAGCGGTTGCGGTTGAGCCGAGGACCAAGACCGATCAGGAAAAGATGGGTGTAGCTCTCTCCAAGCTGGCGCAGGAGGATCCCTCGTTTCGCGTGACGACGGACGAAGAGTCGGGGCAGACGATCATCGCCGGGATGGGCGAGCTGCATCTTGATATCATCGTTGACCGGATGAGGCGGGAGTTTCATGTCGAAGCGAATGTAGGTGCGCCGCAGGTGGCCTACCGGGAGACCATCCGGGTCAAGGTAGAACAGGAAGGCAAATTTGTACGTCAATCAGGTGGTCGCGGCCAGTATGGTCACGTCTACCTGCGCCTCGAGCCACAGGAGTCCGGTGCGGGTTACGAATTTGTTAATGAGATTGTGGGCGGCGCAGTGCCGCGTGAGTACATCCCAGCAGTGGACAAAGGTGTTCAGGAAGCGATGCAGGGTGGTGTAATTGCCGGCTATCCCATGGTGGATGTGAAGGTCACTCTGTATGACGGTTCATATCATGACGTCGACTCGAATGAGATGGCGTTCAAGGTCGCAGGGTCCATGTGTTTCAAAGAGGGCGCCTTGAAGGCCAGGCCGGTTCTGCTGGAACCGAGAATGAAGGTCGAGGTGGTTACGCCCGAAGAGTACATGGGTGATGTTATGGGAGATCTAAACAGTCGCCGTGGCATTGTGCGGGGGATGGATGATTCACCTGCAGGTAGACAGATTAAGGCTGAGGTACCGCTATCCGAGATGTTCGGTTATGCAACAGACCTGCGTTCGGCGACGCAGGGTCGTGCCACCTACAGCATGGAATTCGCCAAGTATTCGGAAGTGCCGGCTAATATTGTCGACGCTATCAACAAGAAACAGTAATCGGGTATAGGGGTAGCTACTGTGTCCAAGGAAAAATTCGAACGCACAAAAACGCACGTCAATGTGGGAACCATTGGTCACGTTGATCACGGCAAGACCACTTTGACGGCGGCGATCACGCTGGTGCAGGCAAAGAAGTTCGGCGGTGAGCAGAAGGCCTTCGATCAGATCGACAATGCTCCGGAAGAGCGTGAGCGTGGTATCACCATCGCCACCTCCCACGTTGAGTATGAGTCTGAAAAGCGTCACTATGCGCACGTTGACTGTCCGGGACATGCTGACTATGTAAAGAACATGATCACCGGTGCGGCGCAGATGGACGGCGCAATCCTGGTGGTATCTGCGGCAGACGGCCCCATGCCACAGACGCGCGAGCACATCCTGCTCTCCCGTCAGGTAGGCGTGCCCTATATCATAGTCTACATGAACAAAGCGGACATGGTAGACGACGATGAGCTGTTGGAACTGGTTGAGATGGAGATTCGTGAGCTGCTCGACAGCTACGAGTTTCCGGGTGATGATACACCGGTGATCATTGGTTCAGCGCTGAAGGCGCTGGAGGGTGACGAGTCCGAAATGGGTTCTGGCTCCATTGAGAAGTTGGTTGAGGCCCTGGACACCTACATCCCCGACCCGGTGCGTGCGATTGACGGCGCCTTCCTGATGCCGATCGAAGACGTCTTCTCCATCTCCGGACGCGGTACCGTGGTAACCGGTCGTATTGAACGCGGCGTGGTCAAGGTGGGTGAAGAGATCGAGATCGTGGGTATCCGCGAGACCGCCAAGACCACCTGTACCGGGGTTGAGATGTTCCGCAAGCTGCTGGATCAGGGCGAAGCGGGGGACAACGTGGGCGTGCTGTTGCGCGGCACCAAGCGTGAAGAGGTTGAGCGTGGGCAGGTGCTGGCGCGTCCGGGATCGATTACCCCGCATACCTACTTCGAGTGTGAAGTTTATATATTGAGCAAGGACGAAGGTGGACGTCACACCCCGTTCTTTGCAAACTATCGTCCGCAGTTCTACTTCAGAACGACCGACGTGACCGGCGCATGCGATCTGCCTGAGGGCGTAGAGATGGTAATGCCGGGTGACAATGTAAAAATGACGGTAAGACTGATTGCGCCGATTGCGATGGAAGAAGGTCTGCGATTTGCTATCCGTGAGGGTGGCCGTACCGTAGGTGCCGGCGTTGTATCCAAGGTCATCGAGTAAAAGATAATGGCAAACCAGAGAATTCGTATCCGTCTGAAGGCGTTTGATCATCGACTGATTGATCAGTCTGCCAGCGAAATCGTGGAAACAGCAAAGCGCACTGGTGCGCAGGTGCTGGGACCGATTCCACTGCCGACGAAGAAAGAGCGGTTTACTGTGCTGATTTCACCACACGTCAATAAAGATGCACGTGACCAGTACGAAATTCGCACCCATAAGCGTTTGATGGACATCGTCGATCCAACCGATAAGACGGTTGACGCATTGATGAAGCTAGATCTGGCTGCTGGCGTTGATGTCCAGATCAAGTTGAACTGAGGTTAATAACCATGGCGATTGGAGTGGTCGGCCGGAAGGCCGGAATGACTCGGGTGTTCACCGAAGATGGCGTGTCAGTTCCTGTGACCGTCATTGAGGTTGAGCCCAATCGGGTTGCTCAACTTAAAACGAAAGATGCTGATGGTTATCGTGCTGTTCAGGTAACTACGGGCGACCGCAAGGCTTCCCGCGTGAGCAAGCCGGTGGCTGGTCATCTAACTAAGGCTGGTTTAGAAGCCGGTCGTGGTTTCTGGGAATTTAGCCTGGAAGATGGCGAAGGCGACGACATCGAGATCGGTTCTGAGATCAAGGCCGATATCTTTGAAGTCGGACAACTGGTCGATGTACGTGGTCGCACTCAGGGTAAAGGTTTTCAGGGTGGCGTTAAGCGGCATCACTTTCATATGCAGGATGCCACGCACGGTAACTCGCTCTCTCATCGTGCGCCGGGTTCCATTGGCCAATGCCAAACCCCCGGCCGTGTCTTCAAAGGCAAGAAGATGGCGGGCCACATGGGTGACAAGCAGCGCTGCCAGCAGAATCTGGAAGTCGTTCGGGTTGATGGCGAGCGCAACCTGCTGTTGGTGAAGGGTTCTGTGCCCGGCTCCAAAGGTGGTGACGTTGTCATCGTGCCTGCGGTGAAGATGAAGAACAAAGGGTGAATCTGATGGATCTGAATGTAACTTCTGCTGACGGCGACTCGCAGACGATCCAGGTATCCGATGATGTATTCGGTGTTTCGTATAACGAGGGCCTGGTTCACCAGGTTGTCACTGCTCACATGGCAGCGGCTCGGGCTGGAACCAAGGCGCAGAAAAATCGCGCGGCAGTTCGCGGTGGCGGTGCCAAGCCTTGGCGTCAGAAAGGTACGGGTCGTGCTCGAAGCGGCACCATTCGCAGCCCCATCTGGCGTTCCGGTGGTGTGACGTTTGCAGCCTCCCCGCGCAACTTTGCGCAGAAGGTCAACCGTAAGATGTATCGCGGTGCGATTCGCTCTATTTTGTCCGAACTGCTGCGCCAGGAGCGCTTCATTGCCGTCAATGAGTTCACTGTTTCGGCGCCCAAGACTAAAGAGCTTGCCGGCAAGCTGAAAGAGATGAATTTGAAAGATGTGCTGGTTGTTGCAGAGAATCCTGATGAGAATCTCTATCTCGCGGCGCGCAACCTTTATGGTGTCGATATTCGCGATGTGAATGAGATCGACCCGGTCAGTCTCGTCGCCTACGAAAAGGTTCTGATGACTGAAGGTGCAGTGAAAAAGATTGAGGAGCGCCTGGCATGAACAATGAACGTCTGATGCAGGTTCTGCTGAGCCCGCTGGTTTCTGAGAAGAGTGCGAACCTGGCGGATGCAAATCACCAGTTCACCTTCCAGGTTGCCACCGACGCGACCAAACGTGAAATCGCCAAGGCGGTTGAGAAGATGTTTGATGTCGAAGTCGAGCGGGTCCAGGTGGTTAATGTAAAAGGTAAGGCCAAGCGATTTGGTGCTATGCAGGGTCGCCGTTCCGATTGGAAGAAGGCCTACGTTAAGCTCAAGCCCGGCAGTGATATCGACTTCGCCGGCGGCGCCTGAGTTAATTAAACGGGATTGGAATAATGGCAATCGTTAAAACAAAACCGACCTCCCCAGGTCGCCGCTTTGTTGTAAAAGTGGTCAATACGGAGCTGCATAAAGGCGCTCCCTATAGCCCGCTACTCGCAAAGAAGAGCAAGACTGGCGGTCGTAACAATAACGGTCGCATCACTACGCGTCATCGTGGTGGTGGCCACAAGCAGCGCTATCGTATTATCGATTTCAAGCGCAATAAAGAGGGTGTTTCCGCCGTCGTTGAGCGTCTTGAGTATGATCCGAATCGTACCGCGCATATCGCTTTGATTCGCTATGTGGATGGTCAGCGTTCATACATCATCGCACCCCACGGTCTTAAGGCTGGTGACGAAGTGCGTTCCGGTGCTGATGCGCCGATTGGCCTAGGTAACTGCATGCCGCTACGCAACATGCCGTTGGGTTCGGTGGTGCATTGTGTTGAGATGAAGCCGGGCAAGGGTGCGCAGTTGGCGCGTTCTGCCGGCGCTTCAGTTCAGTTGATTGCTCGTGAAGGTGATTATGCGACCCTTCGTCTCCGCTCCGGTGAGATGCGAAAGGTTCCCGCTGACTGTCGGGCAGTGATGGGTGAAGTCTCCAATCCTGAGCATAGTCTCCGCTCACTCGGAAAGGCCGGCGCGACGCGCTGGAGAGGTGTTCGTCCCACCGTTCGCGGTGTTGTGATGAATCCTGTGGATCACCCGCATGGTGGTGGTGAAGGTCGTACATCAGGAGGCCGTCATCCGGTTTCACCCTGGGGTATGCCGACGAAGGGTTACAAAACCCGAAGTAACAAGCGTACCGACAAGATGATTATTCGTCGTCGGAACCGTAAGTAATTAAATTAGGGGTTAGTGTCGTGCCACGTTCAATTCGCAAAGGCCCGTTTGTCGATCATCACCTGGCGAAAAAGGTGGAAGAGGCAGTAGCGCAGAATAATAAGCGCCCAATCAAAACCTGGTCCCGCAGGTCCATGGTTTTGCCTGAGATGGTGGGGCTTACCATAGCAATACACAATGGTCGTCAGCATGTTCCGGTCATCATTTCCGAGAACATGGTTGGGCATAAGCTCGGTGAGTTCGCGCTGACCCGTACTTATCGGGGTCATACTGCCGATAAGAAGTCCAGGTAAGAGGAATTCATAATGCAGGCAACAGCAAAATTGCGTCATGCACGTATGTCGGCCCAGAAGGGACGTCTGGTTGCAGATCAGGTTCGAGGGCTTCCAGTCGAGCAGGCACTGAATATTCTTGCTTTCAGCAAGAAGAAAGGTGCCGTCTTGGTGAAGAAGGTTCTCGAATCCGCTATCGCCAACGCAGAGCACAATGAAGGCGCGGATATTGACGAGCTCAAGGTTGCAGCGATTGGTGTGGACGAAGGTCCAACCATGAAACGCATCAGAGCTCGGGCGAAAGGCCGTGCCTCCCGGATTCTAAAACGCACCAGTCACATTACCGTGACTGTCGCTGACAAGTAACAGGTTAGAGAGGCCGATATGGGTCAGAAAGTACATCCTACCGGAATACGTCTGGGCATCGTTAAGGACTGGACTTCCAAGTGGTACGCGGATTCAAAGCAGTTCCCTGATCTGCTGAATATGGATCTTAAGGTTCGTGCGTTCCTGAAGAAACGCCTGGCGCAGTCTTCAGTCAGCAGGATCCAGATCGATCGGCCAGCCAAGAATGCCCACATTACTGTTCACACAGCGCGTCCTGGTCTTGTGATCGGTAAGAAAGGCGAGGATATCGATAAGCTGCGTGCTGTGGTATCCGACATGATGGGAATTCCGGTGCATATCAGCATCGAAGAGATCCGCAAGCCGGAACTCGATGCCCAGTTGGTCGCCGAGGGCGTTGCGCAGCAGTTGGAGCGCCGCGTTATGTTCCGTCGGGCGATGAAGCGTTCGGTTCAAAATGCCATGCGACTCGGTGCCGAAGGTATCAAGATAAACATCGGTGGTCGTCTGAATGGTGCAGAAATTGCCCGTAGTGAGTGGTACCGCGAAGGCCGCGTCCCACTACACACATTGCGCGCAGATATCGACTACGGTTTCGCTGAGGCGAATACCACCTACGGTATCATCGGTGTCAAGGTCTGGATTTTTAAGGGTGAAATTTTTGGTGACGGCGAATCTTCTGAAGCTGCATCAAAAACCAAACCCGGCGCGAAGAGGTCGTAATCGATGTTGCAGCCAAAACGAACAAAATTCCGTAAACAGCACAAGGGTCGAAACCGTGGCCTTGCGGTCACCGGTAGCAGCGTCTCTTTTGGTGAGTTCGGTCTGAAATCAACCGGTCGCGGACGTATTACCGCTCGCCAGATAGAGGCGGCGCGCCGAGCTATTTCCCGTCATGTAAAACGTGGCGGAAATATGTGGATACGGGTGTTTCCTGACAAACCAATTACAAAGAAACCTTTGGAAGTTCGTCAGGGTAAAGGTAAAGGTAATGTCGAGTACTGGGTGGCGCAGATCCAGCCTGGCCGCATGCTCTATGAAATCGAAGGTGTTTCGGAAGAGCTGGCTCGTGAGGCGTTTGCGCTGGCATCAGCCAAGCTACCGGTTCCCACTACATTCGTGAAACGGACGGTGATGTGATGAATGCAAACGAATTGCGTGAAAAGTCCTCTGAGGAGTTGAGCGTTGCTCTTGAAGAATTGCAGAAAGAGCAGTTCAACCTGCGTATGCAGAAGGGTACCGGTCAGTTGGCGCGTCCCGATCGTATGAATACCGTTCGTAAGGATATCGCGCGTGTTAAAACAGTTATGAATGAACAGAAATCGGGCAGCGCATCATGAGCGAACAGGCAGCCAATAACCGCACTCTAGTTGGTCAGGTCGTCAGCAGTGCAATGGATAAGTCCATTACCGTTTCGATTGAGCGTCAGGTAAAACATCCGCTCTATGGAAAATACATACGTCGTTCCACGAAAGTACACGCACACGACGAGAGCAACGAATGCAACAAGGGTGATACAGTGATAGTCGAACAGTGCCGGCCCTTGTCCAAGACGAAGAAGTGGCGGCTGGTAAAAGTTATCGAGCGCGCCAGCTGATCGGTAGGCAAAATATTTTGCCGACAGAGATTAATACTATTTAGGGCAGAACCATGATTCAGATGCAGACAAGCCTGAATGTTGCCGATAACAGCGGCGCAAAGCGGGTTCAGTGCATAAAGGTACTGGGCGGTTCGCACCGTCGATACGCCGGAATTGGCGATATCATAAAGGTTAGCGTGAAGGATGCGATCCCTCGCGGCAAGGTTAAGAAAGGCGACGTCTACAATGCAGTTGTCGTGCGCACGAAAAAGGGTGTGCGTCGTCCTGACGGTTCCGTGATTCGATTTGATACCAATTCTGCTGTACTGCTGAACGCGCAGCTGCAGCCAATTGGTACTCGTATCTTCGGCCCCGTTACCCGTGAATTACGGAGCGAGCGATTTATGAAGATCATTTCGCTTGCACCAGAGGTTTTGTGAGGCGGCAGACATGGCGAACAAGATTAAGAAAGGCGACGAGGTTATCGTCGTTGCGGGTAAAGACAAGGGTAAACGCGGGACCATCATTCGCATGATGGAAAATGAGCGTGTCGTTGTCGAAAATATCAACATGGCGAAGAAGCACACCAAGGCAAACCCGAATAAGGGTGAGCCTGGTGGCATTCTCGATAAGGAGATGCCTTTGCATATCTCCAATGTTGCCCTGTTCAATCCCGCGAGCGGAAAGGGTGACCGTGTCGTCTTCAAGACTCTTGAAGACGGCAAAAAGGTTCGAGTGTTCAAATCCAGCGGCGAAGTCGTAGATATCTGAGGCAAGTCCGGCAATGGCAAGATTACAGCAACAGTACACTGACACTGTTGTCCAGCAGTTGATGGACAAGTTTCAGTTCCAGAGCATTATGCAGGTACCGCGCATCACCAAGATTACCCTTAATATGGGTGTTGGTGAGGCCATAGGTGATAAAAAGATCCTTGAGTTCGCAGTGAACGATATGGAGAAAATTGCCGGCCAGAAAGCGATTATCACTTATGCCCGTAAGTCCATCGCAGGTTTCAAGGTCCGCGAAGGCTGGCCGATTGGGTGTAAGGTGACTCTGCGCAAAGAGCGCATGTATGAGTTTCTTGACCGCCTGATCAATGTAGCAATTCCGCGTATTCGGGATTTCCGTGGTATGAACGGAAAATCCTTCGATGGCCGTGGAAACTACAGCATGGGGGTGGCAGAGCAGATCATGTTCCCGGAGATCGATTACGATAAAATCGATAAGTTGCGTGGACTCGATATTACGATTACCACCACTGCACGTACCGATGAAGAGGGACGTGCACTGCTGGAAGCCTTTAAGTTTCCCTTTAAGAACTGAGTTTCGTTATGGCAAAAAAGAGCATGATTGCACGTGAGAAAAAGCGTGCCCGCACCGTAGCCAAGTATGCAGTCAGGCGTGAAGCGCTGAAGGCTGTCATAAAGAATGCTGACAGCACATATGAAGAGGTTGAAGCCGCCGTTCTCAAGCTGCAGAAGATGCCTCGTGATGCCAGTGTTTCCCGGAAACACAATCGCTGCCGGGTCACTGGTCGTCCCCATGGCTTTTATCGTAAGTTCGGTCTTGGCCGTAACAAGCTGCGGGAAGCTGCCATGCGCGGAGATGTTCCTGGACTTGTGAAGGCAAGCTGGTAGAATACGTCGTTTTCTCCGGGCATTTCTGCCAGGATTAACTATATTTGGGTATCGCGTCGCAAAGACGGACTGACCCCAGGAGCTCGAAATGAGTATGTCAGATCCCATTGCGGATTTGCTCACCCGTGTCCGTAACGGACAATCGGCAAATAAGACTTCAGTCAGATTGCCGGCATCCAAGCAGAAAATTGCAATCGCCAACCTCCTGAAAGACGAAGGTTATGTGCAGGATGTCAAGATGGACGAGAGTGCATCCAAGCCGACGATGGTTGTGGATCTGCGCTATTTTGAAGGGCGTCCTGTTATCGACCTGATTAAACGGGTAAGTCGTCCTGGTCTGCGCATATATAAAGGCTGCGGTAATCTTCCCAAAGTACGTAATGGTTTGGGTATCGCAATCATCTCCACCTCGAAAGGCATAATGACCGATCGTGCTGCCCGCGCTGCGGGACAGGGCGGTGAAGTCATCGCTATCGTCGCGTAAGGGGTGTAAGAAGATGTCTCGTATAGCAAAAAGTCCAATTTCCCTGCCATCGGGTGTTGAGGTCAAGCTGGATGGTCAGAGTGTCACTGTCAAGGGCCCGAAAGGCTCGATGGAGCTGATCGTAAACGATCTGGTGACAATCAATCAGGATGATGGCGTTATCAACGTCTCTCCCAAACAGGAAGACAAGCCTTCCTGGGCGATGGCCGGCACGATGCGCGCACTCATCAACAATCTTGTTACCGGTGTCACTCAGGGATTTGAGCGTAAGCTTGAGCTCGTCGGCGTTGGTTATCGTGCTCAGGTCAAGGGTAAAGTGCTCAATCTGAGTCTCGGTTTTTCCCATCCTGTGGAATATCCGGTGCCGGAGGGTATTGAAATAGTAACACCCTCACAAACTGAGATTGTTGTTTCGGGTACAGATAAGCAGCTGGTTGGGCAGGTTGCGGCTGAAGTTCGCGCGTACCGTCCGCCGGAGCCTTACAAAGGCAAAGGTGTCCGTTATTCCGACGAACATGTGATTCGTAAAGAAGCCAAGAAGAAATAGGGTTAAACGATGGATAAGAAACAAACTCGTCTACGTCGTAGTCGTCGGACTCGCGCAAAGATTCGTGAACTGGGTGTCCATCGTCTGGCCATTCACCGTACGCCAAAGCATATTTATGCGCAGGTTATCGCGCCTACTGGCTCTGAAGTCCTGGTGAGCGCTTCCACTCTGGATAAGGGTGTTCGAGGTGAGCTTTCAGGCGCGAGTGGTAATGCGGCGGCTGCCTCTGTAGTTGGTAAATATATCGCTGAAAGGGCGAAAGAGGCAGGTATCGAGCAGGTTGCATTTGATCGCTCGGGTTTTCGTTATCACGGTCGAGTAAAGGCCTTGGCTGATGCGGCGCGCGAAGCCGGTCTGCAATTTTAAGGGTTCAAGGTTATGGCAAATTATAATGCAAAGCCGGAAGGCGATGATCTGCTTGAAAAGCTTATTAACGTCAACCGTGTCGCCAAGGTTGTCAAAGGTGGTCGCCAGTTCGGCTTCTCTGCTCTGACCGTGGTTGGCGACGGAGAGGGGCGTGTTGGCTTTGGTACCGGCAAGGCCCGCGAAGTGCCGATTGCCATCCAAAAGGCGATGGAAACTGCTCGCAAGAACATGGTTTCCGTCAAGATGAACGGCAACACGCTGCAGTATCCGATATTCGGCAGCCACGGCGCAGCCAAGGTCTATATGCAGCCTGCATCTGAAGGTACAGGTATCATCGCGGGCGGCGCCATGCGTGCTGTCTTCGAGGTGCTTGGTGTGCAAAATGTGTTGGCGAAATGTATCGGCACGAACAATCCGATGAATGTAGTTCGCGCGACGATCAATGGTCTGACAGAGATGGCTGATGCTGAGTCGGCTGCGGCCAAGCGCGGCAAGACTGTCGAAGAGATTCTGGGGTAACTCATGTCTGACAAGAAAATGATGCAGGTCACTTTGGTGCGAAGCATGAACGGACGACTGGCTGGCCACAAGGCTTGTGTGCGTGGTTTGGGATTGCGCCGTATGCACCAGACGGTTGAAGTTGAAGACACGCCTTGTACCCGCGGTATGGTGAACAAGGTTTCCTATATGCTCAAGGTCGAGGAGTCCTGAGATGCGACTTAATGGTTTACAGCCTGCTGAAGGCAGTAAGTCTGCTAAAAAACGCGTTGGGCGTGGTATTGGCAGTGGGCTAGGCAAGACCTGTGGTCGTGGCCACAAGGGACAGAAATCCCGTAATGGCGGTTTCCACAAGGTTGGATTCGAAGGTGGTCAGATGCCACTGCAGCGTCGGCTTCCCAAGGTTGGATTTCGCTCCCGGATCGGCATGGTGACCGCCGAAGTGCGTTTGAGCGAGCTTGCCAAGGTCGAGGGCGAAACTGTCGACCTGGAGGCGCTGAAGAAGGCTGGTGTTATCACTAAGGTGATTCGACGCGCCAAGATCGTTGCCTCCGGCTCGATCGAACGCGTCGTCACCGTGAAAGGCATTGGTGTAACCAAGGGTGCTCGTGCCGCTATCGAAGCGGCTGGCGGCAAGGTCGAGGACTAAATGGCTGGTCAAGGGGCTTCCATGATGAACTCGTTAGGCGGCATGGGCCGCCTGACGGAGTTGCGACAGCGACTGCTTTTTGTTGTTGGTGCGTTATTGGTTTTTCGTATTGGCACGTTCATTCCCGTGCCTGGCGTAAATCCTGTTGCGCTTGCTGCACTGTTCGAGCAGGCCCAGGGTTCGATCCTGGATATGTTCAATATGTTCTCCGGTGGAGCGCTTGAACGTGCGAGTCTTTTCGCGCTTGGTATCATGCCCTACATCTCTGCTTCTATTATTATGCAGCTGATGTCGGCTGTTATCCCCACGCTTGAGCAGTTGAAGAAAGAGGGTGAGGCGGGACGCCGCAAGATTACCCAGTACACGCGCTACGGCACTGTAGTGCTGGCAACGTTTCAGGCAGTTGGCATTTCAATTGCACTGCAGAGCCAGACAGTTGGCGGAGAATCCGTTGTTGCCCAACAGGGCTTGGGCTTTATCGTCACTGCCGCAGTCTCTCTGGTTACTGGAACGATGTTTCTGATGTGGTTGGGTGAGCAGATCACGGAGCGTGGTATCGGCAATGGTATCTCCATGATCATTTTTGCCGGTATCGTTGCGGGTCTGCCTTCGGCAATAGGCGGTACGCTTGAATTGGCCCGTACCGGTGAGCTGAATGCGCTGACGATTCTTTTCCTGTTCGTCCTGGCAATCGCAGTGACGGGCTTTGTCGTCTTTGTTGAGCGTGGCCAGCGCAGGATTGCAGTCAACTATGCGAAACGCCAGCAGGGTCGGCGTTTGATGGCGGCGCAAAGCACGCACTTGCCACTAAAGCTCAATATGGCAGGCGTAATTCCGCCGATTTTCGCCTCCAGTATCATTCTGTTTCCGGCAACGCTCGGGCAGTGGTTTGGCAATAGTGAAGACACGCGTTGGATCCAGGACATTTTTTCCAAGCTTTCCCCTGGTGAGCCGGTCTATGTCATGGCTTATGCGGCAGCGATAATTTTCTTCTGCTTCTTCTATACGGCTCTGGTTTTCAACTCCAGAGAGACAGCGGACAACCTGAAGCGATCCGGTGCCTTCATTCCCGGCATTCGTCCAGGCGAGCAGACTGCAAAATACATTGATGGCGTAATGTCGCGCTTGACCCTGGCTGGAGCGATTTACATTACATCAGTCTGTCTGTTGCCTGAGTTTCTGATCGTTGGTTGGAATGTACCCTTCTATTTCGGTGGTACATCTTTGTTGATTATCGTGGTGGTGGTAATGGATTTCATGGCGCAGGTACAAGCGCACCTGATGTCTCATCAATACGAAGGTTTGATGAAGAAAGCCAACCTCAAAGGTGGTGGCAGCGGACTGGTCCGCTGACATCATTGATTACATAATCATCGGTCAGCGATTGATGACGGTGGTTCACAGTTAGTTTAAATTGGCAGGTTAGTCCCGCCAGGCATGTGCAGCTTGATTTTTCCAACCTGCACTAATGGGATTTTGGAGACAGGTTCATGAAAGTACGTGCATCGGTAAAAAAGATCTGCCGTAATTGCAAGATCGTTCGCCGCAAAGGCGTCGTGCGGGTCATCTGCAAAGAAGGCCGCCACAAGCAGCGCCAAGGCTAAAATCGCAAGGTGAATTAGTATTTCCCGCTTGATTTATTTAGCGGGGGTGGGTACTATTAACCGCTTACGCTCAACGAAAGTCGCTTGAGAAGTTCAGGAGAATAAAGAATGGCTCGAATCGCAGGAGTCAACATTCCAGATCGCAAACACGCAGTTATTGCGCTGACATCGATCTATGGCATTGGTCGCACTCGCGCCATAGAGATCTGTAAAGAGGTTGGTATTGAACCTTCTGTAAAGATCCAGGCGCTGAGCGAGGGTCAGGTCGATGCAATTCGTGCCATCATCGGCAAGATCACAGTCGAAGGTGATCTGCGGCGTGAGGTTTCGATGAATATCAAGCGTCTGATGGATCTCGGTTGTAATCGGGGCATCCGTCATCGTCGTGGTCTGCCGCTGCGTGGTCAGCGTACCAAGACCAATGCGCGGACCCGCAAAGGTCCACGTCGTCCGATCAAGCGTTAAGATTTACACATAAACGAGTTCGCAGGAACAGATAATGGCAAAACCAACTGGCCGTTCCAAGAAGAAGGTCAAAAAGACCGTTACTGATGGCATCGCGCATGTACATGCGTCGTTTAATAACACCATCATTACCATTACCGACCGTCAGGGCAACACCTTGGGTTGGGCTACTGCCGGTGGTTCCGGTTTCCGTGGTTCACGCAAGAGCACTCCATTTGCTGCACAGGTTGCAGCAGATCGTGCAGGTCAGATGGTCAAGGAATTTGGGGTAAGAAATCTTGACGTTAACGTCAAAGGCCCAGGTCCTGGTCGTGAGTCTGCCGTGCGTGCTTTGAACAATGCTGGATTCAAGATTACCAGCATCTCCGACGTAACCCCTATACCGCATAACGGTTGCCGGCCTCCTAAGAAGCGCCGGGTCTGATTCTGGAGTCGTATCATGGCAAGGTACATTGGTCCCAAATGTAAATTGAGTCGCCGCGAGGGAACAGATCTGTTCCTGAAGAGCCGCGTCCGTTCCTTAGACTCCAAGTGTAACATGGAGAAGGTCCCGGGCCAGAGTGGCGACCGTCGTCGTCGCATCTCTGACTACGGTCTGCAACTGCGTGAAAAGCAGAAAGTACGCCGCATCTACGGTGTAATGGAACGTCAGTTTCGCAACTATTATAAGGCTGCAGCGCAGCAGAAGGGTGCAACCGGTGAGAACCTGCTGCAACTTCTCGAGTGTCGTCTCGATAACGTCATCTACCGCATGGGCTTCGGCTCCACTCGCTCCGAAGCGCGTCAGCTCGTCAGCCACAAGGCGATTATGGTAAATGGCAAGATCGTGAATGTCGCTTCCTACCAGGTAGCCGCCGACGATGAGATCTCGATTCGTGAAAAGGCAAAAAAACAGGTACGCATCCAGGGTGCGCTCGCATTAGCGGAGCAGTATGGTTTTGCAGACTGGGTTGAAGTCGATCCCAAAGGGATGAAGGGAACCTTCAAGCGTGTTCCCGACCGAGCCGACTTGTCTGCGGAAATCAACGAGCAACTCGTCGTTGAATTGTACTCCAAGTAAGGTCTGTCGAGAGGAAGATTCATGACTGAAAGCGTTACGGAGTTTCTCAAGCCGCGCATTGTGAATGTGCAGTCGATCAGCGAGACCCATGCAAAAGTGACTTTAGAGCCCCTGGAAAGAGGTTTCGGTCATACCTTGGGTAATGCGCTGCGCCGGATTCTGCTCTCCTCTATGCCAGGCTCTGCGATTACAGACGTTGAAATCCAGGATGTTCTGCATGAGTACACCACGATTGAAGGTGTGCAAGAAGATGTGCTGGATATTCTGCTCAATCTGAAGCAGGTTGCCTTGGTTATGCACGCACGTGACGAGGCTACCCTGAAACTTCAGAAAAAAGGCCCCGGTCCCGTGTTGGCGAGCGACATTACGCTTGACCATGATGTTGAGATTTCGAATCCGGATCATGTGATTGCAAATCTGACCAAGTCGGGCGAGATCAACATGACACTGCAGGTCAAGCGTGGTCGTGGCTATCAACCCGCCGCCACCCGTCAGGGTGCCGCTGGAGATGATCGCCCTATCGGTATGTTGCAGATCGATGCCTCATTCAGTCCTGTGCGCAGTGTCGCCTATTCAGTTGAAGCGGCACGTGTAGAGCAGCGTACCAATCTGGATCGTCTGGTTATCGAACTGGAAACCAACGGTACAATCGATCCGGAAGAGGCGATTCGCCGTTCAGCAAACATCCTGCGCGACCAGCTTTCTGTGTTTGTTGACCTGCAGGCCGAGGCTGCCGAAGCGACTGCTGAACCTGAAGAGCCGGCAATCGACCCGATCCTGCTGCGTCCGGTGGATGATCTCGAACTCACCGTTCGTTCGGCAAATTGTCTGAAGGCTGAGAATATCTTCCTGATCGGTGATCTGATTCAGCGGACGGAAGTCGAGCTTCTCAAGACGCCTAATCTTGGCAAGAAGTCTCTTACAGAGATCAAGGATGTCCTCGCCCGCCGCGGACTCTCTCTTGGCATGCGCCTCGAGCGTTGGCCGCCGGAAGGCATCGACGATCAGTTTATAAACTGACCAGCTAACACCGAATTCATTAACTATTAGATTTTAGGGAAGTCGATCCATGCGTCATCGCAAATCCGGACGGCAATTGAACCGTAACAGCAGTCATCGCCAGGCGATGTTTCGCAACATGACTGTTTCATTGATCAACCAAGAATTGATCAAAACCACTCTGCCCAAGGCAAAAGAATTACGCCGTGTAGCCGAGCCTCTTATTACCCTGTCCAAGAGTGATAGCGTTGCCAAACGCCGTCTGGCATTCGCGCGCCTGCGTGACGATGCAGCAGTCGGCAAGCTGTTCACCGACCTTGGTCCGCGTTACAAGGACCGTCCAGGTGGTTATCTGCGTATCCTTAAATGTGGCTATCGCGATGGTGACAAAGCGCCGATGGCATTTGTCGAGCTTGTCGACAGGCCTGTTGAAGACGAATCGAGCGAAATCGAAGATTAATAAAAAAGCCGGGTTTACCCCGGCTTTTTTATTGTCTGCTGTCCCATAGTGCCTAAACTGATTGCCACACTTACCGACTTTGGTGTGACCGGTCCCTATACAGGGCAGATGCATGCCGCAATCCTGCAGCATTCAGAGCAATCCCGCGTTGTCGATCTGATCTCTGATCTACCACGGTTCACTCCTGAACTTTCAGCTTATCTCATCCCAAGACTAACGGATCCCTTTCCCGTTGCAACGGTATTTGTCTGTGTAGTGGATCCGGGAGTAGGGGGCAGTCGCCAGCCGCTCATGGTGGAGGCAGATGGAAAATGGTATGTGGGGCCGGATAATGGCCTGCTTGCGCTGGTTGTGCGCAGGGCTTCCCAATGCAGAATCTGCTCGATAACCTGGCGACCAAAGGTACTCTCCAATAGTTTCCATGGCAGAGACCTCTTTGCGCCAGTGGCTGCCAAAATTGCCGCTGACGAATCAGTTCAGGGGAACTCTCTGACGAATACCCAGATAATGGGTTGTGGGCTTGCGGACGACCTGTCAAAAATTATCTATATTGATGGCTTCGGTAACCTGATTACCGGGATGCGTGCTGCTGCTGTCGACGAGACTTCAGTGATTGTGCTGAAAAATCAGAGAATCAACGCCGGATTGATCTTTAGTGAATGCCCACCGGGAGAGTCGTTCTGGTATGCAAATTCAATGGGATTGATCGAGATTGCCGTAAATCGGGGCAGCGCACGGGACCACTTCGATGCAAGACTTGGGGATCCGATCAAAATCATAGAAGATTTGTAGGCCTGATCAAGCGCAGCGGATCAGGCAAAGGATTCGGTAAAATCAGGAGTGTTTGCCGGTTCCACTACGCTTGAACCGGTCTACCGTTTTCGCTCAAGCAGTGGTTTCAGATACCGGCCGGTATGGGATGCGGCTATATTCGCCACGGCTTCCGGGGGTCCGGTCGCAATGATCTCGCCACCTTTATCCCCCCCTTCCGGTCCCAAGTCGATAACCCAGTCGGCAGTCTTGATGACGTCAAGATTGTGTTCGATGACAACTACGGTGTTGCCGTGGTCACGCAGGCGGTGGAGCACTTCCAGCAGGTGTTTAACGTCATGAAAATGGAGCCCGGTTGTCGGCTCATCAAGGATATAGAGCGTATTGCCGGTATCGCGTTTGGATAGCTCACGGGAGAGTTTGACGCGTTGTGCCTCACCGCCGGAGAGCGTGGTAGCGTTTTGTCCCAATGAGATATAAGAGAGGCCGACATCCATCAGGGTCTGCAATTTTCTCTTGAGGGACGGGACTGCGTCGAAGAACTCCAGCGCCATCTCCACCGTCATGTTCAATACCTGGTCGACAGTTTTGCCCTTGTATTTGACTTCAAGGGTCTCGCGGTTATAGCGCTTGCCTTTGCAGATATCGCACTGCACATAGATATCGGGCAGAAAGTGCATCTCCACCTTGGTGACGCCATCGCCTCTGCAGGCTTCACAGCGCCCTCCCTTGACGTTGAAACTGAAACGCCCCGGTGAATAGCCACGCGCGCGGGATTCCGGAGTGCCGGCAAAGAGTTCACGGATCGGGGTGAAGAGGCCGGTGTAGGTGGCCGGATTAGAGCGGGGGGTGCGCCCAATAGGACTCTGATCGATATCCACCACTTTGTCGAAGAGGTCGAGACCCAGCACCTCGTCGTGTGGTGCCGGAGAGGTGTTGGCCCCGTTTAGAACGGCAGCGCAGACAGGGTATAGGGTGTCGTTGATCAGGGTCGACTTGCCGGAGCCGGAAACCCCTGTGACGCAACAAAAGGTGCCGACCGGAATGGAGAGATCGATCGACTTCAGGTTGTTGCTGCGTGCACCGATAACCCGAAGTTGTCGTTCAGGATCGCAGGGTGTGCGTGTGTCAGGGATTGCTATCGACATGACACCGGCAAGATACTGGCCGGTAAGTGACTCGGTGTTTTCTGTGATCTGTGCTGCCGTGCCTTCGGCAATGATTCGGCCTCCATGCACCCCCGCGCCGGGTCCGATGTCTACCACATGATCGGCCATGCGGATCGCCTCTTCGTCATGTTCAACGACGATGACGGTATTGCCCAGATCCCGCAGGTAGATGAGCGTCTTTAGCAGACGTTCATTGTCCCGCTGATGCAAGCCGATAGAGGGTTCATCCAAAACATACATGACACCCACGAGGCCTGCACCGATCTGGCTGGCGAGCCGGATACGTTGTGCTTCCCCGCCGGAGAGCGTTTCTGCGCTACGGTCGAGGGTCAGATAGTCGAGGCCCACGTTGGCCAGAAAACTGAGTCGTTGCTCTATTTCACTCACTATCCTGGAGGCGATCTCGCCACGTTTGCCGGGAAGTTCCAGTGAAGAGAAGAAACCGAGGGCCTTGCCGATGGGCAATGCTGTCAATCTCGGCAGATTATGATCCAGGATAAAGATGTGGCGGGCCGCTTCATTGAGACGCGTACCGCCACACTGAGGGCAGGGTTGGCTTGATATATAGCGTGCAAGCTCCTCGCGCACCGCGTTGGATTCGGTCTCCCGATAGCGGCGTTCCATGTTGCGGATGATACCTTCGAAGGGGTGGGTCTTGGTGGTGGAGCGGCCACGTTCATTGAAGTAGCTGAACTTGATGGACTCCCGCTTGCTGCCGTAGAGAATAACGCTGCGGGTCTTTTCCGGCAGATCCTCCCAGGGTGTTTCGGGATCAAAATCGTAGTGGCGGCCCAGAGAGGTGATCATCTGGTAGTAGTAGGCGTTGCGGCGATCCCAGCCCCGTACGGCACCGCCAGCCAGAGGGAGTTCGGGGTGGGCGACCGCCTTCCCCGGGTCAAAAAACTGCTCTACTCCTAGACCGTCGCAGGTGGGACAAGCCCCCACCGGGTTGTTGAAGGAGAAGAGGCGGGGCTCCAGTTCCGGCAGGCTATAGCCGCACTGCGGGCAGGCGAAGCGGGAGGAGAAGACCAGTTCTTCGCCGCTCTCATCCATCCAGGCGACCCGGGCAAGGCCGTCAGAGAGATGGAGTGCGGTCTCAAAGGACTCTGCTAGCCGGTTTGCCAGATCGGGGCGCACCTTGAAGCGATCCACTACGATTTCGATGCTGTGTTTCTTGTTGAGTTCCAACTCCGGCGGCTCGTCGAGTTCAAAGATCTCGCCGTCGATACGGGCGCGGATAAACCCCTGGGCATGCATCTCCTGCAACAGCTTGTGGTGTTCCCCCTTGCGCTCGGAAATTACCGGAGCCAACAACAGCAGGCGGCTTCCCTCAGGCAGGGAAAGCACCTGGTCCACCATTTGGCTGACGGTCTGTGCCTCGAGTACGCTATCGTGTTGCGGGCAGCGAGGGGTGCCTGCGCGGGCAAACAGCAGGCGCAGGTAGTCGTAAATCTCGGTAATGGTTCCAACGGTGGAGCGCGGGTTGTGGGAGGTGGTCTTCTGCTCGATGGAGATGGCCGGTGAGAGACCTTCAATATGGTCCACATCGGGCTTTTCCATCAGCGACAGAAATTGTCTTGCGTAGGCGGAGAGTGATTCCACATAACGACGCTGGCCCTCGGCGTAGATGGTATCGAAGGCCAGGGATGATTTGCCGGAACCCGACAAACCGGTAATGACGATCAGCTTGTCACGGGGCAGATCGAGGTCGATATTCTGCAGGTTGTGGGTACGGGCCCCACGAATTCGGATTGTTTCCATCTTTTGATTTGCGGCTCTGTGGCCCGTAAAACCGCATTTTCAGCGGCGTGCATCTATTTGGGCGAACCTGCTACTATACGCCCTCTTTTTAGCGAGTGGCAAAGTGGATCAGTTATGACAAAAGCAGGGGATGGTGCATCGGGCCTGAACCCGGTTGAACGGCGTGCAGCCTTTTCTCTGGCAGGAATATTTTCCCTGCGCATGCTGGGTCTGTTTTTGATTCTGCCGGTTTTTGCCCTCTACGCCGAAGATTTGGCAGATGTGACGCCGTTGCTGATCGGTGTGGCTATCGGTGTTTATGGTCTGACCCAGGCTGTTTTGCAGATTCCCTTCGGCATGCTTTCCGATCGCGTCGGGCGCAAACCTGTGATCATCGCCGGCCTGCTGATATTCGCGTTTGGCAGCGTGGTGGCTGCTTCTGCCGATGATATTTGGGGCATCATTCTCGGACGCGCCCTGCAGGGTGGTGGGGCGATAGCTGCGGTTATCATGGCGCTGGCGGCTGATCTCAGTCGTGAGCAGCGGCGCCTGCGTATCATGGCGATCATCGGCATGAGTATTGGTTTCGCCTTTGCGGTATCCCTGGTGCTGGGGCCCGTGCTCAATAGCTGGATCGGCGTCCCCGGTATCTTCTGGCTGACTGCAGGGCTTGCTCTGAGCGGGATTTTGGTGGTGTTGTTTGTGGTGCCGACACCGGCAAAGAGCGTGTTTCATCGCGATGCCGAGGCCGTGCCGGGGCAGTTTGGCAAGGTGCTGGCGGAGCCGGAACTGTTACGGCTCGACTTTGGTATCTTTGCCCTCCATATGATTCTTACCGCGCTGTTCCTGGCCTACCCGCTGGTCCTGCGCGATCTTGGGTTGGTCAGTGAGAGTCACTGGATAATCTATCTGCCGGTGATGTTGCTGGCCATGGGGGCGATGGTCCCCTTTATCATTGCCGCAGAGAGCAAGCAGCGGATGAAACCTGTATTCATCGGCGCCGTTGCGGCGCTGATGCTATCCTTGTTCGGACTCTATCTGTTCAAGAGCAGTCTGATCGGCATGGCAGTGGGGCTACTGGTCTTCTTTACCGCGTTCAATCTGCTGGAGGCAACGCTGCCCTCTCTGATCGCCAAGATGGCGCCGGGTGAGCGCAAAGGCACGGCGATGGGTGTCTACTCCAGTTCGCAGTTCCTCGGTGCTTTCGGTGGTGGTCTGCTGGGTGGTTGGGTGCATACCCGGTTCGGTATTGAAGGGGTCTTCCTCTTCTGTGGTGGGGTTGCCCTGCTCTGGCTATTGGTTGCGCGGGGCATGAACGATCCGAAGCAGCTCAGTAATTTCCTCCTGCCGGTCGGTAGTATGGATCTACAACAGGCCAGCCTGCTCGAAGGAAAGTTGACCGAGGTTGATGGAGTGTCTCAGGCTGTTGTCATCGTCGAGGATGGTATCGCCTATCTGAAAGTGGATCTGGCGCTATTTGATGAATCTACGCTGGATCCCTATTGTGTCTCTGAGGCATAAATCAGTTATTCTAGACGCCCCCCTGTCTTTTTGGAGCAGGGGAGTTGAACCAATCAAATTTATACAGCGCTCCACAGGCAGGGAAGCTGCAAATCTTGGAGTCTAAGGAGGAAAGATGGCAAGAGGAATCAATAAAGTAATCCTGATCGGCAATCTGGGTAAAGACCCCGAGACCCGTTACATGCCGAGTGGTGGAGCGGTTACCAATGTCACAGTGGCAACGTCCGAAAGCTGGAAAGACAAGAACACAGGCCAGCAGCAGGAGAGAACCGAGTGGCATCGCGTCGTAGGCTTCAACCGTCTTGGCGAGATCATGGGCGAGTATCTGAAAAAGGGCTCCAAAGTCTATATTGAAGGTAGTCTGCGTACCCGTAAATGGCAGGGGCAGGATGGTCAGGATCGCTATACTACAGAGATCGTGGCCAGTGAGATGCAGATGCTCGACAGTCGGGGCGGCGGCAGTGCCTCCTTCGATAGCGCACCTGCGCCACAGCAGTCGGCCCCGTCGCAGCCGCAAGCATCCGCGTCCGCACCTGCGCCGATGCCCGATAATGATTTTGATGACGATATTCCGTTCTGACGGATGCCGGCGATATAAACTGTCATATAGCCCGCTTTTTGCGGGCTTTTGAAATTGGTCGGCTTGACCATCTGAAAAATAAATCTGTCCCCTTTTTGCTATCTCAGCCCGTTAGAATGGCAGCCGAATCTCTTTTTCCTTCTCCATGATTTCGATTGCCGTCTCCAGATCAATCTGATCCGGGTTCTCTGGTGACTGCGCCTGCAGTTGCTCATAGAGTTCCATCTGTTCCCAGGTTTGGTGGTTTCCATGCTCGTCCTGAACATAAGCAGCCCACGGAATGAACTTTGTAAGCGGGAACACCTGTCCTTCCTGTGGTGAGATGTCCACATTCAGTCCCGAGATGAACAAGATCTTTTTATTGCTGTATGCGGGTTCCTGAAGGATGGTTCTAAAGGCGCGATCAAACTCTACCTGGGTGTTTGCCTGGGCGGCCGTGAGAGCCGGCCATTGCGATGTCACAACATAGGGCATTACATCGATAAGGTTTTGCTCCAGATGATCCCGTCCCTCACTATGATGGCTGATTTCACGTTTATAGAAGAAAAGGTCAGGATGCAGGCGGCGGCCGATAGGTTCAGCGCGATCCTGCTTCCATTCATAGTCTTCCAGATAATCAAGTAGAGCCGGTGATGCGGAAAAAACCTTTGCGGTACTTTTTGATATTTCCGGTATTGGATTGCCTTGGGCGTCCACTTTCACGATTCTATCTAACTTGAGCAACAGGCCTTCGTTACGTTCTGCATGTAACAGCAGGTTGTCGACAATGACCTTGTTTTTACCGTTTTCCTGGTAGAGAAAAATATTGTCCCGTGCGAACGCATATTCACGCAGATACCAATCCAATGCGCCACAGATCTTTCCGCAGTTGGACGTCTCGCTCGTCTTTTCTGTCTGTAGTCTGCGATAAACCCCAAATCTTCCGTTTTCAGGGTCATAACCCACATGACTGGCTTGAATAATAACCAAATCTTTGCCGTGATGTGCATGAGGGGCATGCCTGTCGGTAGCAACAATGCCACCTACCAGGCCGTGATTAAATGGAAAGGAGCCGAAATGCTTTGCAATCAATATGATCGGATACCCCTGGCTTTCATCAGAGCAGAAGGCCCGGGATGGCATGATCTTTCCACGCTCGAATCCCAGTGATTTTGCCAAATTGTAAAAGCGAGGCATGAATCGGCTATAACGCATCGACACCTCTGACATTTGATAGGCGCCCAAAAGGCTTGAAATTAAGCCGGTGGTTCCGTACATGTTAATACCCCATTAAAATAATCATCATCATTGTCGTGAAACTCACACTCCCGCTGCAGCTAAGGTTATTAACAATCACGGGGTTGAATACTCACAACCAAAATCGGAATCCGTTTTTATATCGGAGATCATTGCCTCAAGATTCGTTTACATCGCTCTGCCGTTCCTCTTCCATGCCGTACTTTTTTAACTTTCGCCATAAAGAGACGCGATCGATACCAAGGACTTTCGCCGCCCGAGTGCGATTCTTTCCACTCTGTTTTAATACATAGCGAATATAGTCAACCTCCCGTTCTGCCAGCGTGGGCAGGCGTACCACCTCCTCGTGAACCACATGCACGGCATGCTCGGTAAGGGTGGCAGGCAGGTCCTCCGTGGTCAGTTGTCCTTCCTGGGCCAGCGCCACACCACGCTCAATGATGTTTTCAAGCTCGCGGATATTTCCTGGATAGTCATACTCAAGCAGGATAGCCATCGCTGCAGGAACGATATCATTCACACTGCGCTCCATACGCATCGCATGCTTGCGCAGAAAATAGAATGCCAGCAGCGGTATATCATCACGCCGCTGAGCCAATGGAGGAAGATGCAGATCAACAACATCAAGACGGTAATAGAGATCCTGGCGGAAACGGCCTGCAGCCACTTCCGTACGCAGATCGCGGTGAGTTGCGGCAATCAAGCGGATATCCACTGCCGTGGCCTGAGTCGATCCCAGACGCTGAACCTCCCTCTCCTGTATGACCCGCAACAGCTTGACCTGCATGCCCAGTGACATCTCCGCAATCTCATCCAGTAACAACGTGCCTCCGTTCGTTGCCTCGATCAAACCCTCTCTTGCTTCGGTTGCGCCTGTATAGGCCCCCTTCTCATGACCGAAAAGTTCATTGGCCAGAAGATCCTCTTGCAGGGCGCCGCAATTGACCGCCTGAAAAATATTGTCTCTTCGATGGCTGTGGTCGTGGATGAAGCGGGCAAGCAGTTCTTTGCCTGTTCCACTCTCTCCGGTAATGAGTACGTTCGTGTCGGTGGGCGCTATCTGCTGCGCCATCTCCAGCAGACGCTGCATAATGGCGTCCTGAGTGATAATGGAGGGTCCCTTACGGCGGTTTGTCAGCTGCCCCTTCAGCTGTCGATTCTCCCGTTTCAGATTAACCATCTCCAGTGCGTTTCGTATGACCTCGCGCACCTCATCCAGGCGAAAAGGTTTGGCAATGTAGTGAAACGCCCCGGCTTTCATCGCTGCCACTGCGGAATCGAGTGTGGCATAACCTGTGATCAGAATGACCGCAGTTTCCGGATTCAGCGCTTTGGCCTTGCGAAGTATATCCATGCCGTCGACCCGTTCCATTCTCAAGTCGGTAAGGATGACATCGAAACGGTGGTTTTCCAGTGCCTCGATTGCCCCCATGCCAGTTGTTCGCGTGGTGACTTCATGGCCTTGCTTGCGGCACACATGGGCCAGATTGTTGACCGCTGTTGGCTCATCATCGACGATCAGAATGTGCCCGGCACTCGATGAAGATTCAGTCATGATTCGATCCGGTCATACGGGTGCTTTGTCGGGAAGCAGCACAATCACCTGAGTCCCCTTTCCCTGACGTGAGGCGATGGCAAGACAGCCATCATGTTCGCGCACGATTTCCTGAACAATAAACAGACCGAGTCCAACACCGTGTCCCGGTTCGCTAGTAGTGAAGAACGGGTCAAAAACGTTGGAAAGTTGCTCGGCCGGGATACCGGGACCGTTATCGGCAACCAGAATCTCGATGAACCTGCCATTGTAATCGGTGATGCAGTTGAGGTTTCCAGCCACCTCGGCACCATCCGGGATCATCGAAACACTTCGTTCGCAAGAGATGGCGCTGATCCGCAGGTGGACGCCTTGACCGCCTGCGTGCAGGGCATTCTGAATAAGATTGATAAACAGCTGTTGAATGCGCTGCTTGTCTACCTCAAGAGCAAGGTCATCGGGCACATTGATCGAAAGCTTTGCCGAATATTGCTGCAGTGTCTTGCCGATGATGATCTGGGTCTCATTAATCAGATCCAGCAGCTTGAGCCGCTGCTTCTGGAAGACACGCTGGCTGCCGAAATCAAGCAGTGTTCGCACGATGTTTCGTCCACGCTCGGTTTCGCTGTCAATCTGTTTCAGCCAGATATTCAGTTGTTCCGGGTCTGCCTCTGTAAGTTCTTCCATAAGCAGCTGGCAGGATGAGGAGATATTGGACAGTGGATTGTTCAGCTCATGCGCCACGCCGGATGCAAGGATGCCCAATGATGCCAGTTTTTCCGATTGCAACATACGCTTTTGGCGGACCTCCAGCTCTTTCAGCATCCGATTGAAGGCATTGGTAAAAGTGATAAATTCGCGATCACTTGAAGGTGTGTCTAAATGGTTGAAACGCCCCTCAGCGATTGGCTTCAAGCGTGATTCCAGTTGCTTGAGTGGGGTGACTGCCACGCGTTTTAATTGGCGCCCGACGATATAGATCGAAAGACCAATCATGAAGAGGGAGATCAATAAAAACCACTGAGACTCCCGAACCGCAGTCTCAAGCATCCGGCGCTCCTGGCTGGAGAGTGATTCAATGGAGAGATAGGCCTGATGCCCGAGAGTTCTTATCTCGTCCTGTATGGGTTTCCGATCGCTGATCGCTGTGACTTTCCATTGCCCCAGCCTACTGCGATAGGTCTTTAGTGTCTTCACCATAGTCATTGGGTCGGATTCACGCAAAATTGTGCCAAGGGCGGTTTGGTGCTCTTGCAGAATTCTCAGGGATAATGCGGCCTGCTCGTCAGCGCTGGAGAAGGCGTCAGTGTCTGCGTAGAGAAACAGATTCTTTTCCTCGCGGCGCATTTCCAGAACCGCATCTTTCAAATCAGAAACCACCTCGCCCTCTGTCACTTGTCGCTCCAGAAACAACAAGTCTGAAAAGGCAATGATGCCAAGCACTGCGGTGCTAACGACCAGCGTGTTGTACGCGCTGGTGATTTTGCCCCCCAAGCTGGTTAGATCGAAGAGAGTAGCCATAACAAAACGCAACCATCTGTTACATATTGCAACAATTTTACCAGACTTATGCCATCAGTGCATTTGCTGCTGTTTTCCAGAAAAGAATTCTTCCAGCTATTGCACTATGCAATGATTGCTTTGGAATTGTCATTCTAACGGCCAATAAAAACAATAGGTTACAAGCGGCCACAGCTGGCATGGGGATTGCAATATCAGAGGTAATTAATATTCGGAATTAAAGATAATGAAAATACTCAGTGATGATTTGAAGAAAATTTTATTCGGTCTGGCTAATCAGGATGCAGCTTAAGACTCATTGCTCAGGATAGGTATGACGTCTCCAGTCAGGTGGAGTGGATTATTGCCTGCTCGCTGCCGCAGACACTGGTGCGAAGTGTGAAAACCTGGGTGCATTGTTGCACTCGCAAAGAATTTAACATTATCGAAGAGAGAAAAAATGAACAAACTTGCGGATGAAGAACAGACTATCGCAAAACCGGGAATAGTCACTCCAAAACAGATGATCGCAGCGGCAGTGTTTGCCGCACTTGCCCTGTTTCTGGCCAGTGTTGTGCCTTCGATAGAGATCGCCTGGGTCAGTGCTATCCTCATGTTGACCATCTACCTGTTTGCGTTTGAGGTCGTGGGTGTCGACGTTGCGGCCGCAACCGTCATGGTGCTGTTGGGCTTGACCACGCTCCTGGCCCCTTTCATGGGGTTGGAGCAGGGGCTGGTGGATAATAAGCACCTGTTCGACGGTTTCTCTTCCAACGCGGTAATCTCCATCATCGCGGTCATGATCATCGGTGCCGGCCTGGATAAAACGGGCATCATGAGCAAGGTGGCGGCCTTTATTCTGAAGGTTGGTGGCACCACAGAGGGGCGGATCATTCCGATCATCTCAGCCACCGTGGGATTTATCTCCTCCTTTATGCAGAACGTCGGGGCTGCGGCCCTTTTCCTCCCAGTCGTCTCGCGGATCTCGGCCCGCTCAGGACTGCCCATGTCGCGCTTGCTGATGCCGATGGGTTTTACCGCGATTCTCGGCGGCACCATGACCATGGTCGGTTCCAGTCCACTGATACTGCTGAATGATCTAATCCTTACCTCCAATCAGGCGTTGCCCGCTGCACAACAGATGGATACCTGGGGACTCTTCTCGGTGACCCCGGTGGGCGCGG
Source organism: bacterium endosymbiont of Escarpia laminata (assembly GCA_003660235.1). Taxonomy (GTDB): domain Bacteria; phylum Pseudomonadota; class Gammaproteobacteria; order Chromatiales; family Chromatiaceae; genus QGON01. The sequence goes on along the minus strand of QGON01000064.1, from coordinate 3,958 downwards.
CATTGATCGTCACAGGCATCCTCTATTTCGTATTGGCAGGCCGTTTTGTATTGCCCAAGACGAAGAGTGAAAGCAGCACCGTGGGTGCTGATCCCATGGTCTATTTCCATGATGTCTACGGCGTGGATTTCGCTATAAAGGAACTGGTCATCACCGACGGCAGCGACCTGATCGGTAAAAAACTCGATGAGGTTGAAGGCAGCTACCGGGTGCGGGTTATCGCCAGCAAGCGCTCAGGCGAAGCGAGTCGGGTTGGCCCCGGCACCTTGGCTCGCGATACTGATCTCCAGGCAGGCATGGTGTTGGGTGTAGTGGCTGACCCGCATGACCTTGAACACTTTGTGGAGAAGTACAGTCTGAAAAGGCGTAGTGAGCTGCGAACCTTTGCGGATTCGCTTGCCGCCGCCAAGGCGGGTATTGCCGAAGTGGTCATCCCACTGGGTTCAAGCTTGATAGGCAAGAGTGCGCGTGATGTGTGGATGCGCAAGACCTATGGTCTGGCCTTGATCGGGTTGCATCGTGATGGTGAAACATTGCGTGAGGGAGATGATATCCGCAATAAATGCCTCCGTCCTGGTGACACCCTGGTGGTTCACACTGCCTGGAAAGCACTGGAAAGGATCGAAAAAGATCGCGATTTCGTGGTAGTGACCACCGAATATCCCCGTGAAGAGGAGATGCGTCCACACAAGATTCTACCCGCCACCCTCTTCTTCGCCATTGCACTCTCCATGGTGCTGTTCACCGATATCCGTCTCTCTGTGGCGTTGATGACAGGCGCCATCGGCATGGTGTTATCAGGCGTACTGAAGATCGAGGAGGCCTACGATGCTGTCAGCTGGAAAACAGTTTTCCTGCTCGCCTCACTGATCCCTCTGGGTCTGGCTGTAGAGACCACCGGCACTGCAAAGTGGATCGCCGAACAGGTGCTTTTCGTGGTTGGCGATATGCCGATCTGGGTGATTCAGGGTGCAGTTGCCGTACTGGCCACCTTCTTCACTCTCGTCATGTCCAACGTCGGTGCCACAGTGCTGCTGGTACCGCTGGCGGTTAATATCGCCATCGGTGCGGGGGCCAATCCGGCTGTATTCGCACTGACCGTGGCGATTGCCACCTCCAACTCATTCCTTATTCCCACCCATCAGGTCAATGCCTTGATCATGGGGCCGGCAGGCTACCGGGTGGCGGACTTCATGAAAGCAGGCGGCATTATGACGGTGCTGTTTCTGGTCGTCATGATGGTCATGATGAATCTGGTCTTCTAGGGGGGCTACAGTAGGAATGAAGATGCAAAACATCTTGAGAAGACTCTCTCCTATCGTGCTGCTTTCAGCGCTGCCGGGTGGGGTAATGGCCGCTGAACACGCCGCAGATCATCTGGATTTGACCGGGCACTGGGTAGGCTGGCTCTCTATTGGGCTGTTTGTTTTGGCCTATCTGTTTGTTGGACGAAGCCGCTATCGCGGAGAAAAGTCCCACGCCTGCGGTTAACCGCTGTAGCTCCCAAACGAGCGGCGAGGCGTTTATCAGCATGGCCCAAGAACGGCCGCATCCGAGTAATACGCCAACAACGAAGCTCGGCCAGATCCATTTCGCCTCCTGCGCCAGCCCGGTTGCCTCCGACGGGCGCAGGCTTCTTGTCTAATCGACCGCACCGCGTTATCCTATGTTTGTGGCTTTTATCTGGAAAAACGTAACCCTTTGTTTTTCCGATGGAAACGACCGGGAAAAAGATGTTTTCTAAATAGCACATTATTCCGCGTTGTCAAGTGCCTTTCTGGCTACCCCTAGTACCGCCGGATTATTCCCCCAATTTCGTATACCCGGGCTCGTCCAACAAACGGTTCAGATTGTGGTTCGCTTCGCTCACACAATCTAACCTTATTCGTTATGGCAGAGGAGTTCACCCATCTGCGCAAATCCAAGCCGGTTATTATCGCTGCGGGTCTTATCTGGGGTGTTATTGCCTGGGTCTATGCCAGCCACGGCCTGAACGAAGCAGCGGAGCATGCAGTACGGCATAATCTGTTGGAGTATGCGGAGCTTATGCTGTTCCTGTTGGTGGCGATGACCTATATCAACGCCATGGAGGAGCGGCGGATATTCGATGCCTTGCGCGCCTGGCTGGTTCGTAGCGGATTCGGTTTTCGCGCCCTTTTCTGGATCACCGGTACCCTGGCGTTTTTCATCTCGCCTGTGGCGGATAACCTGACTACGGCGCTGCTGATGTGCGCTGTCGTGCTGGCGGTGGGAGGAGACAACAGCCGCTTCGTTACCCTGGCATGTATCAATATCGTAGTCGGCGCCAATGCAGGCGGAGCATTCTCTCCTTTTGGCGACATCACCACATTGATGGTCTGGCAGAAAGGTTTCGTGGAATTCTGGACCTTTTTCGCCCTGTTTATCCCTGCGGCGGTCAACTTTATTGTTCCGGCAGCAATCATGCATTTCGCCGTACCCGACGTTAAGCCGGATGCATCAGGGGAACAAGTGCCGATGCAGCGGGGAGCACGACGTATCATCGCGCTGTTTCTCGCCACCATTGCCACCGCAGTCTCTTTCCACAACTTTTTGCACATGCCGCCGGTAATCGGCATGTTGACCGGGTTGGGTTATCTGCAACTGTTTGGCTACTTCCTGAAGAAGACCGCCTACCGGGATCACCACGGACAGCCAGACGATGCAGAACACGATGGTCAGATGGGTACGCCGGGCGCCTTCGATGTATTTTCTCCGGTGGCCAAGGCTGAATGGGATACCCTGCTCTTCTTCTACGGTGTGGTGCTCTGCGTGGGTGGACTGGGTTTCATCGGCTATCTGAGCATGGCATCCGAGATGATGTATGCGGGTTGGGGTGCCACCAACGCCAATGTGGCTATTGGTGTCCTCTCAGCCATCGTCGACAACATCCCCGTGATGTTTGCAGTACTTACCATGAATCCTGATTTGTCGACGGGACAGTGGTTGCTGGTGACATTGACCGCCGGTGTCGGTGGATCATTGCTCTCCATCGGCTCTGCAGCGGGCGTTGCCCTAATGGGCCAGGCACGAGGGAAATACACCTTCTTCGGCCATCTCAAATGGACACCGGCAATTGCCGCCGGTTATATTGCCAGTATCCTGGTACATATGGCTGTCAACGGTGCGTATTTCACAGGAGGCTGAGCGTGCTGGGGCAGTTGAAATCTTTCTTCCAAATCATGGGCTATGGATTGGCCCAACAAGACCTTGCCGACACAATTGCCCAGATTCTTATCGGCGAAGAACGTTCTGTTTCTGAGCGGAGATCATCCAGATCAATAATCAAAACAGGCCTCTGTAAGGTGTCTGAAATTTCACCGTTTTTTCAGGTCTGCAATATAAGCTTTCACTAATAAAGTGGGTAGGAATATAATTCCCTGCCGACTCGGGCAAAATGCGAATATTCGCTGTAATATCAACAAGATAAAGGTGAATGAGGGCCGCTTTTCGGGTATAATCAGTGGTGATAAGTCATTGATAACCCAACAAAAAGCACCCTCATTCAATGTTCATTCTACGCGATCTGCTCACCGCCCTCCAAGCCCCGTTTTCCACCTCCTCCCTGGGCCGTGAACGCGCCCACTGGTTCGTATTCACGCTGCTGGCGGTCATCGTCCCCTTTACCTCCTCGATGACCTCCAATCTGCTTCGTTCGCTACATACCCTGTTCGGCCTGGATCTGAATCGACGGCGCTTCTATACCTTCATGGCCTCCTCCAAGCTACCCTGGGACCCGCTTTGGTCTGTGCTGTGGGGGTTGATTCCAAACCCTTCAGTGGACGGGCGGATTCTTGTCGCCCTGGATGATTCGATCAACAACAAGAGCGGGCGCAAAATCTTCGGCTGCGGATTTTTCCACGACCACACCGCCAAACTCAATCAGCCATCCTATCCCTGGTCCCAAAATATCGTCACCATCGGGTTGCTGAAAATCGTC
>QGON01000002.1 GCA_003660235.1 bacterium endosymbiont of Escarpia laminata | reverse complement strand
CAAAAAAACAAAGGGCCTCCAGTGTGTCGTGACGCTCAGGATGCGAAACGGGACATCCCAGTCCCCCTTTCGCCCTCACTTGTCACAACAGCCTATTGTGCCCTGGCCGCCCTGCGTCCGTGCCGCTTCGCCAGGTTATTGCGCGCAGCGAATGCAAATACAAGACCCAGCAAGCCAAACAATAGTTCGAGTGGACCCGCGCTTCCAAAACCACCATCATCGTCACCCACGACCACACCGGTAGCAGACAGATTAACTGTCACCGAACCTTCATCCGGATCATCCGAAGGAATGTCAAAGCTGTCATTGAATATCCCTATGACAGTCGGTGCAAATCTGACCGTCAATGTACAACTTGCCGCCGGCGTCAAAGTCTGCGTCGAACAGGTGTCATTCAGGATACTGAAGGGCGCTGCCAATGGATTGGCCTGGGCGATCTGACCGAGAGTGAGATCGGCTGTGCCGTCATTGGCGATCGTGACTATCTTGTTGGATGCGGCACCCTCGGTGACGTTGCCAAATGGAACCTGAAGATCGCCCGCTGGCGCTACGGAATCGGTAACAGTGATATCTGGAACCGGTATTGCTGTCCCTGTACCAGACAAATTCACCGTAACGGATGCCTCATCCGCGTCGTCGGACGGTATATCAAAGCTGTCATTGAACGTTCCTACAGCAGTTGGTTCAAACCTGACAGTCAAAGTACAGCTTGCCGCCGGCACCAGAATCTGCGTTGAACAGGTATCATTCAGGATACTGAAGGGTGCCACCAGCACGTCCAGCGCACCGATATTTCCGATAGTCAGATCTGCATTCCCATCATTGGTAATGGTAACTGTCTCATCCGAAGTAGTGGCCTGGGTGACATTACCAAAGGCAATCGCGAGATCGTCCACCGGGGCGGCGGAATCGGTAACGGTGATATCCGGTACCGCTAACCCTATACCCGTACCGTCAACATTGACCGTTACCGGGTTTTCGTCCGGATCGTCGGAGGGAATATCGAAACTGTTGCTGAAAGCACCGGTTGACGGTGGCGAGAAGCGCAGGGATAAAGAGCAATTGGCAGCCGGGGTCAGTGTCTGTGCCGAACAGTTGTCGTTCAGAATACTGAAGGGCGGTGCCAACGGATTGGTCTGGGCGATATTGCCTAGAATAAGGTCTGCGTTGCCATCATTGGTGACGGTCACGGTCTGATCGGCAGAGGTCATCTCGGTGATATCACCAAAGGCTACTGTCAGGTCTGTGATAGGGGCGACCGAATCGGTGACGGTGATGTCGGGAGTCGGCACCGAGGAGGTAAATATAAAGGCAAGACCTTCAACAAAACCAGCAGAGGGTGCGCCAATGATCAATGCGTTACCGCTTATCGACATGGAAAAGGCATAGTCACCCGCGACCACAGAAGCTTTGACTATTTGATCCTCTGTCCAGGCACCTGTGCCTGGGTCGCGTACAAACACATAGGCTGCACGGACACGGTTTGCCCCGACGACAGCTGTGCCCCCGGTCAGGACAACTGATTGACCAAAGTGATCAGAAGCCGTGCCATCGGAGGCCAGAAGTTTCGGCTGCTCTATCCAGTCGCCAGTGCCATCACGTACAAACACATAGGCCGAGCCGGATGAAAGGCCCTGACCATCGTCCAGCGCTGCGCCAACGATTGCCGTATCACCGTTGATTGAAACGGAAACACCGAAAGCGTCCCCATTGGCACCATCTGAGGCGAGGAGTTTTTTCTCCAGATTCCAGTTTCCGGTGCCGTCGCGTACAAATATATAGGCAGCACCGGAATCAGTGGCGGTGATATCTTCGCCTGATGCCCCAACGATGGCTCTATCACCCTCAATGAAAACAGAGGAGCCGAAAGCGTTAAAACCCACACTGCCAGCGGAGGGTAATAGTATCTGTTTCTCTCCCCAGACGGTGCCGACGCGCTCAAAAATATAGGCCGTACCGCTCCAGTTGAGATGTGCTGCAATGATTACAGTGTCTCCACTGAGGGAAACAGATGAGCCAAAGTGGTCACCGAACGTGCCGTCAGAAGCCAGTAGCTTTTGCTGCTCCGCCCAGACACCCGTGGCAGGGTTGCGCACAAATATATAGGCAGAACCGGATTCGTCGCCGTTGTCATCGTCACGTTCTACCCCGATGACTACCGTGTCACCACTGAGGGAGACCGAACCGCCAAATCTATCGAACCCCCCAGGGTCTGGTGAAGTGAGTTTCTGTTGAAGACCCCAGTCGCCAGTGACTGGATCTCGTGTATACACATAGGCACTACCAGTGCGATTATTATCATCGTATGCACCTATAACCGCAGTGTCACCGTCAATGGAGACTGAATTTCCAAAGGCGTCACCGTTGTCACGGTCAAAAGCAGAGATTATCACCTCATCCGCAAAATCTGCATTGACAGTAAGGGGTAGTATGAGGATTGCAATAGCTAACGAAAAAACGGGCAACCATTTATTCTTCATTGTTCA
>QGON01000003.1 GCA_003660235.1 bacterium endosymbiont of Escarpia laminata | reverse complement strand
GAGAGCTACGTGGGTCGCCGGAGGAAGAAAGCGCTGAGTGCATTGGGTTGTCCGGGCAGCGGCAACAAGGCAAGAATGTGGATGAGAGAAGCTAACGTCAAGGCACGGCAGTGCAGGAAGTTCAAAGTGACGACCAACAGCAATCACAAACATCCGGTGTTTGGTAATCTGCTGGAACGCCAGTTTGATGTACCACAAACCGACCAGGTCTATGCCTCTGATGTGACCTATATCTGGACACAAGAGGGCTGGTTGTATCTGGCGGTGGTGATTGATCTGTGCTCACGTAAAGTGGTTGGCTGGAGTATGAGTTCACGCATGAAGGCCCAGCTTGTTTGTGATGCGTTGAAGATGGCCATCTGGCGACGCAGGCCTCAAGCAGGTTTGATCCATCATTCGGACCGGGGCTCGCAGTATGCCAGTAAAGCATTCCGGCGATTGCTCAAGGCTCATGGCATTGAAGGCAGTATGAGCCGCAAGGGCGATTGTTGGGATAACGCGGTCGTTGAGAGCTTCTTTGGCAGCCTGAAGCAAGAACAGGTGCAATGGCAACACTACCAGACTCGATATGAAGCGCAGCAGGACATACTTGAATACATCACCATGTTTTATAACTCTCAGAGACTCCATTCCTATTTGGATTACATGAGTCCCTGTGACTATGAACAACAATTATTGGAAATGAAGAAAGCTGCTTAACTTGGGTGTCACAAAACGGTTGACCACGTCAACCTGCCGTTCAAGGGCATCATGCTCTCATCGGTCTATCGCAGCATGTACTCCAGTACTGAATGTGTTACGGCCCTACAGGCAGTGCGCATAGATAAGGGTTTGGTGGGATTCATCGCGGCTGATTTCTCCCTCGACAAATTGCTTACCGACAGCCGATTGGACAACCCGGAGTTGCGCTGGCAGCAGTTCAAGGGCGATCCAGCGGTGCGTGGCACCGTTTTTATGCAACAGCGGATTCAGAGCCAACTGGATGATCAGCTCGATTCGGTGCACGACACGGTCCATGCTCTGATGACCGCCCACGGCATCTTCCACACGAAAATCCACTACTCCAGCGGACGCTGTTCATTCTGGCTGTTGGATGATCCATACCGTTACCGGATTCACGGTGTGGAAGAGATCATCGACCCCGATCTCAGCCTTGTCTATCCACTGCACACTTATCCAGCGGAAGCCAAGGTCACCCCCGCGCAGGTCCGTTCCGTACTCGATGGATTGAAGGCGTTGCGGTTTGCAGACGAGACCCTCTATCTGCGCAGCAGCTCGCTGAACATCATGAATGGCATGCTCGGACTCACCTTCTCCTGTGACGGCTCTCACTACATGCCGATGGAAGAGTTTCTGGAAAAGAATCTCGGTTTCTGGATTGGAGAGCTAGCGGCGGAAAAGACTGACGGTTAATCCCTGCAGCCCTTCCTGGGCGGTAGGTTTGGGAGGATTCTATATGATCAGGGTACCTGGTAGTGACTCTGGGTCATCAGATCGATCCCGCACTCGAGATTTGCAACCCAGTTGATAAATTCGGCGACCGCCTTCTTGCCCACAAACGACCTGCCATGCTGAGGGACAATCATGTCGATCTCCAGGGAACTCACCATATTTGCCCAGTAGCGGCAAACTCGGTTGGAGTTCATGTAGCGTTTATGGAAACCGTCCATATAGGGGAGGATTTCCGCCAGCTTTTTCACAGGTTTGTCGAGATCACCTGGCGGCAGGTTGGCACCGAGGTCACCGGAGAAGAGGATCTTGCTTATCGGATCATAAAACTGGAAATTGCCTTCCGCATGCAGGAAGTGGGCGGGCAGGGCTTTCAGCCGGATGTTGCCCAGCTCAAGATTGATACCCTGGTCCGGTATGGAAACCACCCGGCCCTGCAGGCGGCCAGGGCGGGTGAAATGGGGGATGAAACGCTCCCAGAGAGAGGGAACCACTACCTTGCAATCGGTACCCACCAACCACTTGTTCACTGAGGCGACGATATCGGGATCCTGGTGGGAAGCGATAACATAATCGAGCTTTTTCACATTCATGTAGTCGCTGATCGCCATGAAAAGACGGGGGTAGGTCAGCTCACCACCTGGGTCGAGTAACGCGGCGTGACCATGGTCAAAGATCAGGAACTGATTGGCCTGCACCGCATCTCCGGTCACCAGGTCCCGAAAAGCGACACAGATATGTTCTTTTTTATTGTAAAGTTCGACTGACATGGTTTGTATACTCCCCAGGGTTGGCAATTCGAAGCTTGCCAGTTGCCATCCACTGGTTATCGTTATCGTTTTTTCGCAACCGGCCGTGAATCTCCAGCGGCCGATGCTCCACATAAATAGAGTCTGCTCAGTAAGTCAGAGTGCCACTGCTGGGCAAGAACGCCGTGGCAGCCGGAAGGTCTGCTGGTGACATAGCAGCAACTTCACAACGCTCAATAGCACTAACCGAACCACAGCAACCCCTCTTTTCCCAAGCACAAAAAAGATCCTCAACAGGATCAGCAGGTTCATCACCAGGAAGATGCTATTGATCCAGGCCTCGGAGGTGTCCGCTCGCTTCGCCCGAATGTAGTTGAGCCGATAGCCGTTCTTCCCCTGGCCAAACTTACCTTCGATCGGGATGCGTTGCAGATACTCTTCGCGTCGCTGTGCCTTCAACTGCTTCAACTCTTCCCGATTGGCCTCTGTCACCTTCTTCGGACGACCCAGCGGCTTCCCTGCAAAACGGATCCCCCGTTGCTTGAGATAACGGCGGTT
>QGON01000004.1 GCA_003660235.1 bacterium endosymbiont of Escarpia laminata | reverse complement strand
GACGGCACTCACTATGTAATTCCAAACCTGCCGCCGCTGGCGCCGTAAGTCTGGATGATCAGGGGCCAGGGAGGCCCTTGAAGTGAGAAACAACAAACCCACCCCAGGCTGGAGCCGGGGTGGGTTTTTTATTGCCTGGGAATCTGTCGGATTTATCCCTTCCGCCGGCAGTCTCCCGGCTTTTTACCCTGGCGGTTTGCCGTTGTAAAAAGGTTTGAGTCGAATCGTTCCCACCTCTCCGATATATGAGTTGATCAGTGTCATTGTTATCGCTGTTATTGATCGAATTGTCTTGATTTCGCATGGTAAGACGCAGCCTTGATTCCTAGACTTGTAATAAGGAGTTTGGGCTCACAGCCTGTCTGTGATCCACGGGGAGAATGCGGATAAATCATCCGTACGTGGCAATAGAGAGGAGATTTGAGTCGGAATGAAAAGTCGGCATGGATGCCAATTCAAGTAGTAACGGAGGGGAATCCGATGAAGAGATCGATAAAATGGCGTTGGCTGGCGATGCTTGCACCTTTAGCCATGCTGGCGATGTCCAGCGTGGAGGCGGCGGTAAACGTACGCGTACAGCCAAGTGGTGATAATGTGACGACAGCCTATGCGTTGTCAGGTGAGCAGCGCATACTCTTCGGCAACGTAGAGGGCGCGGCGGCCTATGAGTGCCGCTGGCAGTTCAGTGACGGCACACCCGCCACTGCATGGGCTGCTCCGGGCGCTACCCGCTTTATCAATACAACCCACACCTATGCTTCCGCAGCGCCTCACTGGGCGCGGCTTACCTGCCGGGATCCCGGCAACATTGCAGATACCGACTCCGAAACCATCAACATGCTGGTCATAGGTACAGATAATCTGAACCGCCAGAAGAACGATGCGATCGATGATGGTCTGCGCTACTCATACAACCGTATCCTTACCGGCGGCTCCTATCAGGGCTGCTTCTATGGTAGCGGCCAGTATGGTGTGTCCACGGGTATGGCGCTGCTTGCCTTTGAGAACCATGGCCATAACCTCGACTCCAACGACGAGGATATCTACAAGGCAGTGGTCGAGGAGGGTCTGGCCTGTATCCTGCGGGTCTATCCGGTTCATATCAACATGACCAACCAGGCCTGCGTAGGCGATCCTGAGTTGGGTGATAGCGATGCCGACAACGACAACAAGGGTCTGCGCTTCCAGTCCAGCAACCAGTACTACACCCCCTTCATGATGATGGCTATCGTCAATGCGGGTAGCAAGGCGACGGGGCAGTCCCATGTGGTTACCTACGGCAATGCTGCGGTCAACGGCATGTCGCTCTATGACATCGCCGTCGACACCAAGGACTATCTGGTCTGGTCTCAGGGTGATGCCAACAGCTGTGTGCGCAACGGCTGGCGTTATGGTCAGCATTCGTCCGGTCCTGATAACTCCGTCAACCAGTGGCCGGCGCTAGCGCTGGCTGAAGCGGCTGCCCGTTGGCAGATCGATGCCAATCCGGCTGCCAAGACTCAGCAGGATGGATGGCTGACTTACTCCCAGTATCCGGGTACTACCGGGCACGGCGGTGGTTTTTGCTACACCTCGTGCGGTAGCCCCAACTATGCACGCACCGCTGCGGGCGTGATCGATCACCAGTGGGTGGGTACGCCTATCGGTGATTCAAGAGTGCAGCGTGCGCTGGACTACCTGGAGCGTAACTTCTTCACCACCGCGAGCGACGGCAACACTCGGAACTTCTACGCCATGTACGGTTTCTACAAGGCGATGAAGCTCTATGGTATTCCGGACGACAACTTCCGGGGTATCGATTGGACTCAGGAGTACACCAATTGGCTGGTCAACAGCCGTCAGTTCACGTCCACCACCTATAAGGGCAGTTACTTCCGTGGTATCTACAACTGGTTCAACACGGACTTCGATACCTATGTCGCCCTGGCAATCCTGGCGCCTGAAGTAGCCAGTCTGCCACCGGTTGCACAGGCTGGTCCTGATCAATCCGTACTGCCTGGTACTGTTGTGAACTTTGATGGTTCCGCTTCGGTGCACACCGACCCGACCAAGGCACTGTTTGTCTACAGATGGGACTTCGACGCAAGTGACGGTCTCTGGTGGGAAGCCGGACCTTTCCCGGCAGCGGGTGAAGGCGCGGTTGGCGTGACTGCCAGCAATGTCTATCCTGATACGGGTGCAACGGCCAACTACACGGTGACCCTGCAGGTGACGGATAATGGCGGTACTCCTGCCAATCCCGATCCGGCCATGACCGACAGTGATTCGCTGAACGTTGAAGTGGGTACCTTCCAGGTGCCACCGGTTCCGGTAACCAACGGTCCTTGGGCTACGATTCCTGGTACACCGGTAATCTTCGACGGCTCGGCATCCTTCGATCCGAACCCTGGTGATACCATCACGTCATACGAGTGGGATCTGAACGGTAATGCTGTCTTCAATGAAGTGCCTGACGACGGTACCCCCGTAACAGCAGGTGACTGGTCCGTAGTGACCAAGACCTTCCCGGTACCAACCTCTGGTGTGGCTACATTGAGGGTAACCGATAACCACGGTGCCTCTGCTGCGTCCGATGCCGAGTTCATCGCGATCGGTCTGGCCTATGTGACCAACTATGAGAACTGTTGGGTTACCCGCACGGGTCGTTACACCTACCTCTATGGCATGATCATCACGGTTGAGAATATCGGTGACGCAGAAATCCAGAACCTGGAGATGACGTTGACCGGTGTGCCTGACAACCGCACGATCGCTGCTGGTACGTCGCTCTTGGGTACCCTGGCTCCCGCTGCGCAAGCAGTGACTGCCTGTGATCCTGGTGCCAAGACCGCCGATATTCAGACTATCCTCAACCGTCGGGTTCCCTTCGGTGGAGTCTGGGAATGGAAGGCTGAGTTCGACTCTGACGGCACTCACTATGTAATTCCAAACCTGCCGCCGCTGGCGCCGTAAGTCTGGATGATCAGGGGCCAGGGAGGCCCTTGAAGTGAGAAACAACAAACCCACCC
>QGON01000065.1 GCA_003660235.1 bacterium endosymbiont of Escarpia laminata | reverse complement strand
CTGTCACCTGTCACCTGTCACCTGTCACCTGTCACCTGTCACCTGTCACCTGTCACCTGTCACCTGTCACCTGTCACCTTTCCCTCCACTCCCCGCATAAGATTGCGGATGTTGCTGCGGTGACGCCAGAACAGAATAATACTCATCATTGTCTGCATGGCGATCAGTTCCGGTGCCGGCCAGAAGTACCAGACAAAAACCGGGGCCAGGGCCATGGAGACCAGGGCGGCCAGGGAGGAGATGTTCAGCACCTTGGCCATGAAGAGCCAAACCAGTGCCACTGAGCCACCGACTGCCCAGTGCAGGCCGAACTGCACGCCCAGCGCAGTCGCTACGCCTTTGCCACCCTGAAAGCCAAAAAACAGCGGATAGAGATGACCGAGGAAGGCCGCCATGGCGGTGAGGGCGAGGATCAGTGGTGAATCGGTGAACAGATGGGCGATCAGCACCGGGATCAGCCCCTTCAGCATGTCACCCAGCAAAGTGATTGCTGCCGCTTTTTTGCCGCCGATTCGCAGCACATTGGTGGCGCCGGGATTGTTGGAGCCCTGGGTGCGGGGGTCGGGCAGCCGCATCAATTTGCAGACGATGATAGCGCTGGAGATGGAGCCCAACAGGTAGGCGCCGGGCACAAGCATTATTTCAATGATCATAGGTGAATTGGAACCCTAAGCCATTACAAGGTCAATACCTGCTGACATGGAAGGCGCTCACCGGATTGGATTTTCTCCTCCGGATCTCTAACATGTCATTTCTCAATAGCTAAACAATAACGAGAAACTATGGATATTGTCTTCATCAGAAACCTGCGTATCGAGACGGTAATCGGTATCTACGACTGGGAGCGGGAGATCAGGCAGCCGGTGGTGCTCGATCTCGAAATGGGGGCCGACATTGCCCGTGCGGCAGAGAGCGATCATATCGACGATACCCTGGATTACAAGGCGGTCTCCAAACGGCTGATTCAGTTCGTGGAGGAGAGTGAGTTCCAGTTGGTGGAGACGTTGGCGGAGCGCTGTGCGTACATCGTGCTCGACGAGTTCGAAGTACCCTGGGTGCGGTTGACGATGAACAAGATCGGCGCGGTAAGTGCTGCACGGGATGTCGGGGTCATCATCGAGCGGGGCAGTCGTGACTGAGTCGGCGGTGGTCAGAGTCTGGTTGAGCCTGGGCAGCAATATCGACAGACAGCGCCATATCACTCAGGCACTGCATGGTCTGAAGGCTCAATTCGGTGAGCTGGTGGTCTCCCGCGTCTATGAGAGTGAGGCTGTCGGTTTTGACGGGGACAGTTTTTACAATCTGGTGGTGGGGATTGAAACCGGTTTGCCTGTTGAAGCGCTGGCCCAGCGGCTGCGGGGGATCGAAGATGCCAATGGCCGGGTGCGCTCGGGAGAAAAATATACACCCAGGACCCTGGATATTGACCTGTTGACCTATGGAGACCAGGTGATAGATACACCAAAACTGCAGCTGCCGAGGGATGAAATCACCCGCTACGCCTTTGTCCTGCTGCCGTTGTCTGAGGTTGCGGGGGAAGAGATGCATCCCCGGATCGGAAAAAGCTACCAGGCGCTTTGGGATGTTTTCGATGGTGCCGATCAGCGTCTCTGGCCTGTGGATGGTCAGCCGGCAGGCAGAAAAGAAAAAACCCCGGCTCCCTGATCCGTGAGAGCCGGGGCGATGTCGCCCTGCTTGGTTGGCAAATGTTTCAATCCCTGCTGCATCCGTGCGCCTTGGTGTCATCCATAATGTCCTTACGGCGACAATTTAATCATGGCATTTGAACCGAGTTATATCTGCGGGAAAATTCCGGGATTTCTGTAGGAATTTCCTGACATGGATCAGCGAATGTGCTTGATCTGTGGCTCGTGCATTTGAAACAATCCCCGGGTCTAACTTTATGTTGGCGCCATAGCGTCTCTCCTACCTGAACTTCAAGGATTTCAACATGCCGTTGATCAGAGCATTTCCAGGGCTGCGTCCCGCTGCTGGTCGTGCAGCCGATGTGGCTGCCCCACCTTACGATGTAATGAATGAAGCGGAAGCCCGCGAGATGGTGGTGGGCCGTCCCTGGAGTTTCCTGCATATCTCCCGCCCAGAGGTGGATCTGCCTGAAGGTACTGACCCTTACGCGCCCGAGGTCTATGCCAAGGCGGCGGAAAATCTGGCGAAGATGGAGGATGAAGGCGTACTGGTGCGGGATGAGAAGCCCTGCTACTACGTCTATCGACTGACCATGGGTGAGCATGTGCAGACCGGTCTGGCAGCGGCGGCTTCGGTTGAGGCCTACGACAGCAACCGCATCAAGAAACATGAATTCACCCGCCCTGCGAAAGAGGATGACCGGGTGCGCCAGGTCGATGCCCTCAACGCCCAGACAGGTCCAGTGTTTCTGGTCTACCCCAGCACACCCAGTGTTGACGACACCCTTGCCAGGGTTTCCGGGGCCACGCCGGATATGGATGTCACCGCCGCTGATGGTGTACGGCATGAGATATGGGTAGTGGACGATGAGAACACGGTTGCCCGCTTGACCGATGCTTTCGATGCCATGGATGCCCTCTACGTGGCCGACGGCCACCACCGCTCGGCGGCGGGTTCCCGGGTGGGTGCCGCCCGTAAGGCGGACAATCCAAACCATACCGGCGACGAGTCCTATAATTACTTTCTGACCGTGATTTTCCCCCACAATCAGATGCAGATCCTCGACTACAATCGGGTGGTGAAGGATCTCAACGGGCTGGATCCGGCTGCCTTTCTCTCTCAGGTCGGTGAGGCCTTCAGTGTCGAGGCCAGCGATTTACCGGTTAAGCCGTCGCAGCCTGCCGAATTCGGCATGTATCTGGACAAGCAGTGGTACCGGCTGCGCCTGAGTGGTGAAAGTATCCCCAGCGACGACCCGGTGGGCCGGCTGGACGTGAGTCTGTTAGCCAACAATCTGATCGAGCCGATTCTTGGGATCTCCGATCCTCGCCGTGACAGCCGCATCGACTTTGTCGGCGGCATTCGCAGTCTGGTTGGTCTGGAGAAAAGGGTGGACAGCGGTGAGATGCAGGTCGCCTTCTCGTTCTTTCCCACCGGGATGGAAGACCTGATGGCGGTAGCCGATGCCGGGGAGGTGATGCCCCCCAAATCGACCTGGTTCGAGCCCAAGCTGGCGGATGGACTTGTGAGCCATGTACTCGACTAGTGTTAGGCGCTAACACAGTGAATCGCCAATGGTCAGTGTAACCACCAGTCTGCCCGCAGGAACGTCTGTCGATCAGCAGGGCATAGATGCCTGGCTGGAGGCGTATGGACAGGAAAACAGTCGGGAGGATGTCGACTATCTGCGGGACGCCTGTGAAGTGGCGCTGGATGCGGGTGGCGACGTCTTTCTTCCCTCGGGTGAGACCCGGCTGCGTCATGGCCTGTCGGTGGCGGAGATTCTGTTGGGCATGCGCCTCGACCGCGAGACCCTTGCGGCGGCGATACTGCTTGGGTCGCTGACCGATTCAACGATCACTCTGGAGCAGCTGGAAGAGCGCTTTGGCAAGAGTGTTGCCACCATGGTGGATGACCTCACCCGTATCGGCGCCCTGACCGGTCTATCCTCCGAAACCAATCATGCCGATGAGGCGGAGCACGCAGAGAACCTGCGGCGACTCTTGCTGGGGATTGCGGAAGATGTCCGCGTCGTGTTGGTTGTTGTGGGCGAGCGGTTGCATCTGATGCGCATTGCCCGAGAGCTTCCCGAAGAGACCCGTCTGCGTCTGGCGCAGGAGACCCGCGCCATCTATGCGCCACTGGCCAACCGGCTGGGCATCTGGCAGGTCAAATGGGAGTTGGAAGACCTGTCGCTACGTTTTCTCAATCCGGATGATTACAAGCGTCTGGCCAGTCAACTGGATGGACGGCGCGAGGAGCGGGAACAATTTATCAGCGAAGTGATTGAACTGCTCGACGGGGAGTTTCGCAAACAGGGTATAGAGGCGGATATCAGTGGCCGTCCCAAGCATATCTACTCTATCTGGAGGAAGATGCAGCGCAAGGCGGTGGATATCGAACAGATCTTCGACCTGCGTGCGGTGCGGGTGTTGGTGAGTGACATTGCCCAGTGTTATGAGGTGCTCGGCATTGTGCACGGACTCTGGAAACACATCCCCGGCGAATTCGATGACTACATCGCCACACCCAAGGCGAACATGTATCAATCCATTCACACTGCGGTGATCGGTCCTGAGGATAAGACTCTGGAGGTACAGATTCGCACACAGGATATGCATCACCATTCGGAATTGGGTGTTGCAGCCCACTGGCGCTACAAGGAGAACGCCAAACATGATGCAGATTTCGAGCTGCGCGTTGTCTGGATGCGCCAGTGGCTGGAGCTGAAGGACAGTGGTGACGATTACAGCGATTATTTCCAACATCTCGACACGGAGATGGAGGCGACCCGCATCTATGTCCTCACGCCGCAGAGCAAGGTGGTCGAGTGGCCGATAGGCTCGACGCCGCTCGATTTCGCCTATGCGATCCATACCGATATCGGGCACAGATGCAAGGGAGCGAAGGTGGATGGCTACATCGTGCAGCTCACGCGTCCTCTGAAGAGCGGTGAAATCGTTGAAGTGTTGACCTCGAAGAACGGCACGCCCAGCCGGGACTGGATCAATCCTCGTCTCGGCTATCTGAAGAGCAGTCGGGCGCGAAGCCGGGTGCGTCAATGGTTCAAACACCTCGATTATGAGCACTATGTCGAGCTTGGCCGTGCGGCACTGGATAGGGAGATCATCCGTCTCAGTGTGATCGAAAAGCCCGATCTGGAAGAAGTCGCGGAGAGACACAATCTCAAACAGGTTGATGATGTCTATGCCGCCATCGGTCGTGGTGAGCTGTCACCCGTACAGGTGGCCGGTTCCGGGATAAGAGAAAAGCAGTCGGAGCAGGCCGAACTGCCCGTGGAAAAGGCGCATGCAAAAGCGCAGATCAAAGGCGAAGTGGTAGTGGATGGGGTCGATGATTTGATGACCAACATGGCCCGTTGCTGCAAGCCGGTCCCTTATGATTCTATTGTCGGCTATGTCACCCGCGGCCGGGGTGTGACGGTGCATCGGCGGAATTGCTCCAATATCCGTGCGATGGATGAGGACGAACTGGAGCGTCTGGTGGAGGTGTGCTGGAGTGATCAGCATGAAGAGTCAACCTACCCGGTCGATATCCGTATCCTTGCGGCAGACCGTAAGGGACTGCTGCGTGATATCTCATCGATCTTCTCCGGCGACGAGGTTGATGTCATCGGCGTCACAACGAACAGTGACCGCAAGACCGATACCGCCACGATGCAATTCACCGTCGAAGTGAACGATGTGGAACAGCTCAGTCGTCTGCTGACCAAGGTCGAGCAGTTGCCTGACGTGATGGACGTCAAACGGGGGGTTTGATCTATGGCAAAATATTCCAAAAAAGCGGTGGTTTCGGATGAAACCAGGGACGAAGCGATGAAGATTGCGCGCGGGACGCAAAAACCGGGACAGACCAAGGAGCAGACGAAGCTGATTGCTCAGGGCATCCAGAAGGGCATTGACCTCTATAAGAAACAACACAAGGTCAAGGCGCGGGAACTCGATAAAAAACTGAAAAAAGCCACGGTTTCAGCAGCACCGCAACCCACACAGCCGGAAGCCGTAGCGGAAATCACCCCGGCGAAAAACAGCAAACTGCCCTGGATATTGCTGCTGCTCTCCTGGCTCTGTTTTGGGGTCTATTTTTTTCTAACCGGCTATGCGGGATAATCCTGTAGGAGCGGCGCCCCGCCGCGAATGGAACTGGAATCGAGTTTTCGCGGCGAGGCGCCGCTCCTACGTTAGATATCCCGCAGGCCCTCCGAAGGCTCTACTCTGGCAGCACGGTAACCCGCCAGGGTGGCGGCGAGGATAGCGGCGGTGCAGGTCAGTCCCAGAGCGATGAGAAAATGCTCAGGCAACAGTCGGCAGACAGTGTCGCCACTCTCCAGTTGTGAGGCGAACATCTCATTGATGGTATAGGCGACACCCAGGTAGATCAGAGATGCACTGGCCCAGCCGAGGATGCCGGTAAAAAGTGACTGGATTACCGGGAACCAGATGATATCACCGGTGCGAAATCCCACCAGCCGCAGTACGCTCAACTCTTTGCGCTTGCGATCCACATTGGCCCATAAACTGGCGCCGAGAGAGAAAGAGAAGCCGATCAGGCCGATCACGGCGATCAGCCAGAACACCGCACTCAGATTACGATCCATGTTGCGGACGATCTCGATATCCGCCGCGCGGGTACGCACCTCTATACCCTGCTGCAACAGTATCTTGCTGATAGGTTCGACATCGTAGATGGAGCGGGCATAGAGCCGAAAACTGGGGTAGGTTCGCCCCGCGCCTTCCGGTTTGTTGCCCTTCCAGCCCAGCGCCGGCACCGCCTGGCCGTCACGAAACGCCTCTGCCGATTCCACCAGATAGACAGGGGCGAATGCGCCGTCACGGCTGAATGCCCCCGGTTTGGCGATATCCACAACCGTCAGTTCGATATGCACCCGTTCGCTGCGGCCACGGAATCTCCGGGCCAGGCTGCCGCTTATCTTGTCGCCCTTGCTAGCCTTGAGTTTGCGTGCCGCAGATTTGGACAGGACGAGTTGATGCAGCCCGATGGGTATATCGAGTTCGTTCAGCAGTGGGTCACCACGATCCGTGGGCAGCATCTCCACCGACAGGATGCGAGTGGCATTTTTGCTTTTGAGCTGAATGGTGGCGGCGATGGCACGGGTGCGGGGCACGATGAAGTAGACGCCGTCCTGGCGGCGCAGATTTTCGATCCAGGCCCGGTCGTAGCGGCCGCTGCCGATGGGACGAATCTCCCG
This sequence comes from bacterium endosymbiont of Escarpia laminata, assembly GCA_003660235.1. Lineage (GTDB taxonomy): Bacteria > Pseudomonadota > Gammaproteobacteria > Chromatiales > Chromatiaceae > QGON01. The sequence continues at coordinate 146,351 of QGON01000065.1, read as the reverse complement.
GTTGCGGGGATCTTCGATCAGATTGTCCAACATGCTGCCGATGATGCCGAACTTGAGTCCGAAGAGGATCATCATTGGAGCCAGCACGGCGGCCAGGGCGATCACGAAGAAGCTGGACATCTGCCATTCGTTTTTGTAATCGCGATTGGCGAGCCAGAAGACGTTTTTGAAGCGGCGCAGCACTAGTGTTCTACCCACTCACCACGGTTTCGGTGGTATGGCCATTCTCCTCGCGCCGCGTGACGTGGGAGAGATGACGCAGACCTAGCCGGTTGATATGCCGCCAAGCGTGGCTGGCGATGATGACGGTGATATGGAGCTCGTCCACCAATTCGATGAAGAGGGACATGATCTTCTCAGCGGCGATCGGATCGAGGGAGGCGGTCGGTTCGTCGGCGATGACGATGGAGGGGCGATGAGCCAGAGCGCGGCCGATGGCAACCCGCTGGCGTTCACCTACGGAGAGCAGGTGCGGCAGTTTGTCGAGATGGCGCCGAATACCGAGATTGCCGGCGAGTTCTTCGATCGTTTCATCCCCCGGCATATTGAGCAGCCGCCGCGAGAGACCAATATTTTCCCGCACCGTGAGATAGGGCAGCAGTCCACCTGTCTGCATGACATACCCGATACGCTGACGGCGCAGGTCGCCAAGCCGGTTGAGCCGATTCTTGCGCCAATGCTCTGCGATATCCACGGGTTCTGCACCGGCACCGGGACGAAAGCGGAAGGAGCCGATCTCGCTGGGTTTGAGGGTCATGGAGAGCATGTCGAGCAGGGTGCTCTTGCCACTGCCACTCTCGCCGATCAGGGCGACCTTCTCCCCCAAGGCGATCTGCAGGCTGGGTACGCGTAGGCGGAAGGCCGCGCCCTCTGCCTCACGGGTCTTTACCACGTCGCGCAAATGGTAGATGAGTATCCTGTTGCCGGTGGGGTTGGGTGCCCCCGGCGGCTCATTGGAAAAACTGCTCACAGTTAATTTAAGGCAGCATTTCCAGCGCGATAGGGAATACTGAGTCGCCGGAAATCGAACTGCCATCGAGGGAGACCCAGAGGTCGGTATGGTCGTGCAGCACCTGGTAGTAGTTGATCTTCTCCTCCATCCGGTGGATGAAGGCGAGTTGATCCCTCGCCGGCCAGTCCTGCCAGTCTTCCAGGGAGAGGCTCATCACTTCCCCCGTGTAGGGCAGGTCTTCGATATATTCGCGCATGAAACCCATGTCCGCCAGATTGCCTTCGAGGGCGCCGCTGACGCGGGTGGTGCTGCCGAGTTGCTCCGGATCCCGTGAGATGGTGGCGGCCAGACTCTTCAGATCATTGAGAAAACTGCGAGGGGAGAGCAGACCCTCCTCCGCAGTTTCCAGCACCTGACGCATGATGCTGTGCAGATCACTCAGCTGGTCGCGGGTCAGCAGGACGCGCACGTCCAGGGTCTGGCGTTCCGGGTTTTTAAAATCCCGATCCACCAGCCAGGCATTGAAAACGCTGGGGATCTGCTCTGCCTCGCCCTGCTGCAGATAGCGCATGCGCAGGGCATAACCGAGCTTTGCGACCTTGGCCTGGAACTGGGCCAGCTGATCCGGTTCCTCATCCGGCTCTTTTTTATCAGGTGCAGGGGCCGGCTGGCGCTGGAGGGCTTTACCCGCTGCGGCGATGGCAGTGACCTTTACCTGGTCGGTGATCTGGTGGGCCAGGGCGTCCATGACGCGGCCAAAGCGGTTTACGTCACCGGTCTTGACGCCAAAGTAGAAACTGCCGATGCCGGGGTAGTAGGAGAGCGCCTTGTAGCGTTCCGCAGCGCCTTCGTGGTTGGCGTACTGGCTCGGGGTCAGCAGGTGCAGCACCGAGAGGGCGATACCTTTGTCGCGTGCCAGCCGGGAGAGGCTTTCGGCATTGAGACCGGTGCCGGAGAGCGGATCGGAGGCGTCTCGCGGGCCAGCGTCGGTTATCAGCACGACATAGCGGGCATCCTGACCCTCCCAGTCGATGTTGTCGATGGCCTCGTTGATACCGGCAAAGCTGTCTTCGATGAATCCTTTGCTGGAGACGATGGCGGCCTTCAGCGAAGAGACCTGCCTGAAGAAACTGTCGGCGTTTTGTCCCTGTTCCAGCGTGACGTAGGTGCGGGTGAGGTACTCCAGTTCCGGCACGCTTTCGGGGTTGTCCCGGAAGGCGATCAGACCAAAGCTGACATCGCCGGTCAGCGCCTCTTTGGTGATGGTTTCGTAGACCTTGCGCACTGCCTCGCGGGTGCGGTCGATGTAGGGATCCATGGAGAGGGTGGCGTCGATGACAAAGACCACGCCTGAGCGGAATCGTTTGGCCGGTGCTGCTGTTGGGTTGGCCGGTTTAGCCTGCTCTCTCTTCGGTTGCCGCTTTTTGGTTGTCTGCAAGGGTACGCTGGAGACTTGCAGGATACGCGCCTGCTCACTGCCGAGATAGACATCCTCATGGCTGCGGATAGGAACCAGATAGAAATCCTTGAGTATGTCCACATGGATTTTTGGCTGGATGGCGATGACCGGAGATTCGGCGGTCAGTTTGCCGCTTTCAGCCTCTGCATAGACCTGCTTGTAATGCTCCAGGTCATAGCTGTCCACAAGTGATTTGAGTCCCTCCTTGTCTCTGAACAGAAGGACGCGGTCGTTGCCCAGGGGTTCTCGAAAGGCGATGGTCAGCCCCTGATTCCAGGGGATCAGATCCGTTTCCCTGATCCAGCCAGCAAGCTGGCCGTGGCGGTTATGTCCCACCTGCTGCCAGCCCCCGCCGTTGACTTCCCGCCGTGCATAGACATAAAAGGCGGTAAAGGGGACGGCTTTCTCCCGCGCTTCACTCTCCGGGGCGGCGTGGATAAGTGCGTCCGGTTTGGCCAACACACGCTGATAGAGCGACTGTTTGTCCGGCATCAGAAGGGGGCGAAGAGGGGTTTCCAGCGCGGCAAACAGCGGGCCGTTCGTCAGGCTGAGGAGCAGAATGAGTGAGAGGATTCGCAGTTGCATAGTCATTGCCAGTTCAGCAGCAGCCGTTGTGCTTGGGGGTCTCCATTGGCAGCCGCCTGCTCGAGGGTGTCGTGTAGTGTGGCGAGGCGGGTCTGTGCCTCGCTGAGTCCATTCCCGGCGGCCATGGAGTACCACTTGAAGGCTTGGGTCGGGTCAGGCCGTTCGAGTATGTCGGTGTCGGCGTCGAACGTGGCCGGGTCGTTCATCTTGCCCAGGATTAGGGCCGAGTTCGCGTGACCCTGCCGGGCGGCGAAGAAATAGAGCAGATAGGCGTCAGTGGTTTTTCCCTCCTGCTGGAATGTGTGTGCTCGTTGGCTCAACTGGTCCAATTCCAGGTTCTCCCTGCCATGACGGATGGAGGCGATAAGGATTCTCGCGGCCTCACCCTCTTCCAGATCCCGCATAGGGGGGGGGAGAGTCTGCGGCATCTCTATCTTCGCCGTCTGGGTATCGATCGTTTCGGGTCTGGACTCAATCTCTAGCGGCGCCGATTCTGCCGGTTCTCCATCTGGCTGCCTGGCCGCTTCGATCTGGGCGCGGATGATAGGGTCGATCTCTTCCTGCGGTATCCCGGGACTTACCTCTTCCGTAAAGAGCATCGGGTAGAACCAGAAGATCAGCAGGGCAACGGCCCCCAGTGCCAGGATCAGCCTGATACGCCCATTGCCGCGGCGCGGCTTGCCGGAGGCGGGTTCATCGTGGGTTGTCGGGTCAGGGGAGTTCATGCTGCGTCCAGGTCGACCTTGTTAGGTTGGAGAATCCGTCTGCAAAACGAGCAGGAAGACGGCGAATTTCACCAGAATGGGCGACGAAAATCCACCGTTGGGGCGGTCTATTTGCAGACATTTTTGATTTTTTCCCCCAGTAGCGACACAATCTGCGCCCTATTCCCGTGTGAGCGGGGGAAACAGCTCATCAACTCGATTCACCATCTTAAGTAAAAGGGTAAGACTATGCGACTGATTCTTCTGGGTGCGCCCGGCGCGGGCAAGGGCACTGTAGCCAAACTGTTGACCGCTATCGACGGTTCCGTGCAGATATCCACCGGCGACATCCTGCGCGCCGCCGTCAAGGCCGGCACCGAACTGGGCAAGAAGGCCAAAGCTGCCATGACCGCCGGTGAGCTGGTTTCCGACGACCTGATCATGGGTATCATGGGTGAGCGCTTGCTGGAAGATGACTGCAAGGCCGGTTTCCTGCTGGACGGCTTTCCCCGCACCATCCCCCAGGCAGAGGCGCTGAAAGAGCTGCTGGCCAAGTTGAACATCGCGCTGGACGGCGTGGTCAACCTGAATGTGCCCCGTGAGGTGATCCTCGACCGTCTGACCACCCGTCGTACCTGCGTGGACTGCGGCGCCATCTACAATGTCAAGAGCAACCCGCCGAAGGAAGAGGGTAGGTGCGACGCTTGCGGCGGTGCCGTGGTACAGCGTGACGACGAGACCGAAGAGGCGATCTCCAAGCGTCTGGACGTCTTCAACGAGCAGACCGCACCGCTGGCTGGTTTTTACGAGGGCGAAGGCATGCTGTGGGACATCAACGCCACCTCCAGCGACGTCGTTGTCGAGACCATTCAGGCCAATCTGAAAGGCTGAGAATGATGTTTGGTACCGGTTCCAGTGGGGGCCGGTACCATCCAACCTGATTTCCTGGTCAACAACTTCTCGGCTTCTTTCGACGTTACAGGTGGAGAGAAGATATAGCCTTGAACGCTGTTGCAACCCAGTTCCTGAAGTTTTTCCAACTGCTCCTGCCTCTCCACTCCCTCGGCAATTACATCCATTCTGAAACTTTTTGCGACGGCAATGATGCCCCCTATCAGGTCGGCATATTGAGTACCCTTGCCGATGTTTGATACGAAGGAGCGGTCAACCTTCAGTGCGTCGAACGGAAAACGGTGCAGGTAGCTCATCGATGAGTAGCCGGTGCCAAAATCATCGATATAGAGGCCTACTCCGAGTTGCTTGATCTGGTCGAGGATAGCGCAAGTGGTTTCCACATCCTCCATCAGAATGCTCTCGGTGATCTCAAGTCTCAAGCTTTTGGGCGGCAACCCCGTTTCCCGCAGTACATTCTCCAACCAATCGATATACCCGGGGAAAAGAACCTGTTTCAGTGAAAGGTTGACGCTCACGTACAGGTCAGCCTGGGAGGGGGATTGGCTAATCCATCGCTGCATCTGCCGGCAGGCCTTGCCTAATATCTGCGCTCCAAGTGCTTGGATCAAACCACTCTCTTCAGCGATCCAGATGAACTCATCCGGTGAAACCATGCCGTATATTGGATGATCCCAACGGGCGAGGGCTTCGAAACCGACAAGACGGTCTGACTCTATGCCGATAATAGGCTGATAATGGACCTGCAATGCTTCATTTTCCACCGCCTGGCGCAGATCTATCTCTTTGTTCAGCAGCATGATTGCCTGTGCATGCATTTCGCTGTCGAACACTGCAGTCTGCCCAGAGCCCTGGTTCTTGGCACGGTACATCGCGCTATCAGCGTTGCGTAGCAGTTTCTCCGCATCCTGACCATTCGGCTTGGCGAGGGCAATACCCACGCTGGTGGTGGAAAAGACCTCGTGTCCCGCCAATTCAAATGGGCGTTTAAACATCTCATGTATGCGACCGGCGATACGATAGGGTTCGGCGACGTCATCGATCTCATCCAGCAGAATGATGAATTCGTCACCCCCCAGACGTGCCACCGTATCACTGGGGCGAATGCATGCCTGCAGCCGTTCCGATGCAACGATCAGCAGTTGATCACCTGCCGTATGACCGAGGCTGTCATTAATATTTTTAAACCGGTCAAGATCCAGGAAAAGAACCGCAAACAGGCTGTCAGGATGCCGCTTAGAATGCTGTATCAAACGATCCAACCGCTCCATGAACAGAGCCCGGTTCGGTAGTTTGGTCAAAACATCGTAAAAGGCATGTTGCTGCAGCTCCTGTTCAGCCTGATCTTGCATGATCATACCTGCCAGCACGTGGGTTACAGCCATTAGAAACTGGACTTCATCCTCGCTTTTCCGGTGGTGCGCTTCAACATAGAGATTCAATATGCCGATGGTTCTATCGTTGGAGAGAATGGGAACGCAGTAGTGGCCGTGGTCTGCCATTGGTAAACCGGTATTCAGATGTTGCTCATCCACGCAATCCGTAAAGATTATTTCATCACTCTGTGCTGCACGACCACAAAGACATTTTCCGAAAGGCACCGTTGCGCAAGCCGTTTGCAGGGATTTTGATAATCCCCGCTGTGCCTGCATTATCAACGAAGGATCGTCGCCCTCTACAAGAAAGATGCAGCCTTTCTTCTGAATGTGGAACCAAGGGATGGAAAGTATCTGATCGAGGGATTGCTTCAACTTCTCCTTCAATGGAACGGACTGCATGGAGATTTTGAGAATAGAGGAGAGCACCCTCTGCGAGTGGTAATCCTGCCGGATCTTTTTCTCACTTTCCCGCAGATTGCATTCCGCCTGTTCCCGTTCCCGGATATGCAGGGACTGACGGCGGTAACCCATCCCCAAACCGGCCATACCAACCAGCCAGATCGTAACAAGTATGGCTATCATTACCTGTGTATGATGTCTGGCCTCCTCTTCAAGCCGGGCCATGGGTATAGATACGCTGATAGCGCCACTGAGATCATCCAGTTTGAAACCCTGTTGAATATGGCATTTGAGGCAGGGCTTCGTCATCATCAATGGCCGAATCAGACGCAGATAGGGTTGCCCATCCAACGCTGTGACAGCGGTGACCTCCCTGGCTCCGCCTTTGAAGGCCTCCATCGCCTCGGCCTCCCAGGTATCTGGCTTGTTTGCCGGGTTTAACGGCCTTAGTCCGCTGATATGGCCACGTACCCCCGTGTCACCCTCATCGACCAGTTCGTAGAACCGGCGTGTCATCAAAGCCGGATTGATCAGGGTCAGGAGACGTCCGGACGGAGTGGTCACATCCCGTTCCGGATAGTCCGCCAATAGTGGATCGGGTTGGGTCTGTTCGGTAACCGGTACATAGACGCCGCCGTGTTTGGCGCCCCAGCGCCGGAAGGCGAGATCCTTGAAGAAATTGGTGCGTAGTTGGGTTCGAGCCTGCTCCTGAATATCTTGGTACTCATGGTGGACACCCCAGGCAAGGGCGCTCAGGATGCACAATGTCCATGCAGCCGCCAAGCCGATAAACCAGGATTTGACATCGTACTGCACTGATCGATCCGTCCCTTCCAAGCGATGACCCGACACGTTATTCTCTCATGACAAATTTGCCCTGCCTTCAGAGAGAAATATGACACTGGCGTGCCATCTTTTCCAACAGACTACTCGTAGCCTGAAGCAGGTCAACTACCGTTGCGATAAAATTTAAGATCCACGATCCAGAATCACGACCTCGGCCCTTCCCAGTAGCCCAATGATTTCATCGGAAAGTGGTCCGACCTTTTGATATAGAGTCTCCGCATCAGCCGTTTGCCCCTTCTCCTTCAGCGTGACGATATCCTTGATGATGCGATGCATCTCCGCATGGGGTTTATCTATCGCTTTCACCTGTGGGATATCACCATAGGTCTTGATCCCTTCAGAATAATACCATTTACCCAACACGCAATCGTGATGCGATACCGCTTCTTTGTGAGAGAGCGACTCTCTGCCGTCGAGGAAAGCCCGCAGCCGGGCCTTCCAGGCTAAATGAGCGGACTTAGCGGACTCAAAATCCAAATGCTTCCCACCTGCAATCGTAAACTGCTGAATGTTACCCTGGAGTTCTGCGGCCAGATTGCCCAGTCTATCCGTAATTTCTGTCGTCAAACGGGCATCCTGAGCTGTTTCCTTGCTGACCTTGCTGATGTTGGCGATGTTAAAACTGATCTCCTCAGCAACGGTGCGCTGTTGAGCTGAAGCCGTGGCAATCTGGGTGTTCATGGTGTTGATGGTGCTGATCGCCTCAGTGATCCTTTGCAAGGATTCAAGTGTTTGTCTAGCCTGCTCGACGTTGGTCTCGGCTTTTTCCCGGCCTGCGCCCATCACGGAAACCGCACGGTGTGTGCCGGTTTGCAGGCGCTGGATCATCGCCTCGATTTCACCCGTCGATTCCTGCGTCCGGTTGGCCAGACTGCGAACCTCATCCGCAACCACGGCAAAACCCCGTCCATGCTCGCCGGCACGGGCCGCCTCGATGGCCGCATTGAGCGCCAGCAGGTTGGTCTGTTCGGCAATGCTTTTGATCACGTCCAGCACCGCGCCGATATTTTTGCTGTCCGCTTCAACCTGTCCAATTACCGATTCAGCAGTTCGCACTTCGGTCGCAAGCGACTGGATGGCGTCGGCAGTTTCAGCGACAATATCGCGCCCGGCACTCGCCTCTTTCCCTGCCGCCTGTGCCGCTCTTTCAGCCGTTGCGGCATTTTTGGCAACATCGACAATGGTTGCTGTCATCTCATTCATGGCGGTGGCTACTTGTTCTGTAACGGTTTCCTGCTGACAAATCCGGCGCGTGATCTGGCTGGTTTTTTCCTCAGTCTGTGTCACTGCCGCGATCACTCCGCTGGTAGAACGTGCAGCTTCACCGACCAGATCCCGGATCTTGTCGGCAAAGGCATTAAAACTATCGGCCAGCTGACCAATCTCGTCATCGCCACATTTAAACAGGCGGCGTGTCAGGTCACCATCCCCACAGGCAATTTCATTCATGGTAGCCGCAGCATGCCGCAACGGCTTGCAGATCACCCGGGCGATAATCCAGGCGATCAGCAAACCGACCAACAGGCCAAAAGCAGACAATGCCCAGACAAGCCGGGTTGTACCCGAGGCATCAGCCAGCAGGGCATTACTGGTCTGTTTAATCTTGTATTCCTGTTCTTTTACCAGGGTATCCAGTTTAGCTTCTATGTCCCTGAACAGCGGACCGATTTCACTGCGTATCAACCAGGCATCGGTACGCCATTTTTGACTGCCATGGATGGTGTGTAACTGCTTCAAATGCTCCTTGAAGAGCGGCGTTCCCGCCTTGATCTGTTCCAACGCATCTGCCTGATCCAGCGTCAATTCATCTCCATAGCCGGAAATTTTCACGACCAATTTGTCTGCTTGTTGAATATACAGTTCCATATCCGTTAGCGCGGATTCACTCCGAAACGCCAGGTAACCACGAATACCGTTCATCACATTGCTCCAGACGTAGCGCAGATCGGCGATATCGGCCAGAAGCTGTTTGCGCATCTCATCAGACTCTTCCTCCAGTTCGGATAAAATCATCTGCGAGGTGAGCTGTGCCATGGTTCGGGTAATGGGGTTGATGTTGGCATTGGCGAAGGCGATGCCGGGGAAATTCTTCTCGGAATTGGCTGCCGCTTCAAACAGGCCAGCCTCAAGAGCGCGGAAACGCTGCACGTCGGTATTGATCGCTTCTACCAGTGCCAGGGCCTCTGTATCCTTGTCAATGGCAGGTAACTGTTTCAACGAGGCGATCACTTTATCCACCCGGGCAAGCCCTTGCTGGTAGGCGGTCTTATGAGTCTCCTCCTTGCTGAGGAGATAGAATCCCAGCGCACTTGCTGACTGCTGCAGTTGGGTTGCCAACTCTTTGGAGAGTATGAGGGTAGGTTGACGCGCCTCCACCACTTCAGTGACTCGTCCCTCTACGCCGCTCAGGCTGACCAGCGTCAAAGAAGATATGACGGCCAATACTGATAGTACCAGCCCAAATCCCAACCAGATTTTGAGATTGATTCGCAGGGATCCTAATAACTGTTTCATACTTCATGTTCCTTTAATTTTGCGAATAAATATTCCTTTGATCGGGAATAACTGTTTCCGATATGCGAGGTCAAGACAGTAATTCATCCAGCGTCTTCGCCAACTCAAGAGGTTCAAATTTCGGCACATACGCATCCACTCCAACGCCTTTTCCCAACGCCTGATTTACATCTTGATTGACTCCCTTGTCAGACCCTGAATCTGTTGGCCATTGTCTGCAGGCCCACTGCCAGGCGGGCCTGTTCGCTACTGGCCACAGCTGTTTGATCCGCGCCCTGCGCTGATTGATACGAAAGGTCATTGATCGCCACCACATTGCGGTTGATCTCTTCGGCCACCGCACCCTGTTCTTCCGCCGCCGTGGCGATCTGTGTATTCATCTCCTTGATGCGCGCGACTGACAGGTTGATCTCTTTCAGGGTGTGATCCGCCTGTTCCACCTGCTCAAGCGTGTCCTGCGCTTTGGATTGCCCCTGTTCCATCACCCGCGTGGCCCCTTTAGCCCCCTGCTGCAGCCGCTCGATCATGCCCTGGATCTCCTGTGTCGATTCCTGGGTGCGTCCCGCCAGGGTGCGCACTTCATCGGCTACCACCGCAAACCCCCGTCCCTGTTCACCGGCGCGGGCCGCTTCGATGGCGGCATTGAGCGCCAGCAGATTGGTCTGCTCGGCAATTCCCCGAATCACATCAAGGACGCCCCCGATGTTGTCGCTTTCCACTTCCAGTACGCGCACCGCCTCGGCGGCTTGTTGCATCTCGTTTGCCAGATTGCGCGTCGCTGTCAGTGCCTTTGCGGTGACTTGAATGCCCTCATATGCTTTGACATCTGCCTCCTGAGCCGCCTGGTCTGCGACAGAAGCATTACGCGCCACCTCCTGTACAGTGGAGGTCATCTCGTTCATGGCGGTTGCCACCTGTTCGGTTTCAGACTGCTGCTGCCGGATACGGCTGCTGGTTTCGTCCGTGATCGTCGCAGCCTGTTCCGACGCAGATGCAAGTTGGATGGTGGATTCCGTTAGTTTTTGAATCACAGAGTGAAACTTTTCACCTATTCTGTTGAAGGCGGCTGCGACCTGGCCCAGTTCATCCTTGGAGTGATGTTCACAACGTACGGTCAAATCTCCAGCTGCCATCTGTTCTGCAGCCACATTAAGCCGATCCACAACATTGGTGATGCCCCGGATGGTGACAAAGGCCAGCAGACTCAGTAGTGAGATGCCTATGACCAGGAGACCAATGGCGATACTGCTCGCCCACTGATCACGCGCTACTGCTTCATCGTAGGCAGCCCTGGCGACATCGAGTTGCAGCTGCAAAAGTTTTTCTGCCGGCTCATGAGCTGATTTGAAAGTAGGATTGGTGGTTTCCGCCAAATGGAGGGCCGCTTTCAGGTAGTTCTCCTCCTTTAAAAAAATCATCACAGGCTTCAGCCCTTCATTAGCGAAGAGAACCCGCGCTTTGGTAAACTCAGCAGCCAACACTTTCTCGTCTGGGGTTAGGTAGGTGGCCATGTATGCCTTCCAAATCCGGGTGATCTCATCGATGTTTTTGTAAACTTTGTCGGTATGCCGGGTTACGTCGTGCTTATGAAAGGGTGCCGTTTCCGAGCCTGGTTTGTGTTGTAGTGCAAACAGTAGCTGACTGCGGTTCTCCCGCATCAGCTCAATGATCTGGCTGATCTGGCCTGTGGGTATCAGCCGGTCTTCATAGACCGTCTTTAGAGACGCTTCGGCATGGTGCATGGCGTTGATGCCAAGCAGGCTGATGATCACCATCGAAACCGCCGCAAAACCGACCAGAAAGATCAGGCGGGTTTTGATCGTTAAGTTATTTAGAATATTCATAACCATATCCCTTTGGTAATTTGTTATTGGTATTGATTGAGGTGTACTTGAGAAATCCAAGATTCTTGGAAAATGCATCTCTCTATGCGCCTTTCGGCTGGCTTGGTAAATACTTTAGAAAATTAGTGTGTCTATTTTTCTTGTTCTGTGCAGTGCTATCCTCCACTAAAAAATTTTCTGTTTGTGTTAGCTTTGCAAGACGCGTTCAAAATAACTCTGGATGCAGTGATGAAGTCGCTCAATTGCGAATGAGTGACCCTGTCATTGTCAGTGATATTGGAGGATAGGTATTTGCTGAAATCAGCCCTACTCGGCAAGCTCTCATTCTGGCTCATCATCATCGGTGTTTTTGCCCTGATAACCCCAAATCCGGCCTGGCCGGAGTGGCTGGCGCGCATGGCGCTTTCCACCGGTTTCGCCCTGGGTCTCACTACGATTGGCGTGGGGCTCTGGAAACGCCGGAATAAAAAATAAGCCGTTGACGGCGCTGTAATAGCGGGGCATGCTGTCTTCCATGATTCCTTTACACGTTAAACATCTGTTCGTCATGCGCCGACTGTCCCTTTGGGCGGTGGTCATGCCGTCTGCGTGTCTGGAGGAAAAGATCAGCGATTGATCTACTGAATAAGCAAGATTCCGAAAGGCCGCAGATGGAAACATCTGCGGCCTTTTTTGTTTGGCGCAATATAATTTGGAGGAATTTGTCATGTCCGTGCCGGCCGCCTATCTGGGGGTTATTCTGATCTGGGGCACCACACCGCTTGCAATCAAGTGGAGTGGTGAGGGTGTGGGGTATCTGTTCGGTGTTACCGGGCGCATGGTTATTGGTGTGGTGCTGGCATTGGCGCTGGTACAGCTGATGCGGTTGCGCATGCCCTGGCATCGCGTGGCGCGCCACACCTATCTGGCCGCCGGTCTCGGCATCTTCGTGGCGATGCTGTCGGTCTACTGGGCCTCACAGTTTATCCCTTCCGGTTGGATTGCGGTGCTGTTTGGTCTGACCCCCATTGCGACTGGACTGATGGCCCGATTCTGGTTGACCGAGCAGGGGTTGACGCCAATGCGCCTGCTTGCCGTGTTGATTGCACTCTCCGGTTTGGCAATGATCTTCAGTGCCGGATTGGACCAAGGTGTGCAGATGGCCTGGGGGGTAATCGGTGTACTGTTTTCAGTCGTCGTGCACTCTGCCAGTGCGGTATGGGTGAAGCGTATCAATGCTGAACTACACGGTCTGGTGGTCACCAGCGGTGGGCTGATGGTTGCGGTGCCGCTGTTTCTCTTGACCTGGTTTCTGCAGGGCGAGACATGGCCAACTGACGTCGATGAGCGGGTAATCTCCTCGATTGTCTACCTCGGGGTCATCGGGTCGGTGCTGGGTTTTGCGCTCTACTTCTATCTGTTGCGTCATGTGGAGACGATGCGTGTGGCACTGATTACCCTGATAACGCCGGTGATCGCTTTGCTGGTCGGGCAGTGGTTTAACGGAGAGTTGGTGGATGGCCGGGTCTGGTTCGGTACCCTGCTGATTGCGTTTGGGCTGCTCGGTTTTGAACTGGGCAGCCGGTTCTGGCCTCAACCCCGGTCGAGCAGGGCCAGGGAGAGGGATGGCCAGTAGGTGATGATCAATACCGCGCCGAAAAGGAGGAAGAACCAGGGCAGGGTGGCGCGGTAGATCTGTGTCACTGGCTTGTTGAAACGGTAGCTGGCGATAAAGAGGTTCATGCCCACTGGTGGGGTAAAGTAGCCGATCTGCATGTTGGCGAGGAAGATGATGCCGAGGTGTACAGGGTCTATGCCGTACTGGAGGGCTACCGGCAGCAGCAGCGGCACCATCAGCACCAGTGCCGAAAAGATGTCGAGCATGGTGCCCAGCACCAGCAGAAAGAGGTTGAGCAGCATCAGGAAGGTTAGCGGGTCCGATACCCGTTCACGGATCCAGTCGAAAAGCTTGGCGGGAATCTCCTGGTCGATCATATAGTTGGTGGAGGCCAGGGACATGCCGAGGATGATCAGGATGCCGCCCACCAGCAGCATCGCCTCGCGCATGACCTGTGGCAGCCTGCGCAGGGAGATCTCCCGAAGGATGAAGACTTCGACCACAAGCACATAGAAGGCGGTGACCGCAGCGGCTTCGGAGATGGCGAAATAGCCGCTGTAGATGCCGCCGAGCACGATGATCGGCAGTGGAATCTCCCAGGCAGCTTCCCTGATGGCCGACAACGCCTCTGCCTTGGAAAAAGTGGTCAGTTTGACGCCGCGGCTCGACCAGAGGCTCCAGGCCACCAGAATCAGCAACATCAACAGCCCCGGCAGGATGCCGGCCAGGAACATGTCGTCTACGGTGATGGAGCCGCCGATGCCGAGCTGCTGCGCCACCACGGCGTATAGGATGAGCGGTAACGCCGGGGCGAACAGCAGTCCCAGGCTACCGGAGGTGGTGACCAGCCCCAGACTGAAATTCTGCCGGTAACCCGCTTCAGTGAGGGCCGGATAGAGCAGGGCGCCGAGGGCGACGATAGTGACGCCGGAGGCGCCTGTAAAGGCGGTGAAGAGGGCGCAGGCGATCAGCGCCACGAAGGCGAGTCCGCCGGGCATCCATCCCAGCAGCGTCTGAGTGACGCGCACCAACCGGTGAGGGGCATTGCTTTCGCTTAGCAGATATCCAGCGAAGGTGAAGAGCGGGATCGCCAGCAGCACCGGCATCTCGGCGATGCGGTAAAACTCGATGGCGACCACGGAGAGGTCGATCTCAGATTGGTGAAAGCCGATCAGGGCGCTGGCGCCGATGACGGCAAACAGCGGGGCGCCGAACAGGGCGACCAGGATGAGACCCACCGCGATGAGCATTACTGTTTCTCCCCCGCCTGGAAGCGTAGGGGCATATTGAACAGAAAGCGCAGGGTCATGATGCCGAAGCCGATGGGGATGATGATCTCTCCGGCCCAAGCCGGGAAGCTGCCGAACAGAAGGGAGCCGTCTTCGTACTCAAAGGCGACGAAGCGCGCAGCGTGCCAGGCGATGAGGCCGCATACAGTGGCGCTGAAAAGATCGGTGATAGCCTGGATGAAACTGCGCCTTGTACCGGATAGATAGCGGGAGAGCAGATCAATACGGATGTGCCGATCCTCCCGAGTGGAGGCGATGGCGCCCATCAGGCTGACCCAGAGGACCAGCATGCGCAGGGTGGGGTCGGCCCAGATAATGCCGGAGTCGAAAAAATTGCGCAGCAGGATCTGGGCGACTGCAAGCAGGATCATGGCCGTCAGGAGAAGCGTCATTACACCATCCTCGGCAAGCAGTATGAACGCTCTGACGCGCTTTAGTTTGACTTCCATGATCGGCCATTATACGGCGTATCTGTGCAGAAACTATAGCCTCCTAGGGCTTATCATCAAGACGACGCATGAATATGTACCGCCAGCCAGATGCAGGTTGGATCGGTGCTGGTTTCCAGCACCCGATGGGGCGTGCGGGCAGGAATAAACAGGGTATCACCACTCTGCAGGGTGACAATGCGATCCTCTATCTGCAGAGAGGCCTGACCCTGGAGCAGGGCGATCCACTCATCCTGAGCCTGGTCGAAGGTTTCGGTGCGGGTCGATGGGGGACTCTGAATCTTTTCTATTAAGACATTGCCACACTGCAGCAATGTTTCGAACGACTCTTCTTCTGCGGGGGCTTTTTCCGGTTTAAACAGATTTTGCACGAAATAGCACCAAAATATGCTGGGTTTGCAGGTGTCTGATCAAATGAAGCGGATCAGGCACCACGCTAACCTGTGGATGTGGTCAGTGGCTGGATTGACGATATTCATCGAGTAGCCCCTGAACCTTTCTAAACAGTTCGGGAGAGAAGAGTCCGTCGTTCTCCAGTGCCTTCACCGTGGCCGCAGCGGTTTGTGCCCACTCCTGTTTGCCTTGGGTGGTCGGCTCAATGAACTCTATGCCCTGTTTTTTCAGTGCCAGCAGCGCTTTTTTCTCATCCTCGCGATTACGGGAGTTGAGTGCCTGGAATGCTGATGCCAGTTCAGTATGCAGAATCTTGCGGTCTTCTGAGGAGAGTTTTTTTAGTGCCTTCTCCTTGATTACCAATGTGGCATAAAGGTAGATCAGAGGGACATCGGTCAGATACTTCACTCGTGTATGCCACTGCAGGGCGATGGCGCCGATGGCCGAACTGGCGACGGTGTCGATAAGTCCTGTCTGCAGGCCGGTAAGCACATCGGTAATGGGCAGAGGGATGGGAGAGACGCCGGTGGTTTTAAAGGCGACACTATTGACCCGGTCACCTTCGGGTATCCAGATCTTCTGTTTTCTCAGATCCGCACTCTCTCGCACAGGACTGTTTGACATCAGGTAGGCGAAGCCACCTTCGCCAAGTCCATAGCTGATAAACCCCTTCTCGCTTAACCCGTGGATGATCTCCTGATCCATACGCGCCCGCACATAGTCCACTTCATCCAGGTTTTGGAACAGAAAAGGCAGGTTGTAGAGCTGGGCATCTGGATAGACCCCCGCCAGTCCGCCGCCTGTGATGGCGCCGCCATGAAGCTGGCCGACCCGGATCTTGCGTAGTACGCTTTTGTCGTTGCCCATCACGCCGCCGGGATAGAAGCGCAGCTTGACGCGGTCGTCGGTCTTCTTTTTTACCTCTCCTGCTGCTGCCCGCATGATCTTCATCCAGGCGGTGCCGTCTGGTGCCAAGGTGGCGATCTTGAGGGTGGTGGCGTGGGTGACGGATGTCAGACTCAGGCAAAATAACAGCGTTATGATCACGCGGATCATAGGTAACTCCTTACTACAGGCGATAACTGGAAAAATGGATATTGTAGATGGGTGTGGGCTGATTAGAAATAGTCGTCGTTCAGCATCTCCCTGGCCTGGCGCTGTGCGATAACGTTGCTGAGGGTCAGGCCGGGGACGGATGGGTTTGCTGCGATGACTTCGTGCAGGAGATGATCATGCAGCTCCTGGTTGAACAGCAGACGGGCATAGCGGCGGGCGAACTCCACCTTTGCCATGAGATCTTTACCTTTTGAGTAGCGGATGGCAAGTTCGAAATGTTTGCGCCCGATTTCGGGTTTTCCCCCAAGGGCAGGAGGGAGTTGGGTGCGAATTACGCCAAGATAGAGGTGCGCGCGCCCCGCCTCGTAGGCTGGGTCGAGATCGATGACCCGCTGCAGCACAGCTTCGATTTTTGGCAGTTCAGCGATGGCATTCCAGTCATCCAGGTTGGCCTGAATCCAGCCTGCCCAACTGGTGCCGAAAACGTAGAGCCCTTCGATATCCCATGAGTCCACCTTCAGCACATTCGGCTCGAACTCGATAAAGGGTTTGTCCATGGCGGCGCAGATATCCGGCTGGGACTGGCAGAGTCCCCGGCTTGCATAGTCCAGCGCCTTGTCCGCCAAACCTTTCCGTCGTGCAGTGTCGCTGACCAGTCCGCCTCCATAGGCGCTATACAGTCTGGCACCAGCAAACAGCAGCGCCGGGTCATCACCATCGTCGGCAATCAGGGAGTCGAGCAGCAGCAGATAGGCCGGTGCGCCGCTGCGGACGATCTCCGGGTCTGACTGATTCAGCATCGCACTGGAGAGGTTACCCGCCAGCCGGTTGGTCGCCATAGAGGTGCAGCCCGAGATCAGTAGCAGGAAGAGGCCAAACGCGGTGGTTTTGATAGTTGGGAATCGTCTGGCCATGTGGACCCGCTGGAAAAGTACGTTTCAGGATACCGCTTCAAAATATAAAAGCGGCCTCAACGATGCTTTTTACCAACGTGTTCCATGTGATGCAACCAGCTGTTGAACATCAGCCCGAGGGAGCCGGTGCCTGCGCGCCGACCTTTGAAGGTGTGGAAGCAGCCCTCCTCCTCTTCTGAAAAACGGGCGGCGCCAAAATTCAGGAAGACGAAGATCAGAGCCACATCAAGCACCAGCCCGGCAACGACCAGTAAGCCATGAACGACGACGTTGGCCATAATCCAGTTGAGAATCAAGGAGTGGTAGGAGAGGCTGAGAAACAGGGTGGCAAAGAAGAGGGCAACAGCCATCAGAGAGAAGAAATCCGCCAGGCGTTCATGCTGACGGGTATACCCTTTGATGCTTTTACAGACAGACATGGCGGTGGCCTCTCAGTCAGGTTCTACGCGGCTCAACCTGTGTGGTGATTTCAGTAAACTCTACGGTTACCCGAATATGGTGAAAAGTCAAGTCAAAACTCGGTCAGTGTGACCACTTCTTCGTCGAGTGTATAGTGGGCGGATCACCCAGTGTCTGCAGGCCGGGAATCAATAAGAACTATCGAGGAGGATCTGCGTGGAGAGTGTTACCGAACTTGTCAAAGGGCTGAATGGCATCGTCTGGGGACCGGTGATGCTGGTGCTGATCCTCGGTACCGGTATGTTTCTCATGCTGGGCCTGAGGCTCATTCCCCTGACGCGTTTGGGCCACGGTTTCCGCATGTTGTGGCAGGGGCGCAGAGACCAGGGGGAAGGTGAGATCAGCCCCTTTAACGCCCTGATGACCTCTCTCTCCGCCACCATCGGCACCGGCAATATCGCCGGCGTCGCCACTGCCATCGCCTTGGGTGGTCCGGGCGCACTCTTCTGGATGTGGTGTACCGCGCTGGTGGGTATGGCTACCAAATATGCCGAAGCCGTACTGGCAGTGCGCTACCGCGAAGTGGATGAGGCGGGGAATCACATCGGTGGTCCCATGTACTACATCAAAAATGGTCTCGGCAGGCGCTGGGCCTGGCTCGGCACCCTGTTTGCAATATTTGGCGCACTGGCGGGTTTCGGTATTGGCAATACGGTGCAGGCCAACTCGGTGGCCGACGTGCTGGAGACCAATCTGGCGATACCTGCTGCGGTGACCGGTGGTGTAATGGCGATACTTGCCGCACTGGTGCTGATTGGTGGTGTGCGGCGGATTGCGGACGTTGCCGGCAAGTTGGTGCCCTTTATGGCGATTGCCTATGTTGTGGGTGGTCTGATGGTGCTGTTTACCCATTTTGGCGAGATTCCGTCTGCGGTCGTCATGATCGTCGAGCACGCCTTTACACCGACGGCGGCCACAGGGGGGTTCGCCGGCGCGGCGATCTGGGCCGCGATACGTTTTGGTGTGGCCCGCGGCATCTTCTCCAATGAGGCGGGGCTGGGCAGTGCGCCGATTGCGCATGCGGCGGCGGCTACCGACAATCCGGTACGGCAGGGCACCATCGCCATGCTCGGAACCTTCATCGATACCCTGATCGTCTGCACCATCACCGGCCTGGCCATTGTGGTGACCGGCGCCTGGACCAGCGGTGAAACCGGGGCGGCGCTCTCATCCATGGCCTTTGAACAGGCGTTGCCCGGTGTGGGGGGGTACGTGGTGACCTTTGGACTGGTGATCTTTGCCTTCACCACCCTGTTGGGCTGGAGTTTCTACGGCGAGAAGTGCGTGGAGTATCTGTTTGGTGTGCGGGCGATCACGCCTTTCCGCGCGCTCTGGATCATCATGATCCCGGTGGGTGCGATGGCGCAGGAGCAGCTCGATTTCGTCTGGCTGGTGGCGGATACTTTGAACGCGCTGATGGCGTTGCCGAATCTGTTGGCGTTGTTGTTGTTGAGTCCGGTGGTATTTGGGCTGACGCGGGATTATTTCAACAAGTAAGTTTTGCGTCCTTTATACCTGTTTCCGGACGGGCACTCAGTCGTTTTTCGTCCACTTGGGCAAGGCAAAAAAGTTACAATACCCCATGCAAAGTGCCCTCAAAATCCTCAACAATATTTTCGGCTACGAATCCTTCCGCCATAATCAGGCTGGCATCATCGAAACGCTGCTTGGAGGGCAGGATGCCCTGGCCCTGATGCCCACCGGCGGCGGCAAGTCGCTCTGCTACCAGATTCCGGCCTTGATAAGGTCAGGGGTGGGTGTGGTGATCTCCCCTCTGATTGCGCTGATGCAGGATCAGGTGGATGCCCTGACCCAACTTGGCCTGAACGCTGCATTTCTGAATTCCACACTTGATATGGGATCCATCCGTGCCACTGAGCAGGCGCTCCTGGCCGGGGAGCTGGATCTGCTCTATATCGCACCGGAACGGTTGCTCAATGAGCGGACGCTTTCACTGCTGGAGCAGGTGCCGCTGGCGCTCTTTGCCATTGATGAAGCACACTGCGTCTCTCAATGGGGTCATGACTTTCGCAAGGATTATCAACGGCTGTCGATACTGCAGGAACGCTTTTCCGGGGTGCCCCGTATCGCCCTGACCGCGACGGCGGATGAGCGCACCCGGCTGGAGATCATTGAGCAACTCGGTCTACAGAGTGCAGCGATCTTCACCAATAGTTTTGACCGGCCCAACATTCGTTATGCACTGTCAGAGGGTCAGAATGCGAAAGAGGCGCTATGGCAGTTCCTGTTGCGTGAACATCCGAGCGATGCCGGAATCGTCTATTGTCTCTTCCGCAAGCGGGTGGAGCAGGTCGCCGACTGGTTGAGTACCAAGGGACGCAAAGCGCTGCCCTATCATGCAGGACTATCCGATGCCGAGCGGCGCAACAACCAGTCCCGATTCCTGCGGGAGGATGGAGTCATTATCGTTGCCACCATCGCCTTCGGCATGGGGATCGACAAGCCGGATGTTCGCTTTGTCGCCCATCTGAACCTGCCCAAGAGTGTCGAGGCCTACTATCAGGAGACCGGACGCGCCGGCCAATGCCTGGATGGCTTACGGACTGCAGGATGTGATCACCCTGCGCCAGTTCACCCAATCCTCGGACTCGGAAGACCAGTTCAAACGCGTCGCTCACCACAAACTGGAGGCGATGCTTGGGCTTTGCGAGTTGACCGGCTGCCGTCGTCAGGCACTGCTGGCCTACTTAGGTGAAACTTTGCCGGAGCCCTGCGGCAATTGCGACAACTGTCTGCTGCCGCCGGAGACCTGGGACGCCCAGGAAGCGGCCCGCAAGGCGCTCTCCTGTGTCTACCGCACAGGTCAGCGATTCGGTGTGAACTATGTGGTCGATGTGTTGCGGGGCAAGGAGGATGATCGCATCCGGCGTTTTGGCCACGACCGGCTCAGTACCTTCGGTATCGGGGCTGACCTCTCCATCAGTGAGTGGCGCTCCCTGTTCCGTCAGTTGATTGCCCAAGGGTATCTCGGTATCGATGTGGCGGGTCACGGTTCACTGCGGCTGACAGAAAAGAGCCGGCCACTGTTGCGGGGTGAGCAGGGGCTGATGCTGCGTCGTCAGCGCAAGGTTGAAAAAGAGAAGTCGAAGCGGGAGCGCAAACTCTCAGGACTGCGGGCCTTTGATCGTCCTCTTTTCGAGTCCTTGCGAGTCCTGAGACTGGAATTGGCAGAGGCACAGGGGGTGCCGCCCTACGTCATTTTTCACGATGCCACGCTAACCGAACTGGCGCGTCGACGCCCTGCCTCACTGCATGAAATGGCCGCCATCAGCGGCGTGGGCGAGAGCAAGTTGGCCCGCTATGGCCAGCAATTTCTGCTGCATATCCGTGAATATCCCCTGCCCGATCTGCTGCGCAACAATCTCAGCGACACTGTCAACGAAACCCTCTATCTGTTCAACAGCGGCAAGGATGCACAAGGTATCGCCCAAGAGCGGGAACTCAAACTCACCACGGTATTTTCGCACTTCGCCGAGGCGCTGGAGGTCGGGTTGCTGGATGTTACCGATGTGTTGCCCCTCGAGGCTGAAGAGTATACCCAGATCGTCAGGCTTATGGAGCATCTGGATGTCTGTGAAGAGGGGCGTTTGAAGCCGCTCTACGAGGCCCTCGACGGGGCTTGGGATTACGGCATTTTGCGCTGTGTTCTGGCTGCAGAGTGCGGTTAATTCACAAACACTCAAGGCAGGAAATAGATTCCGAGTGATCCATGTCGCATTTTGATAGTATGCACCCTATTCTTTATAGGGATATTCCTATCGGACTGTTGCCATAGTCCCACTGGTTTGGGGGGCTGGGTTCCACCTTGCAGCCCATCTCACGCGAAATATTTTCAGGAACGCGATGAATCGCTGAAGGACAGATGCCAGGAGTGGTTTCCGTCCAGTGCCAAATTGCGCGAGCGGTACCCGTGTATCTCTCTATCGTTCTCTGAGTGGTAGCGTGAAAAACTGATTTTACGGACACAAGATTGAAAACAGATAACAACAAAAAAATTCTGCTGGTATTGAAGCGCCGTGCGCCGGTTTTGGTGTTGCTGCTAGTGCTTTCTAGCGTGGTGCTGCTTTGGATGGACTGGCAAAAAAAGGCAGACCTGGATGCACTGCAACTGCGTGGAGTGGAGTTTTCACGGGCAGTCGCACAGCTTGTTGAACCCCCCCTGCGCGAAAACCGTGACCTGGATCTACAGCGTTTTTTAGGTCTGGCGAACCAAACTGAACCGCTCTATCTGGCCGTGTTGCGTCCCGACCAGACTATTCTCTCCCACTGGACGGCGACCCGTTTGTCACTGACAGCGCCTCCTGCAGGTATCACGCCAGGAGAGGCGAGGGTTGTGGTCGATCGGTTTCCTGATCCCATCACCGGTGAACCCTATATCCGTTTTCTTACACCGATCCCGCCGGAACAGTGGACGGCAGGGAACATGCCTCTCGGCTATGTTGACCTGATTCTCAGTGAGACGCCTGCGCTGGAACTGGCACGTAACTCTGCGCTCTCACTGGCCATGATTTTGCTGATGGCGGCGGGCCTGACGGTAGCCGGCAGTGCGCTCTTGATCAGGCTGATCGACTGGAGGGTGCATCAACTCCCCTCTGTGTCTTCAACCCGGCTGGGATCAGCGGTATCCGCTCTTGGCGAAAACAGCACTGGCTTGGTGACGACAGTGTCAGAACCGCTCGATGCGGAAAAATTATTGGTTTTGAAGAATAATTTTCAGGGTTTGCGGGCAGGCCGTCTCACGCAGCTGATCCATACCTATCTCTCCAGTGCCGAGACGCTGCTGGAAAAGATGGAACAGACTTTCGACAGGCGGGATGCGAGAGCGCTGTTTCAGCTTGCGCACAGCCTGAAATCGTCAAGTGCCAATCTGACGGCCCTCCGGCTTTCGGCCCTCTGCAGGAATCTGGAAAAAGAGGCCCGTGACGGCAAGGTTCTGGAGGGAGAAAAACAGTTGCGGGCGATTCGGCATGAGTTTTCCCGTGTCAACCAGGCTTTGGAAGTGGTGCTTACTGAATTGCCGGAGGATGAGCCCTGGCAGATCGACCGGGAGCAGGACAGTAAGCTGGCAAGCCCCTATCTGGTGGACGCGGACATCGCCGGCCAAGAACTGGTTGATGGGGAGCGGCGGCCAAGAGTGATGGTGGTTGACGATGACTCGACCGAGCGGGAGATGGCGAAATCCCTGCTGCAGGAGGGAGGCTTCGATGTGGTGCTTGCCGAGAACGGTCGCATAGCTCTCGATCGCTTCTTCACAGACAAACCTGCGGTCATGCTGCTCAATCTGGAAATGCCTGAACTTGATGGTCTCCAGGTCTGTGAGAGGTTGCGCCTGCTTCCTGGCGGAGAACATCTGCCGGTGATCATGGTGACCGGTCATGATGATCTGCCTGCGATTGAAAAGGCTTACGCGGTTGAAGCCACCGACTTTGTTACAAAGCCGGTGGTGTGGCCGGTGTTGGTGCAGCGTATCCGTTATCTTCTGCGGGCTGCCGCAGCTTTCGAACGGGTCAACGAACTGGCTATCTCTGATGCACTGACGGGGTTGCCCAACCGCCGTCACACACTGGAACGAATGCAGCAGGGGTTGGCAGAGGCGCGCCGAAACAAGCTTCCCTTTTCATGCACTCTGGTGGATGTCGACTATTTCAAGCGCATCAACGATACCCATGGCCATCTGGTGGGAGACATTGTCTTACGTGAATTGGCCGGGGTACTGCGTATGACCGCCCGGACATATGATGTCATTGGCCGCATCGGCGGAGAAGAGTTTTTGATGTTCAGTATCGGGTTGGATATCGACGCGGCCAATCAGATGGCTGAACGACTGCGCCGCGCCGTGGCCGATCACTCTTTCGGGGCTAGAAATTTCAATGAACAGGTGACTGTGAGTCTCGGTGTTACTGCCGTCAGTAGCGAAGATGAGAGTTATGAACAATTGTTGAAGGCTGCTGACAAAGCGTTGTATTCCGCCAAGGATAGAGGGCGAAATTGTGTGGCGAGCGGGTGACTGTCTGTGTTGATTCTACAGGCAACTTTTAGTGAGTGCTCTTTCTTCCTGCACGGGTGACAGTTGAGGATGGACGGAGAGAAGAAACCGGGATCATCTCAGCCGCAGGATAGTGTGGAACTGGGTGCTTTATTTAGATTGGAGCAGGCTCGGGTGCTGTACAGCAGTGCATTGCTGCCTAATCTGATCGTTGCGTTTGTTAGTGTTTTGCTGGCTTTATATTTTGCCCCGCTTTTGCCCATGGAGTCGATCCTGGTCTGGCTTGTCCCAATGAATCTGTTGGTGCTGGCGCGCCTGCTGGCAGTATGGGCCTATGGGAACTACCGGACGAAATTTGGGACGACAGATTTCTGGGTGAGGATCTACGTCTTTCTGACTGCGTTGGTGGGGCTGAGCTGGGGTCTGGTTGCCTGGGTGCTTTTGTCGATGCTTCAGGGCAATTCTGCTGGTGTGATGATGGTTGTGCTTGTTGTCGCAGGCATGATATCGGCGGGGGTTCATGTCCTGGCAATCAGTTCAGTGGCGGCGATCTTTTACATTTTGCCGGCTCCAATACTCATCGCTCTGCAATTCTATTCCAGCAGTCCGGATGGGTTGTTGCATATCGTTTACATGGTGCTGGCTTACAGTCTGTTTATGATCATCGTCGTGAGTAAGCAGAACAGGACCTTGCGTGCCAATTTCCTGTTGCAATATGAGAAAGAGGCACTGATCAAGAGTCTCCTGCAGGCTAAAAGTACGGCTGAATCGGCCAATGCCGCCAAGTCCTCCTTTCTTGCTAAAATGAGTCATGAGATCCGTACGCCAATGAATGGTGTGTTGGGCATGGCGGAGCTGCTGATGGAGAGCAGTCTCAATGAACGTCAGCGCCACTTTGCCCAAACCATCAAGCGTTCAGGCGGCCGCTTGATTCAACTGATCGATGATGTGCTGGATTTTTCCAAAATTGAAGCCGGCAGGCTGGAGTTGGAGCTGCAAAGAGTCAATCTGCGGCACCTCATTGAGGACGCAGTAGAACTGCTGGCCGATCGGGCCTATAGAAAAGGCCTTGAGTTGACTGCAGTGTTACCGCCCAACATGCCCGATTATTTCAGCTGTGATCCTGTACGCCTGGAGCAGGTACTGGTCAATCTGTTGGGAAATGCCATCAAGTTTACCCAGGTGGGTGAAGTGGTATTGGAGTTGGTGGTGATGCAACTGTCTGACGACGAAGCTCGTCTCTCATTCAAGGTAAAAGACACAGGCATTGGTATCGATGCCGGTAACCAACAGCGCATCTTCAAGGCCTTTACGCAGTCAGATGGTTCAATTACACGTGAATATGGCGGTACTGGTCTTGGACTGAATATCTCCAATCAGCTTCTTGGACTAATGGGTGGGAAACTGAAGGTTGAGAGTGAATTAGGACGGGGAAGCTGCTTTCACTTCGATCTCCGGCTGAACATAGAGAGAGGAGCGTTTTCTCCGGAACCTGCATTGGATGAAGATCTACTGCATAGGCGCCTTCTGATTGTTGATGACAATGCGACGGTGTGTGCTTATTTGCTGAATCAGATCAGCGCATTGGGTCTGTCGGTTGATATCGCGAATAATGGGAGCCAGGCCTTGTCCATGCTGAATACCGCTGCCGACATGGGAAATCCATACGATATTGCTATGCTCGACCGGCAGATGACTGGAGCCAGTGGCGCGGTGCTGGCCCGGATGATTAAAGAGAAACCAGCGCTGGCGGCTACCCGAATCGTGATTTTGAGTCCACTGAATCAGCAACTGTCCGAGGTGCCGAATGGACTTGTGCATTTTCAGCTGACCAAGCCGGTGCGCTTGGATCAACTATTGCGTTGTTTGAATGTCGTCTTTGATAGAGAACCCGTGTCTGTAAGAAGAGAGACAGAACTCTTTCCCCAACAGGTACGAGAGGACAGATGGATCGGTGTAAAAATCCTGCTGGTGGAGGATAACCCGGTCAACCAGGAAGTGGCGCTGGGTATGCTTGAATTGCAGAAGTGCCATATTGTGGTCGCGGAGAATGGACTGGAGGCGCTGGATGCGATGAAATTGGATGTCTTTGATCTGGTGCTGATGGATTGCCATATGCCAGAGATGGATGGTTTCAGAGCAACCGAGGGGATTCGTCTGTATGAATCACAACAGGGCGAGGGAAGGCGGGTTCCCATCATTGCATTGACCGCCGATCTGCAGAAGGGTATCCGTCAGCAGTGTCTCCGGGCGGGTATGGATGACCTGCTTGGCAAGCCTTTCTCCACGGATGAGTTATGGACTGTAATGTCCCACTGGTTACAGTTGGAAAAATCAGCGGGAACAGCAGATCCCTCTTCAGTGGATGACGAAGCGGTCATCGATGTTCTTGTGCTGGATAAGATCAGAGCCTTACAACAGCCGGGGAGGTCAGACATAATCAGCAGAGTGGTCAATCTCTTTCTTGATGTCACCCCCAGCTTGATAAGGAAATTGCATCAGGCAATTATTTCCAATGATGGAGAAGGCGTCCGTGAGGCAGCCCACAGTATCAAGTCCAGTAGCGCCAATGTAGGAGCACTGCAACTCTCCAAAAAGTGCAGAGAGATGGAAGTGCTGGGTGAACACGGCGATGTTGATGCCGTAAAAGAGATGATGGAAGAGATCAATGATGAGTTTGTTGCGGTGCGTACCGCATTGCTCGATGAGCTTGCCGGGGTCGAGCAGATGACGGTTTGAGTCAGGTGGAAAAACGTCGTTTGAGATATCGTATAATATCTGCAGATTCATACATCCACTGCACTGAGCCATCCTGATGCTCAATGCGCAGGCAGGGTGTCTGATAGAGGCCTCCCTCTCTGATGAGCGCCTGCTTCCACAGCTGATTGTTGGATGCATCGCGATATTCGATATTGAGGTCCAGCTGCTTGATGACCCTGCGAACCTTTATACAGTAAGAGCAGGTAGAGAACTGATAGAGTGCAAGCTGGCGGGTTTCCTCATCGACTTGCTGTTGCACGTCCATACTTCTTTGTATAGGCGCGGCGGCACCCAGAAGCTTTTTTATGATATCCAGCATTGCGTCATGTAGCCTTGGAACCACCAAGGCACTCTGGTGAATCCCGTACGCTGCCGTTACGTTCGAACCACTCTTCTGGTGTCATGGTGTGTAGTGCCAGTGCATGCACGCCTCCCTGCAACTCGTCGGCCAGGATTTTATTGATCATGCGGTGGCGGTTGAGCAGTTTTTCCCCTTCGAAGCGTTTGCTCGCGATGACGACCTTGAAGTGGGACTCTGATCCTTCAGGCACATCATGCATATGGCTTTCGTTGTTCACTTCCAGAAAGGTCGGCGAAAGCGCCGCCTGAAGTTTCTGCTGAATGGATGTCTGTATTGTCATAACCTCGTCCGATTGATTTGTCTGGGTACGAAATTATAGCGCCACTCGAAAAAATACTGACCAATACCCGGTGCATCAAATGGTTTTGGATAACAGCTGTCGAAAATCGGTTTCTGGGAGAGGATGGCTGTATAGATAGCCTTGGGCCATCGAACACCCGGCGTTGTGCAGAAAATGATGTTGATCTTCATTCTCCACGCCTTCTGCAATGAGGTCCAGTCCCAGCCCTTTTGCCATGGCGATTATCGCCTCGATTATAGAATGTTCATCACTCTGTGATTTTATCGCATGAATGAAGGAGCGGTCGATTTTAAGGGTGTGAAGCGGGAGAGACTGA
Organism: bacterium endosymbiont of Escarpia laminata; assembly: GCA_003660235.1. Lineage (GTDB taxonomy): Bacteria > Pseudomonadota > Gammaproteobacteria > Chromatiales > Chromatiaceae > QGON01. The sequence continues at coordinate 118,855 of QGON01000065.1, read as the reverse complement.
AGATAGCCAAGTGATGAGTACCCTGTGCCGAAATCGTCCACTGCAACACGGATACCATAGCGATGCAGAATGCCAAGATTCTCTACGGCCTTTTCCATATTTTGCACGATTGAACTTTCGGTGATCTCCAGTTCGAGGAGTTGCCTGGGAAGGTTGAACTCGCTGGTAATCCCTAGCACGGTAGCGGTGAAATTGTCTGATTCGAGCTGCTGAGCAGACAGATTGACTGACAGATTTACGGGATGGGTGTGAAGCTTCATCCAGTTAGATGCATCTTTGCAGGCTTGTCTTAATACCCATTCACCAACTTGGATAATCAGTCCACTCTCTTCGGCAATGGGGATGAATTCGGAGGGCGGCAACAGTCCCAGATTAGGGTGCTGCCATCTGACAAGGGCTTCCGCACCAACGATTTTCCTGCTTTTTAACTCTACTTTCGGTTGATAATGGAGTCTCAGCTCATTGTTGAGGAGTGCCCGCCTCAGGCCGTTCTCAATATCCAGTCTCTTGTGAAACTGTTCCTTCATGTGGTCGGCAAAAAATGCGAAACCGTTCTTACCGGAGTTTTTGACCTGATACATTGCCATATCGGCATTTTTCACCAGCATCTCTTTGGAATCGCCGTCATTGGGATAGACGGCGATGCCGATGCTGAAGGTAACGAACACTTCCTGCAGGCTGGGGTGGAATGGCTTCTCAAGCTCTTTCAGAATCTTGTTTGCAGTTGTGGTTATATCGTCTCTATCGCTAACCTCTGGCAACAAGAGATTGAATTCATCCCCCCCGACCCTCGCCAGGGTATCAGCCTCGCGGAGGCAGCCTTTTAAGCGTGCGGCAATGGACTGTAGCAACTCATCCCCCGCAAGATGCCCCAGAGTGTCGTTGATGATTTTGAAGCTGTCCATATCAAGGTAGAGAACAGCCAGCATTTTTTTGTTTCGTTTTGCCTGGGCTAAAGCGATGTTGAGCCTGTCCCGGAACAGTGTTCGGTTTGGAAGGCTGGTCAACAGGTCATGGTAAAGCTGATATTTTATCAACTCCTCGGACTGTTTTCGTTCAGTGATATCATGTGCGACCCCATAAGTACCGACGAATTTTTTTTTGCTGTTTAACCGGGTGGAGTAGATGCCCATTGAGTTCAGCTCGATAGCGACAGAACGAACATCGACGTAGTTGGGGGAATCGAAGTCTTTGCTTCTCAGTCTAAGTTCCGTATTGCGAGTTGTACGGTCGCCTGTGCGCCTTTCATTGAAGATGTATTTTGCCTTTTCAAGGTCGTCTGGAGGTATCAAACAGGTGTAAGGTTGTTTCAGAAGTTCCCCAGCAGCGAACCCAAGGTTTTTTTCAAATTGATTGTTTACGAAGGTAAATCTTCCTTCCTGGTCCAGCATGTAAATCAGATCGGGGGAGTTGTTGACGAGAAAACGGTGAAGCGTTTCTGAGCGTCTTAATTTATCCTGAATACGGCTGTTCTCATTCGTCAGGTGTTGTCTCTCCAATGCATTGGATACCGATAGCAACAGTTCGTCTGCCATGTATGGTTTGCGGATGAAATCCTTTGCGCCTTTTCTCAGTGCACTGGCCACATGGTCGAAGCCCGATTCCCCGCTGATTACGATGATGCTGGTGTGGTGGTTGTCGCTTTTGATGAATTCCATTACCTGGTGGCCATCGATATCCGGCATATTCAGATCAAGGAGCGCCAAATCAAATGTGTCTGTTTTCAACACATCAATCGCCTCTCGTCCACCATTCGCAATGACTATGGTATAGCCGGAGAATTGCAGGATCGCTCTCAGACTTTCGCTGGCCCGGGGTTCATCATCGACTATTAAAATACGGGCAGGATCCCTTTCTCTGTTGCTCTTGGTCTGCTCCTTTACCTGTGATGCCTGATGCGCGTTACCTCCTTGTAGTCTTGATGTCGAATGCTTGATGATCGTCATCGCTACGTGTCCCCCATGGGGATTCTCCTGGGTAAGAGAATCTGGAATGCTGTGCCTTTTTCATGGCTTGAGGTGCAACTGATGGAGCCTGAAAGTTCGTTAATAAGATTTTTTACGATGGTGAGACCAAGGCCTGCATTATCGGCTCCCTTGGTGCTCTTTACCGGCGAAAAAATATTCTCCATGATCTCGTCGGGAATGCCTGGTCCGTTATCAATGACCTCTATCCCAACGTAGTGCTTACCATTCATGTTGATTTTATCTTTCGTGATTAAAGTAATCTCCCCTCCATCACTCATCGCTTCAACCGAATTTTTTATCAGGTTGGTGAGTATCTGTTTAAGGGTATTGCGACTGCCGGCAACCGGAGGCAGAGAGGTTTCTAGGTCAAGCTGGGCACTGATGTCATGGGTTACGAAAAGTGAGGTGTGAAAAATCTTTTCGACATCCAGGATCAGACTATTGAGGTCAACGAATCCTTGCTCAAGTCCGTTGTCGGAAGGCATGTCGCGCAGGCGCAGAAGGATATTTCCTACACGTTCGATCTCATCCTTGATGATACGAAGTTCCTCGTGAGCAGCATGATCCTCTCCCAGTTTCGTGCCAAGAATATGCAGGTAGTTGTTAATGATGCCGAGAGGGTTGTTGGCTTCGTGAATGATTTTTCTTGCGTGCAGCTGGAATTCTGATCGTGCTTCTTCAATCCGCTCCTCTTCGGAGCGGATGATGGTAATTTGTTGCTGGATGGATTTTGCTGCCCCATCGGCAAAGGTTGATACCAGCATAAGGTGGGACTCGATTCTGTTCCAGTCCACCTGTTCAATGCCAGCGACCAGAACGCCGACGATACGCCCTTCAGTTATCAAGGGAATCGAAAGTAACCCGTTATTTTTCATAAGGGTCAGGATCTGGCGATCCACAATAGAGATGGATCTGTTTTCGCTGTTTTCGAGCCAATGCCTCGGCTCGCCCTGCAGCAGGGAGTCAGTAATCATGCTTCTGCCAGCTTCCAGGAAAATTGAGATGCCAGCGAAAGGTCCAGGCTCGGTCTCTTCTGAAGGGGTATATGTGAGTTGATTCAGCTCCTGATCATAGAGAAAAACCCTGATTGGGGTCAGGTCGAAAAGGATACGGGCATTTTGGACAATAGAGGCGAGTGTCTCACTTAATGAAACCTGTGGTCCGGTTCGATGTGAGGCCATGCCGACGATGGCCGCCGTTTTTATCCGCTCTTTTAACTGCTCTTTCAGCTGCTTGCGTGCGGGAGTCGTGTCTATCCCCCTATTACCGGTCTTTGCTGATTTCGTTAGTGAGATTCCGAGGCTTTTGGCGGTGCTGCTGACCTGCTCATCAACGCTGTTCAACATCTCTTCGAGCAGTGGCTGGGTCAATCCAAACAGCTCATCAGCCTGTTTGAAAACTGTGTTGTCCGGAGTGCCGTTGAGGCTGCTTAACTGGCTTGCAAGGTTAATGATTTTTACCAGGGGTGTGCTGTCTTGAATCAGTACAGCAGGCTCGTACTGGTAGTGCACGGCATCGGCCATGAAAGAGTGCAGGTGCCAGCTGTCGATCAGGTAGGCCCCTACCTCGCTGTGGGTGAAGCCCAGTTTTTCATTCTCAAGTTTTTCCAGTTCCTGCCCGGAAAAGGGCTCCACGGAAATGCCCGAGTATTCAGTGGGGAAGTTCCGTAGCAGGACCAATTGTCCTACGCGATGTAACAGCCCGGCAATGTAGGCCTCATCGGGTGATTGGTAGGTGGTTAAACGTGCAATTGCGCGTGCTGTATGAGCGCATGTCAGGGAGTGCAGCCAGATTTCATTCATATATTGACTGACAGAGTCGTCGACCTGGGAGAACAGGTCTTGCACCGCACTTGTCATGGCGATGGTTTTGACGGTATTTAAGCCCAGTACAACCAGTAATCGTCCAAGGTTGGCTTCGGATTCCCACTGTCTATAAATCGGAGAATTTGCTGCCGCAAGGACCTTGGATGAGAGGGCAGCGTCCTGGCGGATGATATTTTCCAGGTCGCTAAAACAGACGTCGGCATGATTGCAGATGTCTATTAATTGAAGAAGTACGTGAGGAACGGATGGAAGCCTGCTCGCATCCAATTCCAACATAACACTAATAACTGATTTTTCCATTCGCTGCCAGCCATGGAGAGCGAAGCGAAGGCTGGTAGTCCCCGGTAGCCGCGAGGCCGCACTGCTTACCCGGCGTGCCTTGCGCCAGAGGGGAAGCAAAGTAGGCATCCGAGCGCGGCGTCCAGTCATCGGGAGCTGGCAACGGAGCGGCAACGAGCTTGCGAGGTTGTCGCGTAGTGCCAGTGACCGGGACGGCCGGGGCACAAACAGGTTGTCGAAGGCCGAGTCGATTTTGGGGACTGGGATGTCCCAAAATCTATCACGAGGTCGAAGACTCACTTGGCCAATTTATAATATTTTTAATTGGTGGCAACACATAGCGGGTTTGCAGCGGGCGCAGCTGCATGATTTGAAAGCGATGTGAATCCAAGCCATTGTTTTTGTTTTGCTGAGCGGCATCAATTTCGCCGGATCAGCCTTCCTACAATCTCACCCCAACAGTAAACTTATAGCATTAAATCCGCAAGATTATTAGGGGTTTGAAATCCTATTTGAATATTATTGAATAGGCTTGGAGATAAGTCAGAAAACCTTGCTGGCCTCAAATACAGGCCCATCCACGCAGACACGTTTCATAACCGGACCTTCTGCTGTTTGCACCTCAACCACGCAGCCGGCGCAGCCACCGACGCCACAGGCCATGAACTCTTCCAGTGAGACCTGACAGGGCAGATCGAACTCCGCTGCCAGTTCAGCCACTGCCTCCAGCATGGGATGCGGGCCGCAGGAGAAGATCTCCACTTCGCCCCTGGCCTGCTTATTCAGAGATGTCAGCCAGTGTCTGGCAAGCTCGGTAACATAACCCTGGAAGCAGCCGGCGAAGTCCTGCTGGCTGGCCAGACGGCAGGGAATGCCCCAGTCGTCCATCAGCGGCATTGTTGCAATCACGTCGGCAGGCAGTTCTGGTAAAAGCAGTTGTGAGGGTTGGGGGTTGAAAGGGAACGGGACTTCGGAACCGAGTATCACAAAGGGCTGTTTCTTTCGTTCCTGGTAGAGAGACTCCGCCAGAAAGACCATTGGCGGCATGCCGACACCGCCGCCGATCAACAGCGGTTTTGTGCGGGAGGGGTCGGGGCGAAAAGGGTGGCCGATGGGTCCGAGCAGGCTGACGCTTTCTCCGGGCTGACGCCTGGAAAGCAGTGTGGTGCCGGTGCCCACCCGTTTATAGAGAAGGTCGACCCAGCCATCTTCCGGCGATACCCGCATGATGGAGATGGGGCGGCGCATCGGCTGTAACGGATCGCACTGCAGGTGTACGAAGCTGCCGGGCTGTGCTTTGGTGGCACACTCAGGGGCCGCTACCCGCAGGATGAACTGCTCACCCGCGAAGGCTTCGTGAGAGAGGATTTCAGCATTTTCCAGATAGAGGGTATCGCGGTGGGGTTTGTTCATAGGTTAGTACCGGTTCGCTAGTCTCGTTGATAAACAATGCGGCCTTTCAACAGTGTATGGGTGACGATGCCGGGCAGTTCCCAGTTGCCAAAGGGTGTGTTTTTCCCCTGGCTCGTCAGTTGATCCGGTACCACCGTCCAATAGGTATCCGGATCGAAGATGCAGATATCCGCTGTCGCCCCCACCTGCAGTCTGCCCAACGGCAGTCCGAGTATCTCGGCGGGTCCAATGGTAAGACGGGCAATCGCGGTACTGAGATCCATCACGCCCTCGTGAACCAGTTTTATGGTTAGGGGTAGCAGGGTGTCCAGCCCGGAAATACCTGGCTCGGTGGCTGGAAAAGGCGCCGCCTTGGCGTCGGCCTCATGGGGCTGGTGGTCGGAACAGATGGCAGAGATGATGTTCTCAGCCACCGCCTGACGCAGTCCGTCCCGGTCTCCCGTTGAGCGCAGTGGGGGCAGTACGTGGGTATTGCTGTCGAATCCCTCAATATCCATCTCCGTCAGATGGAGTTGGTGGATGGCAACATCGGCGGTGACCCGGCGTTTTTCCCGCCGCGCCCAGGCCAGGGTGCGGGCGGCGCTGGCGCTGGAGAGGGTGTGGAAATGGATCGCCGCGCCGGTGGTTTGCGCCAGTGCCAGATCGCGGGCAACGGCGACAGTCTCAGCGGCTTCAGGGATGACCGGCAGTCCGAGCCGGCCGGCGACTTTTCCCTCGTGGGCACAGCCCTGATCGCTCAGGTGCCTGTCATTGGAGCGGATAATGGTGAGCAGGTCGAAGGTGGCGGCATACTCCAGGGCGCGGCGCTGTACCAGGGTATTCGCAAGTGGGGCGTAATTGTTACTGATGGCAATGCACCCGGCCTCTTTCAGGGCCGCCATTTCGCTCAGTTTTTCACCTTTTAATCCCTGAGTCTGAGCACCCAGGGGAAGCACCCGGCAGTAGCCTGCCTTACGGGCCTTGTGTTTGATCTGGCCCGCTATCGCCGGGGTATCTATCACCGGCAGGGTATCCGGTGGACAGCAGAGGGTGGTGATGCCGGAATGGGCTGCAGCTGCCGTCTCGCTGGCGATAGTCGCCTTGTATTCCGCCCCGGGTTCCCGCAGATTGACACAGAGGTCGATGATGCCGGGGCAGACTACCTTATCGTTTCCATCAATGATGGTTGCTGTCTGAAAACCCGCTGGTGCCTCTCCGATCGCTGCGACTTTGCCGTTCTCGATATGGACATCGGTAACCGTGTCGATACCGTTGGCCGGGTCGATCAGGCGTCCCTGGAGGATGGTTATCTTATCGGTGCTGTTCATCCCTTGTTATCCTGGCTCTGTTGGTTTTGCGTGCCGATGATGATCGATATCACCGCCATGCGTACTGCTATGCCGTAACTGACCTGTTGCAGGATCACTGAGCGGGAACCATCAGCCACTTCCGAAGCCATCTCCACACCCCGGTTGATGGGGCCGGGGTGCATTACGATGGCCTCTGAATCCGCTGCGGCCAGACGTGCTTCAGTCAGACCGAAGAGGCGGTAATATTCGTGTTCGCTGGGCAGCATCGCCCCCTGCATGCGCTCCTTCTGCAGCCGCAGCATGATCACCACATCCACATCGCGGATGCCTTCGTCCATGTCGTGATAGATGTGGACGCCGAGACTGCGGGCCTCTATGGGCAGCAGGGTGCGTGGGGCGATGACCCTGACTTCGGAGACGCCCAGGGTGTTGAGGGCGAGAATCTGGGAGCGGGCGACCCGGGAGTGGAGTATGTCGCCGATAATGGCGACCCGCAAACCCGTGAACTCTCCCTTGTGGCGGCGGATGGTGAACATATCCAGCATCGCCTGGGTTGGATGGGCATGGCGTCCGTCACCGGCATTGATTACACCGACGCCGGGAGCCGCGTGCTTGGCGATAAAATGGGCTGCGCCACTGACCGCATGACGCACCACGAACATGTCGACATGCATCGCCTCCAGGTTGCGCAGGGTATCAAGCAGGGTCTCCCCCTTGGAGGTGGAGGAGGCGGTGATGTTCAGATTCAGCACGTCGGCGGAGAGCCGTTTACCCGCCAGCTCAAAGGTGGTCCGGGTGCGGGTGCTGTTTTCAAAAAAAAGGTTGGCGACGATCTTTCCGCGGCAGAGCGGGACCTTCTTCACAGTGCGTTCAGAGACGCCGGCAAAACCCTCAGAGGTATCCAGAATCTCGGTCAACAGCTCCCGGCTCAGTCCATCGATGGTGAGAAAGTGCCGCAGCCTACCGGCGTCGTCCAACTGCAGACTGGGTCCCCTGCTCATGTCTCGGCTCCACTCTCTCCATTGCGTGATTCCCGGTTGGACTCGGTGCCAATCACCAGTCCGAGTGGTTCCGGGCCGGTGAGGGTGATGTGTTCTCCCGGCTTCATCTCCTTGTGCAGGGCGACGACATCGGGCTGAATCGGCAGCTCCCGGCCCTTGCGTTCCACCAGACAGGCGAGGATAACGGAGGCGGGCCGGCCGTAGTCGAAGATTTCGTTGAGGGCCGCGCGCATGGTGCGGCCGGTATGCAGCACATCGTCGATGAGGACGATATGGCGGTCATCCACCGGTACCGGCAGGTCGGAGGGGTGGACCTCCGGATTCATGCCGATGCGGGTGAAGTCGTCGCGGTAGAAGGAGATATCCAGGGTGCCGAGGGGCTCTTCCAGACCCAGTTCCTGATGCAGCATCTCGGCCAGCCAGACGCCACCTGTGCGAATCCCCACCAGGAGGGGCGCCTGGATTCCCCGTTCATTCATCAGAGACCAGAGTTTTCCCGCCATTTCATCGACCAGCGATTCCACCGCATCCGCGTTCATAAAGCTCTTTGACTGCATTTTTTACCTTTTCTGAATCTGTTGGAAAATTGTTCTGTCGTAGCTTACCACCTGATTGATATCCCGGCCGCCTACGAATTTTCACTCAACCATGTCTCAATGATCAGTTTTGCCGCCACGGCATCATACTCCTCGATACGTTTTACCTTGTGACCGAGCCGGTCTCTGGCCTCGAAGGAGGTGAAGCGTTCATCCGTCATCACTACCGGCAATCGGTAACGTCCCTCCAACTGCCGTGAGAAGCGTTTGGCCGGGGCAGTGGCATCGGTCTCGGTGTCGTCCACATCCAGCGGCAGACCGACGATCAGAGCATCCGGTTTCCACTCGTCGATCAACTGTGAGATGCGCTGCCAGTCGGGCTTGTTCTTTACCGGCAGAAGGGTCTCCAGCGCGGTGGCGGTGGCGGTGATGGTCTGCCCTACAGCAACACCGATTTTACGGGTGCCATAGTCAAAGCCAAGTACCCGGCTGATCATTTTTCAGGCATGGCCGGCATCACCACTCATCAGATTGATGTCTACACCGAGTAGATCCGCAGCAGCCTGCCAGCGGGCAGCGTTCTCCAGTCGGAAAATGATATTGTTGTCTGCCGGGCCGCTCAGCCAGGCGTTTTCGGCAATTTCGCCTTCAAGTTGCCCCGGCCCCCAACCGGCATAACCCAGTGCGACCAATGCCTGGTCGGGGCCTTTGCCGGTAGCTATGGCCTCCAGAATATCCCGTGATGTGGTCACGCTGATCTCCGGCGCCACCTTGAGGGTGGAGTCCCAGGTTGAGGAGGCGGTGTGCAGGACGAAGCCACGGTCGGTCTGAACCGGGCCGCCGATATAGACGTGCTGTTCGGAGAGGTTTCCGTCGGTGACCTTGATATCCAACTGTTCAAAGACGTCGGTGAGTTGCAGTTCGATGGGGCGATTGACCATGATACCCATCGCCCCCTCCTCACTATGTTCACAGATATAGGTGACGGCATGAAAGAAATTGGGATCGGTCAGCGCCGGCATCGCAATAAGGAAGTGATTTGTCAGGCTGGTTTTAGGATCCATCCCCATAGTATCTGATCGTGGCGTCCTGTCTGCAACCAAATAGAAGAGGTTTTTTCCGCGACAGGGACTATTCCGAGTCCAATCTGTTGCTGCGCAGGAATTGCCAGGTGCGGGTGATGTCGAGCACATCAGTCTCTTTTCTGATGTTGTTTGGAAAAGGTGAGTAGGGGGCCGCCAGTCTGACGATGCGGACTGCTGCGTCATCAAGCATTTTGTGTCCGGATGAGTGCAGTATGCGGACCCGCTCTATGGTGCCGTCTGCCTTGACCGCAACATGCAACACCAGATTGCCGTAGAGCCGCTGGCGCTTGGCTTCATCCGGATAGTTCAGATTGCCGATGCGCTCCACCTTGCGCCGCCAGGATTCCAGGTAGGCCGAATATTTATACTCCTTTGTGCTGGCGCTGACCGCCTTGCGCCGGGTCCGTTTGGCATAGGCCCGGGATTTCTCTTCCAGATCAGCGGTAAGGCGGGCGATCTCAAGGTTTTTGCTGGCCAGCAATTGAGCAGCCGTCAGACGTTTTTTGGGTTCAGGCTGAGCCTGCTCGGCTTTGAGTTTGATTGTTGATTTCGTCTGGGTGATGAGTTTTTTTTCCGCTCTTGGGGAGGGTTGGGGCAGACTCATCTTTGGCGCGGATCGGGTCTGTTTAGGTGCGGGTTCCGGCGCCGGCTGCGCTATCGCCTCGGTAGCTGGCTTTTTTGGCGTTTTTTCGCTGCCGCCACCTGATTGCGTTACTTGGGCAAGAAAGTCGGCCTTCACCTCTTTCTCTGGTGGTGCCTGTGGTTGTCTGACCACCATGATTTCAAGGCTCTGCTGACGGTGATCCGGTGGTTTTCTATCTTCGAATTTGAAGGTGACGCCAAGGATGAGCAGGGCATGCAGACAGGCCGCTACAAACAGGGTGATCCCCAAGCGGTCGGTCTGTGGGAGTGATGCGGTCATACCCATAGGTTATTCGGTTTCCGGGGCTCCCTCGTTCAGAGCGGCTTGCTCACGACGATTTCCTGATGATTTTCGTCCACCAGTATGACCCGTTTCTGCATCGCCGGGTTCATATGAATGCGGTCGTCGCTGCCCACCAGAAGGACAAATTTTATCCCCATTGCCTGTGCGATCTCATGCCACTCATCCGGCCCGGCGATAAAGAGTGCGGTGGCGGCAGCGTCGGCGGTGGCGGCATCTTGATGGATGACGGTGACAGAATGGGATTTTGTGGCGGGGTAACCAGTGCGGGGATCGATGATGTGGTGATACAGACGGCCCTCATACATGAAGTTCCGCTCGTAATCGCCGGAGGTGAAGACGCTTTCGTCCCCATCCACCTCCACCATGGCAAAGACACCGTGGCCGCTGGGCCGGCGAATGGCGATGCGCCAGGGGCGTCCGTCACGGTTGCCGATAGCTCGCAGATCACCCCCGGAATTGAGGATGGCGCTGTGGATACCCAATTCGCGCAGATGTTCTATGGCCAGGTCGATGCCATACCCCTTGCCGAAGGCCCCGAAATCGAGTTTGACTGACGGATTTGATGATTGCAGCAGAATGTCGTCCAGTTGCAGATCCGACATGCGCGGATTGGCTGTGAGCAGTTTGTCGATTGCCTCCTGCGGAGGAGGCTCCCACTGCTCGGGACTCTTCTGAAAACCCCAGAGATCGATCAGATGACCAATGGCGGGGTTGAAAAGATGGTTGCTCTGGGCGGAGAGCAGGCTGGACTGTTCGATCAGGGGCTGCACCGATGGCGGGATGGCAAACTGTTCCCCCTTCTGAATCAGAAGGTTAACACGTTTCAGTGGGCCGGGATCCCAGGCATGCCAAGCTTGATGCATATCGTTGAAATCGGCCTGGATGGCTGCGCTGGCCCGTTCTGCGGTTTCCCGATCTGCGCCGACGATGTCGAGGTCGACCAGGGTGCCAAAGGCGAGGAACCGGCTGTGGTGGATGGGCTGGTGCTCTCCATGACAGCCCGCGACTATCAGCGTGAACAGGATGAGGAGGGCAAGCGGGAGTTGTTGGGAGACTCTGATGCAGACGGATCTCATTGTTGCAGTTTCCCCTGGATGGCATTCATCAGATCGCCGGCAATCCAGCGATCCCGCTCCGACAGTGGGACACCCTCTCCTCGGCCACCGGCGGCCAGATTCCCCCGGGCCTGAGCTGTGAGCAGCATGGCAAAAGTACTGTCTTTTTTAATATTGATGGACCCGATAGGGTCCATGACTACGCCAATTCTGATCTTCATGGTGTCACAGTTTACTTTGGAATCGGGATGGTTTTAAGCGACTTTGCTTTATTCATGCAATAAAACAGCGAGGAGGTCACGGTTATCGACAAAGATCCTTCAAACCTGATGCGAGGAAGGCTAACCTTGATGCGGGGTGAACATCTTGCTATTTTGAGCGAATCCAGGATGGTTGGTGTAGGCTGAAGGGGTTCGGCCGTATAATAAAGAGATTCGTTGTTCATCCTGGCAGTGTGAGAAGGGCAGCGAGCCGCAATTGTTAAATCATTAATTATTTGAGGTGCGCTATGCCGGTAGGATTCAGCCGTCAGAGCGGTTTGGCGATGCTGCGACCGGGTTTTCGGTGGTTGTTCTTTCTTATTCTCATATTTGTCAGCGGCGTGGTCACAGCGGAGGATGAGGATGATGCCTTCCTCTCCGCCATCGCTGAAGAAGCCAAGAAGGTGGAGCAGCGGGGCGACGTTGGTGGGCAGAGTGAACAGGCGCCATTGGCTGAAGGTGGGCCAACCCAGGAGGAATTTGAGGCTAACCTGAAGAGTCGTTACCTGGGCAGTTTTACTTTTTATAGAAAGTTGCCTGGCAGAAGTCAGGAGGAGATCTATCTTGATTACAAGAGCGGGGCCTCCATCGGAGACATTCGTAAAAAGATCATGGACCGGTTCCTGCATCGCTAAACATGAGGGTACTTTCGAATACCGAGGGCAGCGGCTTTGAATTTCTCAAAATAAGAATAGAATTACGGGGACAGGCATGAAATTATTCGTTAAATATACTTTCGTCATCTTTCTTCTGCTGATTATGGCGGGAGCCGCTTTGGCAGATGAGTTAGAGGTAGGTGAAAGCAGCGGTGTGGTTGGTTTGACTGCCGATAAACCCTATCTTCATGTCATGCATGAGGGACGTTCCGTAAAGATTCAGCGGGTTCAGGATCCCGACTACGAACTCAGAGGTTATTTTGCCAGGACGGTGCGTAAATGTCCGCCGTTTTGTATCAGGCCGGAGCAGGCGGATCCGCGGGTGTCGACCATCGGTGAAGTCGAGATCTTCGAATTTATGGAGACAAAATTGCGGGATGGAGAGGGGCTGCTGATCGATGCCAGAACTCCCCAGTGGCATCAGCGTGGAACTATCCCCGGCTCCGTCAACATCCCTTTCACCACTCTTTCCAAAGATGTGGACGCCCCGGAAATGGTGAAGGCGCTGGAGTCGTTTGGCGTCATACGGCGTTCCAGCGTAGGTTTTTTCACCCGTAAAATAGAAGAGATGGGGTTCATGGATGGGGAGTTGAAGAGCGGTAAATGGGATTTTTCCAAAGCCAAGGACCTGGTGTTGGGGTGTAATGGTCCATCTTGTGGCCAATCTCCCAGGGCGATAAAGGGGCTATTGAAAGTGGGATATCCACCGGAAAGGCTTTTTTACTACCGGGGAGGTATGCAGTTGTGGCAGTTGTGGGGCCTGACAACTGTAATTCCTAACAAATAGTTGGCCTACTATGTGCTGCGTCGCCCCATTATCGAGAGGATGTCAAGTTGAGTGCTGAAGATACGGAGACGGATATTTCAGGGGTCAAGGTGATGGTCATTGATGACAGTAAGACCATCCGACGTACTGCTGAAAGTCTTCTGAAAAAAGCCGGTTGTGAAGTTATGACCGCTATTGATGGCTTTGAGGCGCTGGCGATGATTGCCGACCATCATCCCGACGTTATCTTTGTCGATATCATGATGCCGCGTCTCGATGGTTACCAGACCTGCGCGCTGATAAAGCATAATGAAGTTTATAAAGGCATTCCTGTCATCATGCTCTCCAGTAAAGATGGTCTTTTTGACCGGGCACGCGGGCGTATTGTTGGTTCTGAGCAGTACCTGACCAAGCCTTTTACAAAGGATGAACTCTTGGGTGCGATAAGGCGATACGCCACTAAGGCAGCCTGATCAGAGTATATGATTATGGGGGTCGCATAGACTGCGGCCAGCGAGCATGAGAGCTTTCGGCGCTTTATATCGATGATAAGAAGATTTTTTAATAGAGACAGGACTCCAAAAGAGCTTGATCAGGCCACTGTGGTACCTGGGGCAGACGCGGCTACGATATTGATCGTGGATGATTCCCCGACGGAGGTGCATGTTCTGAAGAAGATCCTGGAAAAGCAGGGCTTTCAGGTTCTGGTGGCGCGTGATGGTCAGGAGGGTGTCGATACGGCAAAGCGCACACATCCGGATTTGATATTGATGGATGTGGTGATGCCTATACTGAATGGTTTTCAGGCGACCCGGCAGTTGCAGAACGACGAGGGGACCGCAAAAATTCCTGTGATCATGGTGACTACGAAAGATCAGGAGACGGACCGGAGCTGGGGGAAACGCCAGGGGGCCAGTGAATACCTGGTCAAGCCGGTGGCGCCTGCAGACTTGCTGGCCAAGATCAAGGTGTTGCTGAATGGCTGAAATGCTTTCTGACCCAATGTTTGATGATCCTGAAGAGCTGCTGCAGCTTTTACAGGTTATCGAACATCGCAGCAGAGAGTTTGCCCGGGGGCTTCCCCAGCAGGAGCAGGCCGAGGCGCAGTGGGAAGGCGTCATGTTCTTCGTTGGTGAGCAAAGACTGGTCGCTCCACTCGATGAGATAAAAGAGATCCTTAACTATCCCAGCAATATTACCCCAGTCCCTGGAACGAAATCCTGGATGCTGGGTGTGGCAAATGTTCGCGGCAATCTGATTCCCGTTATCGACTTGCAATCCTATCTTGTCGGAAATAAAACAGAACGTGGCCGGCGCAGCCGGGTACTGGTTTTTGCTCATCATGACGTTTTTACCGGTGTCCTGGTGGGTGAAATGGTGGGTATGCGCCATTTCAGCGAAACGATGGCAATCGCCAATCATGGTGTTGTTGGTCGTATGGAAAAATATGTACGGTTTGGATTTGACCTGGATGGTGAAGTCTGGCCGGTTTTAAGTCTGTTTTCATTGGCGCAGGATCCTGCTTTTCAGGTTGCGGCCGTGTAAGTCCGTGTCACGCACCGCTTGCAGCGGGGCTTGAAGATGCGCTTTCAGGAGAAAGAGTAATGAAAGTAAGAGGTGCTAAATCACCGTCAAACAGGGCCATAACGGTACTTTCCATACTACTGTTGGTGTCATTGGTTCTGGCGCTGTTGACCTTTGTGCATACCACCAGGCAAGAGGCGTTTGACGAACAGTACCTGTTGAGAGCCGCTGAACAGAGGATTCTGGCTCAGCGACTGGCTAAATTTTCCCTCTTGGCCGCTCGTGGCGAGCGACAGGCATTCAGTTCCCTGCAGAACGTCCGGGATCGCTTTGAGCAGATCATGTGGGAACTCAAGAATGGCGTACGCTCAAAGGGATTGCCTCCAGCGCCGGACGAGGTGCGCCCAATCCTTCGTGAGGTTGAAAATACCTGGCTTGAATTGCGCCAGAATGCGGATGAGATTATTGCCGCGAAAGAACCCACCTTGGCAATTGGCGAGTTTTCCAGCGTCATTTCAGAATTTATTCCTCAGCTACAGGATCTTTCAAATGAGGTTGTGCAGGGCCTGATCAACGAGCAGGCGTCGCCACGCCAAATTTATATCGCCACTGAACAGCTGATGTTGGCACAGCGAATCGATACCAAGGTGAATGCAGTATTGCTTGGTGGGCAGGAGACAGCATCCGCCATTGATCAGTTTAGCCGGGATGGCGATCGTTTTGGCCGTGTATTGGACGGGTTGTTGGAGGGTGATCCTGACTTGGGCGTGGAAAAAGTAACGAATCCTGCCGCAGCTGCAAGTTTACGGGATGTTGCCACCTTGTTCGGCACCATCAACGATCATGCAGAAGAGATCATCGACAGTATTCCGGCGGTACTGCCGGCACTTGAGGCGGCATCTACGGTCGACGCGATCAGTGACCGAACCAGTGACAAAGCGGAACAACTGATCAAGGCCTTTGGTGAGTCTCCCGGACGATTTCAGTTGCTTGGCATCAAGGTTGGTCCAGGTGCGGTGGCACTATTTGGCGCCGCAGCGGCACTGTTTCTAATCCTGTTGGGCGTGCAGCTCATAGTTGATGCCCGCCGGCGTGAAGAAGCGAGTAAGCAGCAGAACGAAAACAACCAAAAGGCGATTCTACGTCTGTTGGATGAAATGGGCGACTTGGCGGATGGTGACCTGACAGTGACCGCCAGCGTCACCGAGGATATTACCGGTGCCATTGCCGACTCCATCAACTATGCTATCGAGGCCCTGCGGGAACTGGTTACCACCATCAATGCCACCTCGGAACAGGTCTCGTCCTCGACACAGGAGAGTCGCGCAACCGCAATGCATCTTGCAGAAGCGAGTGAGCATCAGGCAGAGCAGATCACCCAGGCGAATGCCTCCATCAAGGAGATGACGATCGCTATCGATCAGATGACGAAGGACGCAGCGGAGACGGCCGAGGTTGCGAAGCGCTCGGTTGATATCGCTAACACGGGTGCCGACACCGTGCGCAATACTATCCAGGGCATGGATGCGATCCGCGAGCAGATTCAGGAAACCTCGAAACGTATCAAACGATTGGGTGAAAGCTCTCAGGAGATCGGGGATATCGTAGAGCTGATCGATGACATTGCTGATCAGACGAATATTCTGGCCCTGAACGCTGCTATGCAGGCGGCGATGGCAGGTGAGGCGGGTCGTGGTTTTGCGGTGGTTGCGGACGAGGTACAGCGTCTTGCTGAACGTTCCATCAACGCAACCAAGCAGATCGAGGCGCTGGTTAAAACCATCCAGGCGGATACCAACGAGGCAGTTATCTCCATGGATGCCAGTACCGCAGGTGTAGTGAAAGGCGCCAAGTTCGCAGAGGATGCCGGTGAAGCCCTGATGGAGATCGAGAACGTCTCTCAGTATATCTCTGACCTGACTGAGAAGATTTCAAGTTCAGCCAAGATACAGTCCGATGAGTCCGCCAGGATCAATGACACCATGGCGGTTATTCAGGAGATCACTACCCAGACATCTGAGGGTACCAACCAGACCGCGCAATCCATCGGAGAGCTGGCTGATCTCTCTGATGAACTGCAGAAAACTGTTGCCGGTTTCCGTCTTCCGTAAAGACGGGGCGTTTCATTTTTTTAGTTCAATGGTGGTTAGGGGTATTAGGGGCAAAATGCTGAGCAAAGTTTTTTTTGCGATACGTGAATGGGCTACTGAGGTACGCCTGTGACCAACATTCACGATTTTGGCGCCCTGAACTGGGTCAAAGAAGAGATTGACGAGACCCTTCGTCAGGCGCGACAGGCGCTTGAGGAACGGATCGAGGGCGAGGGCGAGGCCTTATCTCTGGAGGTTTGCGCCGATCGGCTGCACCAGATATCTGGTGTACTGCAGATGGTTCAGGCTTATGGCCCCGGCATGCTTGCGGAAGAGATGGAGCAGGTCGCACGGGCGATGTATAGCGGAAAGGTGCGGCAGATCGATGACGCTGCCGAAGCATTGATGCTGGCGCTGATACAGCTGCCTGACTATCTGGAAAAACTGCAGGCTGGTGATTCGGACATTCCGTTCATCGTTTTACCACTGCTGAATGATCTCCGTGCCGTGCGGGAGGCACCGCTGCTTTCTGAGGCTGCGCTGTTCAATCCTGATCTGGATGATGTCCAGGTAGCTGGCCGTATCACAGGGGAGCCCAATGAGGATCTCCCCGCCTTGGCCCGCCGTTCACGGCACAAGTTCCATCTCGGTCTACTCAACTGGTACCGCAAACTGAATGTTGAGAAAGGCTGGGGCTATCTGCAGGATGTGGTTGACGAGCTGGAACGTAGTGCCGGGACTGAACAGGTCCACCGCCTTATGTGGGTTGCCGGCGCGTTGATCCGGGGTTTGCGTGAATTCACCATCGATTCCGGTATCGCGGTCAAACAATTGCTTGGCAAGCTGGACCGCCAACTCAAACATATCGTGGATGAAGGTGAGTCGTCATTGGTGAATGACCCACCGAAAGACCTTATAAAAAATCTTCTCTACTATGTTGCCCGCGCCGATTCCGGCAATCCTCGTATTCTGGAGGTCAAAGAGGCCTACCATCTGAATGAGGTACTGCCCAGCGAGGCGGATCTGGCGCTGGGCAGGCAGGGCCTGACCGGAGCGAATGAGGAACTTGCCGAGTCGGTTCGGGATGCTATCCACATTGAACTTACCCACGTCAAGGATATCCTTGATCTGTTCATGCGCGGAGAGCAGTCCCAACCCGGTGCGCTGGCGAAGATGGAGACCCCCCTGCGCAAGTTGGGGGACACCCTTGGCATGATCGGCCAAGGCGCGCTTCGTACCCGTCTGATTCGGCAGGCAGACCGTGTCCACTCTATCGTTGAGCGGGAGACTCTGCCGGAAGAGTTTGAACTGATGGAAATGGCGGGCGACCTGCTGTTTGTCGA
Organism: bacterium endosymbiont of Escarpia laminata; assembly: GCA_003660235.1. Lineage (GTDB taxonomy): Bacteria > Pseudomonadota > Gammaproteobacteria > Chromatiales > Chromatiaceae > QGON01. Next base: position 100,819 of record QGON01000065.1, on the reverse strand, counting down.
ATCGTCTCTGAGCAATATTCACAGTGGAAAGGCCCCCATCGATCACGTAGTCGATGATGGCGGCTGGGGACAGGACCTGCCCCAAGGCGAATATGAAAGTCTGGTCAAGCAAACTGTCCGCGAAGCAAAAGTGGACATTGCGAAAGCCAAAGAGGCGATCATCAGCTATACCGAAACGGCACATGATGCCTCGGTGCTTGAGGATGTCTACGATGAATTTCATCGGGTTTACGGCGCCCTGAATCTGCTTGGGCTGCTTGAGCCCGCACGGATACTTGGCCTGACGGCAGACTTTATCCGTGCTCGCCTTATAGAAGACGGGCAGATTCCAGAACGCCAACAGCTGAATTCATTGGCTGATGTCATAAGCAGTATTGAGTACTTCCTCGAATCCCTGATCGACGGTGCGGGTGATCGCAATGAGATTGTCAGCATTGCAAGAGCGGCGCTGGCTGGCCTACTTGAGAGGCGTGGTGCACTGCCCTCTGAAAAGGCTGAAGTTGTCAGCGATGTGCCGGCACCGGTGGTTCCCCTCCCCGTATCCCCGGAGATAAATCCTGCCGAGGCGTCAGAGGCTGAAGAAGCCGTTCCGGGTGAAGCCCTGGAAGCCCCATCCCCCGGTGATGTTATCTCCCAGCAAGTGGAACAGGCTGATATTGAGGCGTCGATTCAGGAGATCCCGATCCCGTCGGCAGACAAACCGGCGCTCGAGGATATCGACTCGGAAATCCTGGAGATTTTTATCGAAGAGGCCCGGGAAGAGCTGGAGGTTATTCAGGAATACCTGCCTCGCTGGCAGCAGAATCATGATGACAAAGACGCCCTCATCACTTTTCGTCGCTCGTTCCATACCCTGAAGGGTAGTGGGCGGTTGGTGGGTGCAAAGATCATCGGTGAACTGGCCTGGTCGGTAGAGAATATGATCAACCGGGTGATTGACGAGACCATTGAGATTACCCCCGGGATTTTCGATCTGCTCGATACCGTGCAGAATATCATGCCGGAGCTCATCGATTGTCAGGAACGCTCGGTGTTGCCGACAGTTGATGTCGATGCTGTTATCAATCGCGCTTTCGCATTGTCCGAAGGGCGTGCGGCGGAATCGGCAACTGCCAAAACGGAAGAGGTGAAACCGCTGCCTGAGCAGGGGGAGGAGTCCACTCCTTCTGAGTACTACCCATCCGCCGGGGAAGAGATACTCGTCGATACAGATCAGCTCGCAGTGGCTGGTTTTGAAGCGTCAGAGGATGCTGACTCTACCGAGCCAGTGATGGAATCACCGGCACTGGATCAGATTGATGAAGCCTTGGCCCATCTGGATACTGGAGACGAGGTTGCCGGATACGAAGTTGCAATAGAAGAATCAGTTGTTGATGCTTCCCTGGAAGCTGAAGCCGAAGTGCCACAGGAAGGGTTGCCGGCGGCGGACCTGGAAATTGAACTCGATACCGAGTTGCTTGAGATTTTTGAAGCGGAGTCGGCGGCGCATCTCAAAACCCTGGATAAGTTTGTTACACGGGCGAAAGCGAGTGCTGAAGGCATTCCGCTGACCGAAAAGGTTTCACGCGCTTTGCATACCCTCCACGGTAGTGCTCACATGGCGGGCGTCATATCCATTGCGGGTCTGAGCAAGGCGCTCGAATACTATGTGAATTCGCTGATGTCTCATCATCAGGTTGCCAATGAGGGGGTCGTTGCCTTTATTGACGATGGTGCCTCACTTATCCGTGGTCTGCTGGCGTGGCTTCTTGACCATAATCTGCAGGAACCGGAGACCGAGGATTTTCTGCATCGCCTCGACCACGCTCACGAACTGCTCGAAAAAGAAGAGGACAGAGAGAAAACATCTGATGCCCTGCAGGACGGGCAGATGGAGGACGATGTCCAAGAGGCTGAAATCTCCGAGACGATTGAGCTTGAACCGGTTTCTGCAGAGGACGTTGAAGAGGATATTGCAGCAGAGGCTGGCCGTGAGGATATCTCTCTGCCGCTGATGCAGGAAGAGCCGCTGTTCGAGGTTGGCGACGACCCGGAGCTGATCGAGATTTTCGTTGAGGAAGCAAGAGAGCTGCTCGAATCCATCGAGTCCACCTACCAGCAGTGGATGGGGGATTCTCAAAACGACACGCTCATTGATGATATTCAACGTACACTTCATACCCTGAAAGGGAGTGCGCGGCTGGCTGGCATTCTGCCCGTAGGGGATCTCAGCCATGCCCTGGAGACTGTTTTTACCGGAGTCGCTGACCGTCAGCTGCCAGCTAGCGAGTCAGTCACTGATCTGACGCGCCAAGCACTGGATAGATTGGCCACCCAGGTGGATGAGGCGGGCAGTATCGGCAGGGTACATCAACCTCAAAATCTGATAGGTGAGCTTGAAGACCTGCTGTCGGAAAAGGGTTTGGCAGAGGTTGATGGCGAACGGATTCTGCCGGAAACGGAGGAGGCTGAAGCGCCATCCCCGAATGTTGAGGAGAAGGCAACACAGCCTGACGAGACGGAGCCTCTGCAGGAGGGTGTGCCGCCAGCCGATGTCTGGAAGAAAGCCTTTTCTCTGTTTAAAGGTGAGACTGATGTCGAGCCCCTGGCCGATGAGTCCGGTTCGATCTTTCGACCGGCCCGGGACCAAGTGCGTGTCAGCTCCATACTGATGGATCGCATGGTTAACAATGCCGGTGAGATCAGTATCTATCGCACCCGTTTGGAGCAACAGAACAGTGTGCTCGGGTTTAACCTGACTGAGTTGGAGCAGACCGTGGCCCGTCTGCACGATCAGCTGCGCAAGCTGGAGATAGAGACAGAAGCCCAGATTCTCTATCGTTGGGAAAGGGATGACTACGAGAAGGACGATGTGGACAAGGCGGCTTTCGATCCGTTGGAACTCGATCGTTTCTCCAATATGCAGCAGCTCTCCAGAGCACTGATTGAAACGGTTAGCGATCTCGACAGTATCTATCACCTGATGGACGATCTTCAGCGTGAGACAGACACACTGTTGCTACAGCAGTCGCGTATTTCCACCGATCTACAGGACGGTCTGTTGCGCACCCGCATGGTTCCCTTTGCGCAGTTGTTGCCCAGGCTGCAGCGCGTGGTTCGGCAGACTGCCGATCAGTTAGGGAAAAAGGCGCGTCTCGATAGCTTCGGCGCTGATGGCGAGATGGATCGAAGCATACTCAACCGGATGATTCCCGCCCTGGAGCATCTGTTGCGCAACGCGGTTTCCCACGGGATTGAGCGTTCTTCTGAACGAGCCCAGGCTGAAAAGGGCGAGCAAGGCGTGGTCTCGCTCTACATGGTGAGGGAAGCGGGCGACATCGTACTGACAATCTCAGACGATGGGCGTGGGATGGATATCGATGCCATCAAGGCCAAGGCTGTCGACCACGGCCTGATTGTCCAGGATGCGGAGATCAGTGATGATGATCTGATGCAGTGTGTGTTGATGCCCGGCTTTACTACAGCAGATGAGGTGACTCAGATTGCTGGCCGCGGTGTGGGGCTGGATGTCGTATCCAGTGAGGTAAAGCAGTTGGGCGGTACGCTTAGCATCGACTCACAACCCGGTCGCGGCACCAGTTTTACCATTCGACTGCCGCTGACCCTGGCCATCACAGATGCGCTTTTGGTGCAGATTGGCGAAGAAGTCTATGCCATTCCCCACGGCAGTGTGGAGGGTGTGGTCAGAATCAGTCACGAGGAATTGAGTGCTTGCTACGCTGAGAAGCAGACGGGGTACAGTTACGCTGGCAGAAGCTACAAAGTCGAGAACATGGGGCAGCTAATGATGGCGGGTGCCCCCGAACTGCATGAGAGTGCCAAGTGGTTCCCCATGTTGCTTGTTCATACAGGTGAACATCAGGTGGCGCTGCAGGTTGACGGATTGTTGGGTACGCGCCAGATTGTAGTGAAGCCGTTGGGCAAGCAAATAAGCAGTGTGCCCTGGATTACCGGTGGAACAATTCTGGCGGACGGACGGGTGGCCCTGATCCTTGATACCGGTACGTTGGTACGCTTGGGTGCTGCTCACGCGCTTGCAGTGCCGGATGCTGTCAAGGCTGCGGATGCTGGGGTTGAAAAAGAACGACTGCGGGTTTTGGTCGTGGATGACTCGATCACGGTGAGAAAAGTCACCACCCGCCTCCTGGAGCGCCATGAAATGGATGTGGTGACCGCCAAAGATGGGGTGGATGCGGTGGCGCTGTTGCAGGAACAGGTTCCCGATATCATGTTGTTGGATATCGAAATGCCACGTATGGATGGTTTCGAGTTGGCGCGTCATATGCGCAACTCAGCTGAATATAAAAAGGTACCTATCATCATGATCTCATCTCGCGTTGGTGAAAAACACCGTCAGCGGGCCTTCGATCTTGGTGTAAAACGCTGCCTCGGCAAGCCATTCCAGGAGAGCGATCTGTTGGAGAATATCAATGAAGTACTGGCGGAAGGCAGTACATGAGTGAAGCTGTCTCATCAGAGGTGCGAAGCGTTCTGATACCGCTCGAATCGGAACGGCTGTTGCTGCCGAATGCCGCAGTGGCGGAAGTGGTCGGTTACCGGAAACCTGAACCCGAGGCAAATCTGCCGGACTGGCTGCTTGGATTTATCGAGTGGCGACAGTATGACATTCCAGTGGTTTCTTTTGAAGGGTTGATGGGCAAGCCGATTCAGGCCCCTGGTCATCGTGGCCGAATTATCGTGACCCATACCCTGAATGGTGATGAGGAGCTGCCATATATTGGTTTGGTTGCTCAGGCAATCCCCCGTTTGGTGCGTGTAACCAGTGACAATATTCTACCCGCCTCTACAGATGAAGAGATGGGAGTTGTGATACAGAAACCGGTAATCGTTGGTGGTGAATCAGCGCTTATTCCCGACCTCGATGAGTTGGAGTTACTTGTTCAGGACGCCATGGGTCAGGTCTGACTTATATCTGTCCTGCGACACTCAATCTGATTAGATTGCTCTTTCCGTTCATTAGCCTCTCGTGCCTTTTCGTTTTACCCTTCCTTCGCTGCGCGCCAGGGAGAGCGAAGCGAAGGCGCGTAGTCCCCGGGAGGCGTAGGTGCGAGCGTATTGCCGCAGTGGCGAAGAGATCGTAGATCCCGTAGCCTGCGGAGGCAATATGCAGAGCGCATCCGACACGCCATTATTTGAGGGAGTGCTGTGTAGCCTGCACCGAGCGAAGCAATGGTGTGGCGAAGCAGGACCTCAAGGCTAATGCCAAGACGGCCCAGAAGGATGGCTGTACTGTGGCCTTCCAATCCAAAATGACCCAGGCTGCAGAGATGCTTATGGCAGTGGCCGCACACTTTGTCGATACCCCGGTATTGGTGGTGGCCGATAGTTGGTTTGGCAATGCTGGATTATGGCGACCTCTCTGTGAGTCCACCTCTTCCTTCGAGTTGCTGTCGCGACTGCGGGCCAATATCACGCTCTGCGAGCAGCCACCGGCGCCTTGCGCCGGACAGCGTGGACGGCCCCGTAAGTATGGCCGGCGTCTGGGATCAGTGGCAGATATGGCGACTCACTATCGGGAACAGGCTCGTTCTTTACCGGTCTTCCTCTACGGTAAGCACCGAGAGGTGTTGGCCCACGATCAAGTGCTCATGCTCAAGAATCTGCGCTGCCCTGTGCGGGTGGTGTGGGTCTATCGTAAAAGCCGCTGGGTCGTATTCTTCACCACCGATCTGGCGCTAAGTGTTGAGAAGATCATCGAGTATTATGGGGCGCGCTGGAAGATTGAATCCGGTTTCAAGGAGATCAAGCAGGAGATCGGCAGCGCCCGCAGCCAGACGCGTAACGCCCATGCCGTGAGCAATCACCTGAATTTCTGTATGATGGCCGCCACGATTACCTGGATTTATGCCGATCGCATCAAGGCCGACCCTGAACGGCGTCATATCGTAAAGGGTCGAACCAGTTTCGCCTTCTCCGATGTGCGAAGGCTGATTGCCAATAACGCACTGTCAGCGGATTTTCTCAGGCTTTGGCCCAGCCATCGCAATCCCCGGCAAAATACTTTCGTCTCACTCCTCTTACGCATGGTGGCTTGAGTGCCAACTTTCAGGATGGTAAGAATTTCAGTGAAACTTCAGGTTACAAATTATTAATAATAAAACTGACTGCCAAAATGTTTTTTCAGTCTGATCCGGCTAGCGTTTTTGACGAGTTTTTTTCGTTTTATTTCCGCGCTGAGTCCGGCCTGTTTTTTGTGGCTGGGCCGATCCGACGTTAGAACGTTTGCCACCCCTGCCTTTGCTGTTTTCCTCTCTTCTCCCCTCTTTCGGCTGCCAGCCAGGCACCAGGTGTCGCTTGCCGTTGCCGATCAGGTCTGCCCGTCCCATACTTTTCAGCGCTTCCCGCAATAGCGGCCAGTTTTTCGGATCATGATAGCGTAGAAAGGCTTTGTGCAGGCGGCGCTGTTTCAGACCTGTGGCAACCGGAACCCGGACTGAATTCCGTCGAACCTTCTTCAGTGGACTGTGGCCAGTGTGGTACATGGCTGAGGCGATGGCCAAAGGGGTCGGCAGGAAGGCCTGCACCTGATCCGGTCGAAATCCGTTTTGTTTCAGCCAGAGGGCGAGGTTGAGCATGTCCTTGTCTGATGTGCCCGGATGCGCGGCGATAAAGTAGGGGATCAGATACTGCTCCTTGCCAGCCTCGGCAGAGTATTTGTCGAACAGCTTTTTGAATTTGTCATAGCTGCCGATCCCCGGTTTCATCATGTGTTCCAGCGGGCCGGATTCAGTGTGTTCCGGGGCGATCTTCAGATACCCGCCGACATGGTGAGTGACCAGTTCCCTGATGTATTCCGGCGAACGTATCGCCAGGTCGTAACGCAGGCCGGATGCGATGAACACCCGTTTGATGCCGGGCAGTTTGCGGGCGCGCCGGTAGAGCTTGATCAGTGGCCGGTGGTCGGTGCCCATGTTTGGACAGATGTCCGGGTAGACGCAGGAGAGGCGCCGACAGGCGGCCTCGATCTTTTCGTCCCTGCAACTGAGCCGGTACATGTTGGCGGTGGGGCCGCCAAGGTCGGAGATGTTGCCGGTGAAGCCTGGAACCTGGTCGCGAATCGTCTCCACCTCGCGGATGATGGAGTCTTCCGAGCGGCTCTGGATGATGCGTCCCTCGTGCTCGGTGATTGAGCAGAAGGTGCAGCCGCCGAAGCAGCCGCGCATGATGTTGATGGAGAAACGGATCATCTCCCAGGCGGGGTTCTTCGCCACCCCATAGGCAGGGTGGGGTTTGCGGGTGTAGGGCAGTTCGTAGATCCGGTCGAGTTCTGTGGTGGTTAGGGGGATCGGTGGCGGATTGAGCCAGACATCCCGGTTTCCGTGCCGTTGCACCAATGCGCGGGCGTTACCGGGGTTGGTCTCCAGGTGGAATACACGGGAGGCGTGGGCGTAGATTACTTCATCCTCGACAACCTGATCGTAGGAGGGGAGTCGCACCAGGGTCTTCTCCCGATCGAGCTTGCGGGGACGATTGTGGGGTATGACTACCTGAGGCTGTGGGCAGTCAGGTGCAGCCTGATAAGGGTCGGGATGGAAGGTTTTGGGACCGGGTGTGTCGAGTTCAGTTGAGTCGATGACCGTCCGGTCAGCCGGAATCTGTTGCGACATGAATCCGGTGCCGCGAATATCCGTGATCTCGCTGATCTTCTCCCCTGCTGCCAGTCTGTGAGCCACTTCCACCAGCGCCCGTTCCGCGTTGCCGTAGATGAGCAGGTCGGCCTTGGAGTCGGGCAGAATGGAGCGGCGTACCTTGTCCGACCAATAGTCGTAATGGGCGATGCGGCGTAGACTGGCTTCGATGCCGCCGATGATGATCGGCACGCCCTTGATCGCCTCACGGGCACGCTGGGCGTAGACGATCACGGAACGATCCGGGCGTTTGCCGCCCTCGCCATCCGGTGTGTAGGCGTCGTCGCTGCGGATGCGCCGGTCTGAGGTATAGCGGTTGACCATCGAATCCATATTTCCGGCGGTGATGCCGAAAAAGAGGTTGGGTTGCCCCAATCGCAGGAAGTCTTCGCTGTTGCGCCAATTTGGTTGGGAGATGATGCCGACACGAAAACCCTGGGCCTCCAGCAGTCTGCCCACCAGCGCCATGCCGAAACTGGGATGGTCCACATAGGCATCGCCAGTGACGATGATGATATCGCAACTGTCCCAGCCCAGGTCGTCCATCTCCTCCCGGGACATGGGTAGTACCGGCGCGATGCCGAAGCGTTTAGCCCAATATGGCCGGTAGGAAAAGATGTCTGGTGCGGTTTGCATGAGTCGATGATGGACGCGGTAGAAGGATTAGATGTTAACGTAACCAGCCTTGGCCCCAGAAACGAGGATTGAAAGTTGCATGGCCCTCGAAACGCTCGTGGCTGTTTAGCCACTCTATCCCTAGTTCCGATAGAGAAAAAACCTCAGGGAATATGCCCTGCGCCACGCCTGCGATGGAGAGCAGCATAACAAACAAAAAAGCCCACTTCGCGGTGTTACTGACTGAGCTGTCTGGTGCAATCTGTAAAGGTTGCCGTATGCCGTACATCCAACCGATGACCAGACACATCATTATCTGGCTCAATGGCGTGGTTAATACACCGCTGATCTGTGAGTGAAATGTAGCGGCGAGCAGTGATGCAGTCAGCGAAAGATGGACCGGGTTTGCCGTGATTCGTTTTACCCAGGTGGTGAAGTTGGTGATAGCCAGAAGAGAGACCATCAGCAGTACTGGAATTCCCCATTCAGAGGCGATTTGCAGCATGCTGTTATGCGGGTGTGCAGCATAGGGGTTACGAAAATATGCGTAGTGCAAGGGGCCTGCGCCCAGAAGCGGATTGTCCTTGATGAGCTGGAGTGCCTGTTCCCACAATGCCATCCGGCTGACGAGACTCTGGGAAACAGCGGCGAAATTGTCGTAGCGGAGTTCCGGCACAAAGAAGACGAAGAAGATAAAGAGTCCGGCCAGCAGGGCGTAAGCTTGTACGAGAAGCCAATCTTTACCTCGGTTGCGAAAGATGATAGCAATCCCTATCCATCCAATGAGTTGACCAAACAGACTCCCTTTAGACCCATTGGCAATGGCGGTAGCCCACCAGATCCCGGCGATCAATAGCGTGGATAAAAAGATCAGTTTACGCCTGGACGGTGTGCTTTCCTGTGCAAGGAATATTGGCAGCGTGATCAGAGGAAGCGTCCAGGTTAGGAACTGGCAAAGAAAGCGGCTGTTTACAAAAACCGGGTGAAAATAGAAAATCCTGTCCTGAACAGCATGATCAATAAATGATTTTATAAATGCACCTTCGTAGATGATTACGGCGAGCACAATGATGAGAACCAGTATCTTGTCGTATGAATCGCCGTAATGCTGCCTTTGGACTGCAATAAACAGTGTAAAGAAGAAAAGAAGGACTACATGGCTAAGGGAGAGAAAAGCGTCTTGCGGGATGGGTGCAACGATGGAAGATATTGCGCCGAAAATGATAATGCCGGTGATCAGCAGTTTTGTTTGACGGGTTAACTGGGAGAAGAGGGTAAGCCAAAACTGGCGCTGCTTGTGGGAAAAAAGCAATAACAGGCATATTCCCAGCAGTAAGACTATTTCCAGGATCCGTTTGGTGTCGTAGAGGTTGTATCCCGAGAGGAACAGTTTTGAGAGCCGGCCATTTAGCGCAAACGCAAAAAAAATAGCCAATGGAGCCGAGATGATCTCAGCGCTGGAGGTGCGTATTATTGTCATTGTGGAGTCTTTTTCCTGCATGGGTTTTTATATCATAGTTATTCTTTCGGCAGGATTATGGTTTCTCTTGATGGATTACATTTGCAATTCGTTGGGAAGCGTATTAGCTTGCTTGTGGGAGTCGGCCGGACAGTCGCTGTTTTACCTTGGTGAAGCGGAGGAAAGTCCGGGCTCCATAGGGCAGGGTGCCAGGTAACGCCTGGGAGGCGAAAGCCTACGGAAAGTGCCGCAGAAAATATACCGCCTAAGCCTCTTCGGAGGCCGGTAAGGGTGAAATGGTGACGGTAAGAGCGCACCGCACTGTCGGTAACGATAGTGGCAGGGTAAACCCCACCCGGAGCAAGACCAAATAGGGGAACATTGGTGCGGCCCGCACTGTTCCCGGGTAGGTTGCTTGAGGTGTGCGGCGACGCACATCCCAGATGAATGACTGTTCTCGACAGAACCCGGCTTACAGGCCGGCTCCCACTTTTCTCCCCTCTCTTCCCGTTGGTCCGGATTTCCCCCGGTTTTCTTGATACTCCACTTTAGCTTTGAGCTTTAATCTGCTGTATTTTCAATGGAAATTCACTGCTTATTCCTGTGTAACTTCCTCTTGTAACCCTCTGAACGCAAACGAATTTTTCCCTAATTGACCTTGACAGGTCCGGGTGTCGACTCCTAAGATGAATGGAAAGTGGGATAAAGTGGGTAAATAGGGAAAATTTTACCCAAGGGGGGAGTTTTTTGTTTCGTGGTGTCTCCAAGCTCAATCTGGATGCTAAAGGCCGTATGGCGATACCGACCAGGTATCGCGACGGGCTGGTGGAGACCTGTGCCTCTCAATTGGTGATTACTGGGGATAAAGATCGTTGTCTGTTGATCTATCCTAAACCAGCTTGGTTGGTGATTGAAGAGAAACTCAAAAAGCTTTCCGCCTTAAGCAGATCAGCCCGGAACCTACAGCGACTCTATATCGGATACGCCCATGAAACTGATATGGATGGCCAGGGGCGTATTCTCCTGCCGACAGAACTCAGAGAGTTCGCCAGTCTCGACAAAAAGGTGGCGTTGGTGGGACAGGGGGACAAATTCGAGCTCTGGGATGAGGCGGTCTGGAGCCGGCAGCTTGATGACTGGCTCAATAAGATCGATGAGGAAGGGCTGGAACTGACTGACGAGCTGGAATCGCTCTCGCTCTGATGATGGAAGAACCGAGAGCACACCGACCGGTACTTCTGGACGAGTCGGTGGCAGCACTGGCTATTCGTCCTGATGGCGTCTACATCGATGGAACGTTCGGACGTGGTGGCCATAGCCGCCAGATTCTGGATGGTTTGGGTGAGGCCGGCCGTTTAATCGGTATCGACAAGGATCCGGAGGCCATAACCCATGCTCAGGAGGTATTTGCTGGGGATGGCCGGTTTGTTATTGAGAGGGGCAGCTTCGCTCTGTTGGCGGAGATTGCAGAACAGCAGGGAGTGACCGGTAAGGTCGATGGCATTTTACTCGACCTGGGTGTCTCCTCACCACAACTGGATCAGGCGGAGCGGGGCTTCAGTTTTATGCAGGAGGGTCCACTCGATATGCGCATGGATCCGGAGGCGGGGTTTAGCGCCGCCGAGTGGCTGATGGGTGCGGAGACGAAGGAGATTGCGGATGTGCTTAAAACCTTTGGCGAAGAGCGTCATGCGCGGCGTATCGCCCGTGCGATTGTGGCAGCCCGTCAGGAGCAGCCGATCAGGACCACACGCCAGTTGTCCGAGATCGTCAGTGCGGCCAATCCCTCCTGGGAGAAGGGTAAACATCCGGCCACCCGTTGTTTTCAGGGCATCCGGATCTTTATCAACCGGGAGCTTGAGGATCTGGAGCGTTTTCTGGATCAGGTGCTGGAAGTGTTGGCCCCGGGCGGGCGGTTGGCAGTGATCAGTTTTCACTCCCTTGAGGACAGAATGATAAAGCGTTTCATGCGCGATCAGGCGAAGGGTGACCGTTTTCCGTCAGGCGTGCCTGTGACCCAGGCCCAGCTGGATCCAAAGTTACGGCTGCTGGGCAAGGCCATCCGGGCCGGCAAGGCAGAGTTAGAGGAAAACCCCCGGTCCCGCAGTGCGGTGCTGCGGGTGGCGGAGCGGCTCTCATGAGCTACTTCAAATTTCTCCCGCTGGCTGGATTGATGTTGGCGGTAGTGCTCTCCGGCGTCAGTGTCGTTTATGCCAAGTATTTGAGTCGCAAGGCATTTGTGGAGCTGCAGGTGCTGCATGCCGAGAGGCGGCAGATCGATGTTGAGTGGGGCCGTCTGCAGTTGGAGGAGAGCACCCTGGCGACCCATGCAAAAGTTGAAAAGGCTGCGGATCGGGAGTTGAAAATGCACCGGCCGCGATGGGGTGATGTTGTGGTGATCAGGCGTTGAAGATGGCGGGATCGAAGAAAAAGCGGAGACATGCTGAGAAGATCAAGGTGCCGAGCTACAAAGCTCGTCGCCTTTTTCTGCTTGCTGTGTTTGCTTTTGCCTTCGGTTCTCTGATCTGGCGTTCGGTTGATCGGCAGGTATTCGAGACCGCCTTCCTGCAGCAGCAGGGGGAGAAGCGTTATCTGAAACCGATGAAGGTGCGGGCGAGCCGCGGCATGATAACCGACCGGAATGGCGAACCGCTGGCGATCAGTACCCCAGTGAAAAGCATTTTCGCTAACCCACGCAAACTCAAGGCCGACAGTAAAACGATTGGTGCGATTGCTTCTATCCTGGATTTGAATCCTGACAGGGTACGCCGTCTGCTGGCCAGTGACCGGGGATTTGTCTATCTCAAACGGCGCGTCAATCCGGATGTGGCACAGCAGGTGAAGGCGTTGGATCTGGAAGGGATTGGCCTGGAGTCGGAGCACCGGCGCTACTATCCCAGTGGCGAGGTGATGGCCCATATGGTCGGGCTGACGGGCATTGACGATCAGGGACTGGAGGGGATGGAGCTGGCCTACAACGAGTGGCTTTCCGGAGTGAATGGCGCCAAGCGGGTCATCATGGATGGTCGCCGCCGGGTGATCAAAGAGGTGGAGAATATCCAGTCCCCACGGCCGGGGAATGATCTGGTATTGAGTCTCGACCGGCGCCTGCAGTTTCTCGCTTATCGGGAACTCAAGAAGGCGGTGATGGCCCACAAAGCGGTTTCCGGATCAGTGGTAATTCTGGATGCCAAAAGTGGTGAGGTGCTGGCAATGGTCAATCGTCCCGCCTATAACCCGAACGGCCGCCGCAATAATCGCCGGGGAAGCTTCCGCAACCGCGCAGTGACCGATGTGTTTGAGCCGGGGTCCACGGTAAAACCCTTTGTGGTGGCTGCTGCATTGGAGCGGGGGCGTTTCAAGCCTGACACGCCGATCGATGTGACGCCCGGACTGCTGCGCGTTGGACGACATCTGGTCAAGGATTCACACAACTACGGCCGCATCGACGTGGCAACAGTGTTGAGTAAATCGAGCAATGTGGGCGTCAGCAAGATAGCGCTTGCACTTAAACCGGAGATCCTTTGGAAGCTCTACTCCCAGGTTGGCTTTGGCCGTTCGGCCGAAAGCATGTTTCCCGGTGAATCATCAGGCCGTCTGCCGCATTTTTCGGATTGGAGCCAGTTTGAACAGGCCACCCTCTCCTTTGGTTATGGACTTTCAGTAACACCACTGCAACTTGCCGGTGCCTACGCTGTGCTGGCCAATGACGGGGTGAAATTGCCTGTTTCCCTGTTGAAGGTGAGTGAACTGCCCAAGGGTGAACGAGTGGTACGCCGCTCCACCGCGCGATCAGTGGTTCACATGTTGGAAGCGGTGGTGGCCAAAGGCGGTACCGCACCGTTGGCGGCAATCCCCGGCTACCGCGTGGCGGGCAAGACCGGTACCGCCAAGAAGTCGGTTGCCGGTGGGTATGCGGAAGACAAATATATCTCCCTGTTCGTCGGCATGGCACCGGCGAGTGATCCACGTCTGGTGATGGCGGTGATGATTAATGAACCAAGGGGTAAGGATTACTATGGCGGCAAGGTGGCCGCACCGGTATTCGCCAAGGTGATGAGCGGTGCATTGCGGCTGCTCAATATCCCACCCGATGCACCATTGGTGGCGACGCCGTTGCTGGCGGGTTCAGGGGGAAGGCACCGATGACCGCGCATGTGAACGCACAGGGCATACGACTCTCCGAGCTGCTTGGCGGGTTTGTGAGCGTGACCCAGAAAGAGGATCGGGTGGTCACAAATATCAGCCTGGACAGTCGCTTTATAGAGGAAGGCGGGCTCTTTCTTGCCTGTTTGGGGGGGAGTGTCCATGGTCTCGATTTTGCCGATCAGGCGCTAGGAGAGGGTGCAGCCGCCATCGTTTGGGAACCGGACGGCGTGGTGAACGAGCGCAAAGCGGAGAGACTGGCGGCAGAGGTGGATATTCCACTTTTGCGGGTTGAGAATCTGGCGCGTCAGGCAAGCCTGTTGGCGGCACGCTTTTATGGCTATCCCAGCCGTTCCATGACGGTGGTCGGGATTACCGGTACCAACGGCAAGACCAGTGTCAGTCATCTGCTGGCGCAGGCGCTGGAACCGGACACACCCACCGGCATCATAGGCACCTTGGGGGCGGGTTTTGTCGGCGCGTTGATTGATACCGGCTTTACCACCCCTGATGCGGTGACGCTGCAGTCACTGCTGGCGCAGCTGAAAACCGAAGGGGCAAAAGCGTTGGTGATGGAGGTCTCCTCCCACGCGCTGGCGCAGGACCGGGCAGCGGCGATCCATTTTGATCTTGCTGTATTCACCAACATCAGCCGGGACCACTTCGATTTCCACGGCACCATGTCGAACTACTTTGCGGCCAAGCAGCGGTTGTTTCACATGCCTGATCTGCGCTGTGCAGTGATCAATCTCGATGATCCCTTCGGCCCTGAACTGCTCGACTCCCTGGCGGCTGATGTAGATGCGGTGGTCTATTCGGTGAGTCCGGAGGCCTGTCCACCAGATGGTATCAGTGGTTGGATCAGGGCGGAGGTCATCCTGCCCGCTGCCGACGGCATGGAGATCCACTTCTCCAGTCAGTGGGGCGGGGGCGTGTTACATACCTCTCTGATGGGCCGGTTCAATGCCAGTAATCTGCTCGCCGCTCTCTCGGTATTGCTCTACAAAGGCTGGCCGCTGGAGCAGGCTTTGGCAAAACTCTCAAAGGCTACAACAGTAGAGGGCCGCCTCGAGCGCTTCGGCAATGATGGCCGTCCCTGTGTAGTGGTGGATTTTGCCCATACGCCGGATGCCCTGGAAAATGTTCTGCTTGCGGTGCGCAGCCACTGCGCCAGCCGCATGACTATCGTTTTTGGCTGTGGCGGGGATCGGGATAGAGGCAAGCGGCCGCAGATGGGACGTATTGCCGAGCAGTATGCGGATAGCATTATTGTTACCGACGATAATCCCAGAGGTGAGGAGAGTCGCGCCATCATCGATCAGATACTGGCTGGGATGGAGCATCCCGAGCAGGCCAGGGTCGAGGCCAATCGGGCAGAGGCGATCCGTCTGGCGGTGCTCAGTGCCGGGGCGGAGGATCTGGTACTGGTGGCCGGCAAGGGTCACGAGACCTATCAGCAGATAGGGGATCGGAAGCTGCCGTTCAGTGACCGGGAGCAGGTTATCCAGGCGCTGGACGATTGGCAGGATGGGGGTAACTGACGATGCTGCTCTATCTGACCGATTGGCTTTCGCAATATGACACGGCATTCAATGTCTTTCAGTATCTGACCCTGCGTACCATTCTCGGGGTGCTCACCGCGCTGCTGATTTCGCTGCTGGTCGGCCCGGTGATGATCCGCAGACTCAGTACCCACCAGATCGGGCAGACCATAAGGGACGATGGTCCGGAGACCCACTTCTCCAAGGCTGGTACACCCACCATGGGTGGAGCGCTGATCCTGGTAGGGATAGCCGTCGCCACCCTGCTTTGGTCCGACCTGGGCAATCGCTATGTCTGGATCGTGCTGTCGGTGACGTTGCTGTTTGGCGTCATCGGTCTGGTGGATGACTACAAAAAACTGGTACTCCAGGATCCCCGCGGACTCGCCTCCCGCTGGAAATATTTCTGGCAGTCGGTGGTGGGCCTCGGGGCCGCCTGCGTTCTCTACTTTAGCGCGCAGAGTCCGGTGGAGACACAACTGCTGATCCCCTATCTAAAAAATGTGGCGCTGGATATCGGCCCCTGGTACATCCTGCTGACTTATTTGGTCATTGTGGGTTCCTCAAATGCCGTGAATCTCACCGATGGACTGGATGGTTTGGCAATACTGCCGACGGTGATGGTGGGTGGGGCGCTGGGTCTGTTTGCCTACCTTACCGGGCACGTTGACTTCGCCGCCTATCTGAAAATCCCCTATATCCCAGGGTTGGGTGAACTGATCATTTTCTGCGGCGCACTGGTTGGCGCCGGACTGGGGTTTCTCTGGTTCAACACCTATCCGGCGCAGGTCTTTATGGGAGATGTGGGTGCGCTGGCCCTCGGTGCTGCGCTGGGCGTGGTTGCCGTTGCGGTACGCCAGGAGCTGGTGCTGTTCATCATGGGCGGTGTCTTCGTCATGGAGACGATTTCCGTGGTGCTGCAGGTCGCCTCGTTCAAACTTACCGGGCGGCGCATCTTCATGATGGCGCCCTTGCACCACCATTTTGAATTGAAGGGCTGGCCCGAACCCCGGGTCATTGTGCGTTTCTGGATCATCACCGTCATCCTGGTGTTGGTTGGATTGGCGAGTCTGAAGATCAGATGAGGGAAGGAATGCAGGTCATGGCGCAGCAAGCAGGGAAAATCCTGATTGTCGGTCTGGGCAAGACCGGGCTCTCCTGCGCCCGTTATCTTATGCGGCAGGGTGTGCCTGTTGCAGTGACCGATAGCCGTGAACAGCCGCCCGGGTTGCAGGATCTGACCGATGAGATGCCGGATGTGGCGCTGTTTCTCGGTGGTTTTCAGCCTGAGGTATTTCTGGCAGCGGAGCAGCTGGTAGTCAGTCCCGGCTTGTCGTTGCAGGAACCCCTGATCCAGGAAGCCCAGCGGCGGGGCGTGGAAATCGTCGGCGACATCGAACTTTTCTGCAGAGCGGCACAAGCCCCTATCGTTGCCATTACCGGCTCGAATGGTAAGAGCACGGTCACCACGTTGCTGGGTGAGATGGCCCGTGTCGCCGGGTTGAAAGTTGCCGTTGGCGGCAATATTGGAGAGCCGGCGTTGGATCTGCTGGATGAAACAGTGGATCTCTATATTCTTGAGCTGTCGAGTTTTCAGTTGGAGACGACTCAGTCCCTGAAGGCTGATGTGGCAGTGGTGCTGAATATCTCCGCAGACCATATGGATCGATACGCCTCACTCGATGAGTACGCGAAGACCAAGGCGGTTGTTTACCAGGACGCCAGGGTTGGCCTGATCAATCGGGATGATTCGCGGGTCGTTTCCATGAGCGGTGCTGCCGGCGCTGAGTCGGGATTTACCCTTGAGGTGCCACAGAAAGACGATTTCGGCATTTGCGAGAATGCAGAGGTCCGCTGGTTGTGCCATGGAACCACCCCCCTGTTGCCTGTGAGCGAACTGAAGATCCCAGGTTTGCACAACCAGGCCAATGCGCTGGCCGCCTTGGCGCTGGGTGTGGCGGTGGATCTGCCCATGCAGCCGATGTTGGCTGCCCTGCGGGGATTTTCCGGCCTGTCTCATCGTACCCAGTTTGTCGCTGAAAAAGGCGGCGTGCGCTGGTACAACGATTCCAAAGGTACCAATGTTGGTGCGACCATTGCCGCACTGGAGGGTCTCCACCCCCAGGGCGGAGAGAGCCGCAGCGTGCTGATCGCAGGTGGCGACTGCAAAGGGGCGGATTTCTCCGCATTGGCGCCGGTAGTTGAACGCACCGCTCGGGCAGTGATCCTGATCGGACGGGATGCCCAGGTTATCGAACAGGTTCTTTCCGGCAGGGTTGTTGTGGAGTGTGCGCAGAGCCTTGAAGCGGCAGTGAACCGGGCAGCGGAATTGGCAAAACCTGGAGACCGGGTGCTGCTCTCACCGGCGTGCGCCAGTTTCGATATGTTCCGCAATTTTGAGGCCCGTGGTGAAGCCTTTATTCAGGCGGTTGAGGGGTTGGTGTCATGAGTGCTATGGCAAGACCACAGGCGATCATCGGCGGTAAAGAGGGCGTTCTCTCGCCACCAGTCATTGACTACTGGCTGATAGGGGCTGCACTGATCCTGCTCATGTTTGGTCTGGTGATGGTGGCCTCCTCTTCCATGTACGCCGGTGAGCGTATCGCCGGATCGCCCTTCTTCTTTGTGATCCGCCACACCATTGCGCTCTGTATTGGTCTTGCCGGCGCCATGGTGCTGTTCCGCGTACCTGTCTCATCCTGGGAGAAGGCAGGGCCGGTACTGGTGTTCGTCGGTTTGGTGATGTTGGTGCTGGTATTGATACCGAATATCGGTAAAGAGGTAAACCATGCGCGGCGCTGGATTCCTCTGGGGGTCTTCAATCTGCAGAGTTCTGAGTTCGTAAAGCTGTTCATGGTGATCTATATCGCCGGTTATCTGGTGCGCCGTCAGAGTGAGGTTACCAGTTCGCTGTGGGGTTTTGCCAAGCCGATGATGCTGGTGCTCCTGACCAGCCTGCTGATTATGCTGGAACCCGATTTCGGTACCACGGTGGTGCTCTTCGCCACGGTCTTGGGCATGCTCTTTCTGGGTGGAGTTGTGTTATGGCAGTTCACTATTCTGCTGACATCCTCTGCCCTGGCTGGTGGGGCACTGATCTACTTTTCAGACTACCGTTGGCGGCGGGTCACCGCTTTTCTCAACCCCTGGGATGACCAACGGGATAGCGATTACCAACTGGTGCAGGCGTTGATCGCCTTCGGACGTGGTGAAGTGACCGGTGTTGGTCTCGGCAACGGCATACAGAAACAGTTCTATCTGCCCGAGGCGCATACTGACTTCATTATGGCGGTGATCGGGGAGGAGTTCGGCCTGATCGGAACCCTGGGGGTGATTTTCCTGTTTGCCTTCATTACCTGGCGCGCCTTTCAGATCGGTACCAGGGCGATGGCCCGGGAGAAGCGTTTCTCCGCTTATGCCGCCTACGGTTTCGGTATTTGGATCGGTCTTCAGTCGTTCATCAATATCGGGGTGAACGTGGGGTTGCTGCCCACTAAGGGTTTGACTCTGCCCTTTATAAGCTACGGAGGTAACAGCATTATCGTAACCTGTCTGGTAATCGCCGTGCTACTGCGTATCGACCATGAACTGCGGCAGCAGAGTGACGGCGTAAAGCCGGGAGGCCGATCATGGAGCCGCGTGTGATGGTGATGGCAGGCGGCACAGGCGGACATGTCTTTCCGGCACTGGCGGTGGCTGACTGGCTGATGGCAGAGGGCATTGATGTCTTCTGGCTGGGTACGCGGCGGGGAATGGAGGCGAAACTGATCCCGCAGCGAGGCATTTCTATGGAGTGGATCGAGGTCCGTGGCGTTCGTGGCACGGGTCTGCAGCGTCGGCTGGCAGCGCCTTTTGTGATTTTGAAGGCACTCTGGCAGGCGTTGCGGATACTGCGCAGAAACCGCCCGAGTCTGGTACTGGGGATGGGTGGTTTTGTCTCCGGCCCGGGTGGCCTGATGGCCCGCTTGTTGGGTATTCCACTGGTGATTCAGGAACAGAATGCAATCCCTGGCTTTACCAACCGTCTCCTCTCCCGTATTGCGAGTCGGGTATTCGAGGCGTTCCCCGGCAGTTTCGACGCAGCCAGGAACGCGGTTGAGTCGGGCAACCCGGTACGTCCTGAAATCGCTGCACTGCCGGAACCTGCTGCACGTTTCGAAGGTCGGAATGAAGCGTTACATCTGCTGGTGCTGGGGGGCTCCCTAGGCGCCCAGGCATTGAATGAGACGGTGCCGGCCGCACTGGCTCGTCTGCCGGTTGGACAAAGGCCCGAAGTGCGCCATCAGGCCGGCGAACGGAGCTATGACACTGCGGTCTCCGCCTATGAAAAGCATGGAGTGGACGCGGATATCAGCATCTTTGAGCACGACATGGCGAGTGCCTATGGCTGGGCTGACCTGGTGATCTGCCGGGCCGGTGCGCTTACCGTTTCGGAGCTGGCGGCAACCGGGTTGGGTGCGATTCTGGTCCCTTTTCCCCATGCGGTCGACGATCATCAGAGCCGCAATGCAGCCTTTCTGGTGGATGCAGGTGCCGCACTGCTTGCCCCCCAGACATCTCTGGATGCGGCGTCCCTGGCGGCCAGGCTGAAAGCCCTGTTGGGTGATCGGGAAACGTTATTGAAGATGGCTATCGCCGCGCGCCGCCTGGCACGCCCCGATGCCGCTGAAGTGGTTGGCCGGGCCTGTCTGGAGATGATTGAAAGATGAGTGACAAGAATCGCCGCCGCCACGCCCCCGACAGCATGGGCCGCATGCGCCGCATCCATTTTGTGGGTATCGGTGGTGCCGGTATGAGTGGTATCGCCGAGGTGATGGTGAATCTGGATTATGCGGTTTCCGGATCCGATCAGCGTGAAAGCGCGGTGACCCGGCGGTTGGCTGGATTGGGCGCGCAGATATTCATCGGCCATGCTGCGGAGCAGGTCAAGGATTGTGATGCCGTCGTGATCTCCAGCGCCGTGAAAGCGGATAACCCGGAAGTACAGGCTGCCAGAGAGTGGCGTATCCCGGTGGTGCCGCGAGCGGAGATGCTGGCGGAGATCATGCGTTTCCACTACGGCATCGCGGTGGCTGGCACCCACGGCAAGACCACCACCACCAGTCTGGTGGCGAGTGTGCTGGGAGAGGCGGGGCTGGACCCCACTTTCGTGATCGGTGGACGCCTCAACAGCGCCGGCGCCAATGCACAGCTGGGAGAGGGAGACTACCTGGTGGCGGAAGCGGATGAGAGCGATGCATCATTCCTCTATCTGCAGCCCATGCTGGCGGTGGTGACCAATATCGATGCCGATCATATGAGCACCTACGGTGGCGATTTCGACCGTCTTCGCGGGGCCTTTCTGGAGTTTCTTCACCACCTGCCTTTCTATGGCCTCGCGGTCCTCTGTATCGATGACGCGGAAGTCCGTGGGCTATTGCCTGAGATCACCCGGCGGGTGCGCACCTACGGATTCTCCCAAGACGCTGATGTGCGGGCGGTGGATGTCACCCAGGAGGGGGCGATCACCCGTTTCGGGTTGGAGTGCGAGGGTTGGAATCAGGACCTGCGGGTCACCCTCAATATGCCGGGACGCCACAATGTGTTGAACGCCCTTGCTGCGATTACCGTAGCACTGGAGCTGGGTGTCGAAGAGGCCAGTATCCAGCGGGCGTTACAGAATTTTCAGGGGATCGGCCGACGCTTTCAGACCAGCGGTGACTGTCTCGTGGGCAATGACCGGGTGATGTTTGTCGATGACTATGCACACCACCCCAGCGAGATAGCCGCCACTCTGGCGGCAGTGAGGGCCGGTTGGCCGGAACGGCGCCTGGTGTTGTCCTTCCAGCCCCATCGCTATACCCGGACCCAGGAGCAGTTCGAAAATTTCGTGCAGGTGCTCTCGCAGACCGATGTGCTGCTGCTCACCGAAGTCTATGCCGCAGGGGAAGCGCCTATTCAGGGCGCGGACGGGCGTGCGCTGAGCCGTGCTGTACGTACTCGCGGGCAGGTTGATCCGGTATTTGTCGAGCCGTTGGAGGAGTTGCCGGAGGTTTTGGCGGGTCTGCTGCGGGACGGCGACATAGTGCTCACGCTCGGGGCGGGCAGCATTGGGGCCATTGCTGCGGAGTTGCCGAAAAGACTGTGTGAAGGAACGCCCGGATGAATAGATTGTTCGATATGAGTCGGCTCCATCAGGGTTGTGGGGAGGCCTTGAATTCCGCGTACCTCCAGCTGTGTTTCGTCTCGTTGCAAGACAATGAGAAAGATGGGCTGCAGCAGACCGGGCGGAATCGATATCTGCTTTCAGCGCATCGACCAGATGATCCAAGGTATGGAAGGGAGACCCGGAAATGATGCCAGCGCTGGACGAAAAATCGCTGCGGGGTGAACTGCTGTTCAACGAGCCCCTGTCCGGTCATACGACTTGGCGGGTTGGCGGTCCGGCGCGTCGTTTCTACCGTCCTGCGGACAGCGCGGATCTGGTGCGGTTTCTACAGCAGTTGGAAACGGATGAACCGCTGCTCTGGCTGGGTCTGGGCAGCAACCTGCTGGTGCGCGACGGTGGCTTTCCCGGCACGGTGATTGCCACTCAGGGTCGGCTCAATAGGCTGGAATGGCGGGACGGGACACGACTCTACGCGGAGGCGGGCGTCTCCTGCGCCAAGGTGGCGCGCACTGCGGCGAGGGCGGGTCTTTGCGGGGCCGAGTTTCTGGCGGGCATCCCCGGCACACTCGGCGGTGCTTTGGCGATGAATGCCGGTGCCTTTGGCGGTGAGATCTGGGATCAGGTGAAACAGGTGGAGACCCTGGACCGTTACGGGGAGGTGCGGAAACGCAGTCCAGATGATTTCGATATCGGCTATCGCAGCGTAAAGGGCACTGCAGGGGAGTGGTTCCTCTCCGCCGAACTGCAGCTGCAGTCGGGGGATGTGAGCGCGTCGCAGCAGGTGATTCGGACGCTGTTGGACCGGCGTGCGGCGGCTCAGCCCACGAGCCTGCCGAGTTGTGGCTCCGTATTCAGAAATCCGACTGGCAAACATGCGGCAAAACTGATCGAGGCTGCAGGTCTCAAGGGGACGCGGGTTGGCGGTGCACAGGTCTCTGAAAAGCACGCTAATTTCATCATCAACACCGGCGATGCCACTGCGGCGGACATAGAGGCGTTGATAACGAAGGTGCAATCCGAGGTTGAACAGCACAGTGGTGTGCTGTTGGTACCGGAAGTCCACCGGGTCGGAGAGGCGCGGTGATGCGGCAGCGGAAAAAAGCGCCGCTCAGCCGGTGGAAAAAGGGGTTGGTCCTTCTGCAGGTGTGGGGGGTTGCACTTCTGTTGTCCGTACTGAGTGGAGTCGGTGCAGCCTGGGGAGTTGCCCAGCTGCAGGATCCAAAAGTGATGCCGCTGCGTGTGATTGGGATCGATGGAGAGATATCACACCTCGATCCGAAGCTGTTGAAACAGACAGTTATCAAAGCCATTCGCGGCAGCTTCTTCAGCGTCGACCTCGAGTTGGTCCGCGCCGAAGTGGAAGGATTGCCTTGGGTGGCCAGTGCAAGTGTGCGGCGGGTCTGGCCCGATACCCTGCGGGTTTATGTGGTGGAGCAGGTGGCGCTGGCACGTTGGGGTAAGGGGGCGTTGGTCAACCGGCAGGGGGAGATCTTTCGTCCCCAGCGGCTGCCAAAACTGCCTGAATTGGTGACTTTGGAAGGGCCGGAGAGCAACGCTGCCGCCATTAGTCGCGATTTTCTGCGCTTCGAGGCGCTGCTGAAGACCGTGGGGCTGGATCTGAAACATGTCTTGGTCGATGCCCGTCAGGCGTGGCGGCTGCAGACCCGGCAGGGTCTGACATTGAATTTGGGACGATCTGACCTTGCCCCGCGGCTGGCACGTTTTGTCCGGCTCTATCCCGGCTTGGGAGATGGCAAAGAGGGGCAGTTGGAAGCGGTGGATCTGCGTTATACCAATGGATTTACGGCACGCTGGAAGGCGTTGCCGAAGCAGAAATTATCAACAGACAATCCGGCTTGGCAGAGCGGAAAAAACCGGATTGCAGGACTCTGAATGACCAAGAAAAGTGAAAAGAATCTGATTATTGGCCTGGATATCGGTACCTCCAAGGTGGTGGCCATCGTGGGAGAGGTCAAGACTGGTGATGAGATAGAGATCATCGGCATCGGCTCCCACCGCTCACGCGGGTTGAAGAAAGGGGTCGTGGTGAATATCGAGTCCACGGTCCAGTCGATTCAGCGGGCGGTGGAAGAGGCTGAATTGATGGCGGGCTGCGAGATCAACTCGGTCTTTGCCGGTATCGCCGGCAGCCATATCAGCAGCCTCAACTCTCACGGCATCGTGGCGATTCGTGACAAAGAGGTCACCCAGGGTGATGTGGAACGGGTGATCGATGCGGCCAGGGCAGTGGCGATCCCGGCGGATCAGAAGATCCTGCATATCCTGCCCCAGGAATTCATCATCGATGAACAGGAGGGGATCCGCGATCCCATCGGTATGTCGGGTGTGCGCCTCGAAGCCCGAGTGCACATGGTCACTGGGGCCGTCAGCGCGGCGCAGAACATCATCAAATGCGTGCGTCGCTGCGGTCTGGAGGTCGATGACCTGATCCTGGAACAGTTGGCGTCGAGTTACTCGGTACTGAGCGATGACGAAAAGGAGCTGGGGGTCTGCCTGGTGGATATCGGCGGCGGCACCACCGACATAGCGGTCTTTACCGGTGGAGCGATTCGGCACACCGCAGTGATCCCCATCGCCGGTGATCAGGTGACCAATGATATTGCGGTGGCGCTGCGCACACCGACCCAGCACGCAGAAGAGATCAAGATCAAATATGCCTGCGCCCTGACCCAGCTGGCCACCAACGATGAGAGCATCGAGGTGCCCAGCATCGGTGACCGGCCGCCGCGCAGGCTGTCGCGTCAGACCCTGGCGGAGGTGGTTGAACCCCGTTACGAGGAGTTGATGACACTGATTCAGGCGGAACTGCGACGTAGCGGTTTTGAGGATGTGATTGCGGGCGGCGTGGTGCTGACCGGCGGAAGTTCCAAGATGGAAGGGGTGATCGAGTTGGCGGAAGAAGTGTTTCACATGCCGGTCAGACTCGGGGTGCCGCAATACGTCACCGGGCTGGCCGACGTGGTGCGCAACCCGATTTATTCCACCGGCGTCGGGTTGCTGTTGTTCGGTAACACGAACCGGAGTCGTGGTGTGGCGGATCTCACCCATGACGGGGGAATGAAAGCGATCTGGGAACGGATGAAGAATTGGTTTCAAGGTAATTTTTAACTTTATGTAGAGCAGGCTGTTGGCAGACAGACGGGCGGACAAAAGAGGAGATAGGCAATGTTTGAATTAATGGATACACACAGTCAAAACGCTGTGATCAAAGTGGTAGGCGTAGGCGGCGGCGGTGGCAATGCAGTGAACCACATGCTTTCGGGCGAGATTGAGGGTGTTGACTTCATCTGTGCCAATACCGATGCGCAGGCACTGCGCAACAGTGAGGTGCGTACGCTGTTGCAACTGGGTTCCGATATCACCAAAGGCCTGGGTGCAGGCGCAGATCCTGAGATAGGCCGGCAGGCTGCCCTTGATGATCATGACCGGATCCATGAAGTGCTGGAGGGGGCCGATATGGTCTTCATCACTGCCGGCATGGGCGGCGGCACAGGTACTGGCGCAGCGCCGGTGGTTGCCCAAGTTGCCAAGGAGTTGGGCATTCTGACGGTGGCAGTAGTGACCAAGCCCTTTGGCTTCGAAGGCAGCAAACGCATGAGGATTGCCGAAGCGGGCATGGCCGAACTGTCGAAGAGCGTCGACTCCCTGATCACCATTCCCAATGAGAAGTTGTTGACGGTGCTGGGCAAGGATATGAGTCTGTTGAACGCCTTCAAAGCGGCAAACGATGTGTTGCTGAACGCGGTACAGGGCATTGCAGAGCTGATTACCCGTCCCGGTCTGATCAATGTGGACTTTGCTGACGTGAAGACGGTGATGTCGGAGATGGGTGCGGCAATGATGGGTTCAGGTGAGGCAACGGGTGAGAACCGGGCTCGTGAGGCGGCGGAGAAGGCGATTCGCAGTCCGCTGCTGGAAGACATCAACCTGTCTGGCGCAAAAGGTATTCTGGTCAATATCACAGCGGGTCTGAACCTCTCCATCGGTGAGTTCGACGAGGTGGGCAATACTGTGCGGGAGTTCGCAGATGAAGATGCCACTGTGGTGGTGGGAACGGTCATCGACGGCGATATGCAGGAGGAGATGCGGGTTACCGTGGTAGCCACCGGACTGGGTGATCTGTCAGTGGCCGAATTACCGAAACCGGCTCGTCAGGCCGATGCGGGGCTGGAACTGGTGGCTGCGGATATCGTCAATCCAGGTCCGGCTGACTACAGGGATCTGGATCGTCCGACGGTGGTGCGCAAGGGTATGGCGGCCAAACCTGCCGTCAAAGCGCCGGCAGAGACCAGTCTCGACTACCTTGATATCCCGGCATTCCTGCGTCGTCAGGCCGATTGAACTTTGTGGAATAGCCGTGTTCTGAGTGTTGGAGTTTCAGGGTAGTGCAGCGTGCCGGGGCCGAAATCAAATTTGGCTCCGACCCGCATGTTCAAAGAGTGTGACCGCATTTTTGTCGGATATTTTGACATGTGATAACATTCCCGCGCTCATAAAGGTCAATTTCTCAAGGGAGCGAAAACGGCAATGATTCGGCAACGCACACTGAAAAATGTGATTCGCGCCACTGGCGTCGGATTGCATACTGGTCAAAAGGTCTATCTGATCCTAAGGCCCGCTGCGCCGGATACTGGTATCGTGTTTCGCCGGGTTGACCTGGATCCGGCAGTCGAGATCCGTGCCTGCCCGGAAAATGTCGGTGACACTCGTCTCTCTACGACCCTGATGCAGCACGGTGTCAGGATCTCGACGGTGGAACATCTGCTTTCGGCCTTCGCCGGACTCGGTATCGATAATGCCTATGTTGATGTCAGCGCCCCCGAAGTGCCGATCATGGACGGCAGTGCCGGACCCTTCGTGTTCCTCCTTCAGTCCGCCGGAGTGGAGGAACAGAACGCGGCCAAGCGATTCATCAAGATTAAACGCAAGGTCGTGGTGGAGGATGGAGACAAACGCGCCAGTTTTGAGCCTTTTGACGGTTTCAAGGTGAGCTTTGCCATCGACTTCGATCATCCGGCGTTCGTGCAGCGGGCTCAGTATGCCAGCGTCGACTTCTCCTCTACCTCCTTCGTCAGAGAGGTGAGCCGCGCCCGGACCTTCGGCTTCCTGCGTGATATCGAGATGTTGCGCCAGCGGGAACTTGCCCTCGGTGGCAGCATGGATAACGCGGTGGTCGTGGATGACTACCGGGTGCTGAACGAAGATGGCCTGCGCTACGAGGATGAGTTCGTCAAACACAAGATCCTCGACGCCATCGGCGATCTCTACCTGCTCGGCCACAGCCTGATCGGCGCCTTCAGTGGTCACAAATCGGGACATGCCCTCAACAACCGCCTGTTGCGGGAGCTGATGCAGAACCAGGATGCCTGGGAAGAGGTCACCTTTGATGAGAGCGAAAAGGCGCCTATCTCCTATATGAGGCCGGTGCAGGTGACCTGACCGAATCTCTGATTGTTGTCAAAAAAGTCTGCCCCGCGCTGGATGCGGCTTTTATTGTAAAAAAATATAGGACAAACTTCGCCTTTCTCGATAGACTCTCATTGACATATTATTCGCATGGATAAAGTTTACTATGCCAAAGTGAGCACCTTTCATGCTTTTCAGTCTTTCCCTCTCTTACCTCGTTTGGCAAGACAACAGCTGTCAGATCTGTTGAAGAATACCAAGCTCATTATTGCGAAAAGGTTGGGGGGGAAAGCTGAATAGGATGTTTTAAGTTGCTTTGTGATCCCTCCTTCCAGGCTGTCAGAGAGGAAGGAGCAGGTAAAGGATGTAGTTAAAATAACACTAAAATATAGGGGTATTGGATGTTTCACTCAAAGTATCGTCTTGCTTTTCTGGTTATCGCAGTTGCTGTTCTGTTTTTTGCAGGGATTGCTTCAACCCTGGCAGCAGCTGAACTTCCCCGGGTTGCAATCAAACCTTCGGAAGTTGGAGAGAAGGTCAGCAAATACTCTCGTCGCTACCTCAATATCCAGACAATATTGTCAGAGATGGAATTTTCGATTAATCAGACTCGAAAGTTCAAAACCTTGACACGGGATAAGGCTAAACTGGCGGCGATCAGGGAGGAACAGCAGTTTGCGGCCAGTGATCTGGCCAAGGGCAATGCAGCGTCGACCGGGGGCTTGGAGAATGCCAACTTTCTGATCCTTCCCACCGTACAGGACTTCAAGTTTTACCGTTCCCACAAATCTGTGCCAAACATGGATGACAAATATTTCCGGACGGATTCCGGGCTGCTGGAGATCCAAGCGCAGGTCATCGACACTACCACAGGGCAGATGAAGGCCAACTTCTATATGAAGGCAAGCTTTGCCACCAAACGTAAGATGGTCAACAAGAAGGGAGGTGCGCCAAGTAGTGTGTACTTCTCAAAAATGGCGAAGAAGGTGTCGGCACAGATGGCCGATCAGTTGGTGGCGACTGTCTTTCCGATGAAAGTTATCAAGATTAAGGGGAAAAAACTGACCATCAATCGCGGCGGGGATGGGGGGCTGAAAAAGGGCACGACCCTGGCGCTGTTTCATGTCGACGAGGAGCTGTTTGATCCGGATACCGGCGTCAGCCTTGGAAAGGACGAAACCTACATCGGTAAAGTAAAGGTGACCCGGGTGAAGCCAAAATACTCCGTCGTAAAGATCATCAAGCTGGAAGAGGATGAGGAGATTGCTGTGGGCGATATCCTCAGAAAACCCTAAGCAGACAACACAAATTCATCAGGTAATATCTAGCTGTAGTATCACTGATGGTGGCCCGCTAGCGGATGGACTTATTAAGGAATTGTCACGATGAATAGAAGATTAATTGCAATGATGGTTTCCTGTGTCTTGGCAATGGGAGTTGTTGGATATCCACTGGGCGGGATGGCCAGCGAGAGTCAGGCTGATGCTGAGATGGAGGCTGCTTCGGCCCCCGACCCTTATGTTGACCCTGCGATGGAAGTGGAAGCTGCATTCAATCGTTTTTTTTCCGAAGGTTTTGGCAAGAGCCTGCAACAGCGCATGGCGGCGGGAGAACTCTATGTCGGCAAGACCTGGGCAGAAGTGCAGGTTGCGCCACAGAACAGTCAGTGGCCGAAATACCGGGTGATGGCCTATGAAAGTGCTCTTTCTGATGCAGAAAATGGTTACCTGATGAGTCTCAGTGCGAAGATCAAGTCGGAAAAGGTCAGGAGTTATTTTGCAGACAATAGCGGCGAGGTTCCTGATTTCGATGACTCGCTGTGGCGGGATCAGAACAAGGTCGCACGTATTATCGACAAGATGCTGACTCTGACCGAGGGTCGCCTCGACAAGGCTCTGGAAGAACTGGGCATAGATCCGGAAGAGTATGGCAAAACCCCCAAGTCGCAACGTCATGATCTGTTCAAGGATGCTTTGACCAAGAGTTCCGTGAAAGAGGCCATGGGGTCGCTAGCCGGGTTGGTGCCGGTGCAGACCTTCGAGGCGCAGAACAAGAGTGGCGAGCATGTGATTGGGGTGGTAGTCGTCGCATCACAGAAGATGCGCCAGTTTGCCCACGAGATTGGCACCCGGCGGGGCAAACTCACTGCCAATGAAGCAAAAAAGGGTAGGCCGGTCCATGATGTGGTAGCTGGTGATGCGGCACTGTTGATCGATCAGTTTGGCATCCGTCGTTTGTATGACGAACATGGCTACCCGGTCCTGATTTCCTATGGCCAGTGGGGTAACGCCTATCGAGGTGACAACAAACGTCAGGCCCGCCGCCAGCGTGCGGCCGCTTTGGATCAGGCAAGAATGCAGGCAGATCAACAGATCGCAATGTTTGTTGCTGGTAAGGCGATGGTGACTGAAGAGTCGACGGTTGGGCAGATTGTTGAGCAGTACGTCGATGTGCACAAGGATGGGTACAAAGAGGAGCAGGAAGTCTCTCGCATCGTGGATGAGTTGAACAAGCGCTCCCGGGCCAAGGCCAATGTACGGCTGAGTGGCCTAGCTGATGTCTATTCTTGGACGCAGCCTCATCCGGTCTATCCTGAGCATGAATTGATCGGGGTGGTTCGTCTCTGGAGCCCATTGAACGAACAGAATATGCGTAATCTGAAGAATTTTCAGCCTAAGCAGGAAGCCGCCAGCAAACCCCAGGTAAAGAGCGGGGGGATGAATGATCTGCACCAAGGCAAAAGCTACATGCGCGCTGATGATTTCTAGGGAGAAGGATGATGCCAGGAAAAATTCATATTGCTTACGGTTTGTTTTTCTTATTGTTGCTGTTTACATTTCAGGCTACCGCCGAGACTGTAGACAGGGAGGCAATCGGTTCCGGTTTGACCCGTCAGGAGGCAGTTTCCAACGCCTTGATTGAGGCACTGAAACAGACGTCAGGTGTGAAGATCGATGCTGAACAGGCACAGACCACCATTCAGAAAGAACTGCATATGCATCAAGATGAGGCTGAAACGAACGTTGGCATGTATGCGCAAAGACGGGTGGGAAAGATCAACCACAAAACATCGGGAGTGATCCAGCAGTATGAGATCATCTCTGTAGATCAAGCCACAAACGGGCTCTATGAGGCGATCGTGCGGGTGCAGACAGAGGTCTATAAGACCCCGGGGTTCGCCCCTAAAAATCGTCGCAGTCTTGCTGTCATGCCGCCCCACACTTTGCAGAACCGCTATGTGTTTTCAGGTTATTCGGTACGACATGATGAATTTTCCCGTCGGCTGCAGCAGGCATTGATCACTGAGCTGACCCAGGCACGGCGTTTCAGTATCATGGATCGTGATTACAAGAGCGAATATCTGCGCGAAAAACGCCTTTTGGCAGGACCGGATTCTGCCATAAGCGAGTATGCCAAGATCGGCCAGGTGCTGGGGGTCGACTACATGGTGACCTCTACAGTGACCGACGCGGAGTTGAAGAAATCGAGCCACACGATCGCCGCCTTGGGCGAGACACGCTCGACCCATACTGGCCGTTTTCGGGTCGAGTATCGAATCATCGTGATGGCAACCCGACAGATCAAGTGGTCGGGTACCAGCGACATCGACTTTTCCGGCAACCGGGTCCCCGGTAAGCTGATCAACAAGGGTGAAGCATTGGCGGACCACATGATTGCGACGGTGGCCAAGGATATCAACCGTCAAATCCTCAACAACATCTATCCCCTTCAGCTTGTCAAGATCAGCGCAAACGGTAATCTGATCCTTAATCAGGGCGGCGTGACCGTCAAACAGGGGGAGCGTTACACTATTTTTAGCCTCGGAGAGGAGATCTTTGACCCTTACACGAAGGAGTTGCTGGGTCGGGAAGAGACCCAGGTTGGGACAGCCGAGATCACCAGCATCAATCCAAAATACAGTGTTGCCCGATTGGTAAAAGGGAACAAGTCATCAATTGCAGAGGGTATGCTGTTGAGGTTTCCCAAGCATGCAGCGGTGCCAAAGAAGAAGCCGATGAAGGTCCAGACACCGGCTTGGTGATTATCATTCTAAATATCTATTGTGGGATGGAAAAGTGATAAAGAGAGATAAGTTACTGGGATGTTTCCTGCTCTGCGTTGGATTGTCGTTGACTGCGGAAGCAGGCATCTTCGATAAGTTGCAGAATGACCTCAAGAATCTGAATATCGGCCAGTCTCAAGAGCGTCAGCAGCAGCCGAAGAATAAATCGGACAAGTCGGATCGAAAAGCCTTTAGCAAGGTGGTCTATTCAGGTTACTCAGCAAAGTTCCTGCCGGTTAAACAGTTGATTTACGACGGTAAGTTGCAGAAGGCAGTGGAATTCTATGCTACTGGAGGAAAGAGTGACCTGCCTACTGTACGCGGCTCATTCAAGGATCAAATCGATCAAGCGGAAGCTAAGGCAAACACAGAGGCCATCGATCTGACCGATGAGGGTCTGGGTTTTCTGATCAGCCTGGAACATGGCACGCTGCTTTTGGATAGTGGCAAGAGTCAGGATGCCATCGTGAAGTTTGAGGAGGCGCAGAGAATTCTCGATGTCCGCGAGGAAGAAGGCACTGTCACTGAGCAGGCTAAGGCCGGTTTCATGGGGGTTTTCGGAACTATCGTCGGTAATGAAGAGCTGGGACGCTATGACGGTGAAGGTTTTGAAAAGGTTTTGATGCTTAATTTCCATTCGCTTGGCTATCTGCTGAACGGTGATCGTCGCGCCTTCAATGTGGCAAAAAAAGCGATTGACTGGCAGCAAATTGAAGAGCGCAAATTCCAGGAGCAGTTGGTCGAGATTGAGAAGAAACTCTCTCAAGAGAAGAAGGATGAAAATGCCTCTGAAGATGGAGCAGATTCGGCGACGGAAATGCTGGGCAATGAGCTGAAACGCTTTGAAGATAGGGCTAATGCCGTAGCCAGCGCCTATGTGAATCCGTTTGGCTGGTATGTTAATGCGATGATTCTGGAGTTTGAGAGTTACCAGTATTCAGGTCTTTGGTCGAATGCACGCATCGCCTACCAGAAAGCTCATGATCTCAATCCAGATAGTGCGGTGATAAAGAGTGCACTGACGGAGACAAAAAAGCGTAGCTCACCGAATAAAAATAAACGTATTTTTCATATGTTAATCGCCGATGGTTTCGCGCCTGAGAAAAAAATTCTTTATAACGAGATACCAACAAACTTCGGACCGGTTGCGCTCAAACTGCCTCTTTATGAGCCAGTGCACAATCCTGTCGATCGCATTGAAGTCAGAGATCGTAAAGGCAAAAAATTGGCCGTTTTTTCTACCATTGCCGATGTGGAGGCGATTGCCCTGCGCCACCAGAAAGACTCGGAGCCTTTCAATAATTTTCGTGCGATCGTGGGATTTATTCGTGGTATTGCCCAAGCGAAACTGATGAGTCAGGCTGGTGTATTTGGGATGATGTTGAACAAGAAACTGGAAGAGCAACAGACGCCGGATACTCGCTCCTGGATGAGCCTGCCCTCACGCATTCAAGGTGTACGGCTTCATCTGAGCAAGAAGATAAAGACATTGCAAATTGTCAGCTTCGATAAAGATGGTAAAGTGTTGGGGAAGAAGACGTTCAAGCTGAACGGGCGGAAGCAGGAGTTTGTCTACGCACGCAGTATCAACGGCGAACTATTGGTGCAGAGACCGGAGAAACTCTGGCTGCAGGGAGGTTAGGATGAAGTTTTTGAACGGGAGAGTCCCCCCAGCTTTGCTTTTGCTGGTCTTAGGTTTTACTGGCTACTGCTTGGCAGGGTGCCAGCAAACTACAGCAGGGACTAAACGGGTTGTTGAGCATCGCACTGTTGATACTTCACATCCCAACGCCATGCTGATACTTGGCAGTGACGCGTTGGTGGGGGCTGTCACGATCCTTGACCCGAGATTGCGCAATGTGGGTGCTTTTACTCAGGGACAAGTGACGGTGCAGAATTTAAGTGATAACCGTTTATCGTTGGAGTACAAGTTCAAATGGGAGGATGCCAGTGGCTTCGTGGTTGACGAAGACAACATGTGGCATCGCTTTATACTTACCCCAAGGCAGGTGAAGCGCTTTCAATCTACAGGAAAATCTGAGGATGCGAGCAATATGGTATTTACTGTGCGTAATCCAGATGATATTTTTATCGAATATGATCGCCGTTACAAAGACCAAGAGAAGGAGAACTAATCAAATGAAGAAGCGTGCACTCGCACTTAGTATAATGATGGTAGCCGGAATCGGGATGACTGGTTGTGC
The DNA here is from genome assembly GCA_003660235.1 of bacterium endosymbiont of Escarpia laminata. Lineage (GTDB taxonomy): Bacteria > Pseudomonadota > Gammaproteobacteria > Chromatiales > Chromatiaceae > QGON01. The sequence continues at coordinate 67,567 of QGON01000065.1, read as the reverse complement.
AACAACGGGAGGCCAGAGCAGAGTCGCCGTTGCGGATACCGACTCCCGTGCCCATCAGGAACCTGATCTCAATATGGGTGACCTGATGGCGTTTGCTGAAAATGTAACCAATAAGATGCTGGCTGATCGAAAACTGAAAAGTTGGCATAAGAAAAAGCCAAAATTGGTGGTTGGTAAGATTTTAAATAACACAGACGACCCGAATCTGAATGTTGCAGACATGACGGACCGGATTGTCGAAGTTATCTTCAATGCTGAGATGGCCAAAATAGTTGATCAGTCAGCAGAAGAATTTAACTACATCTTACGTTCTGAAATCTCCTCGAACCGTCAGTATGGTGAGAAGGGCAAGCAGTTGGTCGAATACAGAATGACTATGAAGATCTTTACTGTAGATGGTGAGATGGTTGGCAACTGGTCAGATCGGTTTAATCTAGCGAAAGCTGAGAGAAAGATGTTCTAGTTAGTTGTGGGTATGCTTTGCAGACATACATCCTTACAAGGGGGGTGTATTGCGAAAGGATTTGCCTCAAAATGATGCACCGATCAGCAGCCCGGCGTTTGAGTAGTGGGCGCAGTATGCCTGCGCAGCTTCTCATTTACCTCTTTTGTCAGAGAGGTGAGTCGGGCTGGGCTTTTTTTTCGGCGGCAGAATTGGGTGATATTCGAAGCTTGACAAACACGTCCTCATGGTAGGAGCGGCGCTATTGCCGCGATTTGCCTAACTACGGGGTAATCGTGGCAATGTGGTTCATTGTTTCTGTCTTGTTTAATCGTTGAATGCATCCACACCCCTGAAGTGTTCTTGTCATTGGGACAGAAGAACAGCAGGAAGTGAGGGAAACCATAAGCGAACGACAAGGTGGGAAAGAGAGTTTTTTGGGTGGGAGCGCGAACGTTTTTTTAAACCGGTTTTTTACTGATCCAGATCAATATTTCGGTGCCAATTTGAAGAATTTCCTTCCCGTTTGGCCTATAAAGAAGTTCCTGATTACCCCCGAGCCTCAGCCATGCTGAGGAGGCGTTGGGGCATGGGTGGTGTGCGCATTGCAGCGTAGCCGAGGCGCGAAATCATCTCTTCAAGCTTGAATCGGCGATTGAAGCGATAACAGAATTCAGCCAGATAACGGGGCAAGTGTCTGTCGCTAATAACATGATAAGAGCCGTGCATGGAATTCTTTACATTCCCAATCATAGTGTTTACCCAATTAAATGCTTCAATCTTGACGCTGCCAGGGCCACCGCCTGTGACAATAGCCTGGTGCGAACAACCGGCTTCCATCACGCCGCTAAAGCATTTCAAACCATCGGATACAACGAGGCTGGACGCAGTCAAGTGCCGTTTCGCCCATTGAGCGATCTCCGTCTTACGGAATCCCTTCAGCTCAGTAAATCGCATGGCAATGGGCTGTCCATCTTCGTTGGTTTGCACTGCCGCGATGAAGGGTGTTTTGCCTTCAGCACCGCGTCCACGTTTACCGCCGTTATGTTCACCACCCCAGTAGGCATCATCCACCTGAATGGCCCCGGACAGAGGCTTGCCATCATCGCGTTCCTTCATGACTTGCAATAACTTGTGCTTCATGCGCCAAGCTGCGTTGTAGCCAATACCCAGTTGCCGCTTCAGTTCTAACGCCGAGATGCCATTCTTCGACTGTGTCAGGAGGTATATCCCAAGAAACCAGATCGTCAGCGGTAGCTTGGTGTACTCGAATATAGTACCGCTGGTCACCGATGTCTGACGATGACAGCGGTGACATTGATAAACACTGCGTCCGCTAATTTCACAGTGACCGGTGTGTCCGCAGTTCGGGCAGACGAAACCGCCGGGCCAGCGCCAGTGAAACAAGGCGCTATGGCACTGCATTTCAGTGCCATATTGCTTGAGAAACCGTGGCAAACTTAGCCCTTTCTGGAATTGAACCTGATTTCTGGCCATGGTGCTCTCCTCATTTGGCTTCAGGTTCAGTATGCGCCACCCACTGACTCAATAGCTGAGCCTCAGGGGTAATCAGGAAAGCTTAAGTAAGTGCCATTTGGGTCTGACCCCTATTGTTCTCTCGGATAGACCCATTTCATCTTATCAATCGAGTCTTCATCTACCCATAATTGATTTTCTAATTTAGATTAGAATAAACGAACAACATAGTTACCCAAAGTTTATTATTTGAATCAGACACAACCATATAATCACTTTCGTCATGTATTAGCACAACAGTATACTTCCCATCTATCCCTGATGACAGATGCAATTCGTAAAGAATAACCTGCAACTCATATTTATTAGTTCTTTCTTTTATATGTTTGTCACTTGGAAGTAACTTCTTTAGAAAAACAGCGTCTTTCTTGTAATTCCCGAAAACGATATGCCCGTATAAATCTTTAGTAATACCTTGATTACTTGATCCATAAAACTCATGCCTACTACTCTCAGAAGCTATTAGGGTATACCTATTTGGTACTGGAATAATCCCATCAAACACTTTCACAAAATGGACATTCTTCGCATGACCAGATAAAACAAATTTAACTTCAGCAAGTTCCTCTACCTGAAGCAAGTTAGTTTGAATTTCACTGGAATGAGAGTGAAAGCAGAAAAGAAAAGCACACAAAAAAATATACTTGGTTTTTTTCCTCATAAACTTTGACCTCACAAGGTTTGTAATATTAGTATTTTTCAATTTCACATTTTGACGGCGGACAAGAATAACCCCAACCATAATTTACGTGATCTTCATAGTATGAGTATATTTCAATATCACCCACAAGACCCCATATATTCTTAAATGGAGTAAACATCATAACTGCATCAATAGAAAGACGGGTTCCATCGTTGATTCCTTGGGTAATTGAACCCCACAGATATTCTTCAAGGTGTTGAGTTGCCAGTGCATTCAAGCTTAATTCTTGCATTTTTCTTAAACCGACGATACCAATTGTTGAGTTGTCTAATACATCACCAAAACCGTGACTTCTATAGTGTTCTTCCCATTGTTCATGTGATAAACCGCTAAGCCAATCCTTTGCATCTTTTATCACTTTTAACGCTTGCTTATGATAACTCAACTCAGCATTAAACAAATGCACCATAGCCGCATGATACGCCCCATCTGCAAAACTGCCACCTGTGGCCGCTGATGCAAGTCCTCCGAGCACTGCGGCAGTCATAGTGCGAATTGGCATTGGTACCGCATTGGTCTTTGCCCACCTCGTGGCAGGTGACATAGACGCAACGAACGCCCCTACAAAACCACTTTTAAATTTACCACCACGCATTTCGCTGATCGCGCCTTGCGAGACGCCATGAGCCAATGCAGTCATTCCATCGCTATCAAATAGCCGCCCTCCCCCATTACCGCCATGCCCAATATACCCCGCAACTGCACCACTGATCGCACCAAACGCAGCCCCCTTTAATGCTCCTTTCAATGTACCTGTTGTGGCACCGCCCACTACGGCGCCTATCGCCGCACCATTCATGGCTGCCAGGGCTATTTCGCCTGCCGCCACATGAAAACTGATACTACCGACAGTTATGAAAGCGCCACTGGCTCCCGATCCTCCTGCTGCTGCGGTAAATAACGCTTCTCCAAAAAACGCACCCCCCATCATCGCCATTCCCACTACCATCCCTATCATCCTGATATAGGGATTGTCGATGAATTGGGAGCCGATCATGATGATCGCACCAATGATGAAATTGAGAAAGTGGCCGCTGGGATCGTTGTACTTCAACGGGTTGTTCATCACATAGATGTAGCGGTTGAAGTTCTGCGACAGGCCGGGTTCCTGGATGTAGATGTCCGCTGAAAGGAATCGGCCTATCTCGGGGTCGTAGAGCCGGGCGTTCATGTGGATCAGACCGATGTTGTCGATCTGTTCGTGGCCGGTGTAGCCCCGGTTGGTCAGTTTGCGCTGGAACGACTGGTCGATCTCTTGTCCATTTACCGCCCTGCGCTGGCCGAAGGGGGTATAACCCATGCGGGCGATGATTGCGCCGTGGGAGTCGGTGATGGTGTCGACGCTGCCCAACGCATCTTTGTGCAAATAGCGAGTCTGATCCGCCTGCTTCTGGCCGTTTTCGATGGTCCTGACCTGGATTGCGATAACTTCGCCATCGGCGTAAATGAAGTGTTTTTTACGCTCGAGGTGGTTGCCATCCATGTCTACGGAGGTGATCAACTCGTAGCCTTTGCCGATGTACCAAGTGGTCTCCTGGCCGTTTTTGTCGAGGCTCTGTTTGGTGACACGATTGTTGTCAGGTCCGTATTCAAATCTGACATCGGCCTCTTTTGTCTTGATCCTCGACGGTTTGTTGAAAGAGGTCCATTCGATCTCACGTCCGCTGCCGCTGACCATGTTTCCGTTGGCGTCGTAAGTATAGTCTTCGTAGGTACCGTTGTTGCGGTTCAGCGTGAGGATGCGGTTGCCCTGATCATACGACATGGTTCCTGTGTTGGATTTGTGCAGGATGTTACCGTTGATGTCGTAGCTATAGCTGAGACTGTCGCTTACACCGGTAGCAGCATCGTAGTAGCCAGCCTGTTGCAGGCGGTCGAGACTATCATACTGGTAGCTCTCGCTGATGCCGTTGACCCGGTCGTCTCGCTGGGTAACGTTGTTGGCGTTGTCGTAGCTGTAGTGCAGGTTGCGGATCGGGTCGTTCTCTGCGACGCCGGTTTTGATCTCCTTGAGACGGCCGCTATAGGGATCGAAGATGCGTTGAGTCAGGTAGCCGTTGCCAGTGAATTCGCCTTTCAGACGACCGGATGCGTCACGGCTGGTGGCTGACCAGAGGGTGACGTACCCCTCATTGTTGTTGTACCCGTCGAGTTGACGCTGGATGGTATCTGATGCAGTTTGATAGTCTTCCAATTTTGTGGTGACTTCAGACAAGAATTGCATCTGCTCTTTCGCTTGTGCATAGTAGCTCGTAGCCAGTGCTTTTGCCCTGCTGGCTTCTTCTCTGTATTGAGCCTCAAGCTGTCGCTTTACCTCAGCTTCCCGCTGATTATCTTTAGCCTGATTTGTCAACATCGTGGCACGAGTTGAAGCATTTGTAGATTTGCCCCTAAAATATCTACCAAAATTGATATTCGTTGGAGGACCACCTGCGCAAATACGCGGCGTAAGCACACCCCCTTTCCAATTTATTGTGATTACCGTACATTCTTTGTTTGGAAAAACTGCAACCGGTACCTGGACATCATGATGCCCATGCCCCACACACTCCCCTTTCCAGTTGTAGTCATTGCAGTAGGTATAGCGATACCGTGCCCTGCCACCTGATGAACCAATATAGTTAAAGTAGATATTGCCATAGGCCCTGGTATATTTATTCGCCTCCTGACGGTAGTAAGCCGCTTTCTGTCGATTATCTTCAGCTTCTGTTGAGAGGTTTTTCGCGAGCACTTCCAGCCTTTGTACATCTGCAGAAACATCTTGCGATTTTTGCAGAGCAAGCTGCTCAACAGCACGCAGCTTATCCGCCTTTTCATAGAGCGCCATTGCCTCTTTTTCATAGGTCATCATGCGGTCTTGTAGTGCAAAAATCTCTTTTGCAAAAGCGCTCAGCGACTCTTCAAGCCGTATATAGTCATAATCCCACACCTGTTTTTTCGGCATGCGCACGGTTTTTAGATAGCCGTCTTGGTTGTAGACCCGTTCGATCTCTATACCGTCAGGAAATGTCTCTTTGAAGGGACGGGATTGGGCATCGTAGGCGACCTGTTTGGTAAAGCTTTTCTCTCCTATTTTTGTCTCGGTGGAGACAGCACGGCCAAGGGTATCGTATTCGAACGTACGGCTGTTGCCGGGTGATGTGGTTCTGGCGAGTTTACTGATGCCGTTTTCCGCTGTGTCGTACTCCCAGGTTGCGACACCTTCGGTGGTTTCACGCCTAACCAAACGACCAAGCAAATCGTGGGATTGTTTGACCACATGCCCCTTGGCATCCCGCTGCCGTAATAATTCACCATAGACGTTGTAGCGATACGTCCAATGTCCCATTGAGGGATCATCCATAGAGACCTTGTTGCCACGGTTGTCATAGCGGTTGCGGATGATGAATCCGTTGGTGTCTGTTGCGATCAGGTTGCCGATGGGGTCGTAGGTGTAGGTAATGGTGGATATGCCTGCCTCGACCACCTGCGCATCTTTTTCCAGCAGGTTTTTAGTTACCACCCTTGCGCGACCTTCCGGGTCGATCACAGTAGTAGTCAGCCCCTGGTAGCTATAGTAGGTTGGAATATGGCCCGTCTCGGAGGGTCTGTTCTGCACCACCACCCGGCCCATCTCGTCGTACTCACTGGTGACCCAATATGAGTTCGCGCCGGGGAACTCGCCCTCAAAATAGGGCAGGGTGGCGGCGATGATCTGCCCCTTTGCGTTGTACTGTTTGTCCTGGTAAACATTCTTGCCGTTGAAGCCGCGGGTGACGTTTCTCACCTCACGGTTCAGGGCATCGTAGTAGACGGTCTTGGGTGGTGCACCTGTGGCGCTCTCAGTGATTTTGTAGCCGCTGAAGTCATCAAAGATAAGGCTGGCGTTGGCGCCATCACTCCACTCGTAGTCCCAGTGGGTCTCTGTGCCATCGGCGCGGCGTTCCATTGTTTTACGGCAGAGACTATCGTAACTCCAGCGTGTGCTGATGCCGTTGGGACCGGTCTGTCTGACTGGCAGGCCGCAATGCGGGTCGTATTCAATGGTTTCCCGGTGACCCAGGGCATTGGCACGATTGATAGGGAAACGTCCAGATCCATCATAGGTTGCAGCTGAGTGGCGCGGTTGCACACCCTGTCCGCTCAAGACGCTGCTGATGCGGTTACCATATTCGTCGTATTCAAACTCACTGGTCAGACTGAGACTGCTGCCCGGTTCGATAACCTCCCTGCGCAATGCGCCGGTGACGTGATCGTAATCAAAACCGGTCGAGCGAGTCAGCGTACCGTCACGGGTGGAGTGGGTAACCTCCACGTTGAGCGGCTTTCCGATCAGCCAGGCAGACTCATCGTTGCGGTAGACACTACTGGTCTCCTTTCTGACAAAATCGCCATTTGCCCCGTTGATCTCCACCACCATCCGCAGCACATTGCCATATTCATCGTACTCCGCATGGTTGGTCTGTTCGGTTTTGATGTGACTGCCGTCAATTTCATAATGCTCTAGCACTTGGGTATGGGGCTGTACGCTGACGACATTATCGTAGACCATCGGCATTTCGCGATAGGTCAACCTGTTCCTGAGGATGACCACATCACCAACAAGCTCTTCTATCTCCCGCACCCGGCCGCTGAAATCACCAAGCTGATAGTAGCGGGTGATATGTTTTCTGTTGCTAGTGAGGTTATGGCTGCTGACTTCGGCAAACCCAAGACTGCCGTCATCTTTGTGGGTCTTCAGCCCGGCATAGTGGTAACTGATGCGGTTCATGCCGCCGATGCCATCGGAGGAGGATATACTGCGCACGACCCTGGTAACGCCCCGCATATCAAATACGGGCGCTACTGCATCCTCATAACGGTCGTAAAGATCCTCGTCACTCAGGCGGCCATATTCGAATTCCGTGCGGGCTCCATATCCTGTGGTAACCGCTGCCAGCAGACTGGCCTTGTTGTCAGTGCCGATGGTGCAGTTGATGCCCTTGTAACTCCGGTAACAGACATCCGGCGAACCATCGTTGTTGATATCGGTCATACGCAACGGGTTCTCTTTCGGCATGACCTTGGTGCCGTCGTACAAAGTCATGACGTCCACACTCGGCTTCAGACTGGCATACTTGCGCATGGCATCGAAGCCTTCACCATTGTTCAACGCACAACTGAAGGCTTCGCTCCCGGAACCGGTACAGACATCTGCTCGTCCATCCACATTGATGTCGAGCAGATTCAGACTGTTGTCGTTATGGTTCTTCTCCAGATCATCGTCCGTTCCCCACTCATAGGTAACGTCCGCCCATTTTTTGAGTGGCGTAAAGGCCTTTCCGGTATTGATGGCGCAGGAGTAGTTGCGCGACTGACGAAAGCAGATATCCGAGAGACCATCCGCATTGAGATCGCCATAACGAAAGGTACCGGCAAAGCTTTTGCTCGCCCACTGGCGGCCAAATTCCGCTGACCATATCTCTTTCCCGCCAAACAGCGGCAGATCATCCGCATCGACCCCCAGACCGAGGGCGCAACGAAAACCCTGGTTATCTGCGCCACAGATATCGATAAGGCTGTCGCCATTGATGTCACTAAAATTCAGGGTGTTGTTCTTGATATCGTCACTGCCAGCGGGCCAGCCACTCTCTGAGAGTGTCACGGGCGGCCCGAACCTTTTACCATCTCGATTCAGTACACAGGTGACGCCATCGCTGCCAAAAGCGCAGATATCCACATATCCGTCACTGTTGATATCGGAAAAACGCAGGGTATCCTTGCGACTGAACGACTTGGTCCAGTAGTGACTATTGTTGAACCTCTGACCATCACTCAAGCCGCACATGATGCCGAAATCATCCTGGATGCAGTAATCGGCCTTCATGTCGCCGTTGAGATCCAGCAACATTAAAGTTCCAGAGATTTTTGGCTTATGCCAATGTTTTGCATCAAGCCGGTCCGCCCATTTCGTGTATCCAACTGGATGATCCCCATTGCTCAGTCCACAATAGAGTCCATGATTGAGATAACAGAGATCAGTCAGTCCGTCCTGGTTTAGGTCTCCCAGGGCAAAGGATGAGAAGGTATTGCCGGTCAGAATAGAGGGATCGTTGAAAAAGTCGAAACCGGTATTTTCATTCCACTCAAACCGCGTAGCAGGACTGCACTCACCCAGGCCATCACAGAGCTGGATGGCGCTGATACGGCTGAAGGGCAGTGTTTCGTCGATCTCGTAGCTGAAACGGTACGCTCTCAACTTCTCTTCATTACTGTAAATATTCAGCGAAGCGAGGCGCAGGTTCAGATCGCGTCTTTCACCAAACTGATAGGCGCTGAGGTTGTCAGGACGGGTCTCATATTCAAACTCGACCCGATGCACGCTGTACTCGATAAAATCTGGGACACTCAGCCCTCCATCTTTGCGGTAATGGTATTGAACCCGATTATCAAAACGGTCACGCCGACTACTGAGTTTCCAGGCGGCAGCTTCATCCCTCCCGGCTGCAGAGGTTCGCGTATTTGATGAGTCTCCGTACTCAAGGATATAACCCTGCTTGCTCCAAACCGTCCAGCGCTTCGGCCCACTGCCCAACGAGCCGTGGGATTCGATTCGTGCGTAACTCTCGGCAACGGTGCGGTATTCAGTGCCGTCTTCGCCATCCTGACCCGCTATGGCGATCAGCCGCTGTCCGTCGAGACAGTAGCGATCCCTGTTATCAAATCCCACACCGCCCCGTTCACCGTCGATCTCCTTGTTGGCCGGGCAGCGGGTAATGGCGGACTCACCAGTCAGTTTGAAACCGATACCCAGGACACCATTGGGATTACGCGGGCTGTAGCTGATCGACAATCCCGGCGCCAGTCCATTCGGCCCTTCCGGCAGATCAACCGGCAACGTGTAGTCGAGGGTACCCTGATTGACTTGGGCCTCGCCCTCCAGGGAGCCGACCAGCCCGCTATTGGCTGCCGCGTTTGAAAGAAAAATCAATGATGCGCAGAAAACACCAGAAAACCTGGCCGCAAGCCTCATATCCATGAGTTAAATTCCCTTAATTTAGTGTTTTTTATTCGTTATCAGAAACTGCCGGCACGGCGTTCCAGTTCGATCATCTCATCATCGAGTTGTTCGAGTTTACTATTCAGTTCGATCAGTTCAGGGTCGGTTGTCTCGGGCTGCATGTTTGTCAACGCGGAGATTTCATCCTGGGTAATGCCGTACTTCAGGCTAACCTCCGCAATCAGAAGATCCGCTGCGGCAAGCAATCGTTCGGTCTCTTTGCTGGAAACATCCATGCCACCCACCCGGCCTGCCGCTTCGTCCGCTTCCTGGTTGATCCGTTCAACCTCCAGCCGCATCTCTTCCACCGATATTCGCAACGTTTCCGCCGCGGGGGGTAGTGCGTCATTCACCACCAGGCGGTCTCGCTCTTTTCGCAGTTCACCCACAGCAAGTTCACTGGCCGGACCTTCAGGTGCATCATCCTCAATCTGCAGAAAATCCTTTACCACATTGCGTAATGTTCGTTCCTGCAGTGAGACCGTTTCGTCAACTGACACCGGCTCAATCTCACCGGTATTCATTGCGACAACTAACACCGCCATAACTGAGATAACACTCGCCCCAAAAATTACGATGGGTTTCTTCATTCTCTGTTTTCCATTTTTGTTTATTCATTCAACCGTCGACGCAATAGGCATCGAAGTTCTATGCGTTGAAAATGACGTAAATCGAAAAATCCGTATCTTTGCCGCCAGTGCGAGCAACAGGAGAGTGAACATCAATAGCAGCAGAGGCCACTCACCCCAGACCGCATAAGGGGTCTGACCACGCCTAGGCTGGATGCTGCCGTCGAACCAGCTCTCTCCCCCGCTTCGGGTCTCAACGAGTTCGCCGCGAGGGCCAATAATGGCACTAATCCCCTTATTGGTGGCATGCAGCATGGGCTTGCCGCTCTCCAACGCCCGCATTCTGGCTATCTGCAGGGCCTGCTCCGGTAACCACGTCTCTTCGAACCAACTCACATCGCTCACATGCACAAGTAGCTGCGCATCTTTCCAGTCGTGCCGTAATTCGTTGCCGAAGTGGTTTTCAAAACAGATGGAACTGGCCAGTGGCACACCTTTTACCTCCAGTAGCCCCTGCTCTGGCGGACCACTTGTCAGAGAGTCCATTTCGACATTGGGCATATCTCCCATATCGCTCAAAAGCGGGATATCGGGGGTAAACTCACCAAAAGGGATCAGGTGACGTTTTAAATAGCGAAGTTTTGGTTCCGCGCCGACAAACAGGGCGTTATAGGATTTGCCGTCACGTTCGATATAGCTGCCCAGCAACAGCTCTGTTCCCGCTGCACGCAAGCTCTCCACCTGCTCATCCAGAAAACGGTAGACGCCCTTCAGGTCGTAGGCCACTGAGGACTCATGCCACAATACAAGATCCGGACGAGGTTCCACCTGGCTCATCGCCAGATAACGTTCGATGGTATCGATCACCTTGTAGCGCCGAAACTTCCGCTCCTCATCCTGATTTCCATGTATCAGACGCACTTCAAGCGGTTGGGAGATTGGCTGAGTCCATTCCAGATGACCCAAAACTGTTCCTGACAGGAACAGCGACAATAGTGCAGCTGATGCCGGCAGCCTCATCTTTTTCCCCGGACCGGCCAACACCAACGCCAGCAAACCACCCGCCAGTAAAACAAAAAAAGTTAGACCTAGAACGCCAATGTATGGGGCAAACCCCGCCAGCGGAGTATCGATAAAGCCGTAACCCGCCATATAGTGGGGAAAACCGCTCATCCACCAGGTTCTGACCCACTCACCAAGTGTCCAGACCGAGGCAAACAGCAGAACAGAAATCAGAGGTGATCTTTGTCGGCTCAGGTTGACATGGATGTAACCGCAAACCCCGGGAAGACAGATGTTCATCAAGACCACACCAGCCATGACAACCGTGAGTATCGGCAGAAAGCTCTCGTCAACCCCACCCAGTGTGCTGAAGAGCCAATGGAATCCCACACTGTAGAAGGCCAAACCGAAGAGAAAACCGCGCCATGCGGCACGTAGGGGTGTTGAACGGCTCCAGATCAGAAACAGAGCAGCAAAGGAGACCAGCGCCAGCCACGGCAGATGAAAGGGGGCGAAGGCAAAAACCAAAACCACGCCGGCAAGCAGGGCCAAAATATCCAGTCCGATATTGTTCTTTTTCATACTGTCCATGTACTGTTTTTTCATGTTGATGACGCTGCATCAAATCCCTGTCTGGCGAACGTTCCCGGTTCGCGGTGGAATAGATAACACAGAACAAGTGAGTCTTCGACCTCGTGATAGATTTTGGGACATCCCAGTCCCCAAAATCGACTCGGCCTTCGACAACCTGTTTGTGCCCCGGCCGTCCCGGTCACTGGCACTACGCGACAACCTCGCAAGCTCGTTGCCGCTCCGTTGCCAGCTCCCGATGACTGGACGCCGCGCTCGGATGCCTACTTTGCTTCCCCTCTGGCGCAAGGCACGCCGGGTAAGCAGTGCGGCCTCGCGGCTACCGGGGACTACCAGCCTTCGCTTCGCTCTCCATGGCTGGCAGCGAGGGAAAAAAAATCCTATCCAGTGGTGGTTTTTTGTGACTCAGTTCACAAAATGAAAAGTGATCTCCGATTTTTCAAATCCACAGGGCGCAGAAGTTGCCGGTTCCGCGGCGCTTGAACCAGCCTGCACCCGCCGGATTTCTGGTGAGGGTTGCGGTTGCAGGAACGACTAATCGACCAGAGAAATGCCTTGAATCGGGCAGGCCCGTATCGTCTCCCAGAGCAGATCGACAGCTTTGGGACGGGGGAAACTCTTGCGCCAGGCAAGGGCGACCCGGCGATAGGGGGGATCTCCCTTGAAGGGGCGGGTAGTGACCAATTCCTCCGACGAAGGATTTGGGTTGATCGCTGTATCCGGCAACACGGTTATCCCGATACCACCAGCGACCATGTAGCGGATGGTCTCCAAAGAGCCCCCTTCCAGATTGCGTTGCAGGCTGCCTTCACTGGAACTGGACTGCAGACAGCCCGGGCAGACCTGCAGCACCTGATCGCGGAAGCAGTGCCCATCACCCAACAGGAGCACACTCTCCTTGCTGAGATCAGCGGTGGAGATGGCATCCAACTCAGTCAGCCGATGCGCTACGGGCAGTAGCACGGAGAAGGGCTCATCATAGAGTGGCCGGGTCTGGATGCCCGGCTCATCATAGGGAAGCGAGATGATAACCACATCCAATTCACCCTGCTTCAGCTGCTCTGACAGCACTGCGGTGAAGTTTTCCCGAATGACCAGCGGCATCCTGGAGACCCGCCGGGTCAGTTCCGGAATCAGATGGGGAAAAAGATAGGGACCAATGGTGTAGATGGCACCGACCCGTAAGGGATCCACCAGTTGATCTTTACTCTGCATTGCCAGGGTTCGGATGAAACCAGCCTCCTCCAGCACCTTCTGAGCCTGAACAACGATGCGTTCACCCGCCGGTGTCAGTGTAACTTCACCCTGACCACGTTCAAACAGACTGACGCCCAGATCGGCCTCCAGCTTTTTCACTGCCACGCTCAAGGTAGGTTGGCTGACAAAACAGGCTTCCGCAGCACGCCCAAAGTGACGCTCACGAGCAACAGCTACGATGTATCGGAGTTCATTTAGGGTCATGGCAAACTGGCCTTAAGGAAAAAATAGGCATGCAACAGCACTAAAGCCCACAATAAAAGTTAAATTATGCACATTAAACAGAATCTAATGCACATTTTTCATAAAAAGCGCACCCGCTTCATTGTTTCTACAGATTTTATTAGACTACTATAATCAGACTGAAAATCTGTTTTACAAGGGTTCGCCGGGGTTGCCCGGTAACCAGAACTTTCAAGGCTTGACCAACCTTCAACGATGTCCGCAGACACCAACATATTCCAAAACCTGCCTGAGGGCAGCCTGAAAGTACTACAGCTGACAGACTGTCATCTCTATGCTGACACCTCGCGCTGTCTGCTCGGTTTGAATACACAGGAGACGCTCAATCTGGTCTCGGCAATGGCGCTGGAGCAGCTGGGGACGCCAGACATGATCCTTGCCACCGGCGATCTGATCCACGACGCTTCTGAAACCGGCTACCAGCGATTCAGGGCGCAGTTTGCCGGATTCGGCGCTCCAACCTTCTGCCTGCCGGGGAACCACGACATTCCCGAGGTTATGGCCCGCTTGTTGAATCAGGACGGTATATCCACCATTCCCAGCACACAGCAGGGAAACTGGTCATTGATCTTTCTGGACTCCACCATTCCCAAAGAGCCAGGCGGCCATCTCGATGAGAGTCAGCTGGAACTGCTCGAGGATGAACTGCAAAAACACCCGGACAAGCATACGCTGATCTGCATGCATCACCATCCGATTCCGGTGGACAGCGCGTGGATGGATAGCATGGCCCTGGACAATCCTGAACCGCTCTTCGAACTGCTGGCAAAACACAAACAGGTGAAAGGCATCCTATGCGGTCATATCCACCAGGTATTTGAGCGCAACTACCACAACCTGTTGCTGCTTGGTTCACCCTCTACCTGTATCCAGTTCATTGCAGGCCAGGACAAATTCGGCATTGCCGACAACCCGCCGGGTTATCGCTGGCTTGCCCTGCTGCCGGATGGTGAAATCCGTAGCGGCGTGGAACTACTGCCGAAAATGCCTGAGGGCGTGGAGTTCAATTCCAGCGGCTATTGAACCGAACATCCCTGCTGCTTTTCGACCCCTCGAAAAATTTCAGCTCAAATCCACCGCCACCGGATCACCCACCTTCATCGCCTGCGGCAGATGCAGAATACGCACAGCCACCACTTCAACACCAGCCTCCACCACCCTGCGCAGCGTTTTTCCATATACGGGGTCAATCTCATCGGCTGGGCGGAAACACGCCCCCTCCGGCCGATTGAGCGCATAGATCATCACGCCACGAAAGCCCTGGCGACAGGCCTCCGCGAGTAGCTCAAGATGCTTTAATCCACGCGCAGTGACCGCATCCGGAAAACTGAGTGACTCATCCCCCTCCCAGAGCGTGACATTTTTGACCTCGACCCAGACATCCGCCGCCGGACCATCACTCAGGAACATATCGAAGCGGGAACGGGGAAAACCTGGTGCCTCGAAGGTCACTTCTGTCCGCACATTCCGGTACCCCTTCAGACCTGGGATCCTCTCTTCACGCAACGCCTCGCTGATCACCGGATTCGTACGGCCGGTATGTACGCCGATCCAGCCTGCGCCCATATCCACCCGTTCCAGCGTCCAGGCAAGCTTACGGCGCGGATTGTCACTGTGGCTGATCTGTACCAGTGCTCCAGGCTCCCAGCATCCACGCATGCTACCGGTATTGGGACAATGGGCGGTTACGACGGAACCATCGGCCAATTCGACATCCGCCAGAAAGCGTTTGTAGCGTTTCAGTATATGTCCGTTGGTGAGTAGTGGAAGCAACATGGGCCTGACTCGGGAAACTCCTAGGAGGCTGTCGGGTTTATCCGTTTGAAGCGAAAATCACTGGGGGCAAATCAAATCAGTTTATCGAATGAGGCGAATAGTGGGCCTATTTAACGAGTTCGATAAGCTGAGTTGATCGCCATCCAGGGATTTGCAGCCAAACAGCGTTAAATCCGACAGTCTCCTAGGGCAATCCCTAATTTTACACGACCACGACTGGGGCTTATATTAGGGCCTTCGCCGAATCAACGGAAAAACTCTCTAAAGAGGAGTGAATAATGAAGCGTGAACTATGGCTCACCGCCTGTATCACTACGTTCTGCCTGACAAATGCGCAGGCTGACGATGGCTATCCCGCGCAGTGGGGATACTACGACAATCCTTCCGCAATGGGACAGCAGGCCCCCGCCTACAACGAACCGGTTTATGGCGCTCAGGGCTACGGCACACAAACGCCTCAATACGCCGCTCCGGCATACCGCGGCGACAACCGGAACAACAATCAACAGCTCAATATGAATCCAATGAACATGATGAGGGGGGGGCCAAACCCCATGAATAACATGTTCAATTCCAATCGGCGTGAAGAACGCTACCCAGAACCCTACTATCCCGCACAACAACCGAATTATAACCAGGGATATGGATACGGGTATGGCGGTGCACCGGCCTACCAGGCCCCACCGGTCTACGGTTATGGCGCTCAGCCTGGCGGCGGTTATGCCCCCTATGGAAACAGCCCCGGCTACTACAATGCCCCTCCTCAGGGCGGCTACCCGCAACAATACAGCGACTACCCAGCCACCCAGCCATATAGTGAGCAGCAATCCGTCTACGGAGCGCCGGCCTATAACCCACCAACCTATGACACAGCTCCACAACAGCAATATGCGCCGAGCTACGACTACGAAACCAGCGGCAACAGCCAAACTTATCCGCAATACCCCAGCTACGCGCCACAACAGCCACCGCAAAGTGATTACAGCCCACCGGTCGAATACAGTTATCGTCCGATGCAACCAGCAGCGATTGGTGAAATGACACCCCCACCAATGGAGATGCCAGAGCCAATGGCGCCAGTGGTATCACAACCCGCACCGATTGAGCGCCCCACAGTGCCGACTCCTGCCCCTGCTTTCCAGGAACCTCTAGCGCCCCTCAGCTACCCGGAACCTGCCCCTATGGCTAAAGAGACAGCGGCGGTTCCCACAGCGCCTGTTCTCAAGGAGGAACAGACAGCCACCCTGGCCAATGGGCAACCCGCCGTCTTCCGTCCGATGAAGGATATCGCAACCGATGCAACCAATGAGAGCGTGGACGTCCCGGCAGCCCCTCAGCATCAGTAGAAATCGTTTCGTGTTCAACACAACTCAGCGTAAGTCGGGTTAGCCGCGCGACAGCACAAAACCAAAATGGGGCACTGCACCTTCGCGCGCATCTTAACCCGACGAGCCCCTGTTGGGTTAAGATGCGCGCGAAGCTTGCTGGCAAAACGAAAGTTTGAAGCAACGTACATCCGGGGGAGTTACAAGCAAGGTAGTCAGGCAATGGAGAAGTGGGAATACTCCTGGAAATGCAGGTTTTCACAGGCAACGCCTGAAACATCGGCATTGGCCGGTCCCTGACGCAACCAGTCGCGCAGTTCATTGACTGCCTCTGGATCACCGCAGGCAATCACTTCGACTCGGCCGTCATGAAGATTTTTTGCATATCCGGTGATACCCCGTCTCTGGGCCTCGTAACGGGTGCTGGCCCGAAAGAAGACCCCCTGCACCCGACCTGCCACAAGACAGCGGACACAGACCGGGTGTACTGTTTGCACCGCTTTACCCATCGATTCTCACCACGGCTTTCTCACCAAGACGCAACTGCTGCCCCCTCGGGGTTTTGAAGCCGACTACGAGACGGTAGTGACGTGGCGTACCGCTACCGGCCAAAGGTTCCAACCCGACGGACTGAATGACCCCCGGCAGCCATTCGCCATGAACACCGACCTTGGCTGCCTGCCCCGGCCGCAGCCTTGCTGCCATTTCACTATCAACAGCAGTCACCGCTTTCATCTCCCGATCATTGACCATTACCACCAACGGCATGATCTGCAGATAGTTGACCACAGCCTGCCCCTGCTGGACGTTCACCACCAGCACCCGGCCGTTGAAAGGCGCCTTGATGCGGCTGTATTCACGCGTAAGTTTTATCAGAATCAGCTCCGCCTCCGCTCCACGCAGATAGGCATCCGCTTTGGCAACATCGATCTCAGCAAGCTGCCGCTCATGGTCAGAGAGCAATGTTCGATCATAGAGTTCCAGGGAACGGTCCAACTCCCGCTTGGCCTCATCCATCTGTTGCTTGGCTGCCTCTTTCTGCGCTACTGCCTTTACCAGTCTGGCTTGCAACGGCCGTTGGTCCAACTCGACCAGCAATGCGCCCCGGGTAACCGGCTCGCCTGCAGTCACATTGACCCGGCCCACGATCCCGTTCACCACAGTTCCCAACTCCACCCGTTGCTGCCACTCCAACTGGGCATCCAGATCCTGGGCCTGCAATGTGCCGCAAAAGAGCACTCCACAACAGACAGCCACACGAATCATTCTCTTCATTTTCCTTCCCCCTTACTTTCCACTGTGATACCAAATTCATCCAACAGCACCCCGGCCAATGCATCAAGTCGTGCATGCGCCAGCGCAATTTCAAAATCGGTCTCAGCCTGCTGCAGGCGCCAGTCGGAGATTCTTACCATGGCATCACCCAGATCGGTGGAGACCTCCAGGTCGTAGAGGGTACGGCTGCGATCAAGAGAGAGATCACGATAGTCGCCGGTCACCACCAACTCCTCCCGCCTTACCCGTAGCCGGTCAAGCTCCAGCCAGAGTTCCAACGCCGACTGCCGCAGATCGAGTTCCATCACGGCCAGCGCAGCCCGGCGCTCCCGTAGACGGGCGCGCTCCAGGGCAACCTCGGCGCCGACCCGGTTGCCGGTAAAGAGCGGCACCTCCAGCACCAGTGCCGCCGACAGAGGATTACGCCCCCCCAACTCCCGATTATAGGTGGCGGCTACGACTTCCCCGCGGATGATCGGATTGTCGCCCGCCCGGGCTGCACGCATCTGCTGTTCAACTGCATCCCTCTGTGCACGCAGCGATTTCAACCTGGGATTACTATCAATGATACGCTGGGTCAGCGCTTCCACACTCTCAGGCACCGACCGGTCCGGCAGGTCGGGAGAGACAAGATCGGCAGGCAGGTCATCGGGACGATTGAGACTGATGGCGAGACGCGAGCGGGTAATACGCTGCTTGTTCTGACTGCTGATGGTACGCCGCCTTACCTTCTGAAAGAGGTTTTCGAGCCGCAGCAGCTCCAGGTCGGAGATCCCGCCCAGTTCGGATCGGCTGCGAGCCTTGTCCAGCCGGACGAAGGCGATCGACATCGCCTCATTCTCCCGCGCATATTCCAGGTCGGCCAGCAGCACATCGAAGAATCTGGCCATCACCTCCAGTCGCCGCTGTTGGCGTACATCCAACAGATTCCACTCCTCGCTCCGCCGTGCCGCATCCGCTGCGGCCAGCGCATTGTCGGTGCGGCCAAAATCATACAACCGTTTGCTCAGTTTCAGTTTCGCCCAACTGTCATTGCTGGATTGATCGACGGCGTTGTACGAAGGGTTGACCACCTTCAGGGCCGCCTCGAAACCAAACTGCAGGTCATCGCTGGCATCGACACCGGACTGTTCCGCCCGGGCGCGTTGCAGCGCCGCATCAGCCAGCTCCCGATCGGGATGCACGCCATCGGCCAGTTTCAGTGCCTGTTGCAGCGTCAGAGGGGATGGGAGTGGCTCAGATAGGCTGTCAGTCGCCCGGACCGGCGCGAAACAGATCCATCCAGCCAGAGTGAAAATCAAGGTTATCGGGATTCGAAGGCGAGTCACCGCGCTCTTTTTTCCTTTCTCTTTTGTCGTTTATAGCGGGAAAAACTGATCTTTTTATACTCGCCATTCACTACATACTCCCCGAGCCAGAGAAACTCCTGGGCATCGCGGGTGGCACCTGTAAAACGACTGATCAGTTTACCCTCCAGATCGAAAAAACCGAATACCGGCGTGGCTCGCACACGAAACTGTTTAAAGGCGAAATCCTTCTGCGAGACCTGCTCCCCCTGAAAGTCGGTGATCGCCACGTCACCCTCGATGTCCACGGTGAAGATCAGAAAGTGCTGTCTATAGTAGTCCTGAACCTCGGACTGATTCAGCACGGTGCCTTTCATACGGTGACAAAAGGGACACTCATCCATCTCGAACATGATGAGGATACCCGTTTTACCCTCCTCGCGGGCAAGCTCCAACTCCTCACTGAAATCCCCCAGCGACTGATCAAAAAAGTGAACAGCCGGGTCTCTGCTCACCGCCCCGGCAGAGAGCATGAACAACATCAGGACAATGGAGAGGGAAATCCTCACATCGAGCCACCTACTCAGCATTGTTGGCAATAAAACTTTCCAGGTCCTGTGCGGTTAACGGCCCCACCTGCCGAGCCACCACTTCACCACTTGGCGAGATTAAAAAAGAGGTCGGCAGACCGGGAATTTTCCCTAACTCCGAGCCAGCGGCAGGTTTGCCCAACAAAATCGGATAGCTGAGAAACTGCTCTTCGACAAAGCGGCTCAGGCGTTTTTTATCAATGCGCTCAAAGGCAACACCCAACACCACAGCATCCTTGTCCTTGTGGTTGGAGTGAAAGACCTCCAGCTCCGGCAACTCCTCCCTGCAGGGAGGACACCAGGTCGCCCAGTAGTTGACCAACACCCACTTGCCCCGGTAGTCGGAAAGCTTGTGAGTCTTGCCATCGAGTCCCGGCAACTCAAAGTCCACGGGCTCTGAGAACGATGTCGTGCTGAACAGGGCCAAACAGCCCAATAGTAGTAGCCGCCACACTGGGGGTGGATTGCGCATAGGGTGCCTCTGGTACTTGTTGATTCTTCTGGAGAGAAGCGCCGGCAACGGCACCCTCAATTATCCGACCCCCATTGTCGGGATAAATTCCGGGGATTTCAATCATGAACAGTATACCGCAGCCCAATTTTTCAAGATTTGACGGTGACCGCCGATAACCATTCAAGAGACGCCGACTGCAGCAATCAGCAGAAACTTAATAAAGGGTGAACCCGCCACGGAATATCGATACTATCAATATGTTTCAGATTTTCAGCAGACCAAATGATTCGATGCGGCGCCCCAAGTTTACTGTTCCTGCACCCGATACCATCGAAAACCCGCATGTGGAGATACATCCCGGATCCCTGCGCCAATGGATCGCTTCCCTCCCTTACGCCAGTCCAGCGCGCGTGGCTGAGGCGATCATCACCAATCTTGCACAACTCAACCGTTTTCCTGGACGGGTCCCTGACCGCATAGAGTTGATGGAACTCTACCGATTACCCACCACCCGGCTCTGCCGGATCGCCTCAAACAAACCCGGCGCACCCAGCGTGAAGCAGATCCGCCAGCTGATGCAGGAGATGGCCTACGGTCACAAACATATCGTCAATGAATGTCTGCGCCAGAAATCATGGCTCAAGCACCGCAAAAGACTGTTGGGGGGGGTCTACTACGCCATCAAGTTCCTCTCTCTTGACCAACTGACCACTTTCGAAGGCTATGACTGCCATGCCACCAATGCCTGGCGTGAAATTCTCCAGCTCTACAATCTGGCGGAACAGCAGAACCAACAACACGATCTGATTGACGACCGTGACCAAGCCGTACCAAAGAACGCCTCTGCCGCCCACCAGCTGAAACGTATCCTGCTGCTGGCGCTACTCGACCCCTGCCATCTGAAGGCAGGGGAGGCACGACTCTGCTACGGCTACCTGAACCAATTTGCAGGCAAAGCACGTTTCGAAGAGCTGAAATCCGAAGCGGACCCGGCCGGGCGCTATATCATCGATATGCTGGGCGAGGTACCACCCCGGCTTTTCGATCCGGATACCTCCGGCACATTGGCATCTCCCCGCTTCCGCCTGCTCAATATCAATCCAGTCAGCAAACGCCTGCACCAGAGTCTGCGAAAGATCGAGTTACGTGGTGAAGCGCCTCCAATGGGACTGCAGCACCTCAGTTCGAAAGATGCTGCAGGGACGCTGCGCGACATGCTGAAATCCTGGCATATCCGCAAGGAACGCAGCAGCAAAAGACAGGATGCCTATGGTCAGGTTACCGTTGCCATCGGCATCAGTTCGATCCACCACTTTCTTGCTATCGCCACTCCTGCCGCCAGCAAACCCGATGAGGAGGAAGGAGAGTCGGTGACCCTGGCATCCGGCAATCTGGGCGGCGGCTTCAAACCCCGTCACCAACGCCTCACCTGCAAACTGACCAACTGCAGCAAAACCGGTGTGGCCATTCATCTGCCACTGCAGAGTTCGAGTCTTAAACTGGTCGGTCAACTGGTATTGATCACTGAAAAACATCCCGATCAGCCGGACAGCCTGAAAATCGGTGAAGTCAGACGCGCGCTCAAGAGAGGCGGTGAAATGTTGGAGTTGGGGATACAGTTTCTAAAGGGGCACGTAATGCCGGTTACTCTCAACCCCATCGGAGGGGGGGGTGGCGACCTTCGCACACAGCCCTGTCTCTACGTCGACCGGGGAGCCCCGAAAAAAAACACCCTACTGTCTACCAAAGGACAGCTCAAAACCGGGCGTGAATATCTTGTGGCAGAACAGATACCGGCACCGGTTATAGTGCCGACGGAACAGGCTTCATCGACTCCCTATTACGAGCGGCTGAAGGTCAGATACAAATAGCATCGCTTCAGCAATTCTGATTCTAATCCTGACGGTAGAGCTCTTCCAGCGGGCAATTCATACCCTTTTCAACATCTCTCTCGATAGTCTGCAGAATACTCGACAATACCACTGACCCCTCATCCAGCTTATCTGCATCCGGCAACACAAAAGGCGCTGCACGGTAGAGATCACTGAGTTTCACCTCCTGCAGGTTCCTGGCAAGCGCCCAATTCTTCTCCTCGGTACGCAACACCAGCTTCGCCCCTTGCAGGGTAAACAGCGCTGCCTCCAGGTGCTCTTCAGAGACTTCCGGTTCCCGCTTTGACAGATCCTGGCATGAACGCTGCTCCCCCAGCATCTGCGCCTCCCGCAGATGGCCAATCAGACGAAGCGCCAACAGAAAGTTGCTGCCGCGGGTGTTTAACCGCTCGTGCCAGTCGTCCCGGAAGATGCCGAGGCAGTAGGTAAACTCCGCCCCCAGCAGTGTCACCAACCAGGAGAGGTAGATCCAGATCAGGAATATCGGGATCACCGCCATCGCACCGTAGATTGCCTCGTAGGTGGGGAAATGGGTGACATAAAGTGCAAAACCCCGCTTTGCACTCTCAAACAACAGGGCAGCGAGAATACCGCCTGCGAGGGCATGGCGCAGCGGCACCTTCCGATTCGGCACCACAGCATAGAGCAGGGTAAAGGCAAAAGCGGAGATAAGGACCGGGCTCATACTCAAAAAGCGCGAACGCAACTGCTGCACCGTCTCATCATCATTGAGAATCGGAATTGAGACCAGATAGGAGGTCACGCCCACACTGACCACGATCAACACCGGTCCCAAAGAGAGGATTGCCCAGTAGACCATGAAGGTCGACATGGCCCCACGTTTCTTGCGCACATGCCAGATGGTGTTGAACGCCTTGTCGATATTGCCCATCAGCATCAGCGCAGCAACCAGCAGAAAAGCGAACCCCACACCAGAGAGTTTTGCCGCCTTACTGCTAAAATTGCTCAGATGCTCATGCACCACTTCCCCCGCCGCAGGGACAAAGTTTTTGAAGACAAACTCCTCGATCTCCACCGCCACCCGTTCCGAGGCGGGAAAGACCGAAAACAGTGCCAGCATGACGGTCATCAGGGGAACCAGCGAGAGCAGCGTGGTGTAGGTCAGGGCCGCCGTATTCTGCACCCCCCCATCCTTGATGAAATGGTGCAACAGCAGCGCGCTGAACTGCCGCATACGGTACAGATAGAAACGGCCTCTCGCCACGGGGTCCATGCTCATGTCATTACCTTGAAAAGAGCAGATGAACAGTATGCCACCAACCTGCGGCTGTGGGGAGACGTCGTCCTAAACGATGGTTACAATAGGCATTTTTCAGCCGGAGAATAATCCAATGAGTGTGGAGATCTTTCACAACCCCCGCTGCAGCAAATCCCGCCAGACTCTCCAGTTGTTGAAGGACAATGGCGTCGAACCTGAGATCGTGGAGTATCTGAAGACCCCGCCGGACCGGGATACCCTGAAACAGGTCCTCGACATGCTCGGCATGGAACCCAGAGATCTGATGCGCAAGAAAGAGAGCGAGTACAAAGAGAACAATCTCGCAGACCCTTCGTTGACCCGGGATCAATTGATCGACGCCATGATCGCCCACCCCAAATTGATCGAACGTCCCATCGTCATCACGAACGGCAAGGCCGCCCTCGGCCGTCCGCCGGAAAAGGTACTGGAGATCATCTGAGATGGCCGAGATTCTGATTCTCTACTACAGCCGTCACGGCGCCACCGCAGAGATGGCGCGGGAGATCGCCCGTGGTGTGGAGGAGGTCTCCGGCATGACCGCCCGTCTGCGCACCGTGCCGGAGGTCTCCAGCGTCTGTGAGGCAACCGCCGAGTCCATTCCTGAGTCGGGCGCACCCTACGCCACTGACGCAGACCTGCAGGCGTGCGCTGGGTTGATCCTCGGCAGTCCCACCCGTTTCGGTAATATGGCGGCACCACTGAAATACTTTCTCGACCAGACCAGTCGTCTCTGGATGAGCGGCTCGCTGATCGACAAACCCGCGGCCGTTTTTACCTCCACATCGAGCATGCATGGCGGACAGGAGAGCACACTGCTCTCGATGATGCTGCCGCTGATGCACCACGGCATGATCCTCATGGGACTGCCTTACAGTGAAACCGATCTGCTGCACACCAGAACCGGCGGCACCCCCTACGGCGCCAGCCACCTGGCCGGTGGAGAGAGCAATCTGCCCCTCAGCGATGAAGAGAAAACGCTCTGCCGCGCCTTGGGCAAACGGGTCGCGGCCAAGGCTATGCAGCTCACATCCAACGATTGACCACGGCAGAATCATGTCCAGTCAGCTGGCCCTGGGAATAGGGTTAAAACCTGCGGTCAACTTCAGCGGCTTTATTCCCGGCCGTAATGGTGAGGCCCTTTCGCGTCTACTGACGGGAACCGATCCGTTCATCTATCTTTGGGGGGAGAGCGGTTCAGGCAAAACCCATCTGTTGCAGGCATCCTGCCACCAACAGGATGAGTCCGGCGGTACCTGCGCCTATATTCCCCTGGCACAAATCAACGAGTTGGAGCCCGGCATTCTGGAGGGACTGGAGGCCCTGGATCTGGTCTGTCTGGACGATCTGGAAAGAGTGGCCGGCAACCAGGCATGGGAGATCGCCCTCTTCAACCTCTTCAACCAGCTTCGGGAGCGTGATGCCCGACTGCTGATAACGGCAAACTCTGCGCCTGCCGGAGTGGAGATCCGTCTACCGGATCTCGCCTCCCGCCTCACCTGGGGCCCCTGTTACCACCTGCTACCCTTGAACGACGATGGCCGCCTGATACTGCTGTCCCAGCTCTCGCAGCAACGTGGACTGGAACTTTCGAAAGACACTGCAAGCTACCTGCTGCACCGAATTCCCCGGGACATCAGTTCGATAACCGGTCTATTGGAACAGCTCGATCAGGCATCGCTTGCCGCGAAAAGAAAACTGACCATCCCGTTTGTACGGGAAGTGCTTGGACTATAGGACCCACACCAAATACCCTGCACATCAGAAAGCCAATGTGGGTGCCAGCCGTTAGTTTATAGAACGGCAGCCATCAACTCCGCAACCCTTTCTCCTTCGCCTTACGCGACCAAACCCAGACATAACCCACTCCGCTGGCTACCGTAGTGGCCAACGTGCTCCAGACCAGGGCTGAAATCAGCACTGCAGGAAGTGGATAGGGGCCTGCATCCGTCACCACGAGGATGACCAGCAATATCTGCAACAGGGTGTTGAGTTTGCTGATCAGACTTGGATCGGCCTGCAGTTCCTCGACACTGAAGTGGTAATAGAGCGCACCGCCAATAATTACAAGGTCCCGGAATATCACCAGAATCACCAACCAGACAGGGACCAGTCCCAACGCGCCGAGCACCAGAAAAGAACTCATCAACAGCGCCTTGTCCGCCAGGGGATCGAGCATCCCGCCGAGGCGGCTCTCCCAACCGTAGTGTTTGGCCAGGAAGCCATCCAGGCCATCGGAGAAACCCGCGATGGCGAATAATATCAGTGCCGCAGAAAACTCCCGCTCAAAGAGCAGCCAGACGACTGGCACCGAGAGCAGTATGCGTAAAAAACTGATGAGGTTGGGTATGTCTCTGGGCTGCATTTTTTACAAACTATCAGATGATACTGGACAGATTAATTTGTGTCCGTCCGAAAATTCATATCTAACCACAAAGAACACGAGAAGAGCACTAAGGCAAAGAGATTGATTAACCATAAATTTTCTTTCGGCAACTGCTCCCTGCATTGCTCTACCTCCTGCATCCATGCAGTCGCGTGTACTTCGTACTCTTCGTGGTAATAAAACAGTATTCTGGACGAACACTCATTCAGTGAATGACAATCCAAACCGGCTCACTACCGCAAACGGTAGTCAAGACTCTGCACATCGAAATCTTCCGGTGGCGACGCCTCTGCTTCCACCACCTCATCGGGGGTAACCACCGACTCCAGCACACCGCCGAGTACGATGCCCCGCTCCAGTGCTTCACGCCCCCCCTGCACTCTGGCCAGAAAACTGACTTGCTCCGGACCCGCTGCCAGCAGATCCAGCTGCTCTATCATCACCAGTGATCGCAGATAGTCTTTGACCAGAACATAGTCAGCCAGATTGAGCATACCTGAAACCCTTATCCGTAATGCCTCAACTCCCTGAGAAGCACTCTGGGGCGCAAACCTGGCGGCCAGCAGATCCACCGCCCGATGCACTCCCTCGCGGGCCAGCGCCAGATCGCTCTTGCCCTGAATCTGCCACTGCTCCACTCCATCAGGCAGATAGAGCGTCCAGTCACCACTCCAGGCTTGACTGCCCTGCCGGTGCAGGCGACCGGCCAGGATCACATCGGGCAGATAACGTTGTGAGGCACGACGAATGTTCTCTTCAAAACCGCCCCAGAGGTCACTTACCTGAAGGGTGTTTCTATCTTCAAGATCCATCAGCGGCATCACCACCGGCAGACCTCGCTGATCCGCCGTTTCAGTCACCGCAGTTGCCAGTTCCGGCTCCATATCCTGCTGGTAGAGGGTGCGACGGCCTTTGGCATCACGAGTCAGCCAGACCAGCGTGGATGGCCGGGTGCCGCCCCAGACCGGCACTCCGGCCTCACGCAGCAAGCGATTCACGGCTTTTTCATCGAAACGCACCCAGAGCATCCGGTCCGGCAGTGGGTTTTCCGGATTCACCACAGGTGCAGGATCATCCGATAGCGGCTGTTCCAACATGCGGTAGCGGTACTGCTGAACATACCTGGGAGCTCTTTTCAGCCTCTTGGCAAGGTCTTTCTGTTGTAACAGGTCGCGGTTGCCGGAGACCTTGATCAGCACATGACCGAAGGCCTCCCGTATGGCCGGGGCGCGGGCTTCGGCACCCTGCCCTACCACCGGCACCGCCGCTTCATAGAGTCCGGACACACGCTCCGCCACTGCTCCGGCACACCAGAACAGAAGCAGCAATATCAGCCATATCTGTTTAAAGATCATTGAAATATGAGTCCAGTTAAATTCATCACAGTTGTTTTGACCGCTGGGATTCTAGCGCGGAGCAGAAAGCCTGTCTAAGTGGTAAGTCTTCATCCAGAAACGGAAGAGCCGGACAAATCCTCCAACAGCAACTCTATCACGGTGTACCGGAAGATCTGCTAAAATTCCCCGCCAACAGTAACCGTCCACCAGGGAGTCAACCTGTGGCCCAAGACAGTACCCGCAACAGCGAAACCCAACTCAGTTACCGGGATGCCGGTGTAGACATAGATGCCGGCAACAGCCTGATAGAACGCATCAAGCCTATCGTCAAAAAAACCTTCAGACCCGGTGTGCTGTCCGGCCTCGGCGGTTTTGGCGCACTGTTCGAACTGCCCCTCGACCGCTATTCCGAGCCGGTACTGGTCTCCGGCACCGACGGGGTGGGCACCAAGCTGAAACTGGCGCTGGAACTCAACCGCCACGACACCATCGGCATCGATCTGGTAGCCATGTGTGTCAACGACATCGTGGTGGCAGGCGCCGAGCCGCTCTTCTTTCTCGACTACTACGCCACCGGCAAGCTGGAGCTGGACGTAGCCACCGATGTGATCAGCGGCATCGCCAAAGGGTGCGAACTGGCGGGCGCAGCCCTCACCGGCGGCGAGACCGCCGAGATGCCCGGCATGTATAGCGAAGGGGATTACGATCTGGCCGGTTTCTGTGTCGGCATCGTGGAGAAACGCAAGCTGATCCAGGGCGAACAGGTAAAGCCCGGCGACGTGCTGATCGGTCTCGCCGCTTCCGGCCCCCACTCCAACGGCTATTCCCTGATCCGCAAGATCCTCGAAGTGAGCGGCGCCGATCTTGCCGAACCCATGGGCGAAGGGACGCTGGGCGAAGCACTGCTGGCGCCGACCCATATCTACGTCAAATCCCTGCTGGCGCTGATGGCTGAGGTTGAGATCCACGCCCTCGCCCACATCACCGGCGGCGGCCTGCCGGAGAACCTGCCCCGCGTCCTGCCTGCCGGAAGCAAGGCAGTCATCGACGGTGACTCCTGGCAACTGCCGGAGGTCTTCAGCTGGCTGCAGTCGAAAGGCAACGTGGCGCAGCCGGAGATGCTGCGCACCTTCAACTGTGGCGTGGGTATGGTGGTCTGCGTCGCCGCCGAAGACTCAGAACGGGCGATGCAGATGCTGAACGATGCCGGCGAGACCGCCTGGCGACTGGGACAGATCGAAACCAGCGACAGCGATGAACCGGGGGTCGAGATCAGCGGAAGCCTGGGTAGATGAGCGATAACCATAAACTACCGCTGGTCGCCCTGATCTCCGGTGGCGGCACCAATCTGCAGGCGATCATCGACGGCGCAGTGGGCGATCTGCCGGTGGAGATCCGCGCCGTCATCAGCAGCCGGCCCGATGTGTATGGCCTTACCCGTGCAGAAAACGCCGGCATCCCTATCCGGGTGCTGAATCACAAGACCTTTTCCGACCGGGAGAGTTACGATCAGGCGCTGATCGAACTCATCGATGAGTATCAACCAGAGCTGGTAGTGCTGGCGGGTTTCATGCGCATCCTCACCCCCGGATTCGTGCGCCACTACGCTGGCCGGATGTTCAATATCCACCCTTCACTGCTACCGAAGTTCCGTGGCCTCAACACCCATCAGCAGGCCCTGGATGAAGGAGAGACCCTGCATGGCGCCAGTGTACACTTCGTCACCGAGGAGTTGGATGGCGGCCCATTGATCGTGCAGGCCCAGGTACCTGTCCAGGATGGTGACGATGCCCGGACTTTAGCCGACCGTGTACTGCAACGCGAGCACCTCATCTATCCGCTGGCGATACGCTGGTTTGCCCAGCAGAGACTGCGATTGGCGGAAAATGGCCAGGTCTATCTGGACGACCGGCCGTTACTGCAGCCAGTCCTCTTCACACCGGGTCAGGAGATCGCCTGATCCATGAAGGATACCGGATTCCTCCGCTACTGGCTGGCTGGTATCCCACTACTGCTGTGCAGTTCGCTGCTCAGTGCGGAATCCCCCTTCCAGCTCAGATCCTTCGATGCCGGATTTCAGGTCACCAACTACGGCGTACCCCTGGGAACTCTGACGCTTCAACTCACCCTCACTGAGGGTGGCGAATACCTCTATCATGCGCACACCCGTCCCGAACGACTGGTCGATTGGTTTCAGGCCGACGAGGTTCAGGAGACCAGCGAAGGCGTGCTGCAAAACAGCAGCATCGTGCCCCACGCCTACGAATACCGGCTCGGCAACGGGGAGACCAGGAACCTGACCCGGCTCCAGTTCGACTGGCCCGACCAACGGGTCTGGACAGAGAGTGGCGGCACCCGCTGGGCGCAGGAGATCTCACCAGGCGTGCAGGACAAGTTCAGCCAACAACTGGCGATTCGCTTCGATCTTGCCAATGGCCGGCAGCAAGTCAGCTATCAGGTGGCGGACGGCGGACGTCTGAAGCGCTATCAGTTCCGGGTGGTGGGCAGGGAGTGGATTCAGACCCCTCTGGGCCGGCTGAAGTGTCTCAAGGTCAACCGCAGCAAAGAGGGTCTGGCACCCGACTACACCATCTGGTTCGCCCCTTCACTCGACTACCTGCCGGTGCGCATCGAGCGGGATCGGATCTTGGGCCGCTATCGCATGGAGTTGAAACATTTAACGCTGAAATAGCAGCCCGGTAGGATTCCCTCCCCTCCAATTCCCAGGGGAAAGGCCGGAATCAATTTGAGTCCGACCCGAATGGCACTGACTTAAGCTTTTTGGGATGTCCATTTTTCCTGACTTCCTCCCTCGCTGCATGCCTGTGTTTGACGAGTAGAGGAAAGGATTTTGCTCGTCGCTTGAGTGCCCTCGGTTCAATGCGTCCTGGTCGCTTCCCGACTTGCTGTTGTGCAATTAGGATGAACAAGCAGCCAAGTTTTTCGTCATCGTAATTTCCAGGACCGCTTCGCCTCCAGCCAAACCACAACTGCAAGGTGTGCTTGAAGCTAAGTTGGCGGGGTAACAGGTCGGCCAGCAGAGCTGCCTGAGCCATCAAAAGTCTGATTAGATTATAGGCCAACAGATGCGGACGCGTTGGCTAGGATGCATTAAGGCTGGTTCCTGAGTTGATTGGTATTCCGCCTCAGCTATCGGTGTCACGGGCAGTGCAGTATCTGAAGGGGAAGAGCTCTCACAGGCTGTTATCGGAGTATAAGGCCCTGAGAAAGAGATATTGGGGCCAGCATCTATGGTCCAGAGGATATTGGGTGGCATCAAGCGGAAATGTGACTGATGAGGTATGGAAGGAATACATCAAGAATCAGAAGCCACCGGAGCCGGATGATGACTTTACCGTCGTATGACGGTAATCGGCCGATCAATCCGGCTTTAGCCGGTGGAGTATTCACAAATAATAGTGGACGCACGCGGAAAACGTGGTGCGTCCCCTATTATTAGTAGTTACCTATTGTTTTTGATTCCCATTTTTCCTTTGGTCCAGCGAGTTGGTGTGAAAAAACGTAGAATCAAGTGTCGAGTGAAACATCCGGATTAAACCCTGGAGTATCTACTTTTGGTAATCATTATTCCCGCTACGATTCAACTGCGATTTCAATATTCGCAGATGACCTGTCAATCAATAGAGTCATCACCAACTGTATCAATAATAACAGTAGAAATATGCCATTCATGATAAGCATTGGGGTCAGTCCCAGCATAAAGGCATAGAGTTCAGATAGTGCCGCAGAAATTAGTGAAATTATCAACATGCCAACTGATAAGCCATCTGTTTTATGAGTTTTTGCTGTTTTAATGATCTGCGGGAGAAAACTCCACATTAGAAAAAAACCAGCAGTATAACCAACTAGGTCAACCATAATGATCCTTTGTTGTTTAGTCGATAAAATAAGAGTTTAGAATGTACATAAGCAACTTGCTGCCATCAATTTTTTGCATTTATCTGCTTCAGTGTTGCAGAGGGTAGCTCACCAAACAGGCTTTTGTAATTCAAGCTAAATCTACCAAGATGTGTCATGCTATAGAGCATAGCAATGCTTGCTACGTTAGCGTGTGTATCAGAAAATTTCTGTTGCAATTGGGTTCGAGCAGCATGGAGTTTCCGGTGAAGAATATACTGTAGGGGCGTTACCCCAATATTTTCCTGAAAGGCGTATTGCAAACTTCTTGGTGAGGTCCCTATCTGTAACGCCAGGTTGCTGGTGGATAGTGGATTCATAATTTGATTATCAATCATATTGATGGCGGTCTGAAAAATCTCAAAACGAGACTGACTGGCGATCCTCATTTTTTTATTCGTCACCTTGAAGCAGGCTGTTATTAATAATAGGAATTCATCCAGAACCCATTCGCGAAACAGACTTGCCATTTCTTGATCTTGTTTTAGTAATTCTTGCATACTCTTATTATTTACCAGATTGTAAAGTATGTCGCGGAAGCGAAAAGCTTGCTGGTACGGTAGAGGAAAAATTGCTTTTTCTGGTATCAAAGAGTTTCTCCATAACCTCTCATCAACAACACCCTGTTCCAGTAGCCAGGTTTGTGGAATTATCAAGTCCAATACATTATGACCCGAAGGGGCGTAACCAGAATATTCTCGATTAGAATGGACAATACCAACACAGTCAGGGGGAGCCACCATCCCACACCAGCGAGATTGCACGTTCCCTTGCGGTGGTGTAAATCCAAAAAGTGTGTGGTCGGCTGACAGAGAGTAGCGTTCAAATACGGCCTTATTACTACCGAGATGAACTATGCCTACATCCCCGAACATAAATACCTGTTCAAAAAGATGAAAGGGTCCCTTATCCAGCTGAATCATATCCGAATCCATCTGAGGCATAAGCGCAATGTGTTCAAGATACTGATCTACGTCATGAAACTGAGATGATAGAAACAGGTTTCTATTTTTGTCTTTATCTTGAGTGAAATTCATGTTTTTGGGTTTTTCAGTGATATCTGTGAGTGCAATAGGGGGCTTACCCCACCTTCGCCGAGGGGCAGCGATCACGCCCCCCTGTCCGAATTAGGATAAGGGTAGGAAATAAACCTAATATCAATAGGTTATAAGCTACTTTGTGCGTGGTTGCGGTGATCTCCAGATATCGCTGAAGTGGTTATTTTTGCAAAGTGTGCGCAATTTGGATAGAAAATTATTTTCACATAGACGAAAATTATTTTCTATCTGAAATTCATTTCCGAACTTAACTGCAATGCCTTAATTTAGATAAGTAAATAAGTAATAAGTAATAAGTAATGGATGATGGTGAGACATTCTGATCGTTTAACGAAATTATTCTGAAATGGAAATAAATAAATTATGAAATTTTATACGTTCAATCCATTATTCAGAAGCAAAGGTATTTTAACGAAAGCAATGCTCTCCACGTTGTTTATTCTGCTCTTCTTTGCAGTAATGCTTGATAGTGCCTATGCACAGAGTGAAAAAATCGATGCGTCGGATCCCACGAAAATTTATACCTATATCGGAGTAGGCCCGAAGTATGTCGACTACACCAACGGTGAAAGTATGTTGGAGTTGCGGGTAGCAGGCAATATTGGGTTATCGAAAAGCGACATGGTATTTTTTAATCTTGGCTACGGCAAACACTCTGGTGACAAGGTTTCAGGCAGCAATTCAGGGCTTACCGGTCCCCGCGCAAGATGGTTTCACCTTTTCGATATGGACTACACAGTGACATCAGGATACCGAGGCTGGGCAACCCAGATCGACCTGCAGATAGCGGGCGCACTGAAAGGTACGGATGGACAAAATGTGCTGTCGATCGGAGGGCTTCCTGCATTCGGCATTAACAAAAGGTGGAGTTTATTTTTACCGATAAATCTGGTGAATACATGGGACAAAAAGTTTGAAAAACACAATGGTGCGGGCATAAATGTATCACCATTGTTGGTTTATGTGCCGGGCAACTGGTGGGATGGTGCCAGTGTTCAATTCTGGCCTGGTTATACACGTTTCTTCTCAGGCGATCTTTCAGGGGAGGGTTCCGGTAATATGGATATCACTGTTATGGGTAAGGTCACACCGACAGTAACCTGGTCTGTATTAGTACAAAAAAACTATGACAAGGATCTTAGAACCTATCGTCGTGATGAGAATTCAGGGTTGAAAAATGACTATAACGCGTTTCTAAATTTTACTACCTATTTTTAATATCACCTAATTTTAGTGGCAAATTGAAAAAGGAAACAATATGAAAACAGTAAAATTAGTCGCACTGAACTTATTAGCTCTATTAGTATTTGGCTTCAATATCAATCAATCGAATGCATGTACGGGTATCAGATTAACTGCTGGAGATGGATCGGTAGTTTACGGGCGTTCGATGGAGTGGGGGACTTTTGATCTCAATTCCAGAGTTGCCACCATTCCTCGTGGTCATTCTTTTACAGGTCTCACACCTGATGGCAATAATGGCAAAAAGTGGAAAGGAAAATATGCCGTTGTTGGTCTTGATATGTTGCACAAAGACTATCTCGCTGATGGAATGAACGAAAAAGGACTTGCTGTAGGGCTTTTTTATCATCCGGGTTTCGCGAGTTACATGGAATACAAGCCTTCTATGGCTGAGGAAACTATTACTGCGGTTAATATTGTTAACTTTATTTTAAGCCAGTTTGCCAGCGTTGAAGAAGTCAGAGCTGGAATGAAAACCGTTCAGGTGGTTCCCGTTATTGAGAAAGCATTGGGTATTCCTGTTAATGCCCATTGGATAGTGACTGATGCCACAGGAATATCAATTGTCATTGAGTTTACTGATGGTCAGCTCAAGATTCATGAAAACCCATTGGGAGTTATAACAAACGCCCCTAACTATGATTGGCATATGACTAATCTACGCAATTATGTAAATCTTTCTGCTGTAGCTATACCAGATAAAAAGATTGAAGAGCTTGACTTTACCCCAATAGGCGGTGGTAGCGGTATGATTGGTTTGCCTGGCGACTTTACACCGCCATCACGTTTTGTCCGTGCTGTAGCATGGACTCAGACCGCACGTCCAACAGCGAAATCAGAGGAAACTATTTATGAACTATTTAGAATTCTTGATAACTTTAATTTACCATTAGGCAGTGCTGAAGGATCGAATAATGCCGCTAATTTAGAAGGTATGCGCAGTTCAACCATTTGGACAACAGCCTGGGATCTTACTGAACGAGTTCTTTATTATCATACCCAACATAATAGAAGAATACGGAAATTAGATTTAAAGAAAATAGATTTTTCAAAGCAAGCTCATGAGATAGTCCACATTCCTCTGGATGATAAGAAAGAACAAGATATAAAAGAGATATCATTCAGGAAGTAATAGGCTTATAAATAAGCTGCGTTCACTATTGGAAGTGACTAAACATGAAACCTGTATTTGAATTTTTAAAAACAACGTCTGTGAAAGGTTTTCTTATATTGCTCCCGGTTGGACTAGCAATAGTCGCAATAGAAGAGTTGTTTGATGTTGTTATCTTAATTACTCAGCCTATTGCTTCATACTTTTCAGGAAATAATTTTCTTAGCGGCACTGCCATCGCTGTTGTTTTGCTGTTTTTACTGTTTTTCTTTGTTGGTTTTACTGCAAGATGCAGAACTGGAAAATATATTGGTCGCTGGTTGGAAAAAGCAATCCTTGAGAAGTTAGGCATCTACTCGATGTTAAAGCATTTTACTCAGCAGTTTAATAATAACAATGATGTGGAGGGTTATCTTCCTGCGGTACTAACAGATGGTGATACACAGATGCTTGTTTTTATCATTGAAGAACATATTAATAAACGCTTGACCGTATTTATCCCCCATGCACCCATGAGCGTTTCAGGAGCTGTTCAGTGTGTCGGTCCTGAGCGTGTCAGAAAACTCAATGCATCCAGGGTTGATATTCTTGACTGTCAGCGTTACTGGGGGTTAGGAACAAAAGAATTACTAGAGCGATCATAGATTGTAAATCCGAAAGAGTGCCTTGGACTGAGAACTCTACGGCCAAGTCATCCAGGAGAACTAGAATGAATATGAGTATGGAAGAGCGTGTCACAAATCCACTGCCGGGTTTTTTGAGGCTAACTGGGGCGTGGCCGCTATCCCTCAGTGGGCTCATCACTATATTGCTGCTTACATTTGCCCAGATAATGCCGCTGCACGCCGCGGAAAAGACGCCAGTCCGCTCCATAATCGGCTATGCGGCACCACTGTCTGTGCGTCCGGGTGACAAGGTCGATTTTATGGCGAATGTCATCGGCGGAGGCACTTATAAAGCGGATCTGGTGAGAGTCGTTAACGGCGACTCGCTGAGCCGTTACAAAGAGCACTTCAGAGTAGACCCGGTTGATGCACCGTTTGCAGGCAGCTACGAGGGTAAGGAGCAGCCCCTAAACCTGGGTTCCTATGTTCAGGTCGAAGCCGGCAAGACACTCGACGAACTTAAGAGCTTCACCATTTCGGCCTGGGTGTTTCCGACCTTTACACCATCCGAGTATGTGGCGCCTGACCTGGAGAATCCCGATCCGTTTCACCCGCCAACGCTCACTATCGCCGCATCGATTGTGGATCAAACCATTGTGTCCCGATTCGACAAGGTCACAGGAACGGGATGGGCATTACAGCTTGACGAGCAAGCACGTCTGCAATTTGTTACTGGCTCCGGTGACGGCAAACTGGATACGGTCAAGCTTACCGAGGCCGCCCGTGACTGGGACTGGACCTATGTCGCCGTCAGCTATGACGCTGATGGCCGGAAGATCACGGTATATTTGATGGAAAAACCCTCATCACCAGGTGATAAGTTCACTGCTCGCAACCTGCACGTAACCGGCACTCTCAGCAAGCCTATAGTTCAGGCAGGACCATTGCGTATTGCTGCAGTGCGAGGTGGCCCGGGTGCTGCCAATGCCAAACAGGAAAAACCGGTAGACGTGTTCAATGGTCGCATCCAGGATGTACGGCTTGCCAACCGGGTACTATCAGAATCCGAAATCAATCAGCTCTCTGTTGAAGAAACACCGAAAAAGTTGCAACCTAGTCTGGTGGGCGATTGGGATTTTGCTCAGGGCATCGGCAGCACAATAATCCATGATATCTCCGGCAAAGAACACAATGGCAGCGTCATTAACCTGCCAGAGCGGGCATTACGCGGGGTATTCTGGAACGGCGACACCATCAAGTGGACCGATGATCCAAATCAGTATGATGCCATCGCCTTTCACGCCGATGATATCTACAATGCCGAGTGGCAGGTTAATTTCAGTTACACCGTGCCAATGGATCTTGACAGCGGCATTTATGCGGCGCGGCTGAAACAGGGCGATTTTGTGGAGTACATCCCCTTCTTTGTGGCTGCTCCTACAGGGAAACCACAGGCAAAACTTGCCGTCTGGTTGTCTGACTACAATTATCTTGCCTACTCCAATATCAGCTATATTGCGACCGTACCGCAAAACTACTCAGGCATGAACATTAATGAAGCCGACACCAGGTTCCTGAAGACTCACCTGGAGTACGCCACCACGGGTGTCTACTCCCTCCATCTTGATGGAACCTTCTTCGACTATGGCACCCGGCTGCGTCCTGATATTCATATGAAACCGGGGGGCTTGCTGTATAACTTCCCTTTAGATACGCACCTCACCAGTTTTCTTGAGCATAAGGGAATTGACTATGACATTATTACCGACGAGCTGGTCGATGCCGAAGGCCTGGAACTGCTAAAGCAATATCAGGTGATCGTGAGCTCAAGCCATCCCGAGTATGTGACACCTGTTATGTTTGATAATGTTGCTGACTACACCGAACAGGGCGGGCGCTTTATGTACATGGGGGCTAATGGCTGGTTCTGGAGTGCCGACGGTCATCCAACTCTACCAGGTGTTATGGAATCCCGTAATTTTCACGGTATCGCTGATCGTTACCTGACCAGTGGCCTGCGTGGCGGCCTGATGATTGAAACTGGACGACCTTCAGGTCCGGTATTTGGTGTTGAAATGTCGGGGGAGAACTTTCACGGTTCCAGTGCCTATCGAAAAGGGGAAGATGCAGGGAACCCGCGTGCGACCTGGATCTTTTCTGGTACCAAAGAAGGTGACGTGTTTGGGGATTACGGCATTGATAAAGTGCATGGCGGAGCCGCTGGATATGAGATTGATCGCTACAACCCCGATAATGGTGTGCCGCGCCATGCACTGCAGCTGGCAACCTCTGAACCACTTAGGCCAACCATTTCAAATACTACCCTTGGTATCCTCCCGGTCTCAGTAAAATACACACCGAGTAAGGGTGAAATCACGGCTCAGGCTGATCTTGTGTTCTTTGAAACAGCAAATGGCGGCGCCATGTTTTCAACCGGGTCAATTACCTGGCTTGGCTCGTTGCTGGAAAACAACTTTGACAATGATGTCGCGAGGATCACTGGCAATGTAATTCAGCGCTTCCTCGATGCCAAACCGTTTCCAGCCATTCCGAAAGCTGATATCGATGATGTAGACCGGGCAGCGCCTGAACCGGAATATGACAGAGCGATTGATACCACGAAGAAATGAGGTGCGCCATGAGAACTTCTCTGGCTCAAGCTATCCGGGTCATCGCCACGATTGCGGTGATGACTCAGACGGTCGAGGCCAGCCGCCTTAATGATGCGCTGGAAGCGTCCGCACAGTCACAGCAATATCTCGACCTGTCGGCCGTGCCGGCATACCAGTATGCCCTGCGTGAGGAAGGGGACACCGGCAATTACACGCTGGACGCGATTGCCAATATCAATCTCTTCCGGCGGGATTCAGGTACCTTCGGTAGCACCAATCTGGTTATCTGGATGAATTCAGCCGACAAGATCGGCGACTTACATTCAGCACCGGAACTCGCCGGCCAGGCCGGCCTCCTGTGGGATACCACGGATAACGGGTCTGACAGCGCGAGTACCTCTTTGCTGGTTTTGGCTGTTGATCAGTGGTTTTTTGACCATCGTTTATCGGTTGGCCTGGGTAAATATTTCCCAGGCCAGTTCTTTCTGCTAAGCGATTATACGGCGGACAACTCGAACACCTTCACCAACAAGATGATCTCCGGGAATCCGGTGGCGTCCTTCTGGGAGTCGATCGGCCTGGGGGTTGCCGGCGCCTGGCACGGTGATCAGTGGACAGTTCAGGCAGGCGTGGTCGATGCTCAGGCCACGGCCGACGGCCTGGATTTCTCCAGTTTCAGCAAGGGGAAATATGCCTATATGCTGGAATTGGCTTATGAACCCGGTAACCCGAACGGTACGACGTCACTGTCGGCGCTCGGCTACCTTGTGGATGAGCATGACGATCTCACGACTGAGCGCGGGCTGGTGGGGCAATTCACGCATGAGTTCGGGGAGCAGGCAGAGTACGCGACTTTTGGGCGTTATACTGTCAAAAACGGCGGCACGGGCAAGACGGCTGCGGCCCAGAGCTCCTCGCTATCGGTAAAAGACGGCGGTTTCATCGGGGCTGCCTGGAACCGGCCTTTCGGCAGAGCGAACCAGCAGCTCGCGGCCGCAGCACTCTATGGTCAGGCCAGCAGTTTCAAAAAAATGCAGGGGTTCAATAACCAGTACGGGGCAGAGCTGTACTGGAAGTTCCAACCCGAGAGCTGGTTTCATATTACACCCTCAGTTCAGTTTTTACGTAACCGTGATGATAGGTTAGAGACTGTCGTTGGGTTGCGTGCATCTTTTAGTTTCAACAAAAGTTGGTCAGGTGCGATATTTCCCAACCAATGATAATGCTCATTTTTCTACAACGACAACAAAGAAGATGAAAGATGTCATC
Organism: bacterium endosymbiont of Escarpia laminata; assembly: GCA_003660235.1. Classification (GTDB taxonomy): domain Bacteria; phylum Pseudomonadota; class Gammaproteobacteria; order Chromatiales; family Chromatiaceae; genus QGON01. The sequence continues at coordinate 28,812 of QGON01000065.1, read as the reverse complement.
TAAAGTCAATGGTTTGATATTCATGGTGGAGAATTAATCAAACGGAATAGTAGAAACCTGATTACCAGAAAAAGAGCAGCCAGAGAGTAAGGGCACCAAGCAGGTAGGCCAATGGATAGCTGGTAATAGCGTAGATATCGAGTCTTTTCGCGAGTGCTTTTCTGCCATGATTTTCCAGCCGCCGCAGCCAGACATTACCCAAAACCACCAGGGCGGTGATGAAGAATGTGCCGACCAGAAACGCATCCATCAGGGTGATATAGCCGAGCCGGGGTAGATCACTGGAGATGGTGAAGTTGAAGGCGATGAAGAGCAGCAGGTTACCACCAGCCAGATCGATGCGTTTGGTGTAGTCCTGCAGAAAGAAGGTAAACCAGGCAACGGTGATGATCAGCAGGGCCGGGATCAAGATCCGTATCAGATAGTAGTTGAGATGACGTTTGGCGTGGAACTCCAGCACGAAGCGGGAGGCTTCCCCCTTGGTGAATTCGTTGTGGGTCGCCAAGCGGGTATGCACATCGGTAACGATCCCCTCCTCTTCGCCCAATTGCTGCCCCAATCCACTGAACCCCGGCATCTCTTTGAATCGGAACAGACTCTGCGGGAAGATTGAATCCACATAGATAAAAAAGAGCTGGTTGTCGAATGGAAACAGCCGGAAGTCGAAGGCGGGTGCCTGAAAGGTCGCGGTGAAACGTTCGAGATACATCACCGTGCCATCCTCCGCGAGGGAGATAAGACGATTTTGGAAGTCTGTTCGTCCTTGCTGGTTATGGTAGGTGATGACTGGCCAGCGGATCTGTTTCTGTTCCAGCAGTTTGAGAAAGGTGGCAAGGGTATAGGTGCGATATCCTGCTTCACCTGGGACGGGTTCAAACGCGAGCAGCGGCTGATGCCAATCGATACGAAGACTACCGACAACGCTGAAGTTCTCCGCCTTTTGATTGATACCGGTGATCTGATCGATCTTCAGGCCAATGAGTACCTCGCTGGGTTCAGTCGCCGGGCTGGCCAAGCTGATCAATGATAAGAGGCAGAATATGAGTCGCTTCATGGCAAATGTGGCATGCGGGTTATCCTGCTGAACAATGATAGATGATTAGGTGTCGGCATTGCGGATGGCATCACCACAGAAGTGTTTCAACTCCTTGATCAGGGTTTAGCGAAACGCATCACGCCACTGTCGAATTTCAGTTGCAGGTAGAGTTCACCCCCCTTGAAGAGGTAGCTCTGCACCGCAGCCAGATCTTTGGTGAATTTTCCATCCAGTGAACTGGGAGGGCACATGGCCCGTGTGGAGGTGAGGATCTCGACCTTTAGCTTATGCCCTTCGCTCTCTTCCCATTTACCATTCCCTCTGTTGCAATCGAGGCGGGCTGCCACCGAGCCGTCCTTCTTTAGCTGCAGGCTGTAGTGTGTCGGATCGTCCGGTTTGGCTTGGGTGTCATTGCCATATTTGGAGCCTTGCCATTGCCACACTACCCCGGCGAGGGGAGGAGGGGCTCCAGAGGCGGCGAAGCTGATGAGAAGCAGACTCGCAAGGATGAATTTGATGCGCATGAATCACTCCTGATTTTGTTTGACAAGTACGGTTTTGGTTACATGCATTATTCGAATGGGTTGTTACATCCCAAACTCGAACGCCAGCCAGCTTGGTTCGTAAACGACTGATAAAAAATAATCGGGGCATTCTAATTCACTGTTATGCATAGTAATAGTAACCTCAAGGCTGCAACATTGTATTTTTACTAAACACTAATATCCAGAAAAATCAGGTATCACATCTATGGATGAAGACAAAGAACAGTTTAACCCTAAAAGTTGGCGGTTTTGTTTAGGCCTCTTTTTATTCATATTTGGTTGGGTATGCCCTTTATTCATACCTCTTGTTACTAACTTAAACTTAGAAACTGCTACAAAGGCTTTTCTTTCAGGTTTTTTGTTAATTGGGGCACCTGAAATATTTAGTGTTCTTTCTATCATTCTACTTGGCAAGCCTGGATATGTTTATATAAAGAATAAAGCATTCTCACTCCTGAAGCGTGCTGTACCACGAGGTGAAGTCAGTCGCACACGTTACAGGTTCGGACTGATGTTACTACTGCTTCATATCATATACGCCTATTTAACCTTCTATGCTCCTGACCTAATCATGTGGTATGCAGAGAACCGGATAACCATGAACATAATCGCGGATTTTCTATTTATTGTTACATTGTTTGTGCTGGGAGGAGAATTTTGGGAGAAGTTGCGTGCTTTGTTTATTTATGATGCAAAAGCGAATATACCTAAGACTCAAGTGAATTCTACTGATTCACTACTTTAACAATAAAAATGTGGGAAAATGCATAACACATATGAGCCGCCGCCCTGTCAATAGGAAATAGAAAACCTGCTCTTTAACAATCAAGAGAATAAATGCTGTGCCATAGGGCTAACTGCTTTGGCTTCATGGCTGGGTTCTGCCCAAACACATATTGAGAGTCTGGCTGCTTTTCAGCAGCACGGCTACTAGAAACGCATTCAGTTCACCTTATGCCGGCCTATTCAAAAGCGCATTGGCTTGGCGGCTGCCATCCAGTTAGTTTCAGGCTCGGGGAAGAGGTGCAGTTCCCGTAACACAACATGACGTGTAAAGCGGAAGATCGTGTATACGCTAATCAAGGCACATCGCTACCATGCATCGCCGACAGTCAGCTATGGAGTGTCAAGGCACTATAGATAATGCTGATTCTGGCCTGAATGGTTGAAGAGGGCCTACAATCGCAGCAACCGGCTCAAGATCTTGGTAAAGAAGCCGCCAGGCGCCACGGTTATCTGCGCATCCTCAACATTGACCTGATCCACCTCGTAACCTGTTATTTCGACTCCGGCTTCACCGTACATCTGCTGCGACAACTCGATGTCACCGGCCCAGCGTGAAAGAAAATCCTGACTCGGATTGATAAACACCACCCGGCCGATCTCCTCCTGGATCAGCTTCGAGGCGCAGCGGGGACAGGGGGGATGCGTCACATAGACGGTGCAGCCGCGCAGATCACGCTTGGCGAAGATCATGGCGTTCTCTTCCGCATGAATGGTGAGGTTCAGTTTGCACTCCCTGTTGGAGAGGCGGCTCTGCGTATCCTCCACCCCGGCCGCAAAGCCGTTGTAGCCCAGCGAGATAATACGATTGCCGTCCGTTATGACGGCGCCCACCTGGGATGAAGGGTCTTTACTCCACCCCGAGATATGAGCAGCCAGCCCGAGAAAACGGGTATCCCACTTCATGCTCATGGATCATTCTCCTGTTTTCTGTTGCTGTTCGAGGGAGACTATCACTCTCCGGACTCTTTCTTCTCCAGATATGCGACGTTGTCCGGCGCCGGCTCTTCAGTTTGCCTATCTTCCTCCTGTTTGAAACGGCGGGCCACCCCCTCCTCCTCGCGCAACAGTGTCCTTTTCGCGCAGACACTCACATCAGCCAAACAGATGCGTTCCTGAGTTGAAAGAACGGCTAATTTTCCTTGCTATTGGCCAGAGGCTGAATGTTCTCATCAACACTGCGCAAGTGTAGGTCACGCTGAGGAAAAGGGATCTCCACGCCATTTTCGCGCAATGTTTTTTCCAGCGCCATGTGGAGATCATGGGTCAACAGACGGCGTTGGATTCTCTCCTTGACATGCACTGCCACCTGAAAGTCGAGGGAGCTGTCGCCGAAGCCCGTAAAAAAGACCGTCGGCTTGGGTTCATCCAGCACCAACGAATGTTCGGTTACCGTTTTGAGCATAATGCGATGGGCCAGTTCAGTATCGGATCCATAGGCAATGCCCACCATAAAGGTTACACGGGTGATCTGATCGCTAAGGGTCCAGTTCACCAACGGCTCGACGATAAGATTCTGATTGGGGATGATCAACTCCTTGTTATCGAAATCTGTAATGGTCGTTGCTCGCATCCGTATCCGCGTCACCACACCACTGATATCACCGAGAGTGACGGTATCGCCGACCCGAACCGGTCGTTCAAACAGGACGATTATTCCAGATATGAAGTTGGCGAAGATCTCCTTCAGGCCAAACCCCAAGCCAACGCCGATGGCCGCAACCAGCCACTGCACCTCTCCCCAGCCAACGCCAACCAAGTTGATCGACATGACGATGCCGACCGCCAGTATGAGGTAACGAATCAGAGCGGAAACTGCGTAGCGATTGCCCTGCTCCACATGGAGAGGCTGCAGTAGCGCAATCTCCAACAAGCCTGGCAGATTGCGTTCGGCAACGAAGGTCAAGAAAAGAACCAGAGCGGCCAGACCAATGTCTGCAAGCGTAATCGGTAACAGTTGGCCGCCCGCTTCCGCCGTAGCCATATGCTCCCAAATGGTAACGTTGTCCAACACACCCAAGGCCGGGGTTATCGCAGACCAGTGTGTCCAGAGAACCAAACCCACAAAAACGGTAAGCACCAACCGCAGCAACCGACGGGTCTGGTCATTGATGGTGGCGAGACCGATCTCGGGGACTTCGATCGCTTCCGGTGTAATCTCCCCCGTCTGCTCCACCGCCTCCCTACTGGCCCGTGAATCAATATCTGCCTGACGTTTGGCCAATGCCCTGGCGAGAGCAAGACGGCGCTGCGCCACCAACAACCAGCGTACCGCGAGAAAATAGATCAACAGTGCTATCAGAAAGACAATGAGAGAGCTGAATATCAGTCCGGCAACCCGCAGACTGGTGTAGTGGTAGCCTTGCGCCGCCAACATGACTAGGGCAAAGGGGATCAACAACAGTAGCGGATACCAGATATATCGACTGCGCCAGACGAGGCTGGTGGTACGGCGCTCAACATTACTCTCTTTTAACCGAATCACTCGCCAGATAAAGAGCAACAGAGCCAGCATTGCTACGCTGAACACCAGCCTGCCGATAGTATCCCGATAGAGGCCTGCATTGGATGATTCCGTCATCGCGACCAAAAATGCGACCCATACCATGATCGGGATCAACCAGGTCAGGTTGCCGGATACACGCCGACGGGTTCTGGCTTTCCAGCGAAAATGGATCTCTGCCAGACCGTTGGAGACATAGAGTGCCTGCAGAAAGAGGAAGGCTGCCAAGATAAAGGCACTGCGCCTGAAGCCAAATCCCGCCGCCTCGACAAAGGCATCTGCCCGTACATGACCCAACAACCACCCTGTATAGGCCATCAGCACCGGCCAGGGCATGGCCAGCAGCAATGTGATAACCAATACGACCAGTGTGTAACTGAATCGATCCTGTTTGACCAGCCCTACCTTGGCGGCAATATCCCCCAAACGTTTTTTCAATCGGCGCCTGCCCAGCAGCAGCGCCGCTGATAAGAGCAGCACAATCAGTGTGAATGGCGCAGACTGTATGGCCGCTTTTACCAATGCCTGCAACACGGAAAACCAATTTGCCGGGGAGAACAGAATCAGTAATGGTTCGCCAAAACTTCCGACCCACCTGAAATCCACCGGTTCCGCATTTGCGATCCACAATAGATTCTCATCCAGAAGCTGATCGTACTGGTGTACACGGCCGATAAGATTCTGCTGTTCATGGATCGACTCCCCCAACAACTTTATCTTGAGTGTGTAGGCAACATCGAGCTTGGAGAGAAACGCCTTCCGATCTTCCATCAGTCGATGCAGCTCACCGGTCAGCTGTTCCAGTTGACTGGGGGATAGTGTTTCGGTCTCCTTCTTTTCGCTGGTGAGCGTCCTCGCCACCACCTGTTCAATATCCTGCAACTCGTTCAGCGATTCCTGTAGCCGGAATTGGGCCAACCGCGATTCATCCAGTGCACGCTGTTTCAGCAAGCGTTTTTTCTCATACTCTGCAATCTTGGGTAATTTGGTCTGTTGGGTGCGAAGAAACTGCCCCAACTGTTGATCCAGTCTGGTGATTTCCAACTGTTGCAGGGAGCGTTGGTAGTTGCGATCGATCCGCTGATATTGAGCCCGAGTCAATTTCAGCTGTGCGGTCTCATCCTCATTGGTCCGGCTCAACTCACTGAGCAGGCGACTCAACTCCGAATTCATCTCTGCCGCAGCAGTGATGAGGATATGCTTACCTACCGCCTCCTGCCTCGCCTGGGCAGCTTCCGCTTCCGCCGCCTTCGCCTCGCTGGCTTGCCGCCGGTTGATCTCGTCCCTGCCCTCCTGCTCATTTCGTTTGGCCGTGACAAGCCGTTTTTCAAGCAACTGGCGTTTGGCCTGAAGCAGCTGCAAACGGAGATCGTGACTCAAACGCTCATTGTTGAGCATCTCTATTTCTGCCAGCAGCGCCTTACGCACAGCTTGGGCAGTAACCAGCATGGCCTCGGTGGCTTCGTGACTCTTATCTGCCGGCGGTGTCTTTCGCAGGGTCTCATCCACCTCTTCCAGGCGGGTATTGGCCAGAGAGAGCATCTGACGATTTGTTTCGGGACTGGCCTGCAATGTGCTAATGGATTGGACGAGTTCCGCCAATCTCCCACCAAGACTGACGATTGCGGCACTCTCCTCCCTCACCCGGGCCTCCAACAGAGTGTCCGGCAGCCGACCAAGCGAAGATACAGTCTCTTCCGTGGATTGACGCACCAGTCCCTCGCTCTCGGCATGCAGCCGTTTGAGCTCTGCCGGCGTATCCACCGCCGCCTGTTTAAAGAGCGCCGTCTTTTCGGCATACGCCTTCGCCGACTTCAACGAAGCAACCGCCTCCCGATAGAGATTCAGTTCCACCTGGACCGCCTCATCCCTTGGCTCTTCCAGCTTTTCCAGAAGGGAGATCCTCTCCTCGATCTTTGCCGCCTCCAGCGCCTGCACCGACGCGGGCCCCGACAAAAACCCAAGAAGCAGCAGGAACAAAAGCATTGGAAGAAAGCGGTGCATCCCATACCCCGGAAATAGCAATGAGAAAAGACTCAGGCAGATAGAGTCTGATGACTTACTCTACAGAAAATAGAGACGATCCGCCGCCCCGCTGGAGCGCCTTTTGTGGTTTAGTTGCCCGGCAGTGCAATTCAGCAGAACCGTCCCTTGTCCACTATCGACCCTAATGTTACCGAAAGGTTAGCCGGCCCTGGAAAACTGGAGCACATAAAAAACCCCTGAATGCCCTGGAACAAGGACATAACAGGGGTTTGAGGGAGATCCGGGAGAACGATTAGTTATTCTGAATCAGTGACTCAGATTTCACTGACCGGAGCACCCTGCATCTGTTTTTCATTATCAGGTCTATCCTTGCTGCCGACCATCCTCTTGGAATCATCCCACACTTCCTTACTCATCTTCTTGGTAGCATGCCAGACCACACCCGACTTCTGCTTGGTCGCCTTCCAGGCTTTCACAGAGGTCTCCCTGGTGACGTCCCAAACCTCGCCAGATGTCTCTTTAGTCGCCTTCCAGGCATTTCCTGAGGCTTTCTTGGTGGCATCCCATGCCTCTGAACTAAACTGCTTGCTCTTCTCCCAGGCACTGGGTTCATCTCCTTCGGCTTGGACGACAACTGCAAAAAATGCAAGCAGACTGGCGCACACGATCCTCCAAATTTGATATTTCATTCTACTTCTCCTTCAAGGTATTAGTGCGAACGGGATTAGATGGCATCAGCAACGACCTTTTTTCCTTTGGCCAGGCGGGCAGTGGTAGCCCCGAGAATGTCCTCCTCGAGGTGGGTTGCTTTCATAACGCACTTGTGGCGACGGAGGGGGAGAGTAGCGTGGTTCTTTATCTGTATTAATCGCAGCCCCTACAGCTGCTCCTAAAGCACCTCCGAGAATGGCACCATCGCGGCCACCGATCTCATTACCGATTGCCGCGCCAGTGGCGCCACCGATGGCACCACCAATTGCCGCATCTAGGGTCGAACTGTCCGCGTTCACCTCGATGGCAAGAAACGCAGTGATAAAAAACAAGTGTCTAAGCTTCATGGTCATATGATCCTAATCCAGAGAAACCGAATGCGCTTGTATTATCGGCACTAATCTGAGGTGTTTTAGGAATCTGATCACAATCTGATTGGGAGACTGTTGGTAAATGAGAACATGTCGTACTCGTAGGTATCGACAGGAAAGGCCCCCCCCACCGGATCAGCATAGACCCCATCCCCTGAAGCGGGAGATCGTATTCAATCTGAATGTACAACAAGATGAGCTGCAGAGCCATTTCGGCTTGAGGATCATCGTGGAAGGCGGAGAAGGATGGCAAACAGCCATATTGCTTCCGACCAGCAAAGCACCACTGTTTTCTTTCGCTGGATTGTATGAGCACTGGGACAACCAGGCAGGCAAGAGCATCGATTCCTGCACTATACTGATAGATAAGGCCAACGAGGGTAAATCCCGTTCATGGCCGGGTGCTTATCATGCTGCATACTGAAAATCATGAAGCCTGGCTAGATCCTGATACTCACGCGCCTGAAATCTTCAAGCCACTGCTCAGGCCCTGGTCAGGAGAGGAGATAGACCTGAATCCGGTTAGTAAAAAAGTCAGTAATCCTTGAAATGATGAACGCATAACAGAAAGGATTCAGATTCTCACAAAAGTAGGGGGGGTGAGATGGCCAACACGGATAATCGGGCTTATGTCCAACAAGTGTTTGCCGGACTTTTGGGCGGGTTGATGGCGCAAGGCGCTGCATCCGCGAAAAGCAAATTCCTATCCCTCGCGCGATTCCTCGCTGCCTTAACCGTCGTCACGTTTGGCGTACTGACAATCCTGGCTTCCAGCAGCGGGCCGACGGTATACCTGAATATCGTTGTCGACGAAGACTGGGTCTTCCTCACGGAAGGCGACTCTGTGTCCGTCAGAGTTGACACGACGACGAACAATACCCACGGCCTTACCCTGCCAACGGACATCAAGTACGTCGTCTATCCGATCCGCAAGACGGTTCAGAATCTGAACGCCAGCTACAGCTTCGACTACAGCATCCGGACACCGGACTCCCCGCGCGCGGCCCTGCTGACCATCGAGACGCAGGCCACGACGCGGCCGGGAATCTACCCGCACCAGATCAAAATCTGGAGTATGCGGGAGCCCGATGATGCCAGCTTTAAGGTGAACACGGCGGCGCGTCTCGGCCTTGTGGTGGTGCCCACCGGCGGCGCCGTCAAGACCTCGAAGGTCGCCCGGGTCGCCGCCGGGTTCGGACATTCGCTCGCACTGCTGGAGGACGGCGCCGTCTGGGCCTGGGGCGACAACCAGCACGGCGACGGCACCCGCATCGACCGCAACGCGCCCGTTCCAGTGCAGGGGCTCGAGGGTCCGGTGCGCAACATCGTTGCGGGCGACAACTACTCCCTGGCGCTCGGCGAGGACGGCCGAGTCTATACCTGGGGGGCCAACGACCGGCGCCAGCTGGGCGCGTCCTGGGACTTCATCACGACACAGGGCTGTCCCGAGGGGAGATTCGATCTCAACGAACGCGAACTCAACTTCTCGATTGGGCGGCCAGTATTGGCAGGCTTCACGAAGAGTAAAGATTGCGACGGCAATATACCCTACCCGCTCGAGAACGTGGTCGCGATCGCTGCCGGCGATGCCCATTCCCTAGCTCTGCAGGTGGGCGGCCCGGTCACCTCCTGGGGCACCAACACCAACGCCCACGGACAGCTAGGGCGCGATACAGCGGATGAACTCGATAGGTTACATGCCGTGAGTCGGTTTGCCAAACCGGTTGAGAAACTGCCGGACACACCGATCGCCGTGAGCGCCGGCACGGGGTTCTCTCTGGCCCTGCTGAACGATGGGACCGTGTGGGGCTGGGGGCGAAACGACGTCAGACAGTTGGGCGCCAACACGCCGGTCGACCACTTGATTCCCGTCGACATTCCATTCATCAGCGGCGTGCAGCAGATCCGGTCGGGCGATGACTACACGGTTGCGCTTGTCAGCGGCGAGCCGGGGTTCCGCGGCTGGGGCGCCAACAGCTTTGGCCAGCTCGGCGACGGGACCACCGACACAAGATACCAGCCGGTGCAGACCGCCGCCCATCTGAGCATCGCCGGGCTCGCCGCCGGCGACGGACACACCCTGGCGGCCCTGGTCGACGGCCAACTCTGGACCTGGGGTGACAATACCTTCGGGCAGATGGCGGGGGCGGCGCTCCAGTTCCCGCAAAGCTACCCCGTCCACGTGCCTGCCCTGGACTCAGTGAGCAGTGTCGCGGCCGGTCAACGGCACTCACTGGCAAGCCACAACGTCTGCGGCAACGTCTGGTCATGGGGACAGAACTCCTTCGGACAACTCGGTCATGGCATGGCGGCGTTCCAAAATCAGGAGACGCCGCTGCAGGTCTACGGCCTTGGCGAGGCGGGCATCGGCGCCGGTTGCGAGGTCGTGCTGCGGGTATATCAGACCACTGGCGGACTGGTCATGTCGGCGCCATCGGGCTTTGAGCCCCCAGGCTGCGAGGGCCTGTGCGCCGCCGGGTTCGAAGTCGACGCTGCAGTGAGCCTCACCGCCTCAGCGGTCGAGGGATTTGAGTTCGCCGGATGGCGGGGCGATTGTGCGGGAGAGGCTGAAGCCATTCAGCTCATCATGAACGAGAGCAAGAATTGCTTCGCTGACTACCGGCCGGTAGCGAGTTTCACTTTCGATCCTGCATCACCACAGGCCGGCCAGGAAGTGATCTTCGAAGCAGGTGAGCTCCGCGATGCAACCGTCATCGGCTACCTCTGGGATTTCGGAGATGGCAGCCCGCCAGAAGCCACGGACGATGCTACGGCAGCTCACGTCTATGCGAATGCCGGGAACTATGACGTGCTCCTGCGGATCACCTACGACGGAACACAAACCATCGAGACCACCAGGTCCGTGACTGTCGCCGCAGAATGTTCAGGCCAGCGCCGGAGACGGGCAGGTCACCGTGAGCTGGGACTCTGTCAGCGGCGCGACCTTGTACAATCTCTACTGGAACACGACCGGCAACGTGAACACTGCGGACAATCTGATCGGCGGCGTCAGCTCGTCCTATGACCACACCGGCCTTACAAACGGGACACCCTATCATTATGTCGTCACCGCAATCGGCCCGACCGGAGAGAGCGCGCCATCAAGCGAGATTTCGGCAATACCAACAGTCGGTGGCGTTACCTTCGAGCTGTCGGTCCAGGCCTACGGTTTAAACGACGCTTCCGGCAGCGTGACAAGTGACCCCGCCGGCATCGACTGCAACACGCCAGATACCTGCCTCTATGGATTTGCCAAGGGTACTGTCGTGAGATTGACAGCATTACCCGCCGAGTCGAATTTCTTCGAGGGCTGGGGTGGAACCGATCCGTGCGATTCAACGGGTGTCGACGGTAGTGGCGACAACTACTGTGACATCACGATTTCCCAGGATATGTCCATCATCGCCATGTTCTTTGGTCCGTGATATCGCGCTAACGTAACAGCGCGGCGCAGAGGCAGATGTGCTGCTGAGACCCTTCCCCGCCACGACGGGTTTCGAACATCTAACTGTGGCGTCCCGGTGTGATCACGCAGACTGGGAGCAGTACAAAGGGCACAAAAAAGCCCGCATAACGCGGGCTTAAGTTAGACCTGAGTATCTACTGATATTGATCAGTTATTCTGAATCACGATATTCGGGAACTTCGCTGCGTAATCCTTAGCCTGCAGCGAGAGTTTAGCTGCCGTCTTACGGGCAATCTCACGGTAGATCATGGAGATGCGTGCATCAGGCTCGGCAACCACGGTCGGTTTGCCGCCATCGGTCTCTTCGCGGATACGGATATCGAGAGGCAGTGAACCCAGCAGGTCGACATTGTACTGTTTCGCCATGGAGGAACCGCCACCTTCACCGAATATATGCTCTTCGTGGCCGCAATTCGAACAGATGTGAGTGCTCATGTTCTCCACGATACCCAATACCGGCACCTCTACCTTCTCGAACATCTTCAGACCTTTGCGGGCATCGAGCAGGGCGATATCCTGGGGAGTGGTAACAATGACTGCACCGGAGACCGGCACCTTCTGTGCCAGGGTCAGCTGGGTGTCACCCGTGCCCGGAGGCAGATCGACCACCAGATAATCAAGCTCTGACCAGTTGGTGTCATTGAGCAGCTGTTCCAATGCCTGGGTAACCATAGGACCACGCCAGATCATGGGAGTCTCTTCGTCGATCAGAAAACCGATAGACATCGCCTCGAGACCATAACCCTTCATGGGCTCCAGGGACTTGCCGTCCTTCGACTCCGGCTTACCAGTGATACCCAACATACGCGGCTGTGACGGGCCGTAGATATCCGCATCGAGCAGGCCCACTTTGGCGCCCTCTTCCACCAGCGCAAGCGCCATATTGACGGCGGTGGTCGATTTACCCACGCCACCCTTACCGGAAGCAATGGCAATGATGTTTTTGATATTATCGATCGGCTTGAGGGCCTTCTGCACAGAGTGGGCAACGATCTTCCAGCTGGCGTTCACCTCAGCAGTGGCCACGCCGTCAACCCCTTCTACCTGAGCCTTCACTGCAGCCACAATGTCATCCATACAACCCCTGGCGGGAAAACCAACCTCGACCGTAACCTTGACCTTGTCGCCATCGATATCGATGCCTTTGATAGCATGCGCGCTAACCAGGTCCTTCTCCAGATGAGGCTCGACGTAGCCTTTGATCGCCTCTTTGATCTGATCTTGTGTTACTTCAGACATCGCTGATTTCTCCTGCCGCCAGGCAACCAACGGCGCCTGAACTATTCACATAAAATGATGGCGGGCAATTCTACACCAAAATCACGAGGATATACCAAGTATTTTGCTGGGTTTTTGCCGCAGCCCCCTCTCAGCGCTGTGAAAAGGCTATCTGGTCGGCCTGGAGTCAAATTTAGCGTGCGCACGTCCCCTCGCGATGAGTGAAACAGAAAACGCATCACCTATCGCTTCTCCACCACTCTGCCCTCAAGTAGTGACTATATTCAGTAATGATAGTTTTCATTTTCCCGGCAGGGAAGGAGCACAACGATGAGTACGCAATCAGAACTCCAACAGACCATCGAGGATATGGTGGACGACCATCGGGGCATTCTTGCCGTAGATGAGAGCCACCCCACCATTGCCAAGCGCTTCAAGGCCATTGATGTGGAATCCACTGAGGAGAGTCGACGCGTCTGGCGCTCCCTGCTGCTGGCCACTCCCGGATTGGGCGACTACATCTCCGGCACCATCCTGTTTGAAGAGACCCTGGGGCAGAAGAGCGAGGAAGGCGCCCTTCTGCCGCAAGTGGCCTGGAAGCAGAAGATCGTCCCAGGCATCAAGGTGGACAAGGGGACGGCGCCTCTCTCCGGGGTCCCAGGTGACCTGATCACTCGAGGTCTGGATGGATTGGGTGAACGGTTACAGGGCTACAAAGCGCAGGGGGCTCGTTTCGCCAAGTGGCGCGAGGTCTATCCCATCACTCGCCACAACCCCACACCGCTTGGCCGGCAGAGCAATGCCGAGGTGTTGGCACGCTATGCGGCAGTCTGCCAGGAACTGGGAGTGGTTCCCATCGTGGAGCCGGAGGTGCTGATGGAGGGTGAACACGATATCGACCGCTGTGCCGAAGTCACCGAGCAGGTGCTGCACGCCGTCTTCCACGCCCTGCACCAGCATCACGTCTCCCTCGAACATATGATCCTTAAACCCAATATGGTGCTGCCGGGTAAGGCGTGTCCGCGAGCAGATCCGCAAGCGGTGGCTGCAGCGACGTTGAGGATGCTGCGCCGGACAGTGCCTGCTGCCGTCCCGAGCATTAACTTCCTGTCCGGCGGCCAGGGCGACGAGGAGGCCACTGCCAATCTGAACACCATAAACCAGCTGGGCGGCAATGCGCCCTGGCAGTTGAGCATCTCCTACGGCAGAGCGCTGCAACAGCCTGCTTTGCACGCATGGATAGGCAAGGCAGAAAATAGCGCCGCAGCCCAGCTGGCCCTGTTAAAGCGGGCCAGACTCAACAGTCTGGCAAGAAAGGGGGAGTATGATCCATCCATGGAGTAGCGTTTGACCCGACTGGTTACGAACCTACTGTGCCCAGGTCGCCCTGCGCCCCTGCCGCTTCGCCACGCCATGGCTCCGCTCTCCATGGCACGAAGCGAATGATTGCCGATTGTTGATGGCGATGGACGTGCAGGTACAGAAGCGATTGTTCACCCAATATTTAAAGAATCTATAAAAGCTGCCGCTTTTATGGTTACTACCCATTCCTTTGTTTGAGCAGGGTGCTTTTGCAGTCCGAATTGGTAACTCTCTGGGGCTTCCTGGAGAAGATACTGAACAGCGTATGAGATGACGTCGACAGATTACTTGACGAACACCGATAACGGGTTTTCCTTTGCGGCAGAAACCGAGGATTCGAAACGCCTGGGTTCTGATGACACTCATCCGTGGAAAATCATGGTGGTGGATGACGAGAAGGATATCCACCAGGTCACACGTATGGTGCTTGGTGATTATTACTATCTGGGACGCCCCGTCTTCATCATTGACGCCTACTCTTCCGAGCAGGCCATTGAGGTGATGCAGGAGCACTCGGATGTCGCCTTGATTCTTCTTGATGTCGTCATGGAATCGGATACCGCAGGACTGGAACTGGTAGAGAGGATTCGAAACGAGTTGGGGAACAGCGATGTTCGAATCTTTATCAGGACAGGACAACCAGGGATGTTCAATCAGTATCAGATTGCCGCTCAGTACAGTATCAATGATTTTAAAGACAAAGCGAGCCTAACGGTTGAAAAGCTGTTTGCCTCTATCACGACACTACTGCGCGAATATTCCGGCCTGCAGGAGATGCGGCAACAGTACGTAAATCTGCAAAAGAACATCGACCAACTCAAGGCACTAGCAAGTGTGTTCCAGGAAACATCGTTGGCAACACTGGTTCTTGATGATCAATACCGGATCAAAGCGGTAAATCCTGCGTTTGAAAAAGTGACCGGTTTTTCAGCGAAGTATTCAATTGGCAGACGAGCTGACTTCCTCAAGTCGAACAAGAACGATGAGACCCTTCTTAATGCAGCCTGGGAGAATCTACTCGATAGTGGTTCGTGGGAGGGGGAGTTGTGGTGCGCAACGAAATTTCTCAACGATATCAATATTCGGCTCTCTGCTTCCGTAGTAAAGATAACAGATCACCACCATCGTGAAATTGCGATGCAGTTTTCAGATATCACAGATATCAAGGCGCAAGAAAGACAGCTTCTGGAACGGGCAACCCGTGATCCATTGACGTCGTTGCCCAACAGAAACCTTTTTCTGGATCGTCTTGAGAATGCTATATCACTCTCTGAACGGGGAGGTCAGAGTTTTGCACTGCTTTTTATCGATCTGGATTATTTCAAGAGTGTGAATGACAAGTTGGGGCACAAATATGGTGATCAACTGCTGATTGAAGTGGCGCATCGTTTGAGTCAATGTCTTCGCCGATCAGATACTGTGGCCAGGGTGGGTGGCGACGAATTCACGGCTATTGTCACAAACACCATTAACTGCACCCATATCGAAATAATTGCGAGAAAAATTAATGTCGCTATAGCCAAACCCTTTGATCTGGGCGGAAAGGAGGTATGCATCGCATGTAGCATCGGGATAAGCCGATATCCGGATGATGCCCAGGAGATTGAAGATCTCCTGCATACGGCAGACTTAGCTATGTATCACGCCAAACAGAAAGGAAGAAACACCTCTAGCTTTTTTCTCCCTGAAATGGATGGAGATGCCGCCGATGAATCCGGCAAGGATGCTGATTCATGAATATTGTCGCATACAGGCGATTCTACTGGTTTTTCCCGCTACTGCTCTGGGGAGGTCTTTCCATACTGTCTGCTCTGTGGAATCTCTCCGGACTTGATGGCATGGCCGAAAGACTCGCTCATGAGAGGGCGCAAAGCATGTTCAGACTGGTGCAGATGACACGGCTCTGGAATGCACAACACGGAGGTGTTTATGTGCCAGTCAGTGAATCAACGCCACCAAATCCCTATCTGGAAGTACCGGACCGGGACGTGGAGACGTTGGACGGCGTCAAGCTGACCAAGCTGAATCCTGCCTATATGACACGTCAGATAGCCGATGTGGCCAGAAAAAACAGTGGGATCCTTCTTCACATCACATCACTCAAACCAATCAATCCCAATAATGTGCCGGATGTGTGGGAGTCAAAAGCACTTAACCTGTTTGAAAAAGATGTTCCGGAGATTCTGGAATATATCGAGCAAGATAGCAGTCGGGTCTACCGCTATATGGGACCACTGTTTACCAAGAAGGCCTGCATGAAGTGCCATGAGAAACAGGGGTATGAGGTAGGCGATGTGCGTGGAGGTATCAGTGTGACCCTGCCCGCCGATCCCATTCTCTCGGCCCAGTCAACGGCAAGGTCTCAGGTGATTCAGATCCATCTGGCGGCATTCATTCTATTGACCTGGACGACGCTGTTTCTGCTTTCCAAACTGCGCCAACAATGGCAGTTGGTGAATGAGACCAAGGAGGTACTGGCTGGACGTGAGCATTTCCTGAGAAGTGTCACCAATGCGGTGGGAGAAGGCGTTGTCAGCATGGATCGACAGGGTACGGTGACTTTTGCCAACCCTGAGGCGCTACGCATCCTGGGTTGGCGTGATTGGAGGTTGAGTGAATATGAGCCTGAAGAAGCATCGGAAGCACCTGGTTTCAAGACCTCGATAGCATCTGTCATCCAGGCTGCTCTTACTGTGGAAACCGAAAGTGGCGGAGTCGTGCGTGTGAATGAGGCTGTGTTTAAACATCAGGACGGCCATTCGATACCTGTCTCCTATGTATCTTCACCCATTTTTGAAGGGTCGGAATTCTCCGGAACAGTTACTCTGTTTCAGGATATTACCCTGCGCAAGGAGATGGAGAAGACACTGGTGAGATCAGAAACCATGTCAGCTCTGGGTGGCATGGTTGCGGGTGTTGCGCACGAGGTTAACACACCCATCGGTGTCTCTGTTACCTCAGCATCCTATCTGGAAAACCAGACGAAAGATCTTGTGCAGGTTGTGAAAGATAACAAGCTTTCGCGTTCAGCTCTGGATACCTATCTTGATCTCTGCAAAGAGTCGACTGCCATCATCCTCTCGAATTTGCAACGTGCAGAGCGGATGATCAAGAGCTTCAAACAGATTGCTGCCGATCAGGCCAGTGAACAGAAAAGCCGCTTTAATCTGAATACCTATATAAACGATGTGGTTCGCACACTTAGGCCTGAACTGAAAAAAACCCAATTGAACATAGAGATTGAATGCCCTGATGATATCGAGTTGGAGAGTTATCCGGGGGCGCTTTCACAGATTATTACCAATTTGATCATGAATTCAGTGGTGCACGGTTTTTCGCAAAATGGTGCGGGTCATTTACGCTTTGAAGTGATGGATGAAGATAAGATTGTGCGGATTATCTACAGGGATGATGGGGAGGGTATAGCCCCGGAGCATCTGGAGGATGTTTTTGCACCATTCTTCACGACTCGTCGGGGTAAAGGAAGTAGTGGTCTCGGACTGCATATCAGTCACAATCTGATCTACACGGTTCTCAAAGGTACGATCAGCGTCTCAAGTAAACTGAATGAGGGTGTCCAGTTTGTTCTGAATATCCCCAAATCTCCTGAGTGAGTGGTGAGATTAACATGAGCATAGAAACCGGCAATCAATCAGATGAACTCCTGTTTGTTGACGAAGAAGTCACAGAATCCTCTTCCATCGATGAGGCACTGGAACCCTGGAAGTTACTGATTGTTGACGATGAACCCGATGTTCATCAAGTGACCCGTCTGGTATTGGGTGACTTCAGTTTTATGGGGCGTAACCTGGAGTTCCACCACGCCTATTCGGACGTTGAAGCGAGGCAGATGCTGGATCAGCATCCTGATATTTCCCTCATTCTGCTTGACGTTGTCATGGAGCAGGACGACTCGGGTCTGAAACTGGTTGAGTATATTCGCAATGTACTGAAGAATCGTTTTGTACGCATTATTCTGCGTACCGGCCAACCGGGTTTAGTCCCCCTCAAGAAGGTCATTGTGGACTATGACATCAATGACTATAAGGAGAAGTCAGAACTTACCGATCAGAAACTTTACGCCACCTTGGTCGCCTCATTGCGTGAATACGATCATCTCGTCACGATTGAAGAGAATCGAAAAACAATAGAACTTAACAAGATGGGGTTGGAAAAGATCATCCAGGCTTCAAACTCGATCTTTGAACTTCAGTCTCTGCGTAATTTTGCTCAGGGTGTACTGTTGCAGTTTGAAAGTCTGTCTGGGGTGGATGTCCACTCCATCTACACCAAGGTTGATGGTTTTTCAGCGATACAGGAACGCAGTGATTTCAAGATCCTTGCGGGTACTGGTTACTATACAGATCATCTTGAAGAACCTGTGGATGAGATTCTTAAAGAAGAAGACCTGAACCGGATCAGGGATGCGGTGAGCCAACAAGCCAATCAGTATGGTTCTGATTATTTTGTCTGTCAGGTTAAAAATAGCGTTGGCCAGACCCATGTGCTCTATGTTCATGGAAAAAATTTATCGACAAAGGGAGTCGACCGTGAATTGATTGAAGTATTCAACACCAATATCTCTGTCGCCTTCGAAAATCTGCACCTCACTCAGGAGATTGAACACACCCAGCATGAGATTATCTATACGCTTGGCGAGGTGACTGAGGCCAGATCCTACGAAACAGGATTTCATGTAAAGCGTGTGGGTGAATTTTCCAGAATAATGGCTCGCCGCTATGGTCTGGATATAAAGCAGGCCAACCTGTTGAAGGTAGCCGCTGCTCTGCATGATGTGGGTAAGGTGGGTATTCCCGATGCGATATTGAATAAACCTGGCGCTCTGACAGAAACAGAGTTCGATGTAATGAAGGAACACGCCCTGCTCGGCCATAAGATTCTTGGAAAATCAAAACGGGAAATGCTCAAGACTGCATCAATCATAGCGCATCAGCATCATGAGCATTTTGATGGCAGCGGCTATCCTCAAGGACTAAAAGCCGATGAGATCAATATATTTGCCCGTATTGTTGCAGTTTCAGACGTTTTCGATGCGCTGAGCAGTGATCGTATCTATCGCCCAGCCTGGAATGATGAAAGGATCTATGACTATTTTCGGGAGCATAGAGGCAGCAAGTTCGATCCTGATATCGTTGATACCTTTTTTGATGCGCTTCCAGAGCTGCTGGAGATCCGAGCACTATTTTCTGATTGATTTGTCACTCTCTCCTGCCGATCCGAGCGTTTCCATTTGCGACGACTCTGATCTATGCGTGTATTCCAGCCCCCACCTGTCACCACAGAGAGAGGGGGACTCGAAGTAATCGACGTGGAATAAGCACGACTGCCCCGAATATCTCTACCGGGAAAACCCCCTGCATATTATCTCAGCGGAGAAACAGCATATTTCTTCACATACGCACATACGTATTGATAAGTTAGTGTCAGGCTCCATATCCAAAGTTCTCAAGCAACTAATGGATGGACAATATGCCAAACTGGGAATTTGCTGCGCTGGTCCAGGCTCGGGATCTGGTTACCTCTGCCGCCGCCTGACCGGCACAAGTATTGACAGCCTTGTAACTCTGGCTTATCTGCTGCCGCAGCTTCGGATGGACAGCCGGACAGCCGGTGATAAAGTCGCCCTACTGCGGGAGAGGGCATCCCGCAGGCTCCTTTCTCCAACCTAAATATGCGACAATGTTGCGTTTTCACCCTGCGCCAGGGTGAACTTGAAAACCGATCCACCGGAACAGCTATACGATGAACGACACACCGCGCAAAATCCTCGTCACCAGCGCCCTGCCCTATGCCAACGGACCGATCCATATCGGCCACATGGTGGAGTACATTCAGACCGACATCTGGGTACGATTCCAGAAGATGCGTGGAAACCAGTGCATCTACTGCTGCGCCGACGATGCCCACGGCACACCGATCATGCTGCGTGCCCGGCTGGAAGGGATCGAGCCGGAACAACTCATCGCCCGGGTTGCCGAAGAACACCAGGCTGATTTCAGCGCCTTTCGCGTCGGTTTCGACAACTACCACTCGACCCACTCGGAAGAGAATAAAGTCTGCGCCACCACCATCTACGAACGCAACCGGGATAGTGGACACATCGCGCGACGCGAGATCACCCAAGCCTATGACCCGGTGGAGAAGATGTTTCTGCCGGACCGTTTCATCAAGGGCACCTGTCCCAAGTGCGGGGCCGAGGATCAGTATGGCGACAACTGCGAGGTCTGTGGCGCCAGCTACTCCCCTGCCGAATTAATAAACCCGGTCTCCGCCGTCTCCGGCGCCAAACCCGAAGCGCGCAAATCGGATCACTACTTCTTCAAACTGGCCGATTTCGAGGAGATGCTGCAGGACTGGACCAAAGGCGGCCACCTGCAGACAGAGGTCTCCAACAAACTCGACGAGTGGTTTGAGACCGGTCTGCAGGAGTGGGATATCTCCCGTGATGCGCCCTATTTCGGCTTTGAGATTCCCGATCATCCGGGTAAATATTTCTACGTCTGGCTCGACGCCCCCATCGGTTACATGGCGAGTTTCCGCAATCTCTGCGACAAGACCGAGGATCTGGACTTCGACGCCTTCTGGAAGCCGGATGCCGACACCGAGCTCTACCACTTCATCGGCAAGGACATCATCTATTTCCACGCGCTGTTCTGGCCGGCAATGCTGCACGGCGCAGGTTTCCGCACCCCCAGCGCCATCTTTGCCCACGGTTTTCTCACCGTGGACGGCAAGAAGATGTCAAAGTCCCGCGGCACTTTCATCAAAGCCAGCACCTATCTGGATCATCTGAATCCGGAGTATCTGCGCTACTACTTTGCCGCCAAACTCAGCTCAGGCGTCGACGACATCGACCTCAACCTGAAGGACTTCGCCCAGCGGGTAAACTCTGACCTGGTGGGCAAGGTGGTCAACATCGCCAGCCGCTGTGCCGGTTTCATCAAGAAACGTTTCGACAGCAAGCTTTCTGACAGCCTCTCCGAGCCGGCCCTGTTCGACGAATTCATCGCTGCAGGTCACACCATCGCAGAACACTACGAGAAGCGAGAATTCGGTCATGCCGTGCGCGCCATCATGGGACTTGCCGACAAGGCCAACCAGTACATCGACGAGAAACAGCCTTGGGTAATCGCCAAGGAGGAAGGCAAGGACCAGGAGCTGCACGACATCTGCTCCATGGGCATCAACCTGTTCCGTGTGCTGATCGGCTATCTGTCTCCCATCCTGCCGGGCACTGCTGAGAAGTCCGAGGCTTTCCTGCAGGTGGAACCGCTCACCTGGGATAGACTCGCCACGCCACTTACCGGACACCAGATCACAAAGTTCAAACCGCTGATGACCCGGGTCGATGAAAAACAGATCGATGCCATGCTGGAACACTCCAAGGAAGACTTGAAGGAAGAGGGTGCAAAACAGGCGATCGAACCCGAGAAGACCGCCGGTCCCCTGGCCGAGAACCCGATCGCCGACACTATCGATTTTGACGACTTCGCCAAGCTCGACCTGCGTATCGCAAAAATCGTCGAGGCCAATCCTGTGGAGGGCGCTGACAAGCTGCTGCAACTGACACTGGATATCGGCGGCGAAACCCGCAACGTCTTTGCCGGTATCAAGTCGGCCTATCGGCCCGAAGATCTGCAGGGCAGGCTGACGGTGATGGTGGCCAATCTGGCGCCACGAAAGATGCGCTTCGGTCTCTCCGAGGGCATGGTGTTGGCAGCCGGTCCCGGCGGTAAGGAGCTCTTTATTCTCAACCCGGATGAAGGCGCGCAGCCTGGGATGAAGGTAAAATAGTCCATAGCAGATGTAGGATGCGGTGAGCTTGCGAACCGCATCGTTTAAGGTTTCCCGACCCAACTGATGCGGTTCGTACCTCACCACATCCTACATGTTCGATTAGGAGGCAGTTGCCGGCTCCGCTAAGCTTGAACCGGCCCAGGTACCCGCTAAGTTGCGGATCATCAAGGAATTAAAGGCTCCATCAACCCATAATGACAACGGAATCCAGCCACAAATGAACAAAGGGACCTCTGAACAGAAGCGGCTCCTGCAAATAACCTATAACCTGATAGTTGTTTCCATTGGCCCGGTTGCCTATTCTTAGACGGATGTTTGAATTTAGTGCTAACAGGCCCTGACACCCATAGATGAAAGAATACGCCCTCATCCTAATCAGCACCGTCCTGGTGAACAACTTCGTATTGGTGAAGTTTCTGGGACTCTGCCCCTTCATGGGCGTCTCACGCAAGCTGGAAACCGCCACCGGCATGGGGCTGGCCACCACCTTCGTGCTCACACTTTCATCCGTCTGCGCCTATCTGATCAACGAATATCTCTTACTGCCCCTCGGGCTGGAGTTCCTGCGCACCATTGCCTTTATTCTGGTGATCGCGGTAGTGGTGCAGTTCACCGAGATGGTGATGCACAAGACCAGCCCGATGCTCTACCAGGTGCTCGGCATCTTCCTGCCCCTGATCACCACCAACTGCGCCGTGCTCGGCGTCGCACTGTTGAATACTCAGGAGCAGCACAACTTCGTCGAATCCGCCCTCTATGGATTTGGTGCTGCCGCCGGCTTCTCCCTGGTGCTGGTCCTCTTTGCCGCAATACGCGAACGGATCGCCGTGGCCGACGTCCCAGAGCCCTTTCAGGGCAACGCCATTGCATTGATCACTGCAGGTCTGATGTCGATGACCTTTATGGGTTTTGCCGGCCTGGTGGCCAACTGAGAGTGGTGAAACCATGCTGATCGCCATCTTAACCATCACCTGCCTCGCCACCGCCTTCGGCCTGCTGCTGGGTTATGCCAATATCCGTTTTCATGTTGAGGGCGATCCGGTTACCGATCAGATCGAGGCACTGCTGCCCCAAACCCAATGCGGTCAGTGTGGCTTCGCGGGCTGTCGCCCCTACGCAGAAGCCATCGCCGGCGGGGAATCTGAGATCAATCTATGCCCTCCCGGTGGTGAAGCCACCATGATTGCCCTCTCCGACTTGCTGGGACGCGATCCGGTAGCGCTCTCCAAAGAAACCGCCGAAGAGAAACCCAAGGCGATTGCACTGATCAAGGAGCAGGAGTGCATCGGCTGCACCCTCTGCCTGCAGGCCTGCCCAGTGGATGCAATCATCGGTGCCGCCAAGCAGATGCATGTGGTCATAGCTTCCGAATGCACCGGCTGCGAACTCTGCCTGCCGCCCTGTCCGGTGGACTGCATCGTGATGGAACCGATTTCACAGGAGAGCGGTGGCTGGCGCTGGCCCTTCCCGGACAGTGAACACCCCGGGATCGTCTCGGCACCGCAGTCGCAGTAGACCAGCAGCATGTACGTTGAATCAAGCAAAGGAAAGATGCGGCGGTTATGGGGTTTTCATGGCGGCCTGCACCTGCCGGATAACAAACGTCAGTCTCTACAGACTGACGTGACATCCGCCACTATGCCCGCTCTGCTGATCCTGCCGCTGCGTCAGCACATCGGCGAAGCGGCGATCCCTCTGGTAAAACCTGGCGACCGGGTGCTGAAAGGAGAAAAGATCGCCGACAATACTGCTCCCGTCTGCGCACCCATCCATGCCCCCACATCGGGAATCATCAGAGGCATCAAAGAGTATCCAATTCCCCACCCCTCCGGTATGAACGGCCCGGCGATAGTGCTCGAAGTTGACGGCAAGGAGGAGTGGACCGATCTGCCGGCGCCAATCAAAGACTTCCAAAATGTTGATAAAAGCTTGTTGCTGCAACGGGTTCGTGAGGCGGGTATCGTCGGTTTGGGCGGGGCCACCTTCCCGGCAGCGATCAAGCTAAAACCGGGTAAAGCGATCAAAACCCTGATCATCAACGGCGCGGAATGCGAACCTTTCATCACCTGTGACGACCGGCTGATGCAGGACGCCCCGGATAGAGTACTGAACGGTGTACGCATCCTGCAGCACATTCTCGGCGCGGAAGAGTGTCTGATCGGTATCGAAGACAACAAACCAGACGCCATCAGCATCCTGCGCAGCCACCTCACGGACGACGATCCGATTGAGATAGTGCGCATCCCCACCCTCTATCCCAGCGGCGGCGAGAAGCAACTGATCCAAATCCTGACCGGGCGAGAGGTGCCCAGCGGCGGCTTTCCCGCACAACTCGGCGTGATCTGCCACAATGTGGCCACCGCCGCAGCCATCGCCGATGCGGTCCTCGAAGGACGACCGCTGATCTCACGTCTGGTGACCCTCACGGGAGAGGGCCTCGCGAACCCCTGCAACATGGAGGTGCCCCTCGGTATCACAGCGGCCGACCTGATCGAACAGGCCGGCGGTTATACCGGCAAATCGTCCCAGCTGATCATGGGCGGCCCGATGATGGGCTTCAATCTCTCTACCGATCAGGTTCCGGTCACCAAGGGCAGCAACTGCCTGCTCGTCCCCAGCGAGGAGGAAGTGCCCACCGCAGGCCCCGCGCTCGCCTGTATCCGCTGCGGCCGCTGCGCCGAAGTCTGCCCGGTGAATCTGTTGCCCCAGCAGATGTACTGGTACAGTCGCGCCAGAGAGCTGGAGAAGGTTCAGGACTACAACCTTTTCGACTGTATCGAGTGCGGCTGCTGCTCCCACGTCTGCCCCTCCCATATCCCCCTGGTGCACTATTTCCGCTTTGCCAAAACCGAAAGCTGGGCCAAGGAGAAAGAACAGAAGACTGCAGATCACGCCAAGAAGCGCCACGACTTCCGTGTCGCCCGTCTGGAACGGCTCGACGCGGAACGAAAGGCCCGTCTGCGCAAGAAGAAGGAAGATATCGGCAAGAAAAAACCGGTAAAACCGGCCGCCAAGGGGGAGGATGCAAAAAAGGCAGCCATCGAAGCCGCGATGAAACGGGCTGCAGCAAAAAAGGCAGCCCGGCAGAGCCCACCCAAGAACACAGACAATTTGACACCGGCGCAGCAGAAGCAGGTCGATGCAGTCGATAAACACCGAGCTGAAACAACAGCCGACCAGGAGTAGTTAACGGAATGCAGTTCCAGACCTTCAGTTCCCCCCACACCGATCGCTCCAGCAGCGTCGATAAGGTGATGCTGCAGGTGATTCTTGCGCTGCTGCCGGGCGTACTGGCCATGACCTGGTATTTCGGTCCAGGCGTATTGATCAATATTGTCATCGCCACGCTCTCGGCAGTGGCCTTCGAGGCGCTGGTGCTGAAACTGCGCAAGCGCCCGGTGATGCCCACCCTCCATGACCTCAGCGCCGTAGTCACCGCCATTCTGTTTGCCATCGCCGTGCCACCACTGCTGCCCTGGTGGCTGACAGTCATCGGCATGGCCTTCGCCATTATCATGGTGAAACAGCTATACGGTGGCCTGGGTTACAACCCATTCAACCCAGCCATGGCGGCCTATGTGTTATTGCTGATCTCCTGGCCGATCCCCATGACCAGCTGGCTGCCACCAGCGGTACTCAGCACCAATCCGCTGGATTTCATGCAGATAGTCAGTGCTATCTTTACCAGCTCACCACCCACTGGACTCGAGTGGGATGCCATTACCATGGCGACACCACTGGACGGAATGCGCACCAATCTCGACCAGGGTCAAATGATCAGCGAGATTTTCCAAAGTCCGGTGTGGGGCGATTTTGGTGGCCTCGGTTGGGAGTGGGTCGGCAACTGGTTTCTGATGGGCGGTCTCTGGCTCATCTACAAGCGCACCATCACCTGGCATATCCCACTGGCCTTCTTTGCAGGCCTGACTGGGCTGGCGATGATTACCTTCCTGTTCGACCCGGAAAGCTATCCCTTCGCCCTGTTTCATGTCTTTAGCGGCGGTGCAATTCTCGGGGCTTTTTTTATTGCCACTGACCCGGTGACTGCCTGCACCACCAAAAAGGGACAACTGATCTACGGTGTCGCCATCGGCATGCTGGTCTATATCATCCGCACCTGGGGCGGCTACCCCGATGCCGTGGCCTTCGCTGTACTGCTGCTGAACATGGCGGCCCCCACCATCGACTACTACACCCAGCCACAGGTGTTCGGCCATGGGGATAACCATGGTTAAACATCCGGTAGTGATTGCGGGCTCGATTCTGGCCATGTTTGCCATTGCCGGTAGCACACTGGTCGCCTTCACCCATGAATTCACCAAGGATCGTATTGCCGCCAACGAGCGGGAGACCCTGCTACGCAGCCTGCGCACCATGGTGCCCTCCAACACGGTGGACAATGACATGACCACCGACAGCCTGATCATCAATGATCGGGAGATGCTCGGCAGCCCACAGACCACCGTCTATCGCGGCCGTTTGATGGGACAGCCAGTGGCCACCGTACTGACCTCCGTGGTGCCCGGTGGATACAGCGGCCCGATTAAGCTGCTGGTGGCCGTACGTTACGACGGCACATTGGGTGGCGTGCGCGTTATCTCCCATAAAGAGACGCCAGGTCTGGGAGACAAGATCGAAGAGTCACGCTCCGACTGGATCTACAGCTTCGATAACAAATCCCTCAACAATCCAAAACTCCAGGACTGGAAGGTCAAACGGGACGGCGGCATCTTCGATCAGTTCACCGGCGCCACCATCACCCCTCGCTCTATCGTCGAAGCGGTCAAGAAAACCCTACTCTATGTCAAAGACCATCGTGATGCGCTCTATGATAAAAAAGCCGCCTCCGATCCAGAGCCACAAGGGAATAAGAAGCCATGAGCAATAGCGGATTCGGCCGGATCATCAAAGATGGTCTCTGGAGCAGCAACCAGGCACTGGTAGCCCTACTCGGTCTCTGCCCCCTGCTGGCGGTGACCAACACTGCAATCAACGGCTTGGGGCTTGGCATTGCCACCACTGCGGTGCTGGTGGCTTCCAACGGCACGGTATCGCTGATCCGCAATCTGGTCAGATCAGAGGTGCGGCTGCCGGTCTTCGTACTGGTCATCGCCTCCTTCGTGACCGCCATCGAATTGAGCATGAACGCCTACTTCCATGAACTGCACAAGATCCTCGGTATCTTTATCCCTCTGATCGTCACCAACTGCGCCATCATCGGTCGCGCTGAAGCCTTTGCATCCAAGAACAACCTGCTGCGTTCGCTGGTGGATGGTCTGAGTGTCGGTGTGGGTTTCACACTGGTATTGGTCACACTGGGAGGCATGCGCGAGTTGATCGGCCAGGGCACACTTTTCGACCAGGCCCATCTGATGTTCGGTGCTGCCGCTGAGGGCATGAGTCTGTCACTGGGCAGTGATTTCCAGGGCATGCTGCTTGCAATCCTGCCACCGGGGGCATTTATCGGTCTGGGCCTGATGATTGCAATAAAGAATCTGATCGATAAACGGCTGGCACAGACAACTGCGACAAAACCTGAGGCCATCGAATCCGGAGCTGAAGCCGGCGCGTCCTGAGATGCGTACCCCCCGCATCTTTACCAACCAGGATCTTGCCGACACAGGTTCGGTCACTCTGGAGAAGGAACCCTCACACCACCTCAGCCAAGTGCTGCGCCTCAAACCGGGCGCAGATCTGCTGCTCTTCAACGGTAACGGCAATGAATATGCTGCACGCTTGTTGACATGTCAGAAAAACGCCGTTGAAGCTGAATTAACCAATTGTCTTCGGCATGAGCTGCCCCCACCATTGCACATCCATCTGACCATTGGCATCTCCCGTGGCGAACGCATGGATTTTGCACTGCAGAAATCGGTGGAACTCGGCGTTGCAGAGATCCAACCGATCTTTTCTGAACGCTGCGTGGTTAAATTGGACGACAAACGGCTTGTGCGGCGCATGGATCATTGGCAGAAGATCATCATCGGCGCCTGTGAACAGTCCGGGCGCTGCCGTATCCCCATCCTGCATAAGCCAGTCGGCTATAGCTCCGCAGTTGAAAACAGCTCTGCCAGTCTCCGTATATTGCTTGACCATCGAAGTCATCTCACGCTAACAGACATCCCTGCTCCCAAAGGGGATGTGCAGATACTGGTTGGCCCGGAGGGAGGGCTCTCCGGTGCAGAGAGAGAGATTGCAAAAGAGAAGGGGTTCACCGGCATCAGGTTGGGACCCAGAGTGCTGCGTACCGAAACCGCCCCACTGGCAGCTATCTCGGCCATGCAAACCCTGTGGGGGGATTTTGCAAACTAAAGAGCTGCGCGCCCACTCTCGTCAATGTCCACTCAGTTATACGAGTTTATTCCGATATACAGAAGTGGGCCCAAATAATTGGCTGAGACGAGGAAAAATTAAGCCGGAGTTCCTATACGAATTGTTGTTCTTCGACTGGCTGATCAGGAACATCGCCTGAAACCATTTGCGCAGTGGCAACTTCGAACCATGAAAAATCGTGCCCGAACGCAAACTCGTCTGGTGGCGGTAGGCGCTACATTGCCAGTACGTGTGTTGTCCTTCATGAAATCGGCTATGGGTCTTGTCACCACAATGTGTGAAATCAAACCCTTGGGGCCAGCGTGCAGTTTCCAGTGCCGCCTCGCATTGTTTCTCGGCATCATAATGTTCAAACAACTCGCTCAAACTCATACCAGCCTGAAACTGAATCGGGTTCATCGCCATAATCGGACTCCTCTTGCTGATCTTGGTGATATTATGTGGTCACTGCTGGCTCGATCCGTGAGCCTGGCTGAACATTAGTTCTAATCAAGTCATGTTTTGACCTAAACATCTCAACAAACGTGGATTATGTTGAAATGGACACTCCGACACAGAGCCATGCTTGAGGGGACATGTCAATGTAGTTTAGATCTGAAGTTTCACTGAAATTCTTACCATCCTGAAAGTTGGCACTCAAGCCACCATGCGTAAGAGGAGTGAGACGAAAGTATTTTGCC
>QGON01000005.1 GCA_003660235.1 bacterium endosymbiont of Escarpia laminata | reverse complement strand
GATAGTAGATAGGGACAGTGGGAATCTCGTTAATCCATTCATGCGCGTCACTAATTAGATGACGAGGCATTTGGCTATGGTTTACATCAATTTTTATTCAGTACTCAAACAAACAGTTACAATTCGTCCTCCGATCCATAATACACGTAAACACCACACGTGTACACAACGCAAATACAGAATACACCAAACGAGACATCCAACGAACCCCAAGGAGCGGTAAGTCACAACATCCGAGCGACCTGATACATAAATATATGCATGCAACAACAGGTATAGAGGAGACGAGTACATTTCCCGGGTTCGGAACCCCTTGCTCACAAGCGACATGAACAAAAACGATATAATTCTCTCAGACTTTAACGCCCCGAGATCGGGCATTCCGCAGAGCGTCCTCACAACATAATCGGACCGCCTTCGCAAGAAGACGGCTCCTCGTCATGTCCGTATTCAGCCGGCCTCCCATGGACGATAGAGCCCGCAACACACTGCGTATACTCTATAATAACGTTCTTGTCTAACGCAAAACACTGCGTATTACCATAAGGTTCGGGTCACGTATTTATATTCCAGAGTCAGGTTCGTTATCCCTTTACAATCGAGGGCCAAAGTACGCGGTAGAGGACCTAAAGCTGGCAATAATCCTCGCGTTGCCCTCCAGAGTTTTTACACTCATGAGGGCCCATTCCTTCCTGGTGACACCGTATCGCCCCAGTTCCAAGACGGACCGGGCCGCCGGGGTCCCACGCCAGTTGATAACGCAGGCCGTGAAAGCGACATCAGCCGCTACGAGTCCAAATTCTTTTGCACACCATTCCCGGATGGCTGGCTGGTTGTAGTACGTTGTCTTCCGTTGGTGGGCGTCCTCCAAACTGTGGTTGTCCGCGATGATCGTGACGTCGATAACTCCGCATTTATCATCCTTCCAGACCACGAGGTCTGGGCGTCGGATACCCGCCGGGGTCGGGATAGAAGGTTCCACGCGCGTGGTGTACCCCTTCTTACCCAGCACGGTTTTAAGATAGGAATTGATACCATCGTGCCGATCACACCTGGTGTGGTGAGTACGGGGACATACCTGGAGTATGTGCCCCAGCGACTCCACTCCTCGACAAGCATCACACCTCGTTGAGGCTTCCGGCCTACCACGAGAGGCACGCAGCGCGGTATGGATAAGATTCCCTTTGATCTTTACGCAGTTGACATAGCTGCGTCCGGACACCAGACCAGTGCCGGACGTCATCCATCCGTTAACAAACCCCTCATTTCTGCTACCTCGTAGGCCATGGCCGTCAACGGAAGAGTACAGACACTCCGCCGAGGCTCGTTGGATGTCCCGGTTGTTCCTCAGGATGATCCCAAACGCACTAATCGGCTTAGACCACCGCCTCAGGTCTCTCTGAAAGTTCTTGAGTTCAGTGACCGCCCTCACCACGGGGTCACTAGAACCAATCATCCTCTCCATACGCTTGGTCCTGAGGATGGGAATCAACCAACGGAACCTGGGAATACCCAGTCCTCCATCCTTGTGAGACGCGTGAAAGAACCCCATAGGGGTATCGTGTGGAAGCTTGACCCAAGATCGAGCCGCGGCTCTCGAAATTTTGTCAATGAAGTCCAGCGTACTTCTGGATAACCGACCTAGTACTGCTCGGTGAAGCAAGCTCGGTAGCAAGTGGCACCGAAGGATAAACATCCTCTGCTCCGGCTTAAGGGGGGCCCGGGAGAGCTCTTCAACCCCTTTCTTCACTGATTCTAGAGTAGTACTAGCCAGCCGTCCTGCTCCCACAAGGTTGCCTAGATACCGATACCCCTCACTGATGCTCAGGGCCTTGATAAGGTCCCCACCACGAGACACCAGAAAATCCGTTGGATTGCAACTCCACTGCTTAGACTTGCCCAGGACGTCAATCCTGATTGTCGCTGATTTTTGAGCGTTGAGGGCAAGTCCAGACAATCCTAGGGCCTTTTCCACTTTGGAATATTGGGACTGGAGGCCGCGTGGTGTTTTGGCCAAGAGAACCAGATCATCTGCAAAGGCGAGGCACGAGAGCACCTCGTTCCCTACAGGGACCCCGATGGACGGGTCCAGGTGACGTAAGGCTAGATCTATCACCGCGTTGAATAGGACCGGACTCAGTGGGTCTCCCTGTCGAACCCCCCTATTCACGCTGATCTCCTGGCTAAGTTCCCCATTCACTCGTAGTCTAGTGGTTGGTCTCTGGTACAAGGAACGGATATAACCCACCAGCGGTCTGGGTATTCCGGCAGAAGTTGCTGCCAAGAGAATGGAATCGTGAGACACAGAGTCGAACGCCTTCGAGACATCCAAAAAGGCGACTGCAGTGGCCTGACACCTGGTTTGTCTGTTGGAAATAACATTCCGTAAAATGTGAGTATTGTCACTCAGGCCGTCACCCCTTCTGAAAGCTTTCTGGCGCTCACTGATCGTATATCCCGACTCAATCCTTTCCGCCAAGATTTTGTGATAGAGTCGGCACAGAATCGGGCCCATAGTGATGGGGCGAAACTGCTTCGGCTCGACACTGTTCTCGACTTTGGGGATTAAGACGGTCACTCCATGCCGGAAGGACTCCGGCGCGATACCAGCTAGCAGCCAGATGTTAAATCGGCATACTAGCGCCTCAACACGAAGGTTGGTCAAATCCTTCTTCCGCCTAAGGTCCGGCCCGGGCGCCCCGTCCTTCATACCCTTCAAATGGCGGACTACTTCAGTTGTTGTAATCGGTGTTACCATATCCCACCGAGGATTCGTATCCTTCGGGGGACTTCGTCTATCTACGATAGAGGCCATTTCCATAAGGGGTTTCCAAAAAGCTGTCTGATCTGACAGCGGAAGGCTTGGGGCGACCGTTTTCCACTGGCCGTCCAAGACCACCCTCGCGCACCCGGTCCGAGAGGTTTTGTACAGCGACTGAATACGAGAGTATTGCGCTCTACGCCGGGCACGCGCGTTCCGGGCTTCTTGGCGAGGCGGACCGTGCTTCCGTCGCTG
>QGON01000006.1 GCA_003660235.1 bacterium endosymbiont of Escarpia laminata | reverse complement strand
CCATTATCAGCAGTGATTCTTCTGGCATATCCAGAGCGAAACGTATTGAATCACTTTCCCCGACTCCCAAGCTTGGCGACAACGGAGGCGAGTGCTCCACAACAGGCGCCACGACCAACCAGCCATTGTTTAAAGCGCCCTCAATACGCTGAGCATCCACGCTGGGTTTAGCAAGACATTCATCCTTCACCGATCCAACAATAGTGATCTCTGAAAACAGCTTTTGCAGGATAGAAAGCCCATCAATACCGGCAAAGGCGATTAGTGGACCCGCATCGGCGATTACGATGCGAGCCATTTAGTCAGATCGCTGGTTTCAAGTTCCGTGGTTTCATCAGGGCGGACGACATCTATCCCAAGCTCCGCAAGATACTGGAGAAATGCCTTCATAGGCATACAGCTCAAGCGAGTGGCGCCACCGAGAGAAAGTGTTCCATCCTTGAATAGGGAGGCTGCCAGTGCTGGCCTTACCGACTCTTCCGCCTCGGTCACTGATTTATCCAGATGCACAATCAGCGCATTGGGTTGATCTCCCTTTAACACCAATACAGGCGATTCCTCCGCCTGACGCAGAGCGAGAGAAGGGTTTTTCTTCAGGTTTCTGACGTTTGTGGCATACACGGTCTACCTCCATGCGCAATTTCGTAGCGATTCCCTTGTAGTCTACATCATGTGGCCCACGCTGTCGTCTATCTGACTTGAGCCCACGCAATACTCAGCATTGCTATGATCAACGCAAATCTAGTAGTGTTTACGGATTCTCATAGTGGCGTACCCCCATGGCCAGCGCAAACCAACTCAAAGCACTGTTGCAATCTCACGCTGATGGCGACGATGCCCAATTCTACTCCATCGCCATGCAACTGGCCGCACATGAGGCGAAGCTGGGTCATGGCCGACTAGCCAAGGAGCTGAGGGCACTCATCGACGAGGCCAAATCAGACCGCCCACAAGTCTCAACCGTTCCGTTGGCCAAGCCACGAGGCGAACTCTCCGGTCTACTTGCAGTCGAATACCCGAAGCTCCGTATGGGTGACATGGTGCTTGCCAGCTGCGTGTCAGAACGTCTTAAGCGCCTGATCAAAGAGCAGAAGTATGTCCATAAGCTTCGTTCTCATGGCCTTGCCCCCCGGAAAAAGCTCCTTCTGACGGGGCCACCGGGAACTGGCAAAACACTGACCGCATCCGTACTGGCAGGTGAACTAGGTCTCCCCCTTTTTGTTGTTCGACTCGACAGTCTCATGACCAAATTCATGGGAGAGACCGCCGCGAAACTGCGCTTGATTTTCGATGCCATCCAGCAGACCCGCGGCGTCTATCTGTTCGATGAATTCGATAGTATCGGCTCTCATCGGGGCTTGACCAATGACGTGGGTGAAATCCGCCGGGTGCTCAACAGCTTTTTGCAAATGGTGGAACAGGACGATTCCGACAGTTTACTGATTGCGGCGACCAACCATCTCGAACTGCTCGATCACGCACTTTTTCGGCGTTTCGACGATGTCATCGAATACCACCTTCCCGAGCCTAGGGAAACCATCGAAACACTCAAATCCAAGCTTGCCTCATTCAAGAAAGGGCGCATCTCCTGGTCAAAGATTGCAGAGGTCGCCAACGGGCTCAGTTATGGCGAGCTTACGACAGCCTGTGAGGACGCCATCAAGGATGTCATCATCCACAGTCGCGAGAAAGTAACTCAGGCCGACCTCATACGCTCACTCAAGGATCGCCACACCTTACAGTACAAGTAAATCGACTAATCAATTACTTACCTGATTACCCCTGAGACTCAGCTATTGTGGCACAGTAACAGCAACTGTTTGATTTGACGTTGGTTTTCAAATTCAAAAGTATGAAGAAATTGGCATGTTCTTCTGCTCAATAGTCAGCAACACAAAGTAATGGCTATATTTCATAGAGTTACACTCATAGCTCTCCTCAGTGGCTGAGCTTTAGGGGTAATCAGGATTACTTATGGAAAAAGAACGCACGGAACGCCTACCCCACATCCTCGTAAAGGGTACAGCCACAACGGGAGGCTACACCCGGCCAAAACGAAAAATCGATGCGCCAGGCTCCAACATTCCACAACGAAACAGACAGCAACACGCCACCCGATTGATTAGCCATCTTCAGCAGGCTAAAGCAAGGGAAGCAGCCATCATCCAGGAGCAACGGGGATTTGGTCTGGCAGTGGAGAATGGTCTCCACATCACTTTTGAAAGCGAATCCGGATTCGAACTGATATTCGAAAGCCTCAATTTTCGTCCCAGTGGCATCGAACTCTGTTCTGTCACGCAGGAGGGCGACAAAACCACTGCCACTGTTTTCGTACCAGAAGGTAAACTGGAACACTTTCTCAAACAGGTCACCACCTATCGAGATCACCAACCAGACCCGCAAGCGCCCGACAAGACAGCAAAGTCCAGATCACAGGATCTAGTCGAGAGCATCTCCGCCATCAAGTTGACAGCACTCAAAGAGCTTTGGACAGATGATAGCGGACTGTTCCCGGATGACAATTCACCCATCACCTGGGAGATCTGGCTGCGTCATTCCGACAAAATCGACCACGAAGCCTTTTTGCGCGAGCACGCCCCAAAACTTGGCCTGACAGTTGGCGCAGAAGCAATCCGGTTTCCTGACCGCACCATCGTCCTCGCCCATGGCAGCAGAGAGCCGTTGTCCCGTTCGATCACTCTGCTCGGCTCCATTGCCGAAGTCCTCCGCGCCAAGGACACAGCCGATTTCTTCACAGGCATGGAGCGTACAGATCAAAAAGCATGGATCGAAGAGGCCCTGAAACGGGTAACACCACCAGCCGCCGATGCCCCTTCAGTCTGCTTGCTCGATACCGGCTTGAATGAACAGCATCCTCTGTTGCGCCCCGTCACAGATATAAATGACCTGCACTCCTACGACCGCACCAACTGGGGTACAGATGATCGCCATGGCCACGGCACAGCCATGGCGGGTCTGGCCGTCTACGGCGATCTGACAAACACTCTCGCCAGTCCAGGCCCCATCGAGCTGAGCCACCAGCTTGAATCAGTCAAGATCACACCAAACCCAGGTCACCACCAGGAGAAAAAACTCTATGGCGCGATAACCCGTGATGGCAGTCACAACCCCAGACGACCGGGATAGGGGCAGACCCTCTTCCTGGTCTGCTACTATTGACGCACTGACTTCCGGCGCGGAGGACGACCAGCAAAGGCTTGTTCTTTTATCGGCGGGGAACACAGACTCCGCTAATTCTACTTTGTCAGATTCCATCAGCCAGTAACCAACTGTTTCAGTGACTGTTTTCGATATTGCGCATCAATAGCTGCCTGTCGTTTTCGATGTCGTTTCATCATTTGCCGGAGAA
>QGON01000007.1 GCA_003660235.1 bacterium endosymbiont of Escarpia laminata | reverse complement strand
AGGCTGACCGTCGATCAGGAGGAGGGGCGTGATATACTTTTTGACCACGTTCAAATCGTACTTGCCCGAATTGAAGCCGAGGACGGGGAGTTGGCGTAGATGCTTCCACAGGCGCTCGGCGAGTGCGGTGTACGGGGTCTTGTCGGTGCCGGCGGCGGCTCGCCATTCGGCGTCGAGCGCCTCGATCGCTTCGAAGACTCGGTCGTACGACGGTCGCAGAGCCGCGCACGCCGCTTCGCTCACGGCCTCCAGGGCGACGATCAGGCGCCGCGCGAGATCGTTCGAATCGCCGGTCGTAACGAAGCATTGTGCCGCCTCGTGGCCGGGGACGTTCGAGGCGATACTCACGCTGAGTAGCTCGTGACGGGCTATCCACCGGCATTTGGGGCTGTCCGCCGGCAGATCGCTGTCGTCGAAGTAGCACTCAAAATCGAATGTCGCTTTGTACGGGTAGTAGCGGAGGTGGTCGGGTACGCAGATGCCCTCGTCGTCCAGCTGCTGAAACACGGACGGCGTCGGCCGGTAGACGCCGCCGGGAAAGACGTGGCGAACGCCGCCCTCACACGTCGCTTCGTGTCGCCGTAGCTTAGAGGCGGTTCGCCACAACGAGTCACCGCACTTGCTGCACAGGTACGATCGCGTATACCGCGAGACGGCGGGTATATACGAGTAGTGAGTGTCGTACAGATTGACGTTCATGGTAGTGGGGTATCGGTAGAGGGAACGACGGACCAATTCGGCGGTCGAGCCGCCGTCGATCGTCGTCGTCGGGTCCATCAGTCGATACACGACGACGTTGGTTTCGAAGCACGTCTCCACCCGGTCGAGGTCGTTTAGCGGCACGCCGGCGAACGCGTAGGGACTCACCACCCCGTCGCCGCCGTTGTAGTCGGCGTAGAGGCGTAAAGCGGGGGTCGTCAAACGGGTGGCGTTTATCAGGGCGGTCGGGGCGGTCAGTAGTCTTCTTCGGTGCAGGGCCAGGCAACGGAAGAGGCATAAATTGTCGGTGTACGGCTTACCTTGACGGTTTTTCGCGAGCACGACGATCGACCTGTTTGCGTACAGGTAGGCGGGCAGTTGAGCGTTCAGACACCCGATCGGGTGGTGGATGATGGCGTTGAGGAAGTAGGTAACATTTGTTACCAATTCGACGACCCACCCCGAGTCGGGTCGTTGCATTATTGCGTACTGCAGAACGTCGGGTTGTCGGACGGTCTCGAGGAAGCGGTCGAACGAGGCGGCGTCGGTAACGAGCATCGGGGCTTCGAGGAAGCGGCCGCAACAGTTACAGGATGTGTGATAATAACGGAAACGGCCCGTCTCTTTGTGTCTTAACACAAACCCAAAACTTAAATTGATCTTGAACGCTCGAGTTTGTTCCTCAAACATTTGTCTTAGTCGCGGTTCGAGGACGGACGTGTCCACGCAATGAGTCAGCTGGTGATTGTATCTCGACTGGAGGGGGCCCCGGAATGTCGACGTCCGTATACTCGACCAGTGCTCTTGCACTGTACGCCGTAGACCGGCCGACCACCCCTCCTCATCCGCCGCGTCATCATCATCATCGGGTTGTGGCGGTGGTGGTGGTACTACCTTTTTTTCCGTGCCGCAGGTTTTCGAAAATCTCATATGGTTCACCAGAGTACGCCGATGAAGAAAATATTTACCGCATTTCGGGCAAGGGATATCGTCATCCCGAATTCCGTTAACGCATTTCTTTAAATGTCTTACTAGACCCCTACGCACGTTATACGTCTGATCGCAATTCGGGCATCGGTACTCCTGCGGCTTACTACTACTACACGTATGTCCCACCAAACTAACGACGACTCGATTGCATACGGGGCAAACAGTAGGCATGTTGCAGCAGCGAGCGACAACAAACACGGTATTAGTTGAAACGAAGCTCTACACTCCTCTATATATGGGTGGGTGGGGTGGTGGTGATGACTGTTACCGTCACTCGCCGCCGCTAGGACTACTACTGGTTACCGGGGTTGACACTATGGTGATCTTTGACCTAGTTACGGTGAGGCGGAACGGTGGAGCTAAAAATAAAGTGCCGCCTTCCACTACGATGTGTGTGTATGGTGCAGCCTTTATCACAGGCGAGTAAGTATAGGAATGGGTTGCGGACGGGAGGGGTGATTTTCGTAATAGTAAACAACAAGAGTGTTTATACGTTTTCAACGTTTTATTAAGCGTCGTACAACAAGCAACGTGCTTTATTAAGCACCACATATTCGAATAAGCAGGCATATTTTCTATTAAAATGTTCTCCACAAGCGTGCTTTATTAAGCGATATTCAGCACAAGCGTGCTTTATTCTATTAAAGTTCTTCTTTTTCGGTTATATAAAATAAAGTTCTTGATCTAATGTTCGTAGATGTATTAAGCAATTCTCTCCATTAAAGTTCGTTTTTTATTAAGCACTGTTCAGAAGCCGGCTCTTCGCAGCAAGTAGGCCGTTACCGCCGTCTCCAGGCTCACGAAGTTGTAGATGCCGTTGAGCCAGTCGGTCTCGAGTAGCCAAGTGGTTACCTGGTTTACGAGGCGAGCTTCGGCTTGTCGATCCGCTTGGGGGTCGCATCGGTCATGCACGTTCAGGATCATACGCATCAAGCACGGTATTAACGACCGACCCGTGTATTCGGTCAATACGATTCGGAAGAAGCGAGTGCACATAGCGCCCACATCCATGAACATTTGCCGATAGTGGCGGCTAGGTCGCCCGGCTCGGTAGCCCTGTATATGTACAAACGGGCACCCTTCGTTGGACTCGCACTCACCGCAGTAACGGCGGGCACGCTCGAGTATGCTTTCCCCGATCACCTCGGCGAAATTTTTCATCAGACTGCACATCAACTCCTCATCCCGAGGTGTCGTGAAGAGCCCCCGGCGCGGACTGCGCGACGGCATCTCGAAAAACGGTGACGCCGGGCCGGATCCGTGTTGCGCGTTCGAGGACTCCGATGAAATTATCACGGTCGATGCCGCCTCCACCGGTATGTCGACCGGGTATAGGCTCGCATACGTAGGCGGCGGCGGCGGCGATACTGTCGAGCTCGAATACGCCGGCGGCGAGGCGCAAGCGGCTAGTAGCGGCGGCTGATAGGTAGTCTCGACCGACAAGGGCGTCCATGGAGCGGCGGCGGCGAGGGGTGTCGTCGTCGTCGGCGTGTCCGCGGGTATGGCACTCAAAGCCTCAGTGATTATACAGTCGAGTGCCTGCGCCCGCGCCTCGTCGACGTCCTACAACACACAAAAACGAATCGTTAGCGGGTAATATACTCATCAGCGTCGTCGTCGTCATCGGCGCTTTTCTTAGGCGCCACACTCCGAACGGTGTACGTCGACAGGGGCCCCCACGTTGTCTTTCGTACGACGAGCTCCTCGATGGTCGTGCCGACGATCTGTAGGACGGTGTCGCGTAGTGTGTCGGGGCTCATC
>QGON01000008.1 GCA_003660235.1 bacterium endosymbiont of Escarpia laminata | reverse complement strand
TTCGTTTGTCTAATTACAAGTCCAATCTCTTGGGAGGGACGACCGCGCGACTGGATCGTCTCACCGCACTCGGTTTGTCATCGGGTTGATCTCGGGCGACTCCCTTCGGCTCGGATGACTTTCGTGTCGCGTGTGACGTCTCTGGCATGGCTGGTGCCTCCTGCTCGTCTGACGACACGTCGACATCGGGAGTTGATACATCGATGTGGTTGTCATGCGGCACTTTCAACAGATGCTGGCGATTTCTACGGTAGACACCACCATTCTCTGCCTCGACAATGTAAGACCGTGGATATCCAGCTCGCGATGTAACTGTTGCCGGATTGCTCCATTTGTCGTCAGTTGCCGTCTTCACGCGCACCTTATCACCAGGTTGCAGTTCGCGTAATTCACGCGCGCCGTTTCGCTTGTTGTAGTCGCGAGTGTAGGTAGCTTTCGCTCGCTCATCGTTTCGAACTACGTCCAGCGGTGCAGGCCAACGTGGAACGAATTGTGACGTGATGGTCGGCAATGACGTCCTGATCTGTCTTCCCATCATTAGTTGAGTTGGACTGTACCGAATCGATGGGATCGGTGTTGCTCGGTACGATTGTAACGCGCTGAATGGGTCCTCGCATGCGATGATCTTTTTCGCCGTCTGAACTGCGCGTTCTGCTTCTCCGTTGGATACTGGGTAGTATGGGCTACTCGTCTGATGGATGAACTGGGCCGATGTTGCGAATGCCGAGAACTCTTGTGATGCAAACTGTGGACCGTTGTCGGAAAGCACGGTCTCCGGGACACCCCATCTAGCGAACACATCTTTCATCTTCAGAATGACTGACTGCGACGTCGGCGTTCTGATGTATGCGATTTCGATGTATCTTGAGTAGTAATCCACCATCACTATGTATGTGCTACCCTTCACTTCACACAGGTCACAGCCGATCTTTTGCCATGGATACTGAGGCAACGGAGTGCTCTTCAGGGGCTCCTTTCGCTGAGTCGACCGACGCTCTTGGCAATGTCCGCAGCGTTTGACGAAGTCGTTTATCTCAGTTGATAAGCCAGGCCACCATATCGATTGATTGGCCCGCTCACGGCACTTTGTCACTCCCTGATGACCATCGTGAATTTTCTTGATGATTTCGGCTCTCATTGATGCGGGAATCACGATCTTCTGATTGCGCACCAAGAGTCCTTCGATCACGGTTAGTTCGTCCCTCACGTGGAACAACTAACGTGTGTCCCCGTCGATGCGTTGAGTATGTCGTGGCCATCCTGAAATCGTGTAGCTGATGACCTTCTGTAGAGTTTCGTCCGCATCGGTGGCGTCTCGGATACGCCTAATCATAGGGTCTCTTATCTGCACGCATGCCATGATGTTATGAACGTAGGCTTGAACTTCTTCCACCGTATCGGACGTTTCTGAACATTCAAGGGGCCGTCTCGATAGCGTGTCAGCGACGACCTGGTCCTTTCCGGGTACATGTTTCGCCACCGCGTTGAATCGCATCAGTCGGAGTAATAGCCGTTGACACCTGATTGGCGTCTGGTCTATGTCGCGAGTGTTTATGAGAGGTATTAGAGGTTTGTGGTCGGTCCATAGCGTACATTTATCCTTCCCTAGCCGATAACGGATGAATTTCTCACACGCCCATGTGCATGCTAGGCATTCTTTCTCGATGGGAGCATAGCCGGTCTCCGCCTTGGTTAGTGTACGTGAAGCGTATGCAACGGGTCTCCACTGATCCGTCTCGTCTTGCTGCATTAAGACGGCGCCAAGTCCGAATCCGCTGGCGTCAGCACAGACTGCTGTTTGCTTGTCAACGTCGTAGAACATCAAGACCGGCGTTGTCGAGATGATGCGCTTCACGTTGTCAAATGCTCTCATTTGTGACTGTCCCCATGACCACACGTTCTCCTTGCGCAAGAGTTCGTTTAGGGGTGCTGTGTACTTAGCAAGATTCTTGACATAGCGAACAACGAAATTTATCATTCCCAAGAAGCGACGCAGTTCGGGAAGATCCTTCGGCTTCTGCATTTTCTGGATTGCTTCGATCTGGTCTGGATGAGGGCTGACACCTTGTTCATCGATCCAGTGTCTCAGGAATTCTAATCCTGACTTTCGGATGGAGCATTTTGACTTGTTGAGCTTCAGACCAGATTGCTCTATGACATTGAGAACTTCTTTCAGATAGGCATCGTGTTCTTCGACGTCCTTCCCTCTGACAATAATGTCATCCTGGTAGACAGAAACACCTGCCAGACCATGAAGCACATCTGACATTTCCCGTTGGAAGATTTCACTTGCGCTACATATGTCGAATGGTAGACGAATAAATCTGAATCTGCCAAACGGGGTGATAAATGTCGTGAGTTTGCTGCTGTCTTCATGCAAACGCAGTTGTCAATAACCGCTACTAGCGTCCAGCTTGGTGAATACTTGAGCATCCGCGAGTGTGTGTAGAATGTCGTCAATTGTTGGCAACATATATCTTTCTCGTTGGATGGCAGTGTTTAGACGTTTCAGGTCTACGCAGATTCGAAGTTTCCCTTGAGATTTTGGTACAACCACCATTGGACTACACCAATCGGTCGGCTCCGTCTCCTTGACGATGACCCCTAGACGTTCCATGCGGTCTAGTTCTTCCGACACCTTCTCTAGCAGAGGGAAAGGCACTCTTCGAGCTGTAGTGCAGCAGTATGGTTCAGCATCTTGCTTCACCTTGATTCTCACGGATCTACTCCTCAGTTCTCCGAGTTCACCAAACACGTCGAGGTCGTAGATTTTGTTTGATTTGACGCTGTCTAGACGGGCAATCAATCGAAGTTTGACGGCATCTCCACGACTTATGAGATTTTCGAAGTCTCCACTCACAACGTACATGCGTATGAAGACAGTCTGCTGGTTGCGTTGCACTCTAGCTATGTACTGTCCCTTGCACGTTAGCGGTCCGCCCAATGTCTGCAACTTCACATTTGCAGGTTTTAACTTCGGTCTATCATGCAGATTTCGGTACGTCTTCTCCGAGACGACCGTGACGTCTGCACCGCAGTCTATCTTAAATCGAACATTTGATCGATTCATGTCAAGATGCGTGTACCAGGCTGGTTCAGGATCAGTGATGCACTCTCCACTGACCCAAGGAAATAGCTCTTTGACTCATCTTCATCTGCTGTTATCTCGTGAACCGACGTCTTCTTCATGCACACTTTTGCGAAGTGTCCTTTCATTTTGCAGGAGTTGCATTGCTCGTCTCTGGCTGGGCACTCTCCGCGTTTGTGGACGTCGTAGCCACAATATTTGCATTTATGTTCTTTTGGTTTTGAGCGATTGACCTTGTTTGGAATCTTCTTTTTGTAGGTCGTCCTTTTCCTACTGTCTCCATTCCTCACTTCGCTGATGTGGGTCGATTCATTTGGCCCCGCTAGTGTCTTCAGTTGCTGTTTCGATACTTCATCTGCTCGACACATCTGTGTAGCTTT
>QGON01000009.1 GCA_003660235.1 bacterium endosymbiont of Escarpia laminata | reverse complement strand
TCTGAAGGACGTACTCGGTTTCCATAACGACGTTATCGTGAGTCCCCCGATGATGACCGCCGCACCGGAAAGCGTCCTTATCGAAACCATGCCCGTCGCGTACACGTACGAGTACGAAGGTCACAATACGGTGGACATGAGGGCGGGCGTCGACACCATGTACGTGTACACGGACATCGTGGAATCGCGCGTCGTCGGTGACGTGTACGCGCCGCTTCTTCGAAACATCAGCGTCTACGGTACGCACGGCAGCATTACATCGGAAACGTTCGACCGCGTCCAATACGTGAAACTGCTGCGGCATCAATTCGATACGGTCGAGGTCGATATAAGAGACGATTTCGGTCAACCGATACCATTCGAGCAGGGGAAGCTAGTGGTGACACTGCACATCAGACGCTGTAAATCGAAATTGTTTTAACGACAATGCCGGCGAACCCGTACGAAGACTACTACGTTCGACAGGTCGGCGGTCAGCTGCCGGTCTTCGTCGGTGGTCGGGGGCAACGAGGACACGGTCTAGGCAATATCTTCGGGAGCCTGTTTCGAAGCGCCATGCCGCTTATCAAGAGAGGCGCCTTGGCTTTGGGAAAACGTGCACTCAAAACCGGCATGCACGTGGCGCGGGACGTCGTCGCCGGCGGCAATCTGAAAGAGTCGGTAAAAAAGCGCGCGAAGGCGGCCGGTACCGATCTGCTCGACAGCCTATTGAATGCGCCGCCGAAAAAA
Organism: bacterium endosymbiont of Escarpia laminata; assembly: GCA_003660235.1. Lineage (GTDB taxonomy): Bacteria > Pseudomonadota > Gammaproteobacteria > Chromatiales > Chromatiaceae > QGON01. The sequence continues at coordinate 2,878 of QGON01000009.1, read as the reverse complement.
GTGCAGCGCCGCCGCCGCGTAAAGAAGCCGCGTCGAGTGGCGCCGACCGTCAGTAGACGGAAGAAACGGCGTCGACCGGACGACATATTCGACGACTAGCGATGGCGTTCGTGAATAGCTGCGCAGCTTGCGAGGGCGTGAAGTCCGAACTGGAACTGTTCGGCGGGGTGGTGACGCAGACGAGCGTCGAGAGCAGTCACTGGACCGTCTACCAGCCGCTGACGGCTCTCGACGCCGGCGGCCCTATCGAGTTCCACATTCCGGGGTCGGGCAACGACTATACGGACTTGTCGACCCTTCAAGTGTACGTCCGCTTCAAAGTGGTTCAGGGGAATGGCGCCGATCTGGCGGCCGGCGCCGAAGTGGCCCCGGTCAATAATATTCTGCATTCGATGTTCAGTCAAATCGACGTGTCGCTGAACGGCACGCTCGTGACGCCGTCGACCAATACGTACGCGTACCGGGCCTACCTCGAGACCCTGCTGAGTTACGGTAGCGAGCGAAACGTCGCATCTCACGGGGTCGTTGTGGTACAAAGACACCGCCGAGCACATGGACACGCTCGGGGACGAGAACACCGGGTTCGTGATGCGACGCACCCTGACGAGGGGGAGCCGCGAGGTGGAGCTGATGGGTCGCCTGCACGTCGACTCGTTTATGCAAAACCGCCTCCTACCGAATGGCGTCGACACTAAAATACGCATGGTGCGCTCGAAGGACGACTTCGCACTCATGGGCGCGCAAGTCGCACCGGGGTGTCGCATCGTGATACAGGCGATTTCCCTGTACGTGCGAAAAGTGAAGTTGAACCCGCAAGTCCAGATGGGTCATATCAAAGCGTGGGAGAAGGGGACGGCTAAGTTCCCGATGAGCCGCGTCGACTGCAAGTCGTTCTCGATAACGGCGGGTACGCTGTCGCACACGCACGAGAACCTGTTCATGGGTGCGATTCCGAAACGCGTATTTCTGATGATGATCGACAACGTCGCCTATAACGGCGACTCCACTAGAAATCCGTTCGACGCGCGGCACAACGACATAAACTTCCTCACGCTCGTCGTCGACGGACGTCAGGTGCCGAGCAAGCCACTGCAGCCGGACTTCCCGCGCACCCGGTACGTCCGAAGCTACATGAATCTCTTCGAGGCCACCGGAAAGGCGGCCGAGGACGAGGGGAACGACCTATCGCGCACGGACTTTGGCGCCGGCTACACCATCTTCGGTTTCGACCTGACACCCGACGGCTGCAACGGGGACCATTTCAACGTCGTGCGTCAGGGGACCGTGGGCGCTGAAATGCACTTCAGGACGCCGCTACCCCGACCGATGAACGTCGTCGTGTACGCGGAATTCGAGACGGTGATGGAGATCGACCGGACCCGGAACGTCCTGTACGACTGTACGTCGTAATGGATACGTTCCAACTGATGCGTCGCCTGGAACGCGATGCGTACGCTAAAGGCATCGTCGTCGGCGTCGTGCCTAAAGACGCGCTACTTACCACCCCCACCGCCGCCACTTACCCGATGGCCTTCGTGTGCAACACCGACGACGGCGGCGAACCGGGCGAGCACTGGGTGGCCGTCTACGTCGACCGGCGAGGCGTCGGCGAGTACTTCGATTCGTACGGTCTGCCGCCGCTGCACGCCGACTTCCGCGCCTTCCTGCACCGTCACTGCGGCGACGCGTGGACGTACAACGACAAGCGGCTGCAGAGCGGCGTCTCTAACGTGTGCGGACAATATTGCGTCGCCTACCTGCTCCTCCGATGTCGCGGTATGCCGTTGACGACATTCCAGACCCTATTCGGCGCCAATCGGGTGGCCAATGACTGTCTCGTATTCGATTGGCTAAAGCCATTGCATTAACGCTTCGCTTTTACGTGTATAGTAGTAGTAATAAAAAACGATGACAAACAAATGTACGCAATTTTGTTTTATTACCCTACCTACATACATACATACATACAGAACCCTACCCCTAGGCGGCCCCCCCCACCCCTAGGGTAGGTTAGGCGAGTTAGACGAGTTAGTTGTTATACGAGTTAGACGAGTATCGGCGCCGTGGTGACGCCGTCGTCGAGCACGCGGCGTTTAGCGTAGAAGTAGCTCAACGCCGCGCGCTCTTGAACGTACGTCAACACGGACGAGTCTTTCACCTGGAAGCCGCGGTTCCAGCCGACGCCGCTGCGTCGGTCGCGCAGTACGGCGAGGAAAGTGTTCTCGTCGATGTCGGCGTTCTGACGTTTGCTCAGACCCTTCGTGCTGTACTTCGCGCCGTCGTCGCCGCCGAAGCAGTAGTAGGTCTTGCTGCACAGCGCCACGATTCCGTCGCCGCGCCACTCTTCTTTGAAGAGACCCGGCGTTCGACGATCGAACAGACATCGGCGCGCGCAGCAGTCGCCACCCTCCCACGCCAGTCCGGCGACGCGGCATCGTACGTACGCGTCCACGTGCGCATCGCAACATTCGGCCGGAAACCAGAGCGAACGATTCCGGAAGTAGTGTTCGCGCCACGCTTCCGGTACGAGCGCGTCGATGTCGCGGCCCGCTAGGGCGATGTACGCCGAGTCTGTGTCCATAGCGCAGTACTGGAAGAGCGGACGGGGAATGTAGGCGTCGACGAAATCGTAGTAGAACTCCAGCATTCTCAATTTCGCGTATTGATACACGAAATAGCCGATTTGGATCGGCAGGCCGTAGACGACGGTGCGCTTATTCAGCGCCACCTCGTACAGTTCGTCGTCGACGACGACGTCGAGTTGCCGGAAGCGCCGGTTGTTGACGAGTGGCGAGGCACCGATCGGCGTGGCGTACTTGATATCCCGGTGCCGATCGACGCGCGTAATCGTTTTCCCGTACGAACTGTTGCCGAGTAG
>QGON01000010.1 GCA_003660235.1 bacterium endosymbiont of Escarpia laminata | reverse complement strand
TGCGCCCCTACGTCAGTTGGGGTTATAGGCGCCTCTAGCTGTCACGCGGTTAGTAGGTGGAGACACACGAAAAAAACACTATTTAGTCAGATACCACGCAATCGATAGTCATAGCGCAGCATGTCACGGACGGGAACGGTCGTAGCTGTAGCACTAGTGGGAATACTCGGTCTGTACGTCTTGTACGTCTTGTTCCGCGATCCCTTCCTTCGTTGGTGTGACGGAGGTGTCGTCGTAGTATCTAACAGCACAGCGGACAACGTGTCGAACAGCGACTACTACTACTACTAGATGGACACGCGATGGAAACACCCCTTCACCTGTATCGTCGCGGGTCCGACGGGATGCGGTAAGAGCACGTTCGTGATGCGTCTGCTACGTCACGCCGCGACGATTATCGATCCGCCTCCAGAGAAGATCACGTGGTGTTACGGTGTATGGCAGAGTGCCTACGTCGACAACGACCTGGTACGCTTCGAGGAAGGCTTGCCGAGCGGTGCGTTCGATGCATCGACGCGTAACCTCGTGGTCATCGACGATCTGATGGCGGAAACGGACGAACGGGTCACGACCTTGTTCACGAAAAAGAGTCATCACCAGAACACGTCCGTACTGTATCTCGTGCAGAACCTGTTTCCGAAGAACAAGGAGAGTCGCACGATCAGTCTGAATACACACTACATGGTAGTCTTCAAGAATCCTCGCGACGCGTCACAGATCGGTCACTTGGCGCGACAGATGTATCCGGGACGCCTGAAGTATGTACAGGAAGCGTTCCGAGACGCCACGACGCCTCCGTACGGTTATCTCCTCGTCGATCTGAAACAGGGCACGCCCGACGACATGCGTCTGCGCACGGGCGTCCTTCCGGACGACGGTGTCCAGTACGTGTACCAACCCAAAGTATAAGACGTCTGCGCGCACGTCTCGTCCCTTCAGTCGCAGTATGATCGTGAAGACAACAGCATGTCCGAACTCGTGAAGAAACACCTCCTCTGCATACAGACGCTGAACAGGTACAAGAGCACGAAATTGAGACGGGCCATCATCAGAAACGCCGACGCCGATCTGTTGTGTGCACTAGCCGAGTGTGCCTACAACATATTGAAGAAGAACGTGCCCTTGACCGACGCGCAGAGACGCGCTCTGAGTGTGTACAAAACAAACCTACGCGCTTTGGCAAAGAAAGACGCGCCGGCAGCGAGGAGACGTCGCATCTTGCTACGCGGTAACAACCAGGGCGGCGGGGGACAGACCGGTGGTTTCCTGTCGGCGCTGCTGGCACCTTTGGCCGGTGCGGTCTTTCTACCCTTGCTAAAACAGGTGCTACTCAAGTAGACGACGATGGAACACACACGGAAGATGGCTTTGGTAGATCCACGACTGTTGGATAGTCTACGCGCGCCGGCACCGACGGATACCCTAGGACGTAAAGTACAGGTGCTCGACGACGAGATGAAAGTCATACTCGACAGACAAGATCTCGCCGACGGTGACAAGGTCGTCATGTATAATCAAGTGTTGCAACGCCACAACGCGTTGGCCGATCGACGCGTGCGCGAACCAGTGCGCGTGATGACGGTCAACAAGGACACGATGGTCACAGCGGCGGCGGCGGCGGACCCGACCCCGCCAGAGGCGGGGGCGACAGGTATGGAAGCGGCGGTGGCGGCAGGTATGGAAGCGGACGTCGTCGACAGCGTTCCCAAGGCACTGCGGACCAAAGCTAGACTACTGATGGAACGTCTGAAACGAGACGTCGTGTGGAATGCACGCGGAGAGCTCATGCACAAAGGCGTAGCGGTACCCGGCAGTAACGTGGTGGACCTCGTGAACGATCTGTTGCGTCAACGCAAGACCGTTGCCAGTCCAACGGGGTGGCAGGTGTTTACGCGTCAACTCGGCACCATGAATCTACCCATGGAGTTGGTGGGTAACGAGGTCAGGAGACTGGCCATTCAACGGGAACAAAGGAGGAGTGCCGTAGCGGCAGCGGCCACACGGTCGGTCGGTAGAGCGCGTCGATCGCTGCAGTGGACACCCCTCACGCGGAGACGAATGAGCCCGTCCACTCTACCTACGCCACCGGCCTCGACTAGTAAGGGATGGGAGGATCTCAGATAAAAGAGGCGCACCGTCTCGATTCGCCGACATAATGTGCGATTCACAGGATAGTCTACGTCGTCTGTATACCGGTGTCGCTTACGCCGGACTTCCCATCGTGTGCGGGATTATCGGCGATTATATCATACGATCATGGTGCGCCGTCGTAAACAGCTGGAGGACGTCTACTTCGATCCCGCCAAGGTGGGGAGTTACGGGGGAATCGCGTCTTTGCGACGAGACGTACCACGCGTACCGAGAAAGATCGTCGAACAATGGCTATCGGAACAGAACGCCTATACCCTACACAAACCGGTCAGAGTTCGTTTCAAGCGACGACGCACGGTCGTCGGAGGACGGGATCAACAGTGGCAAGCCGATCTCGTCGACGTGACCAGTCTGAAAAAAGAAAACGACGGTACGACGTTCCTGCTCACGGTGATCGACGTCTTCTCGAAAGTCGCCCGATGCGTTCCGCTGAAGACCAAGTCGGCGACGTCTGTGTCGAAGGCGCTGAACGGACTCTTCACCGACATTCAGCCGCTGTTGTTGCAGACCGATAGAGGTCTGGAATTCTATAACCGTAGCGTTCGGGGTGTATTGGACAGGTACGGCATCCAACACTTCTCCACCTACAACGAGGAGACCAAGGCGAGCATCGTGGAACGCTTCAATCGCACGCTAATGACGCGGATGTGGCGATACCTGACACACAAAGAAACGTGGCGATACATCGATATCCTTCCGGATCTGGTGCGCACGTACAACGACACGCCCCATCGCAGTATCGGGATGCCTCCGTCGCAGGTGGATGCGACTAATCAGGAAGAGGTGTGGCAGCGCCTGTACGGTGGTCATCACGGTAAGGGCGTGCCCAAGTACCACGTGGGGGATCGCGTGCGTATCAGCAAGGTCAAAAGACGATTCGACAAAGGCTACACGGTGAATTGGACAGAGGAACTATTCACGATACGCGAGGTGCATCCGTCCGATCCGCCCGTCTATCGTCTAACGGACGATCTCGGAGAGATACTGGACGGTACCTTCTACGAACCGGAGTTGCAGAAGGTGACGGTTCCGGCCGATAAACTGTACCGCGTGGAATCGATAGTGCAGCGCCGCAAGGTAGGCAGGCGACGGGAGGTGTTGGTGAAATGGTTCGGATACCCTTCGAAGTTCAACAGCTGGATCGATGCCAAGGCCCTCGTCGGCTATAAAGACTAGTCGCGCGTCCGTCGCGATGTCAGTCGTCCACTCATGGCAGACGAGACGACATCACGGATCACCGTTAGCGACGAAGAAGAAGAAGAAGACGACGTCGACGCCGCTCCACCACTACAGAAAGAGAGGACTCCGTGGCACATATTCGGCACCGCGTGTCCCAAAGAGGAGATCGTCTTTCTGTGTCAGGTCGTCGTCTTGTACACGGTCATCTTGGTCAGCATCTACAACCTGTCGTTCGGGCACCACGCGAATCCGACTCTGTGGACGGCCCTGTTGAGTAGTTCGTTGGGTTACCTGCTACCCAGTCCGACGTTGAAACAACATGGCGACGAGTGATTTCTATCTCACGTTGCCCAGCAATGCTTCCATGCACACGCACCCCGATAACACGCTGACCCACTATGTCACGACGCTACCGAAACGTATCCTACTAC
>QGON01000011.1:3317-4088 GCA_003660235.1 bacterium endosymbiont of Escarpia laminata | reverse complement strand
TGCAACTAGCTAGCTAGACGACAATGCATGTGGAATGCGCCTTATCAGAACGTTAACAATACAGACGGGAGAAAAGAACTCTGTGAGTGGTCAGCGATGAAACATATGGCGGTCAAGAGCTTGGCTTTACAGTTCAGGGGGGCTGGTAGCTTTTTATCGAATTTCTATCCGTGCGAGATACATATATGGGGCGAAGTCTTTACTTGCACAGAAGCAGCATATCAATTTAAAAAAGCTAGACATTTTCACGACGAGAACACAGCGAGAAAGATTCAGACCGCGCGCACTGGAATACAGGCGAAATACTGGAGTAAAAGCATTCGTTGGATACCCGATCGAGTCGTTTCATGGCTGTCACAACGTCGGAGCGTGATGCACGCTATACTAGCCGTCAAGTTTCGTGTCTCTAAACTACGCCAACGCTTGTTGGCTACAGGTGACGCACGACTTATTGAGAATGTACCCAGTGCAGAGGGGTTTTGGGGTAAGAGCTCAAACCGTAACAAACCAGGTGAGAATATACTCGGTGTGATACTTATGCAGGTGAGAGACTTCGTTAGACAGCGCTCTATACGGCTTACATAAGGCGCTCATTAAAAACAGACAGGCAGCCACGCGGTGACAAAGTACGGGAGAGTGAGAGATAAGGTCACGCGCACGATAAGATGTGAACACCCAGGGGCGCGATACCGTCATCTAGGGGTGTCACGCGCTCGATCCCTGGAGGGATTGAATTGTATATAAACCCACGGTAAATCTAACAAGACAAAC
>QGON01000011.1:0-3277 GCA_003660235.1 bacterium endosymbiont of Escarpia laminata | reverse complement strand
GACAAACACTCTCTCTCAGTCTCGCTGCCGTTCAAAGCTCTTCACCGATACCTACACGACAAGATGGCGACATCCAACAACGAGGAAATGCTCCTGTCGGAACTCGAACAAGTAAGTGACGGAACGTACGCATTTACTCGTCCACTGACACTAGTAACATGTGCTCTGTCCCCCGAATACGTATGTTACCCGGCATGTAAAATATGTAATCGGAAAGTTCTTCTTGAAACGACGAAAGGAGGGCACCATAACGTTAGTATATGTTCGGTGCACGGGCGTCAGAAGGGAACTGCCGTTTACAAGTATGCTACGGGGCTGCTTTTCGCTGATCACAAGGGCAATGAAGTGTGGGCAACAGGATTTGACCAGCTAGTACAGGAGGTCGTGGGAGGAATGACAGCAAGCGACTATATGTCGCTTAAATCCGGCGACGAACGTTACCAGTCACTGAATGTCTTACGTGGCAAACAGGCTAGGGTGACAATTAGAAAGACGACGAAGGGAGACTATCGAAATTATACCGTCATAGCACTGGAAATAATCCACTCGTAAGAACGCCAACTGACAGCGACTCAGGTGACGCCTTCTGACGGAGTATAGAGAGGTCCTGTTCCTAACTGCCGTAAGAGGCGCCAACTGACAGTAACTCACTGTTAGGTGGCGCCGTCTGACGTAGTATAGAGAGAGGCTGTTCCTAACTCCTGTAAGAGGCGCCACCTGACAGTAACGAAAGAGTAGGTGACGCCCCCAGACGGAATATAGAGAGAGAGAGAGACCCTGTTCCTAGAGGTTGTCTACCTATTTGATACTATGATGTTCTGCCGTATGTTGTAGACGCCTCCTCGGTCATACGAGTCAGTTCTGGCAACCCCCGTGCGTGGCGTGAAACGTCGACTGTCGTTCAATGACGAGGCAAGTGTCATTCACGTGGGGTCATGTGCATGGTCTAGTGATCAGGATAATGATGATGTTGCTAACGATGGTGATTTTGATAGTGATTTCTCTGACTACGACGAGAGTCGGAGACCTAGTGAATTACAGGAGGCAGTAGAGAGAGTGAATGCAATTCAGAAACGAACGGAGTACATGATAGATGACGAGTTATTTATAGCCACTATAACCACCGCATGCATTCGTCAGGTAGCCGAAGGACTGTACCTTCGCTATGCGAACGTTCACGAAGACGTGTATAAAGTGGATCGTTCGCGTATATTTCATGCCTTTGATATGGCAGTATCCGATCTGGTGTGCGAATCGCGCGCACCGTGGTTTGCTCGTAATGGCGTGTCACGAGTGAAAACGAGTCTCCGTAGTCGTGGTATAACCGTGTCGGATGAGTCGGAAGACGGATCACCGAAGGCGCCGCAGCCCTGGTACTTCCAAGACGACACGACGGGAAGGCAGGTCTGGTGCTCCGAGATGATGCTGGTAGCATGCGATGCTATCGTTCGGTTCGTGAGCAACGAATTGTGGCGCACTTTCGAAAGTGAGACAAACACCATCTACCTGGTACGTAGTCATCTGATTCAAGACACCGTGAAATGTGCATTACACCATTACAGCTTTATGGTGGACACACCGAACCGGGCACGTGACATCATAGCACGTGTGCAAGCCATCCTACGTGTGCGCCGTATACCTCTGTTGGATGAGGAAACACGAGACCACAGTGACGACACGTGTGCTGCTTCATCGTCTACTTCCTACTAATGTTGTTGTTATTGTGTTGTCAGGTCAGCGCTGCTCCCTCTAGCGGACTAGCTCTCATTCAAACATCGTATGATGAGAAGCCGCTAGAGTGGGCACCTAAAAAAAGACACCGTCACCACACTCCACTACGACAGACTCTCCTGACGCATCTAAACGCCCAGCGTCACGTGACGACTCTGCAAATGTCATGTGAGGATGCAACACCACCGCCACCGTCCGACGAATCATTGGACATGATTTGCGATAATGATGATACATCCGAATACGAGACACTCCGAACGGATGATTCAACCCTCGATATAGCCACCGACGGACATATCGTGTGGTCCAAGACGGACACGACGATGCCGTGGACACATCCGGTGCTGTTTGGTGGCGTACAGGACCTGGAACTAAATATCCAGAGTTTAGCGGCGGTCCTGTTCGTCACCAAACGATGTAACCTCGACACGGCTGTGCAGACGATTTGCCGCGAACTGGCACGGAACATTGAGTCCGCTGAGCACGTTGCCTATATCACGGACTCACTCCAGAAGCGTCTGCAGTGACGACAAGAGGAAATGCGCCCCTACGCTATAGCTGGGGTTATAGGCGCCGCTTGTCTGTCACTGTAGACGCTTAGCTTTCTTGTATACTCGCTTTTTTAATTTGTAATTCGATGAATAAAGATGTATGTATGTAATCCAGGAATTCGGTGTCTGTTGTTCTTGTCATAGCTCGTTACGATCGATGAATACATACCCCTCCGTCTATATACACGCACACTCATACAAGCTCCTATGACGTCACACTAGACTATATAGACGCGTACAAGGATCTCCTATCCTTCAGTTGTAGGTAGACGATGAAGCAGCACACGTGTCGTCACTGCGGTCTCGTGCTCGATACACACGCCGACATACAACGCCACATAGACCAAACGCATACATCAACACACGACGACGATCATGCTTACAGTAAACCAGCGCCACGAGTGGTGCCATCTGGCGAACCACCAAAAAGTACTAGACACCCCTGTTCGAGATGTGGAAGAGACTTCACGAGACGTGACAACCTGCTACGTCACAACAGGCAACCTTGTGACACCTCACAAAAAACACTACACCGCTGCGAGAGATGTGCACGTGAGTTCACGAGACGTGACGACCTGCTACGTCATATCAAGACGGTATGCAGCCGACGTACGGAAGCGAGCGAGCCACCCCTACGCAAACGAGCGAGATGCGCAGAGCGACCACGTGTGAGTGCCGACGATGACGACCCGATACAACCACCGCCCCGACTCCCCTTCGCCGATACTCTATCGAGGGAACTACGAGACGTCGTCCGAGAGCACTGGATGACCATCCGAACCCACGTGGCTAGAGGACCCGTGCAATCCAGGTACAATTACAGAGTATCGACACTGGACACGAGCGCCCTAGAACCGTCACTGAAGATCATGTTCCGCGAACAGACGCACGCCTTTAAGATTAATCTTAGTTATGGTTTTGTTCTAAGGAACAAGACCCCGAACAGGTACAGGGATGAGCATTCGTCTTGTAACTGCTGCGGGCGTTACCTCGAC
>QGON01000066.1 GCA_003660235.1 bacterium endosymbiont of Escarpia laminata | reverse complement strand
GAGAGCTACGTGGGTCGCCGGAGGAAGAAAGCGCTGAGTGCATTGGGTTGTCCGGGCAGCGGCAACAAGGCAAGAATGTGGATGAGAGAAGCTAACGTCAAGGCACGGCAGTGCAGGAAGTTCAAAGTGACGACCAACAGCAATCACAAACATCCGGTGTTTGGTAATCTGCTGGAACGCCAGTTTGATGTACCACAAACCGACCAGGTCTATGCCTCTGATGTGACCTATATCTGGACACAAGAGGGCTGGTTGTATCTGGCGGTGGTGATTGATCTGTGCTCACGTAAAGTGGTTGGCTGGAGTATGAGTTCACGCATGAAGGCCCAGCTTGTTTGTGATGCGTTGAAGATGGCCATCTGGCGACGCAGGCCTCAAGCAGGTTTGATCCATCATTCGGACCGGGGCTCGCAGTATGCCAGTAAAGCATTCCGGCGATTGCTCAAGGCTCATGGCATTGAAGGCAGTATGAGCCGCAAGGGCGATTGTTGGGATAACGCGGTCGTTGAGAGCTTCTTTGGCAGCCTGAAGCAAGAACAGGTGCAATGGCAACACTACCAGACTCGATATGAAGCGCAGCAGGACATACTTGAATACATCACCATGTTTTATAACTCTCAGAGACTCCATTCCTATTTGGATTACATGAGTCCCTGTGACTATGAACAACAATTATTGGAAATGAAGAAAGCTGCTTAACTTGGGTGTCACAAAACGGTTGACCACGTCAGGTCGCCACCAGGACGGGGACGCCACTGACCGGTTGCCACTGTTTGAAGGTTTTTGGCGGCACCCAGGTATTGGCGTTGTCCGGCAGGCCCTTGAATTCGTAGAGATCGACCCGGTCCTGACCCATGACATTTTTTATCTGCGTGGCGAGTGCTGCCAGATCTTCCCAGTAGGGCACCATGTCGTCGCTGTAGTGGAGCAGCAGTTGGCAGCCCCGTTCCAGGGTATTGCTCATCAGGCGCGGCAGGGTACGGGGAATTTTCCCGGTAACAAAGTGGTAAATCAGTCTGAAAACATCGATCTGATAACCGGGGCGACGGGTGGCAAGCGCGGCGGAGAGAATGCCCCGGTTGGTATTGCCGGAGAAGAGTGACTCACGGTGGAGCGGGACGGGGGGCGTTTCGTCTCTGTTCAGCGTCGTATTGATTTCATTCAGCCAGGCAGGTGTTTCCGCTATTTGCGGTGCAGCCCGCGCTTCAAGTGGTTTGAGCGGGCTGTCGAAGGGCATGGAGGGCAGTTCAACGGGGGGCTTGGGTGGTGGCGGTACACTGATGCCGGGCGGCTGATTCTGCGACGGTGAAACCGTTTTCCGGTGCTCGGGAAAGCGGCTGTTGTCGAAGATTGTGTTGGGGGCGATCTCTTTGGAGATCAGTTCCTCCAATGAGAAACCGAGTGAACGGGCAATCGCTGCTGCCTGGGTGTCATCTTTCCAGGGCAGTTTTTTTAGGGCGAGCAGCAGGTCACCCAGGTGAATCTCACCGCGCGCTGCCGGTTGTTGGGATTCAGTGGGGCCGTTCGGGTCAGTCATGCCTGATCGTTATCATTGGATTTCTTGAGCAGTACGCTGTTTTCGACCTTTTTCCAGACGGAGTCTTTGCTATCGTCAATGGCAATCTCCAGGTCTTCGCAGACCCGAACAGCATCAAGAAACTCACTGGTGCTGGGGGGGCGCCGGAATGATTTTTTTGCCTCCCCACGGAATGTTTCCATCTTTTCGGCAATCGCCGTGATGCGTGCTTCATCGGCGTTCGGGTAGTGCTTTCGGGCGATCCTGATCAGGTCCCTCTTTTTCGGCTCTTCGAGTTTCAGACTGACGCAGCGGCGGAGAAAGGCCTGTGGCAGTTCCCGCTCGCCGTTTGTGGTGATGATGGTGAGGATGCTAACCCCATCTTTCGCCATTATTTTGCTGCCGTCCGGCAGGCCGAAGGTTTTGCGATCCAGGGGTTCCAGCAGGTCATTCGGCAGATCGGGTTCCGCCTTGTCGATCTCATCGATCAACAGAACGGTATGGTGCGCGTTGTTTTCCTGTTTCCGGAAGGTGCCGGGAAAGTCGATGGTCAGGCCCATTGTTTCTGCCTCTGCCTGACGGCCCACCCCCCGGTATTTTGCCGATTCATGGTTGAGCGCCCACCAGAAGATGCCGGGGTTGTGGTAGGCCCAGTCAGGTTTCATTGCTGAATTTTTGCCGTTCTGACCGCCGTTGCCGGAGTGGGCATCGTGCAGCCGCCGAAGGTGATCCAGTTCGACGGTGAGTTCCTCCAGGCGAGTGCGGGAAGTCATGGTTTTACTGAGAAAGTGCCACTTCTTCAGCGCTGCAACGGCTTCTGCCAGACGACTCTTGCCACTGCCGGGTTTGCCTGAGACTAAAAGCGGGCGCCCGGTGGCGAAGGCGACATCCACTGCGATGGCGATATCTTCTGAAAACAGATAAGGCTCGATATCGCCCTCTCCTTCGAAGATATAATTTTCGGCTAGATCGAATTTACGGGGATCGTATTTCATGGTGGGGTTCCATATTTTTTATTCAGCAGTTTTTTGGCCTGTGTTTCGTAAAAAAACTGCGTGGCCTCCAGGGTAAGATCGAGAGGCGGGGCGATGGTAAGTATCTTTGTATTTGTCTCTTCAGGCAGTTTTTCTCCCGTACCGAAGATAAAAACCAGCTTTTTGTAGATATCTCTAAGCTTGGAAAATTTGTTTAATACTCGTGGATCGGGAATGCCCCCACTTTCTATCGAGCAATGCAGATAGACAAACAGAGGGTCTGAATAGTCATTGATTAACTGATCCACGATCTCCAGAGGAATCGGCGTGTTTTGCATGCCGAACTCCTTTCTGATCTCTTTTTGTATCTCGTCAACATCGGTGCTTGTGACGGGAATGGTTCTTATCCCATCGGTTTCCGGCCAGGCGCGCTCCAGATAGCGGTCGAGGGTGTAGTGGTTTGTATTGAGCTCTTTCGAAACTTCCAGCAAAAGATTGCCATTGATTGCGATCATTCCCTGCTGTTTGCGGGATATGGGAATAAGTCCTGCAGCCTTGGCATCCACCCAGAGTGCACGAATCGCCTTGAGCAGTTCCTTCGCGCGCGCTTTATCCGGGTTGGGTTTCAATTTATTGATGATGTGCCAGAAGTTCTGCAGACAGGTTTGCGAATCCCGCAACATGTATCGCGCCAATGCATTGGAAAACTGGGAGATCTCATCCGGATTCCATTCGGGTTTGATGTCACATTTCTCCAGGCTGTTCCAGACATCCGTCAGGTTTTGCTTGTCGGTTCCTTCTTTCAGGAGTTTGGTGACGAGGCTCTCGAGTCGCTCAAATGGGGTTTGCGGGAAATCCGCCTTAACTGCGTCGGGTGCGCCAAGCGCTAATTTTACGCCATCGACAATGTCGTCTGCGCTTTCGGCATTCTGTATGTATTCGTTCTTTTCAACGTGCAGGATCTCCCAGATATCCTGTTCGAGATCTGCCTGTTTTACCTGCCCTTTCAGCATGACTGGGATCAGCGTGAAATTGCTTTCAATCTCTCTTCGCCATGTCAGAATGGTGGCCTCTTTCTTTACCCATTGAGAGGTCTCAGCGGCGCGTTTTGAGAAAAGGATGATTGCCGCATGGCACTCGGCCAGCCACTCATTGAGATGCTGTTCCCAATCGCAACCTGGATAGAGGCCCTTTTCATCCTGGTCGACAAGAATATCGATGCTTTTACCGTAGGCATCTTTCAGTGCCTTGCAGGTTGCTTTCAGTAACCGCCAGTTGTGGTCTTCATCCAGCTTGTCCTGCTCCACGTCATCGAGACGTGAGCTGTGGCTGATGAAGAGTTTGAGTCTGCTCATTCGTTGGTTGCCCTCATGCACTTCTTGTCAGAGATAGAGTGCGGATCAACGTAACTGATCATAGTCATTCGCTATGATTTATATCCTTTAAATCATACGCTATTTTTTTCGTGGTATGTGTCAGGCAAATATTGCTGGGAGTTGGTAGGCCGGATCAAGCGTAGCGGATCCGGCAATCATCTGAAAAACTACTCTTTCTCCACGATAGTCTCCGTCTCCGGCAGATCACAGCTGTTAGCTCCTTCGTCATCTATTGCGCAGAAGGCCTTGCCTGCGGAAATGCAGCCGAGTGGGATGACCGCCAACGTCATCGGGATACCGATGATCGGGCCGAACAGCAGCGAGATTGCCATACCCTGGAAGATAGGGTCGAACAGGATGGCGAAGGCGCCGGCCATCATGGTGAGATCGGTTACCCAGATCGGACGCATGCGGATCTGTCCTGCCATCATTACCGCCTCTTTGATGCTCACGCCGCGATGGACCTCGTTCTTGGCGAAGTCCACCAGCAGGATCGATTTGCGCACACCGATACCGGCCAGTGCGATAAAACCGATCATTGAGGTGGCGGTGAACTCTGCGTCAAGCAGCCAGTGTCCAGGGATGATGCCGATCAGGGTCAGCGGGATCGGTGCCATGATGATCACCGGCTGGATGAAGTTGTCGAACTCCCATACCAGCAGGATATAGATCATTACCAGTGCTGCGGCGAAGGCAAGCCCAAGATCGCGGAAGGTCTCATAGGTGATGATCCACTCGCCGCTCCATTCAAACCCGGAGACAGCATCGTCCTGTGGCGGCCCCGTCATGGTGCCGCTGATCTGGACCCCATCCGGCGTCTTATACTCCTTGAGTTGATCCTCTACCGCGAGCATACCGTAGAGTGGTGCGCCGAGTTTGCCCTCCATCTCGCCCACCACATACTCCATGGGACGCAGATCCTTATGGTAGATAATCGGGTCTTCCGCTATCAGTTCAAATCTGCCCAGCTCGAAGAGTGGAATGGTCGTGCCCTCTCCTCCGGCGATCGGCAGGTTGGCCAGCCGGTTCAGTTCAGCGCGGGAGGCCAGCGGCAACTGAATGATCAGATAGGTCGGCTCCAGTTCGTGTCCCCGTTTCACGTCGCCCAGTTTGTAGCCGCCGAGGGCCATGTCCAGATTGCGGGTGATGGTCTCCACCTGCACGCCACGGCGGGTGGCTTTTTCGGTATCCACCGCAAAGTGCCAACGTTTATAGTCATCGGCGATGTAGGTGTCGACGTCCACCAGATTGGGGGCCGCTTTGAACATCTCTATCAGGTCTTTTGCGACTGTCTTGCGGGTGAGATCATCCGGACCGTAAACTTCTGCCACGACGGTCTGCAGTACCGGTGGGCCGGGGGGCATCTCGACCACCGAAATACGGGCGTTCAACTCCTGGGCAAAGGGTGTCAGCAGGCGTCGGGCCGCTTCGGCGATCTGGTGGCTGCTGCGCTTTCGATCATCCTTGTCGATCAGCATCACCTGAATGTCTGCCTGCCAGGGCTCCTGGCGCAGATAGTAGTGGCGCACCATACCGTTGAAGTTGAACGGGGAGGCGGTGCCGATGTAAGTCTGCAGAGCGGTAACCTCTGGCATGCCCTTCAGGTGCCGGGCCAATCGCTGGGTTACGTTGGCAGTGACCGGCAGGGCGGTACCCTCGGGCATGTTGATGACGACGTTGAATTCCGGTTTGTTGTCGAACGGCAGCATCTTTACCGTTACCGCTTTGAAATAGAAGAGAGAACATGCGGCGAAGAAGGCGATGATGATGCTGATCAGGAAAATATTCGCCAGATGCCGGTTGTGGACCAGTGGTTCGATGATAGGCCGGTAGAGCTTACCGATGGCGGCCTGGATTTTGCGCTCTTTTGCCTCCGCCCGTTTCAGGGCGTCGAGTTTGGGTCGCAGCAGACGCGCGGTCCAGGGGGTGAACACAAAGGCGGCGAAGAGGGAGAAGATCATAGCCACTGATCCGAACAGTGGGATGGGAAACATATAGGGCCCCATCATGCCGCTGACGAAACCCATCGGCAGCAGGGCGGAGAGGATCGTCAGGGTGGCGATGATCGTGGGATTGCCGACCTCGCGCACGGCGTCTATTGCAATCTCTTTACTGGTTGAATCGTCGTGCAGCCAGCGCCGGAAGATGTTCTCAACCACCACTGTGGCGTCATCCACCAGTATGCCGATGGAGAAGATCAGGGCGAAGAGGCTCACCCGGTTGATGGAGTAACCCATCACCCAGGAGGACCAGATAGTGACCAGAATGACCACCGGAATGATGGTGATGACCACCATCGCCGGGCGGCGGCCGATCAGCAGCCAGCTGAGAATGCTCACCGCGATGGTGGCTTCAAGGAGGGCGATGAGCAGTTCGTTGACCTTGTCATTGGCGGTCTTGCCGTAGTTGCGGGTGATCTCGGCGTTGACGTTGGTGGGGATCAGCCGTCCCTTGAGTCGCTCCAGCTTGTCCAACAGTGCATTGGCCACGGCGACACCGTTGGTTCCCTCTTTTTTGGCAATGGCGATGGTGACCGCAGCTGCGCCTTCAGTGTGAGTCGCCTCATCGGGCATGGCGGTGCCACTGATGAAGCTGACCATGCGTTGGGTCTCTTCCGCGTCTTCGAACACATTCGCCACGTCGTGGACATAGACGGGTTTGCCGAAATGGCTGCCCACCACCAGCTTTGCCACGTCTGCGGCATTCTTGAGAAAATGACCGGCGGTGACCTTATAGTGGGTATCGTTGATCTCCAGCGAGCCGGAGCTCTGCTCGATGTTGGCCGTGCGGATCGTGTTGGCCACTGAGTCCATACTGATGCCGTGACCGGCAAGCCGTTCCGGCAGTACCTCGATGCGTACCTGACGTGCCTGTCCGCCGACGACGAAACCCTGCCCCGTATCGGGCACCTCCTTCAGACGCTGCAACACATCGAAGGCGAGGGCGCGCAGATTGACGCCTCTCATCTCCTCCGACCAGAGGGTGACGGTGATCACCGGAACGTCATCGATGCCTTTGGGTTTTACCAGAGGCATTGCCACGCCGGGGGGCATCTTGTCGAGGTTTGACTGGATCTTGTCGTGCACCTTGACGATAGAGGGGCCGAGTTTCTCCCCGACCTTGAAGCGGACGGTGACGATGGCCTGCCCCCGCTCACTGGCGGAGTAGATATGCTTGGTGCCGGGGATCTCGCTCATCATGCGTTCCAGCGGGTCGGTGGCCAGGCTGGCGACCTGATCCGAGGAGGCGCCGGGGTAACTGACGAAGACATCGATCATCGGCACCAGGATCTCGGGATCCTCCTGCCGCGGTGTGAAGATCAGGCCCAGGATGCCGATGAAGAGGCAAGCGAGCAGAAGCAGGGGGGAGAGGGGAGAGTCGATGAATGTGCGGGCAATATTGCCCGCCATACCCAGTGGCAGCTCGACCTTATGGGGTAGCGCGGCATGGTCAAGGGCGGGTCGACGCGATCGAAATCTGGGCGATGTTTTTTTTGTCATTGACGGCTTTCCACAGACTGCGAAAAAACGCACTATCTATGAAGCAGTATAGTTGTTGATAAGCTTCTTCTGTTGATCATGATCATCTTGGATGGATAAAGTCTTCCAGAGGGTAGAGGCTGGGACTATGCTTCCAATTGGGCATAACAGTGATACGGCAAAAAAATGGAGAAAAAAATGCTGGAAATCAAAAACAAAGTGTCGGGTGAAGTGATTGCCAGTCTCGAACTCGAAACGCTGGTCGGCGCGGATCTGCGGGAGATGGATCTGGAGGCGGCAGATCTGAGAAACAGGGATCTGCGGGGTGCGCGATTCAACTCAACTGAGTTGGTCGATGCCGATCTGAGTGGCGCCAATCTACAAGGGGCAACATTCAATAATGCACATCTGAGTGGAGCGAGTCTGAAAGACGCAAATTTGGTTCAGGCGCGTTTCGGCAGTAACGTACGCGCCAATGCGGCGGTGCTGGAAGGGGCGGATCTCTCCGGGGCTGATCTGAGAGGTGCCGACCTGCGTAACGGGATGTTTCGACGAGCCAATCTGTCAGGTGCCGACCTGAGCCGTGCGGATATGTGCGATGCCGATTTTCAGCAGGCCGATCTATCCGGCGCTATGGCCCATGATGCGCTTTTCATCAAGGCGCAATCTGCGCAGGGCGGATCTCTCCAATGCCGATTTCCGGGATGCCCATCTGAACGACACCAATCTGATCAAGGCCAATCTCAGTGGGATCAACCTTGAAAGTCTGCAGCCGGATGGTTTCAGCGCGATCAATCTGGCCAACCTGGAAGGGGCCAACCTGAGTGGCGCTCATCTGCGCAATATCTCCGCCGAGGACTGTGTGATGAGGAATGTCAATCTCTCCGGCGCCGATCTCTCTCATGCAGTGATGGGGGGCACCGTGATGCGCAGTGCCGATGTCACCAATACCAACTTCGAAGGCGTCGAACTGGCCTCAGTGACCATGGACTTTTCCAACTTTTCCAAGGCGCTGAATGCGGATATACCGTCGTATAAGCAGAATCTCAGGTGAAAAAAGATATAGGTAACAGGTTTCAGGTGACAGGTATCAAGGTCGTATTGATTCCCCTCTCCCGCAGGGGGAGGAAACAATTTTGGAGGGGCGGAGTAAAAAATATGATAATTTCTACTTGACCCAAAAAATGCTCCCGCAATAATTCTGCTGTCACCTGTCACCTGTCACCTGTCACCTGTCACCTGTCACCTGTCACCTGTCACCTGTCACCTGTCACCTGTCACCTATCTTTTCACTGTCGGAATATTTTACAGATTTCGATTTTGGGCGGAAACAGAATAGGATAAATAATCCTAATTTTTGTTAAATTAGTAAAAAATACAAAAAGTTAAGCGTGTGTCGAAAATATCTGGTTCAAATCTTGCTCTGAATTCATTATCTAGTACAAAGCATCTACATCCAGCGTCGGGAGGCGAAAATAAGATGATGAAACATAGATATTCCGCTTGGATTATGGCTTCGGTCCTGGGGTTGGCTGCCTTTTCCTCCCATGCAGAGGTTGATCTGAAAGACTTCGGTTTCAATATCGAGGGGACTTTCAGCGCTGCCGCCGTGCCTGCCAGTGTTGATGTCAGTGGATTCGATATGCTTACGGGACTGGGTATAGTTACGGCAACCATTACCGGAACCGGCGATCATTTCTTCGGTGGCTGGTTCGATCATGAGATCGATCAGGCGAGCAACTCGCCCTTCAACGAAACCGGGTGGGCTACGGGGACACTGGGGGCTGACCAGTACTGGGAGATCGACGAGCCTGGTTGGGGTTCACCCACCAATGGGTCTGCAGGTGTGCCATATATCGGTGATATCTACTGGAATATCGAGAACAGTGCACCGGGACTTTCGTATCTGGATAATCAGGTGTTCTACGATTGGAACGATGATCAAACCCTGACACCACCGGATGATGTCTCCATGGCCATGGGTTGGGACTTCACTCTTGCTGTGGGTGAGCAGGCGTTCATCGAACTGGTGCTGATGACCGATGCCCCACCTGTGGGTGGTTTTTATCTTACGCAGGCGGATGATACTTCCCCGGATCAGATCTTTTTCTCCGGGTCTCTGACTAGATCATCGATTCCGGCTCCAGAGCCTTCGGTTCTCCTGTTGTTTGGCGCTGGCCTCCTTGGGTTGGGTAGCATTCGCCGCCGCAAGCATACTGCCTGAACCCTCTTCCGAGTCCCCCTTGCACGGAGCGGCAAACGCCGCTCCGCCGTTGGTTTCCAGCCGTCGCTACAACTGCAAAGAGAGGTCCTTCGGTGAAACATGCCAGACTCCTCATCATCTGTTTTTTGGCCTTTTTTCTTTCAGCCTGCGGCGAGGAGCCAGCGGAAGATACGTCTCAGCTACCGGCAGAGTCCGCAATGCCGAGAGTAAGAGATGTGCCGGATCCTGCGATGGAAGGGGCGAGAGAGGAAAGGGAGGACCCTGCCGGGCAGTCCGCCAGGGTTGAGGCGGAATCCGCTGTTCCCACGGAACCGACCCAATTTACTGTCGATGTGGAAGGACGCAGGGTTTTCCTGCCGGAAAAGGGTTGGCTGACATCGAAGGAATTCTGGGACATTTACTACAATCGCCCTGATGAACTGCCGGGCGATATCGATCACCAGGCACTGCACTCACTTCGCGTGGTGGATGAAGCGGAATAGGTTTGCAGGGGCGGCGCCCCGCCGCGACTTGCCTGTCTACGGAGCCATCGCGGCGAGGCGCCGCTTCTACCCTAATTCTTGACTTGGTCTTCAAGGGAATCCCATTCCGTTGTAAATAATTCCGACACCATTGGCAGGATTACACTTCCTGACCGGAAAAAACTTCTGATCTACATAACCAATTGAAAATAATATAAAAAATATTCCTTTGTGCCTGGATTGATGTTCTTTTATTGATGCACGTCAACAGATTGTGCCCTTTATCCTGTCCAATAAGTAATCTAACGATTAATCGGGCGTAAAAAACTGTAAACTTTTTCGACAGCTTTTCTGATCCGCTACTTTTTCAGATAAATCACATGTAAAAACAAGGAGTTATCTGTGAAGGTCTTTCTCAGGTCAAGATTTGAATGGGATTTGATAACCTCGTCCGAATAAATCATGAGTCTCTTTATCGATTTTCGAATGCTCGAGAGGTTACTTCCTAACCATCAGTAAAGCCTATAAAAAGCAATGTTATTGGTTGTGTCTATATCAGTCAGCGCAAGATTCTATGGTTGGCGGCACAATGTTTGCCTATAAATCTATAGAGGACGGTGAATAGTTGAGTGAGTGAGCCGTAACGTTTTTCTCACTGAAAAATAGACAGGGAAAAATCGAAAAGGAGTTCTCAGTGGACGGCTCCTCCTTATTTTTGCTCGACAGGATCGAGTAAGTGCTGGATTGGCACATGGGGAGGTAATAACTGATGATCGCTGTGTATGACGACGGTCTATCGGGCGTTAAGTCTGCGTTATCCGATGTTGTTCAGCTGAAACCTTTCAGCTGCATCGCTGCTTCGAGTTGAGGGCTTGAGCAGTGCGGCGCCTACAGAAAAGTGGGCAGAGCTGGCGTAAAGACGCCAGAGGTTTCGTCCGGAGAGTCACATCGAACTCTCTGGAGGTGGCGTATCTGTTTATCTTTTTTCTCCTCACCTGTTTCATCGTTTCTCCTGCCTTCTCCGCTTTCACCGACCAAACCGCGTTACGCCTGCCTGCGGCAACGGACAATAGTTACAGTCAAACTGTCGCTGATATCGATGGTGACAGCGATTCCGATCTTCTCGTAAACAACAGTGGCCAGAGCCGTCTGCTTATCAACGATGGCAGCGGTGTTTTTGACGACCAGACAAGTTTCCGTCTGCCGGCCCTTGAAGATACCTTGATAGATGCCGATTTCGGCGACGTGGATGGGGACGGCGACCTGGATCTGGCACTGGCCAGCGTCTTTGGGCAAAACAGGGTCTTCATCAATGACGGGACAGGGACATTTGCCGATGAGAGTCTCTTCCGCCTGCCCTTCGATTCCGCTCAAAGTATGGCGGTCAAGCTGCGGGATCTGGATGGGGATGGTGATCTGGATATGGTGGTGGCCAACAGAGATGGCCGTAACCGGATCCTGATCAACGACGGTAGCGGGAACTTCGCCGATGAATCCACGCTGCGGCTTCCCGCTGATACGGATCCCAGTTTTGACCTGGAGGTTGCGGATCTGAACGGTGATGGTACGCCGGATCTCCTGATCGCAAACCAGGGTACCCAAAATCGATTGCTGGTGAACAACGGATTGGGGGTCTTCAGCGATGAGACCGCCCTCCGTCTACCCGTTTTGCTTGATACGAGTCTCGATCTCCTGATTACCGATATCGATGGCGACGGGGATCCGGATCTGATTCTGGCTGAAGGGCTTCGTCTGCTGATCAATAACGGTAGTGGTGTTTTCAACGATGAAAGCGGCGCGCGTTTGCCCGCCTTGAGCGATTACGTGGTCAAGGTCAATGTGGCCGACGCCGACTACGACGGTGATGACGATTTGATCCTGGCCAACATGGGCCAGGATCGTCTGCTTTTGAATGATGGCACCGGCGTGTTCAGCGACGGTACCGGCGCACAACTGCCGGTCGATACCAGCCGTACCTTCAGTCTGCTGCCCCAGGATGTGGAAAACGATTTCGACGCCGATCTGCAACAGGCCAACCCTCAGGGTCAGAACCGTCTGCTCATCAATGAGATCCCCTTCCCGCGAACCAGGATTACCATAACGCCGGATTACATCGAGGCGGGTGATACGGTAACCGTCACCGAGCAGACCTTCGACGAGGACGGCGTTGCCTCGGTTGTCCTCACCATCAACGGGATACCGGTACCGCTGGTTGGTGGGGTCGGGTTGTATGTGCCCCCTGCGGCAGGAGACTACACGGCGCTGATCACATCCGAGGACACCCTCGGTAACGTGGGAACGAGGAGCAGGGATTTCTCTGTCTTGACCCAGGATACTGTCGACCCGACGGTTAATATGACCGCCACCCCCGCCACGGTACTGCAGGGAGAGTCCGTGGCGATCCATGTTGAGGCGACGGACGATCGTACGGTTGCCGACCTTGCCTTGGAAGTGGACGGTGCTCCCCATCCTCTCGATGTCAATGGCGATGCCACCTATGTGAGTGTGGTTCTCGGCCCCCACAATGCCGTGGCCACGGCACATGATGCGGCCGGCAATGAGGGGTCTGATACGGTCGTCATCAATGTCCTGGCGGATACGGAAGCGCCCACGGTAGGCGTGACCGCACTGCCCGATCCAGTTGATCTGCTCAATCCTGTCACCATCAGTGTCAATGCTACTGACAATGTTGCAGTCAGCGAGCGCACCGCAAAGGTAACCGGACCTGGCGATCCCGGCGGGCTCGATTTGGCGTTGGATGCCGCTGGTGAGTCAACCTATATTGCCTATCAGCCAGGCACCTATGTGGTGGATGCCAGTGCCAGGGATCCCGCCGGAAACGTCTCAACCAACAGCACCAGCTTCGAGGCGGTGGGCATACCCGATGCCACGCCGCCCACGATCACTCTGACCATCGATCCCTACACTGTGGCATTGGGTGACCCGGTCACGCTCACGGTTATCGCTACGGATGACGTGGGCGTTGCAGAGAGAACCCTTGAGATCAACGGAACGCCGGTTCCACTGGATGCCGGTGGCAGCGCCGTCTACACACCACCGGTGTTAGGTACATACAACGCTGTGGCTGTGGCACGGGATGCCACGGGTAATGAATCGACGGCCCTGGATACATTCCAGGCGGTGGATCCTGCCGCGGATACCACGGCGCCGGTGGCAGCGATCACCTCGCCATTGCAAGAGGAGCCGGTCAATGGATTTGTCAATATTGACGGCACGGTCAGTGACGAAACTCTGGTTGAATACACACTGTCCTGGGCACCCTTGGGCACTGCTGACTTCACCCTCTTCCACACAGGTTACCAAGAGGTTGCCGCTGGTAACCTCGGTGTACTCGACACCACGTTGATGGAGACGGGCTTCTACCAAGTCCGGCTCGTTGCAACTGATATCAATGGACTGACCACCGAGGTGCTGCACGAACTCAACGTCACTGCAGATCTCCAGCTCGGCCTCTTCTCGGTCAACTACCAGGATAAGAACCTCACTGTGGGCCGCTTCCCGATCACGGTCAACCGGACCTACGACAGTCGCCGCCGCAACATCCCGGGTGATTTCGGTTACGGCTGGTATCTTAGCCTGACCCAGGCGGAACTGATTGCCAACCGGCCGGCAGGAGATGGTTGGCAGCAGGTAAATCTTGGCGGATTTATCACCACCTATGGATTGATGCCGACCAAACCGCATCTCGTCACGGTCAAGTTTGGTGAAGGTGAGAAACATCAGTTCTATGCGCGGCCTGTACCTCACCAGCAGCAGCTCTATCCGTTCACGTTGTACGGACCCACCGGCATGGAGTATCTGCAGCTCGGCGATGACGACGAGGGGTCACTGGTGCCACATGGAACGGAGCCGGCCTGGTTCACTCCCGACCAGATCGTGACCTTTGATTTCGATCTCTACAACCCGAGTGGTTTTACCTATACGGCGCCGGACGGTTTCCAGTATGTCTTCAGCCAGGGCACGAGTTCGGTACGCTACAAACTGACCAGTGTCACAGATCCGTCGGGGCTGACGGTGACCCTCAATGACAACGGCTTCACCCGTTCAGACGGACTCAGTGTCAGCTTCGTGCGCGATGCCCAGGGGCGCATCACCCGCATTACCGATCCCAACGGCAATGACATTACCTACGAATATGATGCCGAAGGTGATCTGGTGGCAATGGTCGATGCGGAGACCAATCGTACCGAATACCGTTATGACAGCAATCACTATCTGACCGAAACCATCGATCCGCTGGGTCGCAGTGTCCAGCGCCAGGAATTTGATGCGGACGGCAGGCTGATCGCCATCACCGACGGCAACGGCGAGCGGGTGGAGATGGAGTACGACCTGGACAACAACACACAGATCATTCGGGATCGCCGGGGTAACCCGGCCATCTACGAATACGACGGTCGGGGCAACATCACCCACGAGACCAGCTTTCCGGTGGTCAACGGGTCAGTGCAGGCAGTGGAGACGGTACGGGTCTATGATGCCGATAGCCAGATGACCTCCGAGACCCTGCCCGACGGTACGCTGAACACCTTTACCTATAACGTGCGCGGCAACGTTACCGGTGAGGTGCGCGACAGCGGTGGCCTCGATCTGACCCACAGCTACACCTATGACCTGGGTGGAAGGATGCTGAGTCATAACGACGCACGGGGTAACGAAAAGAGCTGGACCTATGATGCCCAGGGCAGGCTTATCACCCGTTCTGACCGTATCGGATACGCTTGGCTCAACACCTACGATGGTGCCGGCAACCGGATCAGGGAGACCGGCCCGCTAGGCAACTACACGCTGATTGAATACAACGCCCAGGGTGGCGTGACCGCCAAAGAGCGCTACGACAGCAGCGATGTCAGGTTGCGGCGCATGGAGTATGCCTATGATGCCAACGGCAACAAGCTGAGCCAGACGGTTATAGTCACCGTGGGTGGCACACCGACTGCAGCTACCACCACCTATACCTACAATGGCAATTCGCAACGGCTTACCCAGACTGATCCGCTCGGTCATGTGACGCAGATGGAATACGATCCCGTGGGCAACCGGATCACCGAGATCGACGGCCTCGGTAACCGTACGGAGTATACCTACAACGTACTCGGCAAGGTGACACGTATCGACTACCCGGACGGCGCGGCATCCGTCTATGGTTACGATGCCGATTACAACCGCGATGCGGTGACCGACCTCAACGGCAACACCGTCAACTATCTGTTCGACGCAGCCAATCGCATCATCCATGTGGGTTATCCGGACGGCTCGAATCGAGTCAAACACTATGACAGCACAGGTAATCTGGTTGTTGAGATAGATGAGGCAGGCAATCGCACCGACCATACCTACGACAGCACCGGTCGTCGCACCAGTACCACACAACCGCTGGTATACGATGCCGTTGCAGACGCCAATACTCAGCCACTGACTGTCTATGAATATGATGCCAACGGAAATCGTACTGCCGTGGTGGATGCCAACGGTAACCGTACCGACTACACCTTCGATGCGGAGAACCACAAGACCCACACTCTCTACCCGGACGGCAATACCGCAGCCAGTGTCTATAACCCGGCGGGCAAGGAGACGAGTAGTACCGATCCGATGGGTTTGACCACCGAGTATGAATATGATGCGTTGAATCGTCTGCTGCAGAGTTCACTGCCGCCGCCCATGGCAGGTGATCCCAGCTCCGATACCCTGTTCGGCTTCAACGAGGCTGGCAACCTGGTCAGCCAGACAGACGCCAATGGCCATACAACCCTCTATACCTATGATCTGGCGGGCAACCGGACATCACGTACGCTGCCGGGTGGACAAGCGGAGAGTTTCACCTACGACGCTGCGAACCGGCTGGTTGGGCATACCGATTTCAACGGCAATTCGACCACCTTCGGCAACGATGAACGGGGCCGCAGAACCCTGATCCTCTATCACGACGGCAGCAGTCTGTCGGTCACCTACAATGGCATGGGAAAGAGACTCAGCGTGGTGGATAGCCGTGGCGTCACCAACTATGAATACGACAACCGCAACCGGCTGGTGCGCCGCGTCGATCCGGACGGACTGACACTCGACTACGCCTACACAGTCATCAATCGTCTCGCCAGTGTCGCCACATCCGGTGGCCGCACCACGAGTCACAGCTACGATGCACTCGGTCGCCTGCTCAGTACCACTGCCGCAGATAGTGGCGTGACCGATTTCGCTTACGATCCCGTAGGTAACCTGGTCCTGCAGGAGCAGGCCAATGGAACCAGCACGGAGCATGCCTATAACAATCGTAACCAGCTGACGTCACTGCACAACCGCTATAGCGACGACAACATCATCTCGGCCTATGTCTACACCTTGGACGGCAATGGTCTGCGTACTCGGATCGATGAGTTGATGGGCAACGCCGTAGAGTATGTCTACGATGACAACAGCCGTCTGATTCGCGAAACCCGTGTCGGTGCCAACGCTTACGATCACCAGTACAGTTATGATGCTGTTGGCAACCGGACAGAAGTCGACAAAGACGGTGCGATCACCGCTTATACCTATGACGTCAACGACCGTATGACCAGTGCCGGTGCCGCCACCTACAGCTATGATGCCAACGGCAACCTCACCGGCACCAGTGAAGCCGGTGATACGAGCAGTTTCGAATACGATGTGGCGGATCGCATGGTACGCGTCATTATGCCGGGCGGGGCAGTCACCGATTATCTCTATGATGGTGACGGCATCCGGGTCAGCCGAACCGATGCATCCGGCACTACCCGCTACCTGGTGGACGGAGCCAACCAGACAGGTGTGACGCAGGTGATCGAGGAGCTGGATGGCGGTGGCGCCCTCCAGGTCAACTATACCTACGGCATGGATCTGCTGAGTCAGGATCGTAGCGGCGCCATCAGTTACTACCATGCAGACGGACTGGGCAGTGTTCGCGGCCTGACCAATGGCTCGGAAACCCTCACCGACACCTATCTCTACGATGCCTACGGCAACGAAGTCGCAGTGACCGGCACTACAGAGAACAGTTACCGTTTCGTCGGCGAACAGTACGATCCCAATATCGGCTTCTACTACCTGCGGGCGCGCTACTACGATCCCGCCAGCGGCCGCTTTGTCTCGATGGATCCGGCCTCAGGCGATCCGCAGAGCCCCATCAGTCTGCACCGCTATCTCTACGCCAACGACAACCCGGTCAACTATGTCGATCCCACCGGTGAGTTCACCTTGACCGGAATGATGGTCGCCATGTCGATTCGTATGAATCTGATGAAGGCCACGGCACCGCATCAGATCAGGTTCTTCCTGCGTGCCAACATGATCGCCGAATGCATCCTCAGGCCGGCCTATACCAAGTTTGGCAAGGCCATCGAAAATATGGGCAACAATATCGGTGGTTCCATCTCGATGATGATCTCGGCCCGCAAGGAGATTGCTGCCGGTTACAGGGCGCTGCAGGCAGCCGGCAAGGATATGTACAAATCCATCGTCGACGACCTCAAGCCTGACTGGTACAAGACCCTGGAGGAGATCTACAACACGATCATAGCGTTGAAGGACGGTAAGTTGCTTGTGGCGGTCGGCATCACTCCGAAGATCGAGGCGCTTGAGAAGTACTACGATGATGTGAAGAAGGCGACCGACGAAACCGCGGCTGCTTGGGCGGCAGCGGAGAAGGGCGATGTCTCCGGTGCCTGTGTGCTGTTCAAGGCGGCGGATGGGATCTGGACAGCGACTGAGACCCCTGATCCCTAATTAAGGGCCAAGGTTTCAGGGCAGAGGGTTGGAGAGAGAGAAGAGGTATTACTGACAGCGTGGGTATGAATATGTATCTGTCAATGACACTGTGGAATGCGCGAAACCTGGCTGCCGGCCTGCTGGCGGTAGTAGCGGGTCTGTTGCCGTTCGCCATGTCGGCAGGCATCCATGATATCGGTGGTGCGGATGGCAGCTTCGAGACCGGCTTCGGCGGCATGGTGACTGTAGGTGATGTGCGACTGGTCACTGGTTTCGGCTCCCTGAGTCCTACTGAAGGCGCCCAGGCAGCGCTGCTGACCACTGAGCCGGATATGGGCACTACCAAGGCGGATGCCGATACCGCCCTGTTGACCATCGTGGACTTCGATATCCCGGCGGATGCGGCGGCCCTGCGTCTCGACTACGATTTCCTTTCCAACGAGCCCAGGCCCAGCTTCGCCAACGACCTGTTTACCGTCAAATTGGTGCTGGTCAGCAGTGGTGGTGTAGAGACGTTGCTGACGGTAGATACCTTTATTCCCTCCTATGCGGCGCCCTGGACAGGTTACGCCCGCCAGACAGGCCTGCGCACCCTGGTGGCGGATGTTTCCGCCCATGCCGGCAGCGCGGATCTGTTCACCCTGGAACTGCGCATCAGCGATACCGGTGACGGCCGGGGCAACTCCGCAATCTTACTCGACAACCTGCAGTTCACCACCGCCGCAGAACCTGTTGCCTCGGCCAATGTGGAATATATCGAGGTCGCTGCGGGAGATGTTTTACACTTTGACGGTTCCGCTTCCACCGATGCGGATGATGCCATCGTCGATTACAGCTGGGATTTCGGCAACGGGGTCATCGGCATCGGGCTGGCAGTCGATTACGCCTACCCGGACGACGGTATCTATCAGGCCACGCTTACCACTACCGATGAGGCGGGCAATAGCAGTACCGACAGCTTTACCGTGGTGGTTGGTGCGCTGAATCATGGCCCGACCATCACCTCGCCGCCCAATGTCGGCGCGGCGGAGAATGTCGAATACCGCTATCAGATCGTGGTGGACGACCCCGAGTTGGCCTTCGGCGATGTTATGACCTACTCGCTCACTGCTGGACCGGCGGGAATGACTATCGATGCGGCATCGGGTCTGGTGACCTGGACGCCGACAGCAGGCGATCCACGCAAGTCAGCGGTCACGGTGGGGGTCGAGGATAGCCAGGGGTTGAGTGACACCCAATCATTCGACGTCGTCATAGGTCCCGAGGTCTACATCGTCACTGCCCGCGACGACAGCATGCTTCATTACTCGCGCAGCAATGGCGACGGAACCTTCTCACCACTGCAGTTCGTGGAGGACATCAGCCACTACACGCGCGGTTCAGCCATTGCCGACTTCGATCACGACGGTGACTTCGATCTCATCTCCGGTCACGGCAACGACGGTTCCAGACTCCACCTCTACTACTACGAGAAGGATGGTGCCGCCTTCAAGGCGCCCGTTTACATAGGGCATGTGGGAGACAGCGCCCATCCTGTCAATTCGTGGCTTATGGACATGGCTGCGGAAGATTTCAACAACGACGGCGAGATGGATTTCGTGGTCACCGGTAACGGCAGTGATAGCTGGCTCTTTATCAATCAGGGCGACCTGCAGTTCGGTGAGGAGACTCATTTCTTTACCGGATTTGAGGTCGGTAATGAAGGGTGGGTAAGCGGTCATGGCACTGTGCTGATGCGTGACGACTCCACCGTCAATAGCGGTAGCTGGTCCATGCGGCTTGATGCCACTGGAGACGGCTCCGGCCTCTTTGGGCTTATCAATCCGTCGAACTGGTATCTGCACAATGGGCCAACTGTGAGCTTTGCCTATCGGATCCCGTCCGATGTTCCTGTGGGCCTCTTCTTCTATATCGATGATAAGGGTTGGATTCAGATTGGCGGCACGGCAACTGCCGACCCGGATGGTTACCCATCGAACCCGGTGGTCAGCCTGATCGATGACGACAGTTGGCACACGATCTCCATTAACCTGCCGGAAGCCATTCGCGGGCAGTGGCCCGATGCCAAGGGGCGGGTTACGACTTTTGAGTGGTGGACCAACAACAACGGCACCAGCGGCCAGCAGTTCTGGTTCGATGACTTCAAGATCAGCCGCCGCAGTTATATTTCAGGGTTTGATATCAGCCTGTTGCCGAACACCGGCGGAGCCGGTCGCGGTATGGATGCGGGGGATGTAAACAACGACGGCAACATGGATATAGCCCGCGCGCGCTATGGCGATGGTTATGTCTACCTCTACCTGGGTGACGGCGACGGCAACTTCGTCACCAGTCATATCGCTGATCCCGGCGGTGATCCCTACGGCGTGGTGCTGGGTGATTTCGACAATGACGGTTTCGACGACCTGATTGCCGTAGAGGGAGGCAGCGGCGACCCCTACTTCTACAAGAGCAATGGGGATGCCACCTTCCAGCCGGGTGTCTACGTGGCTTCGCTGGATACCAACAACCACTCCGCCTACGCCGATAACGACTTCAACAACGACGGCAATCTGGACATCGTGGCCGTCAACTACACCGGGAATACCGCTTGGTATTACCCCGGCAACGGTGATGGCACGTTCGGCACCCGGTTCAACATCGGAACTACCGGCAGCACTACGCTGGGTGTGGCTGCTCCCGCGGGCCGTGTGATCGGCCAGCCGTTTGCTGTGGCGACCCAGAGCACAAGCGGTATCAATGAGGGCGAGTCGGTCGACTTCGATGCGTCAGGTTCCTACGACGAGGGTTCCATCGCCAGTTACGATTGGGATTTCGGTGATGGCACCACCGACGTTGGCGCCAACGTCACTCATACCTTCACTACCGAGGGGGCATACACCGTTATATTGACGGTCACCGACGACAGCGGCGATATCGACCGGGTCAGCCTGCAGGTAACGGTGGCGGGTGATCCGCCGCTGGCCGACACGGGTGGGCCCTATGTCCTTGGTGAGGAGATCGCCTCCAATCAACGCTGGGTCGGACACTTCGACGGTAGCGCCTCCTCTGATCCTGACACTGCCATCAGTCGTTACGAGTGGGATTTCGGTGACGGTTTCAGCGACAATTTCGATGACGGCAATGACGATGGCTGGACCCCGCTGAGCGGAACCTGGCAGGTGGATGCCGGCGGCTACCATCAGACCGATACCTCGCTTGATCGCACCTTCGCCCTGGGCGGCCATCTCATCTCGGGTGATCTGCGCTTCGAGGCGGATGTCGTTATCGAGGGTGGTGCCGGGGAAGAGGCCATCATGGTGCTTATGGCCGACCAGGATGCCGCCAACCACTACGAGGTGATCCTGCGTGGTCGTGGACTCAATGACGTGCTGTTTTATCGCACGGTCAATGGTGCCAATGCCTCGCTGGTCGATCACAAACTGCCGTTCACGGTCGGGCCGGGTCTTACTTACAATCTGGCAGTGGAGCGGCGCGGCGACACTTATAGCGTCTACCTGGATGACAGCTTCCTGTTCGAGCACACGGATGCCACACACCAGCAGGGACGTGTCGGCCTCGCCACCTACCGGACCCATGTCCGCTTCGACAATGTGCGGCTGACCATGCACGGTGAGGGCGCCAATCCGACCCATGTCTACAATCAGACTGGAACTTACGCGGTTTCCCTGACGGTCTATGACGAAGTGGGGCAGTCCCATACGGCAACAACGATAGCCACCGTGGCGGCAGGCGACCCACCGGTGGCAGCCATCACCGGGCCTGCAACTGTGGATGAAACCGCTGCTTCTCTCGGCGAGTGGACGCTGGGTGTGGATCTCAATGCCGCTAGCGATGACCACGGCATCTCCGGTTACGAGGTGAACTGGGGTGACGGCAGCGCCCTCAGTCACATCGGTAGTATGAAGGATGATTTCGAGGACGGTGACTACAACGCCAATCCAGCCTGGACCGTCAACTTCGGTAACTGGAGTGTAGCGGACGGACAGTTGCGCCAGACTGATACATCCACCGGTTGGAAGTGGTTCCAGGATCTCGCCACCAGCTACGCCGATTTCGAACTTGAGGTGGACTTCAAAGGTCTGAGCGGCACTGATGGTTACCTGGGTATCGCCTTCCGCCGCGCCAACAGCAGTGAGAGCACCGACAGCTACCTGATGTACTCTCTCAACAGTTGGGATCACTGGCGCTTCTACGACTGGAAGACCGACAAGATTCTGGTCGACGGCGGCACAGGCTGGGATGCCGACACCTGGTATCACCTGCGGCTAAGGGTGGAGAACGGCACCATGCAACTCTTCGTGACCCCGGAAGGCGGCGTGGAGAGCCTGCAGATCGAGACACCGGTGGCACGTCATCCCTCTGGCGGCATTGGCCTGCTGGCCAATACCCAGAGCCTGATCTACGACAACGTCAGGGTCACATCGCTCGGTGATACCCTGCGGCCGAAGCATCAATACGATACAGCAGGCAATTACGATATCAGCCTGACCGTGACCGACCATGCAGGCCAGACCGATAGTGCAACGCGCAGTGTCAGTGTCGTGGCCAACGATCCTCCGGTGGCCCACGCGGGCGGCCCCTACACCCTGACTGAGCAGGATGCCTGGGACGGCAAGTGGGATCTCATCCTGGACGCCACTGCCTCCACTGACGATCACAATGTCCAGCGTTACACCATCGACTTTGGCGACGGGACCAGCTACACAGCGGGTTTCAATAGCGGAAGCCGTGGAAGCTACTTTGCCACGGGTACCGATCTTTACGGCTACGACATTCCCAGCGCCCGTCTGGGACGCATTGTTGCCACCCACGATGGTACCGAGGTCGATATCATCAATCTCGAAGACAACTCCGTCATCGCCAGCAACACGCTGAATCGGTACGGCATCTGGGATGTCTCTCCCGGAGACGGCATCTCCTTCAAGGTCAAAGCGAACAAACCAGTCACAGCTTACCTGACCGAATTCAGTCAGCACTCCGCCTTCATGCCCGCAATGGGCGGTGACCCGGTGGGTCGCCACTTCATCTTCCATCGTGATGCCAACAGCGGCTTCTATGTCTTCGCCTACGAGGATGCCGTTGTCAGCTTCTACGACTCTGGTGATGTCCTGCGCGCCAGCCAACGGCTGCGCGCCGGGTCCTATTGGGAACCACCAGGGCTCAGCGAAACCGTCTATCATGTGGTCTCCAGCGGTAACGTCTCCATGCAGACTACCGGGGGCAACGGTTATACCACTGTGCCTTCGGAGACAGGCAGTGCGGTTGGCAGGTTGTTCCTCGGTGCAGTCGTTGTTCACAATGACTCGGCAGCGGCAGTGTTTGCCCACGAGGCGGCAGACGTAGAGATTTTCGATCTGGATACCGGTGTTTCGCTTTACACCCATACTCTGGCGGCCGGTGAAATGTGGTACCAGGGTGGTTTTGGAACTCGCAGGATACGCGTGGTCAGTACCGGTGACGTCGAGGTCTGGGCCGGATCCCAGGAAGGCAGCGAGGGTATCCTCTCCTTCGGCGACGATATCTCGATGACTACGGGAAGGGATGGGACGGAATTCCATCTGCACAATCTCAGAGACGGAATCGTCATCTTCGCACCCAACAACAGCACCAATATCGATATCAACAGTGGTGCGATGAGTCTGGCTCTCGACAAGGACGGATACCGTTATCTGGCGGCGGCCGACATTCTCGGCGGCGTCTCCGGTTTGCACCACATCACTGCCAGCAAGCCAATCATCATTCAGACCCTGGGACGTGCCAATGTCTTCAATGACACCGGCACCTGGCTGGGTGGCGTCTCCATGCGGCACCGTTACACCGCTGTTGGTGATTACACCATAACCGTTACAGCAATCGATAACGCAGGTCAGACTCACAGCGCCACCAGCACTGTCTCGGTCCAGCAGGGCACTCCACCAGTGGCGGTGATCGACGCACCCGCATTGGTGGATGAGGGTGCCGCCAGCGGTGGTGGCTGGAGCGTCGATTTTGATGCGGGCGCCTCCACTGACGATTCTGCGATTATCCGTTATGAGTGGGATTTTGGTGATGGCGGAACCTCCACCGAAGTCGCTCCGACCCATATATACACTGCTACCGGAGTTTATACGGTAACACTTACCCTGACTGACAGGTCGGGTCAGCAGGTGACCATTACCCATGATGTTGAAGTACAACTCAACGACGGGCCGGTTGCCGACACCGGTGGTCCCTATGAATTCGACGAATCCTTCGCCAGCCACGGTGTCTGGTCTATCACACTGGATGCAACCGGCTCCACTGATGACTTCGGCATCTACGATTACCTGTGGACTTTTGATCCGGATTTGGCCGATGACTTTTCCGGCACCACCCTGGATACGGTCAAATGGCGAGCCAGCGCAGAAGGTGTTTCCCAGGATGAAAAGGTCACTATCGTGGGTACGGGCAGTACTTGGGGTGAACGCTATCTCTTCAGCGAGCAGACATTCCAGCGTGAACCGGGAATGGTGTTGCAGGCCCGGGTGAAGACTGTCGATGGCAGTGGTGTCGAGAATGCGATGTGGGGCTTCAAGAACGCCAGCGACAGCTACCACTACTATCAAATGCCCTACGCGATGATGTTCAATGATAATAGTTGGATCTACATCTACGAGAGTGGGAACAACCGGGGCAACAAGGTCACCTACAGCAAGGGTCTGGAATATGACGTCCGCATCACGTTGAAACGCCTCGGGGCGAGGTATGAATTCAGGCAGACTGGAACCACCGACTGGACGCTGGTCTACGATTCATCCTACTCCTCAGAACAAAAGTTGCGGGTCGGCGTCGATGCCTACGGCACCAACTTCGAGATGGATGATGTGATGCTGCAGCTCTCCCTCGAGGGGCCGGTGGCTTCGCGCAGTTATCTCCAACCGGTAGTGCAGGACGTGACCTTGCGTGTGCGTGACCATGCGCTGCAGGCGGCCTTCGACACAACCACCGTCACTGTGCTGAGCGACGGCCCGCCCGTGGCAGATGCGGGTGGTCCCTACCAGGCCGAAGTGGGCAGTCTGATCACCCTCGACGGTAGTGGCTCCACCGATGGTACTGCTATCCAATTTTACGACTGGACCTTCGGCGATACCACCGGCGGACCTGATGCCGTAGGATCCATGACTGCCAACCTGCCCTATACCGGCAAGGGTGCGGGTCCGCAGCACTTCTACCGCCAGACAGGAACCTATGACGTCACCCTAACCGTCACCGACAACGTCGGCAACAGTGATACTGCAACAACAACCATCGAAGTGGTGGTGGGTGATCGGCCTACGGCGGATGCAGGTGGTCCCTACGAGGTCGGGGCGAATGGGCCGCCGGCCTACCTTGACGGACGCAACTCCGATGACGACTTCGGCATCGTCGAGTACCGTTGGGACTTCGATGCTACTGTCGATCGTGATGGCGACGGCAACTTCACCAACGATATCGATGCAGTCGGCGCCACGCCCTTCCACGTCTTCGCCGGAACCGGCAGTTTCCTCGAAGAGACTTTTGACGGTACGGTAATCGACAACGGCAAGTGGCTTGCGGCTGGGGCCACTCAGGATGATCGGGTAACCCTGGTCGGCTCCGGGGGTTGGGGAGCCCAGCATCTGTTCAGCCAGGAGAACTTCCAGCGCCGCAAAACCAGTTTCCAGGGTCAGGTGCGGCCGGTGAATATCAGTGGCGTCCAGTACATGATGTGGGGGTTGAAGAACATCTATACCGACTACAGCTATTCTCAGATGCCGCACGCGATCTACTTCCGGGAAGGCGGGCTGCAAATCTATGAGAACGGCATCTATCGTGGCGAGTTCGGCAGCTACACGCGGGGAAGTTGGTATGAAGTCCGCATCGATCTGAAAGCCGATGCCGGCGCCACTTACTACTATCGTGAACTCGGGGCAACGGACTGGATCCAGCTCTACGACTCCACCTACGACTCCACCGGCTTGCTGAAACTTGGCGCCACCATGGGGGGTGCCGGCACCTTCGAGTTCGACAACTTCACCATCACCAGCGATCAGACTGCCCATGTGGTGACCCTGACGGTGGAAGATGGTGCCGGCCAGACGGCCATCGACACAACAACGGTCACGGCCCCCGGCAACCGCCCACCGGATGTGATCACCGTGCCCTGGGTGGCGCATGATCCCATTACGCCGCATGAGACCTACAACGGCAGGCAGATCCATCTCAAGGGCATAGTGCGTGATGCCGATGCTCATACCTTCCAGTGGGATTTTGGCGATGGCACCTCCTCGGCGGTGATGGATGTCACTGACCCCTATGATCTATCGGTGACTCACACCTATCCAGACGCACCGGAAGGCACCCCGTTCGTGGCCACCCTCAAGGTCTGGGACACTTATGGGCAGATGGGGCAGGATACCTACAATGTGGTGGTCAAGCCCATCAACCTGACCACCGAGGCCAATGTTGCCATTGATGAGGGGCTTTGGTTCCTGCACCAGCGTCAGACGCGGACCACCACCGACGGTTATCCGTCCGGCTCGTGGACGACCTACACCTACGGGGGGTACTTCGCCTCCGCTATCGCACCCGCGATCCAGTCGTTCGAGATCAACGGTCACTTCGAAACCGGCGACCAGAGCAACAATCCCTACGTGGAGACGGTGGATCGTGGCCTGAAATACCTGTTTACGCTGCTGACCAGGTACGATATCGCGGCCCAGACCTATGGTGAGCCGGACACCAACGGCAACGGCATTGGTCTCAGTGCCAACAGTGCCAGGCCGATCTACGAGGGCGGTTCAGTGATGGATGCCATCGCCTCCAGCCGCAGCCTGCTCAAGCGCACGGTAACTGGTGTGGATGGCGTCAAGCGTCGCACCTACTTCGATGTGCTGACCGATATGGCAGACCAGTACAACTGGGGGCAGACCGATGGCAGTTCCGGTGGAGGTTGGCGTTACAGTTGGAACGGTGGCATCGACAACTCTGCAGCCCAGTGGGGCGCAATCGGTCTGCAGGCGGCTCAGGATACCTTCGGCATTCCTATCCCGCTGTGGGTCAAAGAGCGCAATGATGTCTGGTTGAATACCAGCTATAGCGGAATCGGGTTCGGTTATGGAGGAGCCGGCAACGGTCGGGCCACCACCCCGTCCGGCATGGTGCAGCTCGCCTTTGATGATATTGAAGTGAGTGATAATCGCTGGACCTCGGCTGAGGATTGGATCGGTAGTCAATGGTCGAAAACGGATGTTGACAGTATCATCTACCAGTGGAGTGGTGGTGTTCCCAATGCGGGTACCGAGACCTGCCGTGACTACTACGCCATGTACGCCTTCACTAAGGCGATGCGCCTGGGCAACCCGGAACCTGTAATCAACCTGGCGGCCAACGGTTACAACTGGTTCGATGATCCGGACGACGGTATCGCCCGCATCCTGATCGATGACCAGCTCGATACCGGTCGCTTCTCAGGCAACAACCGCGCCAGTTGGGATATGCGTAGCGCCTGGGCGGTGATCATGCTCAGCCGCACCCTGTTCGTGCAGCCGCCGGTGGCCGATGCCGGGCGCGATCGAGTATGGGCAGTGGATCTGCCGCTGACCTTCGACGGCTCGAATTCCTACCATCTCGATCCCTTCCGTAGCCTGGTGCGCTACGAGTGGGATTTCGACGGCGACGGCGTCTTCGACAGCGTCAGCAGCGATCCCACGGCGACCTATACCTACAGCTCCATCGACTATCCCGAGACGAGCCTGCCGCAAACCATCACCGCCACCCTGCGGGTGACTGACAACAACATCCCGCCGCTGAAGGCGACCGACACGGTGGCGATCATCATCGCCATCCCACCGCATCCGCCGGTGGCCGATGTCAACGGCCCCTATACCTGCACTGCGGGTCTGCCTTGCGCACTGGATGGTTCGGGATCCTTCGACATCGATCCCACCGACTTCATTGCCCGCTACAAGTGGGAACTCGACGTGGTCTTCCCTTATGACTTCGCCGAGGCGAGCGGCGCCGCTCCAAGCTATGTCTGGGCCACCCCGGGAACCTATAACATCGGTCTGCGGGTGTGGGACAACGGCGTACTCAACGACCTCGACGGTGACGGCGAACTGGATGAGGACGAACGTCTCTCCGATCAGGACTTCACCACAGTGACCGTGGTAGCCAATCTGGCGCCGGTCGCAGATGCCAACGGCCCCTACACGATGAATGAGGGCGACACCGTCAACCTGGACGGCACTGGCAGTTATGATCCCAACGGCGACAGCCTGACCTATAGTTGGGACTACAACAACGACGGCGCCTATGACGATGCCAGCGGCCCGACGCCTGCCTATACCGGTCTGGATGACGGCGTCTACCCGGTTGGACTCCAGGTGAGCGATGGCCTGCTCAACAGCACTTCAGGCACCAGTGTCACAGTGAACAGCGTGGCGCCCACTGCGGATGCCGGTGTCGACCAGACAGTCAACGAAGGTGATACCGTCAACTTCAGCGGCAGCTTCACCGATCCCGGCGCCGCCGATACCCACACCATCGAATGGGATTTCGGTGACGGCACAACCGCCAGCGGCAGTCTCACCCCAAGCCGTGTCTATGCTGAAGACGGCGTCTACACGGTAACCCTCACCGTGACCGACGACGATGGCGGCGTGGGTACGGCCAGCATGACCGTCACGGTAGAGAATGTCGCCCCGACAGTCGATGCCGGTGCTGACCAGACGATCACCGAAGGTGATAGTGCCAGCTTCGCCGGCAGCTTCACCGATCCTGGTGTACAGGATACCCATACCACCGAGTGGAACTTCGGCGACGGTACCACCGAGAGCGGCACCCTCAACCTGACCCACACCTACGCGGAAGACGGTACCTACACAGTGACCCTCACCGTTACCGACGATGAAGGCGCAGTCGGCACCGATAGCCTCACAGTGACCGTGAACAATGCAGCACCCGTGGTCGAGGCAGGTCCGGATCAGAGTGGCGACCTTGGCGATACCATCGCCCTGGCCCCGGCAACCTTCACCGACCTTGGTGTACAGGATACCCATACCGCCACCATTGATTGGGGCGACGGCACGGTTGAACCCGGTACGCTAACTCAGGGCGCTGGCAGTGGCAGCGTGGCAGGTAGCCATGCCTACGCGGCAGACGGCAGTTATACGGTCATGGTGACAGTCACCGATGATGACGGTCTCTTCGGCAGCGACAGCTTCCAGGTGATCCTTGCCAGCGGCAACGCAGCTCCCACCGCCAACGCGGGTGGACCCTACACCATCAACGAAGGCGAAGGTGTCACCCTTGACGGCAGCGGCTCCAACGACCCGGACAACGGCCCGAGCCCACTCAGCTACGCCTGGGATCTGGATAACGACGGCCAGTACGATGACGCCACTGGTGTCACCGTGACCCTGCCTATCCAACCTGATAACACCAGCTTCACCGTTGGACTCCAAGTCAGTGACGGTCTGCTTACGGCCACTGACACTGCAACAGTGACGGTCAACAACGTGGCACCGAGCGTGGATGCGGGTCCTGACCAGACAGCCAATGAAGGTGATACCGTCAACTTCGCAGGCAGCTTCACTGATCCGGGAACGGTAGACACCCATACCGTCGAATGGAACTTCGGCGACGGCAGCAGCACCAGCGGCAGTCACACACCCAGCCACGTATACGCAGACAACGGTGTCTACACGGTCACCCTGACAGTTACCGACAAGGACGGTGGTGTGGGTAGCGACACCTTGACCGTGACGGTCAACAATGTCGTACCGGCCGTGGATGCGGGTGCTGATCAGACGATCAACGAAGGTGACACCGCCAGCTTCAACGGTGGCTTCACTGATCCCGGCGCAGTCGATACCCACACCATCGAGTGGAACTTTGGCGACGGCACCACTGACAGCGGCAGCCTGACCCCGAGTCATACCTACACAGACAACGGCATCTACACGGTCACCCTGACGGTCACCGACAAAGATGGCGGTGTCGGCACGGATAGCCTGACCGTGACGGTCAACAACGTTGCACCGACGGTAGAGGCCGGTCCTGACCAGACCATCGATGAAGGTGACACCACCAGTTTCAGTGGTAGCTTCACCGATCCCGGCACAGTCGACACCCACACCGTCGAGTGGAACTTTGGTGACGGTGCTACCGAAAGCGGCAGTCTGACCCCGAGCCATACCTATGCCACAGCAGGTGTCTATATGGTCACCCTCACGGTCACCGACAAAGACGGTGGTGTCGGCAGTGACACCCTGATGGTGACCGTGCAGGCAGGAGCGGTGCAGACGATCTTCGACGTAGCAGCCCGTGCCAAGCCCACAGAAGTGTTCGTCATGTGGACACCGGTGAGCGGAGCGGACAACTACAACGTCTACCGCAGCACCACTGCCGGTGGATCCTACACGCAGATCGCCAACGGCTATGTCTGTGACTACTGCAGCTACTGGGATCAGGGTCTGACAAACGGCGTGACCTACTACTACGTGGTCACCTCGGTCAGCGGTGGTGCCGAGTCACTGCCTTCGAACGAGGCCAGCGCCACGCCAGTAGAGAGAAGAAGTAGGAGATAGTTTCCGTCAGAAAGGGCGGTAACTGGATAGAGTATCGTTAACAGTAGAAACATTTTTGCGGAGCCCGATGATATTAGGCCTGGAACAGAGAAGCAGCTGATATAGATGTCAGAGAGCCAAGGTCAATATAGTAAGTCGATTTATAAAGAGAAATAAAGCAGGGACGCAGGGGTGCTGATATCACGCAATCAGAAGGATTGTGTATCAGCAGATCAGGAGCCAGCTGACGCAATCGGTCAATCCGGTTGAAGAGGCATAAGACCTGGGTATATATGGATACTTATCCATCATGGTTTGCGGAAGGCAGGGTAGCAAGCGTTTCCTGGAAACGCCTAAGGAACTTGCGCGCTTTTTTTGTCTCCTTGTGCCGCATCTCAGGATCGGCTAACAGGTATAAGCATTTGTTTAATGCTCCTGCGGGATTGTGGACAATTTTCAGGGTTCTCTTATTTATAACGATTTTCATGCAGGGCAGCCCGGATGCTGCCATGGCGGCCCAACCCGTTGCGGATGCAGGCAGCGACCGCATGCTGGACAAGGATCAGCCGATCGCCGCACAGGTGACGTTGCAGGGCTCAGGTACAGACTCCGAAGGTAATCCACTCTCCTATCACTGGTATGGCCCATTTGCGACCAGTGCCGATCAGGTTTCTGCTGTCTCCATCCCGGAAGGTAGGTATAGCGTCACGCTGATCGTGGACAACGGCAACTTGCGTTCTGTCCCGGATGCTGCAGAAATCAGTGTCACTCCCTGTTTCGCCCTGTCTGCCCGGCCAAAACCTGGCCAGGTCAGCCTGATCTGGACCCACCTGGAGGGTACCGAACATTATGATGTCTACAGAGCACACCAGAGCAGTCCCGGGAGTTTTATAAAAATTGCGGAAACCACGTCGACCTATTCCACCTATCTCGATCTGGGTCTGACCAATGGGGAAAGCTATCTCTATGTGGTAGGTGCTCTGTTACAGGGTAACTGGTGTTATTCAGAGGTAGTAGCCATCAATCCGAGTGAACGGCGGGTTCGGCGGCGGGGTAGAGGCAGCACTGCTCCACCGAACCATGCACCGCTTATCTATTCGACTGCCATCACTCACGGCACGGTTGGCGTAGAGTTCAACTATGATGTCAACGCGGCCGACCCCAATCGGGACAACCTGATCTATAGTCACGTGTCTGCCCCTGCCGGCATGGCCATTGACAATGCCACCGGGCGCATCGGTTGGACACCTCAGAACCCCGGATCTTATCCGGTTGAAGTGCAGGTAGACGACGGAAAGGGTTCAAGTGTAACCCAGGCGTTTACGGTTACTGTTGAAAACTTACCGCTGCTCAATAGTTCACCGTCGTTTACCTCCATACCTGATTTAGAGGCTGTGGTCGGTGTGGCATATAGCTACGGTGCTGCTGCCAGCGACCCGGATAATGACCAGTTAACCTTTGCTTTGGTTCAGGCACCCGGCGGCATGGTTATAGATCCGGTCTCCGGTCAGGTGAGCTGGACACCCGATATTTCACAGGTTGGTAACCAGGCGGTGACCATCCAGGCAGATGACGGACATGGAGGCATTGCCGAACAGTCCTTTGCTATCGTCGTAACGGCTCCATCCAACCAGAGTCCGATATTCACCTCAACGCCCATATTGAATGCATTTGTTGGCCTGGCATATACCTATGATGCTGATGCCAACGATCCTGATGCTGACCCCCTGGCCTTTTCAGTGGTTCATTCACCTGCTGGAATGAGCATCGATCCGGCTACAGGTCAGATGAGCTGGATACCCGACGGATCACAGATCGGTAATCAGGCTGTGAGAATAAGGGTAGAGGACGGGCAGGGAGGTTTTGCCGAACAGTCCTTCACTATTGTGGTAACACCTCTTGCAAATCAAAGTCCGGTATTCACATCTGCACCGTTATTGAGCGCGGTTGCCGGAGAATCATATACCTATGATGCTGACGCCAGTGATTCAGATGCAGACCCACTCACCTATGTACTGGTACGGGCACCGGCGGGAATGAGTTTGGACCCGGCCACCGGCCTGATGGCTTGGACACCCGACGTCTCACAGGTCGGCAGTCATGCGGTGAAAGTTCGTGTTGATGATGGACGGGGTGGAATTGCCGAACAGTCCTTTACCCTTGTCGTGGTGCTGCCGCCCAACCAAAGTCCCATGGTCACCTCAACACCTCCGTTGAATGCAGTGGCAGGCGTTGAGTACATCTATGATGTTGAAGCCACCGACCCTGAGGCTGATCCGCTGACCTTTGCTCTGGTTCAGGCGCCAGCCGGTATGAGTATCATTCCAACCACCGGAGTGGTGAACTGGACGCCAGACACCACACAGACCGGTAGTCAGTCCGTGACGATCCAGGTTGATGATGGGCAGGGTGGTAGCACCGAGCAGGTATTCTCGATACTGGTTTCACCGTCTAATCAGTCACCCGTATTTACCTCTGCCCCGGTCCTGGATGCCGCTGTAGGTGCGACATACACCTATGATGTCGAGGCCAGTGATCCAGACTCGGATGCCGTGATCTTTACCCTTGAGCAGGCCCCCATCGGCATGGCTATAGCTCCCCAAACTGGCTTGATTGATTGGATGCCCGATCTCTTCCAGAGTGGCGACCAGGAGGTCAGGGTGAAGGTGGAAGACGGGCGTGGAGGCATTGCCCAGCAGTCATTTACACTCACCGTTGCACTACCGCCCAATCAGTCTCCTGTCATCACCTCTGTACCGGTTCTTGATGCCATTGCTGCCGAACCCTATGCATACGATGTCGATGCCGAAGACCCGAACGGCGATCCGCTCACCTTCGCTATCAACACAGGCCCTGCGGGTATGAGCATAGATCCCGTCAGTGGCCAGTTGTCCTGGCTGCCCGATGCTGCCCAAGCAGGTGGTCATTCTGTAGTCGTCAGTGTTGATGATGGACGGGGGGGGCTCGTCTCACAATCTTTCACCCTCACAGTGGCGCCGCCGCTGCCGGTGGTGCTCGAAGGGATCAGGCTGGCCCCGGCGGGAGCACGTCTGACCGTCATCGGTACCACGATACCCTTGACGGTGACCGCCGATTTCTCCGATCGATCCACCCAGGACGTTACAGCGGCTGCCACAGGCACCACCTATGAGTCCGGTAATCCCTTTGTTGCAACGGTGGGGAGTGACGGAAGGCTAACTGCACTGGCCAATGGCGCCACAACAATCACTGCCCAGCATAACGGGTTTAGCGATCAGGCTCAGGTTGTGGTCGAGGTGGGGATTACCCTGGACAGCCTCGACATGTCGCCGGTACAGGTCACTCTGCGCACCACCAGCGATGCAGTCCAGCTCATGGTGACCGGTAGCTTTTCCGACGGTAGCAGTCGGGATCTTTCGGCAGCAGCCAGCGGCACGCTCTACACAAGTAGCCTGG
This sequence comes from bacterium endosymbiont of Escarpia laminata, assembly GCA_003660235.1. Classification (GTDB taxonomy): domain Bacteria; phylum Pseudomonadota; class Gammaproteobacteria; order Chromatiales; family Chromatiaceae; genus QGON01. The sequence goes on along the minus strand of QGON01000066.1, from coordinate 121,072 downwards.
TGGGGGTTGTCTCGGTCGATGAGGATGGCAGGTTGACGCCTCAAACCAATGGATCGGCCATTGTGACTGCCGTCAATGAGGGCCGTGCTGTGGACAGCACCGTCTCTGTCGACATCAGCAGCGGCAGTGGATTCCTGCGTGGAGAGGTGTTCGATGATAGCCAAGGGTTGCCACTACCTGGAGCCAGGGTAAGTCTTGTTGAAGATGGTCGCGGTCTTGTCGTGCCTCCGCTGGAGAACTCAGCCGATGAACGCGGGCAATACGCGCTGCCCGGTATGGAAGGGGAGGCCTTGGTACAGATCAGCGCCGATGGCTTCACCAGTGTCGAGCGGCATGGCAGGGTGCCATCGGGAACCGCGCGCACCCTGCTCGATGCACGCCTCACGCCCCTGGATGCCCGGTTTAATAGCATCAGTTCAGCGGCCGGTGGCGTTGCCACAGATTCGGCAACGCTCTTTGAACTGTCGCTGCCTGCCGGCGCGCTGGCGGTGGATGCCGAACTCCGGCTGACTCCCATCAGTAACCAGGGGTTGCAGGGACGTCTGCCTGCAGGCTGGTCACCTGTCTCGGCGATCGACGTTGAGCCGGGTGGGATCCCACTCCTCCAGCCAGTTGTGTTGACCCTGCCCAACAAATACAACCTGTCTGCTTCGTCCACGGTCTCAGCGGCTATATATGACAGAGGATTGCACCAGTGGGTGGCGCTTGCGCCGGCGCAGGTATCGACCGACGCAGGCAGGATCGATCTGTCGTTGCATGTCACCGGTCAGGTTGCGTTTCTGTTGCCCGATGATGCGCCACACACGCCACCTACCTCTCAACCAGGGCAGCCTCTGATGGGTGTCAACACGCTGGCCGTGCCCGATGCCGCCATTGCCGAAGGCGATGTTGTACCGCCCACGGCACCACCGGGCGAGGGAGCGCGTGCAGTCGGTCATATCGCGATCACACCAGCCGATGCGTTGCCCAGTGGCGCGCTGGTCGTTGGTCGTGTCAGCGAGGTCTTTGACCTGCTCGATGGTGCGCAAGTGGTACCGCAACCCTTTGCACAAGACATCCTGTTGTATGCGCAACCTCGTGGATCCGAACCTCTGACGCTGGCCACCGATTTCCCCATCACTCCGTCCCGCGACTTCAGTATCCGCGAGCTGCAACTGGGACGGGTCCTCATCGATGTCACTGCACCGGGAGGCGGTCTCGGTGGCGCTGTAATGGGTACGACCGGGGGTGGCACGGGAGACGGCCAGGGTGCACTGGTGGAGATCCCTGTTGCCGCACTGTCGGCAGATCAAGTTATCGAATTGCTCCCTGCCGAGGTGGCGTCTCTGACTCTGCCCTCTGGAATCGAACTGCTCAATGCGCTTGCGCTGGATCTCAGCGGTACGACCCTGCCGGAAACTGCACTTCTCTCTATCATACGACCTGCCGGAGTTACTGAGGCTGACTCTATCGTTATTGCACAGCGTTTTACGGATCCGGCCGGCGTTCCCCGCTTACGTATCGTCGCTTTGGGCGAGGTTCAGGGTACGCGTATCCACACGCGTGTACAGGTCAACGGGTTGACCCTGCCTGGCATCACCAGAAGCGGGGATTACCTCTTTCTCCGTTCGATCGATCCCCTTGGGCTGATAGCCGGCAGCGTATTCATGCCGGGAGGTGTGAATCCACAGGTACAGGCCCTGGTGACCAGCGACAATACTCCATTCGCCGATGTCACAGGCATCGGTGGCGGCTACGTCGTGGCTGGTGTTGCGGCAACCCAGACCAGTGTGGCAGCGGCAGAGTTGGCCAGCGGCGATGCGGCCAGTGCCCAGGTCACAGTCGGCACTGTGGCCACAGTGACCGCGCTCGACATCACACTAAACCTGATCGCGCCCAGCGTGGTCAGTACCGATCCCGCGGGTGGAGCGCTCGATGTCCTGCTCAATCAGCCCATAGCCGTCAATTTCTCCGAGCCGATAGACGAGACGACGCTTACCGATACCAGTGTGGCCCTGACGCTCGACGATGGCACGCCGGTCACGGTAAGCCGGGTACTGTCTGCCGATGGCAGTTCCTTGAGCATCATAGCGGCCGGCGGTCTGAGTTCCGCTACGGCTTATGTCCTCACACTGACAGATACCGTTGCCGATCTGGCTGGCAATGCCCTGCTGCCGTTCGCGCCCGTCGGATTTACCGCCATAGACACCTCCAAGCCGCCGCAGCCGGAAGCGGGTCAGATCCTCGCCACCCTGCCTGATGAGGAGGGTAGGGTGCAGATCATCGCCAGCCAGGGTTCCGCCGAGGCGGGCAGTGGGGTCACCATCACCAATCTGGTAAGTCAGGAGACCTTCTCGACACTGGCCCAGGATGACGGGTCATTCCGCTTGCGCATCGGGGCCGCAATCGGCGATGAGCTGGGACTGACCTTCCGCAATGCTGCCGGCCAGGAACTCACACTCCGTATAACGGAGTTTGAGGGTGAGGATGGCACAGTGGGATTTGGCGCTGCCGGGGGTTCCGCCGACGACGGTCAGGGGCGTACCGCCTCGATCCTTCCCGACGCCCTGGCCGAACCAACTCAACTACGAATCAAACCGCTGGCCGATGCCTCGGGTCTTCCCGCATTACCGTTTGGCTTCAGTTACATTGATCAGTTCGACCTGTCACTCGACGGCGGACGTTTCAAACGCCTTTCCAGTCTGGTGCTGGAAGAGAGCCAGGATCGCTTTGCGCCGGTGACTGTAAGCAGCGCGCCTTTTACGGGCAGCGGATCGCTGATCGTGCCAGTGGATTTCCTGGTCAACGGCACGGTGAAGTTCAATGCCAGGGCCGAGGATGAAAACGGTGAGCGCCACAACCTCGATACTACAACCCTCATCGTCGGCGGCGCTCCAAATACAAATCTGCTCGAGCAGGGATTCGTCTCCCGCTTCCCGACCCTCTACCTCGAGGCACCGACCGAAGGACTGCCCAACCAGCAGCTTTCCGCTTCAGCCATCGCCCCGGCGGCGCGGGTCGACCTCGAACTGCCGGTGCCGCCTGCTTTGGTAGGTACGCCAGACCTGCTGTTGATGCGCCTCACGGAACTTGCAGGCGAGCCAAAGCTGGCCCTGGTCGACCGGCTGGAGATCGTCGATGTGGACGGAACGCCCATGCTGATGACATCGGGCCGCGAGCTGCCTGGTGCCACGTCAGGCGCCACTTACGCAGTCATGGCATCCGACCAGCCGCTGGTGTCGGTAACCGGACAGAATACCGGACCCGCGGCGACCATCGCGCTGGACGGAACACCCTTCGTATTTGAGACGGAAGGGCCGAATGCAGCGTTTAATCTGCCGGTTGTTTCCGCCACGGTATTTTTACTCTCGTTCAACGATCCAGTCACCGGTGCGGTAAACGGCATGGCCTCGGGACAGGCACCGGTTATCGGTAGTCTGGACATAGGTGAGCCGATGGGGGCAGTAGCCGGCACCCTCTATGTAGAAGCAAGGCCCGGAGCAGATGCGCTGGTCGATATTGGCGACTCGCTCAAATTTGAATTCTCCGAGTCCATCGATACAACGACCTTGAGTGGAAATATCGTCGTCACCGATTTTGCAGGCAATCGTGTCTTCGGGCGTACCACTGTTACAGATGATGCCACTCGCGTCACTTTTACTCCGATGCGGCGCTGGGGTTTTGGCCGGAGTTATCGCTATGGGATCTCCACCCGGTTATTGGCGCTCTCAGGTGCGCGACTGGCGCAGCCTTTCGGGGACGGGTTCACCACCTTCATGCCGCGCCTCCTCGATGGAACTACGCTTGGTGTTGCACGCGATGTGGCAGTGTCCGGCGATCTTGCCCTTGTCGGTGGGGATGCCGGTCTATCCATCGTCGATATCAGCGTGGTTGATGCGCCGGTTGTGCTCCATGAGATCCCGGTGGCTGGCGGCGTGTCCGGTGTGGCGCTGTTGGAAAGTGCAAACCTGATCGATCGCGACGGCAATTCGGTCGCAGGCACACTGGGTTTTGCAGTCAGTGGTGCGGATGCCGGCTTGCTGCAGGTTTTCGATCTCAACACTGCAGACACTCCACTGATGATCGGCAGCTCCCAGCTCAGTACCCCCGCTGGTCAGACCCCTCCGGCTGGCGTGCCTGACTCCCCCGGTATACCGGCGGCGGTAGCCGTGGGACCTGGTCAACAAGCCCTGGTTGCAGTTCAGACCATTGGTGTCGAAAGCGTCGATACCGGCCAGGCTATTCCTGACGACCCCGCCAATCCCGGTGGCGCCCTCGGCCCAAGGTTCCCGGCCAGTGCACTGGAGACGGCAAATGATGTCGTTGTTCTCGGTGACAAGCTGCTGGTTGCCGGGATCAATGGTCTGACCGTTCTCGATGCCGCCTCCCTGGCGTTCATCGGCAATGCATCGACCACCGGTAATGCCCAGGGTGTTGCGGGCATCGCCGACTTCGAAATGGATGTCAACGGTGATGGATCCGTCGATCCCGATACCGAGGTTTTCGATCTGGCCGTGGTTGCCAACGGCGCCGATGGCACCATCCAGTTCTTCGATCTGAGGATTCCCGCAACCCCGACCTTGATCAGTGCAGTGCGGGTAAATCACACGGTCAACAGCGTGGCGCTCTCCCGAAATGAGGGCCTGGCATTTATTGGTTGCGGAACCAACGGTGTAGCCTTGGTGGATCTGTCCGGACCCATCAGCATCCAGCCCATCGATCTCGATTTCGATACCCTGGACGACCGCGTGCTCGGCCAAGTGTCCACATCGGGATCGGCGGGGTCTGTTGCACTGGATCTTGCGCGCGGTGTGGGTTATGTCGCAGACGGAGCCAGTGGACTCACCGTGGTGCAACTGCTACCCCCGCGTACGGTGTTCACCCAGATTCGGCGCGACCCGGTAGCAGCCATTACCGGTGAGGAACAATCGATTCTCGATTCCCGCGCAGCCTTCCTGACGGATGACGAACTTGAGATCACAATCAGTGCAGTGATTCCTCCCCGCTCTGGCCTCTATCTTGCCATTGAAGAGGTCCCGAACGCCGGAGGGGCGGCCGTCGTAAGGTTTCCTGATGGCACGACTTCGGCGCCATTGAGCAGTGGGAGCAACCTATTGGTCGCCCGGATCGGTGACCTTCCATCCACCGGCAGCCTTGTCTCACTCAAGATTCAGGATCAGGGTGGTCGGTTGCTGGACCGGTTCGATCTGGAATTGTCGCTCCCGGATATCGGTGATGCAGAGCTTGTATCCCTGTTCGTCGCACCTGAAGAGATGACGATCCCCGCGGATGGACAAACGGCGCAGATCTCGGTGGGGGGGCAGTTCTCGAACGGACTCTCACTCAACTTGACCGGCTCCTCCAGCGGGACCCAGTACAGCCCATTGGGCACAGCCGTCGCCACCGTCAATGTCGAGGGCCTGGTGACGGCGGTAGCGGGTGGCAGGACCACGGTCCAGGTTTCCAACGCAGGGCGTGGCGCCGATGTCGGCATCGACGTACAACAGCCTCCTGCCTTGACAGGGATTCGGCTCGATCAGACATCCCTCACCCTGGTGGCCCCCGGCGCCCAGGTGCAACTCCAGGTGACGGGCCTGATGTCAGATCAGTCGGACGCCGACCTCACTCTCGATTCGGGAATCCAGTACGGCTCGGACGCCACCAATGTCGTCACTGTGGACTCAAACGGTCTGATCAGCGCCACTGGTGAGGGTCTCGGAGTCGTGTCTGTCTCCAACGGGGCCTTTACGGATTCTGTTCGAATCGCGGTGGAGTTTCGAACGCCTCCGGATGTGGCGGCAATCGATCTGGCTCCATTCACCGGCCCAGTGCGCACCGACCGGGGACAAGTGCTGATGCAGGCCGGGATCAGTGGTACAGGTTCGCTGGAAGGGCTTACGATCAGTTTCTCGATCTTGAACTCCGGATTGGCCCCGATGACCGCAGTGACTGATTACTCCGGGGTCGCACTGGCGGGAATCGTGGAATCCTTGGGCGCCGGTTCCTATACGGTTGAAGCTTCCATCATCGACCCCGCCTCCGGCGATGTCCTGATAGATGCGGAGTCGCTGGTTGTCACAGCAGCGAGCGGGGATATCGAGCCGAACGATACCCTGGACTCTGCGTCGATCATCGATCAGGATCTGCCCATCAATGGTGGACTCGACGGGAGTACGGATGCCATAGACAACTTCAGGATGACTTCGTCGACAGGCGGCACCCTGACGCTCATCCTCGAACTTGCGGAGGGCACGGCGCTGAGTGACGTGACGGTGCGCCTCCTCTCCTCAGACGGCAGCGTGCTGGCGGTATTCACTCCCGAAGCCGAGTTCAGTAGCTTCGAGTTCGATATTTTAGCCGGCGACAGTTATCTGGAGGTCGGTAACGGCACGGGTCTTCTCGACTACAGTCTGAGGACCTCAGTAGAGGCGGGACCACTGGAAGTGCTCTCCGTGAGTCCTGCCGCTGGTGGAACCGCCACCCTGGTCACGATAGCCGGCTCCGGATTCAGCACCCTGCCTTCGGCAAATATGGTGCAGTTTGGCGGCATCATGGGCGAGATGGTCTCAGTGACGTCTACCCAATTGCAGGTGCTGGTGCCTGCAAACGCCACAGACGGACCGGTAGAGGTGATAGTCGGCTCCCAGAGGGTCAGTGGACCCGAGTTTCTGACCGGCAATACCGGTCCGCCCCCCACACCCACCGGCTCACGGCTCGATCCGGACAGCGTCAGGCGCGATCCGGTGACTGGTCTGGAGATCGTCGTCAACCAGCTGATCGTTCGCTTCCGGCCCATCGTCGAAGGGACCGAGGTTGAAGATCTGGCGTTGGGTCTCGATGGCCAGGTGGTCGGTTATCTTCCCTTGTCCAATACCTACCTGCTCGAGTTTCCGGCGATAGAAACCATCAAGGGGCTGCATGCCCTTGAGCAGACCCTGGACGCGGAACCACGTGTGCTTTTTGCCTCCCACAATGCGCTTGGCGATTCGCGCGGGCGTTTGGATACCCGCGATGGCGTAGCAAATCACCATAGTGATGCCTACCGTCTGGCAGGGATCTTCGAGGCCACAGAACGGATCCGCAGGACCCCTCCTTTCGACGACCCATCGAATTTTGAGAAGGTGCATATTGCGTTCATTGACAAGGGGTTCAGTCCAGTCGTTTTGCAAGAGTTCGATTTTGCCGATACACAAGTACACGAGCTTGATTGTCCCGGTGTACACCCAACTCCCTGTACAACTGCAGTAGTTCCAAATGCTCCCGACCCATCGGGCCATGGCACCGCTATGGTGAGTATAGTCGGCATGGATAACGACAACACAGTGGTGAACGGCATACTCAGCGGGATCTACCAACCAGACTTGGTTGAACAACAAAGGAATAAAAACAATAATACTTTCTCCATCTACGCCGTCCCGGAAACCTATTTTCAGGCCGCCCAGGCACTCCTGTTGATAGCGAACAATCCCCATAAGGCAGATGTCGTCGTGTTGGGCTGGGGTTGGGGCTTTGGTTCGCCCGGGATGCATCAACAACGCTGCATCAGTTTCTTTACCCCAGTGCTGGCGAACATGCTTGATAGGACACTGGTCATCGTGCCGGCCGGGAATGCTGACAGGAGCGACCAGTACGACTGTCCAGGCAGCCTGTCGGTCGACCCAGCCCTTGGAAACGTCATGACAGTCGGTGGCATAACCGTGCATCCCGGTAACCGGGGCAGACGTCTGCCGGGCAGCAACTATGGACCCACCATCACCCTCGCTGCTCCTGCAGAGGATATCCTGGCCGTGAATTCCTCATGGGCTTTCAATCCCGATACGCCTTATATGAATCGAACCGGCACATCCTATGCAGCCGCGATGGTCGCCGGAGTTGCCGGCATGCTTCAAGCCATACACGACTGCTCTGCCGCCGGCGCCGACGTCTGTCCGGATCCGCCGGTGCCCCGGTTTAAGCCAGCCGAGCTGAAGAAGATCCTGCTGGAGACCGCAAAGGATAACTCCTCATCTTGGGATCAGGGCGACATGAAGCGCCTGAACGCCCTGGGTGCGGTGCATGAAGTGTTGCCGAGGTTGGACAGACAGGCGATATACGTCGCAGACCAGGATGCATTCAATGGGCCCGGGAATCCGCTGGGACGATTGATTGCCATGGATGTGGATCCGGTGACAGGTGAGCCGGGGCTGAGCCAGGTCGTGCCGCTCAAACTCGATGTTGATTCTCAGACCCTGACCGGGACTCGGCCGACGGCCCTTGAAACCTGCGGCCCCTTCCTGTTTGTCGTAGTCGAGGATTCGTCCGGCAACCTGGGAGACGGCGTGATGCAGTTTTATACGCCTCTTATGCAGCCGATGGCCTTCTACCCGTTCTCCGGCGCCAAATTCCCAGTCCCGGCTGCAGGCAATTCTCAGCAAAAAGTGAAGCTGATGACCAACAGGCCTGGCATGGTCTGTTCCAAAGACCGCACACTCCTCTATGTGGGAGGTACCAGAGGAATCACCATCATCAATATCGTGGAACGCAAACTGGTCCAGAGACTGTCCGATCTCCCGGACACGGCCAATATAACACCAGCTGATATCACTGCCTTTGATGAGAGGCGGGTGAATCTGGGGCAGTTGTTCGATATCGGCATTCCCACTCTCAATGGGTATAAAAAAGTGACCATGGTTTCCTGCCTTGAACTCTCCCCCGATGGGAAGACACTCTATGCCTGTCTCTCCACCGGTAGGGGGAAGGGCTCTCAACCCGGTGCCGTACTGCCAATCAATGTGGATCTCTATAAGGACGCCAAACCCGAACAGGGGCTTCAAACAGATTTTTCCGATTATCTATCGCTGTCCATGAATTTTCAGGACTGGCCATCAACTAATCCACAGGATGGGGTTGAGAAGCTCATGATGCTCATGAAGAATCCCGGATCCACTGCGGGCGGCGATGAACCCTCGGATGTAGCGGTCGGCGCGGATGGCAAGTACCTGTATCTCCTGAATGGTGGTGTCTTTGAGTACCAGGGTATTCTCGACGGCAAGTTTCCGCCTGAATATTACGAGGCCCTGGCAGGTGGTCAGGCAATCGGCGCGGCTTCAAGCGCAACCACCGGTGGTATTGATGGTCTGCTTCAGGGGTTAAGCAATCTTGTGACACAGATCTCGGGTGTATATGCGGATCTCCTGCACGATCTTCTGGAGGATCTGAAAAAAGGCAAGACCCTGCTGAGTGCCCCGGGGTATACCGGGACGTTTGCCGCAAAAACCCACCAGGTGACTGGTGGAACCTACCTTCAGGGCGATCGGATTTGGTTTTTCCCTCCCGAGGTTCTTTTTGGGTGGAACGTGAGTACGAGCGATAACAGTCTCCTTCTCGATCAGTCCTATCAACCACAGGTATTCGCCAAGCGTCCGTTCGCCATGTCGTTCAGGCCGACACCCGGACCGGTAAGTAATCCTTTTTCATCTTCAAGAGCGCTTGTCGCCTTTCATCAAACGGGTAACTTCGGCGTCCTGGATCTAATCACACAGAAGGAGTTCCAGCAAGCACCACCCAGCGGTTCTGAGTCGGAAGGCGTCGGCCCCCATCCAGACTTTGCCCAGTTACCGCCTGATATGTTCCAGGGTGTTGTTGGCGTGACCCCTGCGATACCGCTGGATGCGCATCTTTGGCCAAGGAGAGGGCTCCTGCCGCTACAGTCATCAGGTCCAACATTTACCTCACCGCTCCTTCCCAGCCCGGATGAAGCACTGTTATTTACCAATGACCTGGTGTATGCCCAGAGCGGGAGGTTCGCTGTAGCGAGCCATGCCGGTTTTGGTTCGCCCATAACGTACGAGGACGTCGTGGTGGATGACTTTTTGGACTCAGAACTGGTCAGGGCCCGTCTGGAGGATCTCGGCTTCACCATCAGCGGTACGACGGCGACCGGCGCGGCAGGTACGCTCGATGAAGGGGTTCAGTTTATACAGAATGGTTTTGCCGACTTCCGGCGCGGCGGTGGGGCTATCAGCATTATCCATGACGAACCGATCTCAGACGACTTCATCGAACATTTTGATACTACTGTAAGTGAATTCAGCGAAGGTTCCGATAGGGCCTACTTTTCGGTCATCCCAGTGTGCAAGAAAGTATCGGGAGGTACCAGTGGGCCTCTGTCGCCGGCCTGTGAGGAAGAGGTAACGACGCGGGTTTACGATTATCGCACCCCGGATTCCCCCGAAAAGGAACGTTTTCATCGACCACGTGGTATCGCTATCGATCAGTTCGTTTATATCTCCTTGCCGCGTTTCGGTCGTCACATAGGTGCCGATGACGATTTCACCGTCGAATGGCGCGATCCGCGGGTCAAGAAGGCCGAATTCTACGTCTACGACCTGGACGATACGGACTTCAACGGAATCCCGCAACTGGTCAGCAGTAAGACGTTCAATGTGACAACAGATGAGAAGGATATTCGGCGTTTAAGACGCGATCTCACATCGCTGATTGATTCACCACTCGAGCACCTTCAACGATACCGTATAAAAGTCCGACTGCTCTTAGACACTCCTGTTATTGGAGGACAATATCTGTTTACCCACGTGGATGTCACTTACGACGAACCATAAGAGGCGATGTAACACCCAGGAAAATGCGATGAAAAGTCACAAGTACCAATGGCTGAGACTGACTCCGAGCATGATCTCCTTGCTTGGTATGGTCTTGTTGCTGCTGTCGAACGGGACGGCAGGTGCTCAATCATTCGCAGAACTCCAGTTCGACATCATCGGCGTCCAACTCACCGTTGATCCACCGGCCCTGACTGTCCCCAAGGACATCCCGACTATCGTCAACACCGAGTTGACCCTGCCCCCAGGGGCCGGGCCCGAGGCCCAGGCGGCGCTGGATCGTCTGCGCAGCGAAACAAGAGTGCAGGCCCAGTTGCGCGGTCCCTCGCTCCCCGCTATCGATATCGAGGTGCGCCCCGGAGATCCCATCCCCATCCCGCCCTTCGCGCTGCCTGGCGACTATTTTCTGGACCAGATCCGGTTGGTGAAAGACGGTGAGGCATTGCTCGACGGCGCTCCGGGCCTGGTGCCCATCAAGGTGATCAGCGAGATCCTGGTGACCAGCGTCACCTCCCGCCCGTTGACCCTGGACGAGATCCGCGAAAAGGGGATCGTCATCGACGAGAATAACTTCGATATACGTGAGTTCCAACTTGCTCTCAACGTCGATGGAAATACGTTCAAGATCAGACTTCCAGTGGCATTGCCGACCCGGGAGCTGTTGGCATTCCAACAAACCACTCCGGAGCTGATCGCTCTATTGAGTCGGGTCAATGCCGAACTGAATGAGCGGCAGGTGGTTGAGCTGCCCGATGATTTCGATCGGCCCGGACTCAATTTTTCGATTGTCGCCATCCCCTTTATGGAGGCCGGGGCCGGTGATGGAGACCCCAGACCCTTCGGCGCCCCGCCCATTACCGGCCTGGTGGTGATCCCTGGAAATATCGCCTTTCTGAACCAGTTCTTCTCGGTGATGGTGACGGTCGCGAACGTCGCACCGGACGGTTCGCTGCTCTCGGTGCGTGATCTCACTGCTGAGATCACCTTGCCGGCAGGGGAAGACCTTGTTCCGGGTACTTTTGAACAGCCCGGTGACGATCCGCTGCGCCTGGCCCGCACTGAAGGGATCGGCGTGCAACCTGTCATTGATGTCGTGCAGCCAGGTCCGGATGGAGAGCTGGGAACGGCGGATGATGTGGGGACTATCCCGCCCCAGAATCAAGGGGCGGGCGAGTTCCTGGTCGAAGGTCTGCGAGAGGGGTTCCATGCTGTCGATATCGCACTTACCGGCATCCTGGAAGGCCTGCCCTCCGGGCCGGTGGAGATCCAGGGCGCAGCTATCGGCGCTGTGCTGGTGCGTGATCCAACCTTCGATATCACCCTGGCCCACCCGCGCACTATCCGCTCCGGCGAGCCTTACGACCTCTATGCCACTATCACCAACACATCGACCACGGTTGCAAACCTGGTGACCGTCAATCTCGACGAACGTGGTGTGTCCGGGGCTGTTCTGGATCCCAACACCGAGCCGACGATTGTCATCGACACCCTGCTGCCGGGGGACTCCTTCACCCAGAAATTCACGCTGATTGCACAGAAAACAGGGCAGGTCACCGCTGCCTCCTTCAATTCGGAGCCGGGTGTGACCGGCCGCTTCCAGATCACCACCGGGGTGGGTGAGCGGGGTATACCGCTTTCACCCAATGCCATCGTGCTGCCGGATACCACCCGCTTCCTGCCGGATGGGCTGATCAGTGCTGCGCTCAGGGTACTGGGGCAGGCCTACAGTATCGCGACCGCGCCTTCTGGTGCTCTGCCTGCGGATGTAGCCTTCGTGCGCCGCCAGACCGTCATCGACCGTGGCCGTGAGCTGGGTGAGGCGGGGCAACGAGTGGCCTTCGGCGAATCGTTGACCGGTGTGCTGCAGGATCTGCTGCTCGACTGGTTGGGGGGCCGCGCCTTGGATGACGGTTTCGATCAGTTGCTGCGTCAAAGCAACGCCGGCGCAGCCCTGGCTGCCGAGTTCGGCATCCTGTTCAAGCCTGAAGTAACCGCCTCCAGCGTGCTCGATTTCCTCGATGCTTTCTCCCGCCAGACGGTAACCCGGGACGGGCATTTGATCGCAGTCGCAGGCTCGGGCAACGGCCCGGCACCTGTGGAGCTTCGCATCCTGGACGGGGCGGGCAATGCCGCGGGTTCGGGGCCGGATGGCAGTAACCAGACGCTGCCCTACGCCGAAGTCGTTCCCATCAGCACCAACGGTGGACGGGCTGATCTCGCCTTGGTTTCGCGCCTCGATGCCCTGGAATACACTGTCGAGGTAACCGGGACCGGATCGGGCCTGTTCGATCTCACCGTAAGTGTGCCGACAGGTGCGGGAGAGGTGACGCTATTGAGCTACAGCGGCGTGGCCATCGAGTCCGGTGGTACGGCCCGGATCACGATCCGACCCGGTCAGGCCAACAGCTTCGATCTCGTTGTGGATAGCAATGGTGACGGGCTTACCGATGCCGCTGTAGCAGCGGCGACAGTCCTGATAGTCGAAGCACCTCCGCAGGTTCTGGTGGTGCGCCAGCTCGAATCCTACAATCTGGGCAGCCCCGGAAACATCTTCGATCCCGCCACCTACGGTCTGCTGGTCGGTGTGTTGTTCGACAAGCCGGTCACGGAAGCGACAGCTACTGAAACCGCCAACTACGCCATCGAGTCCAACAGTGCCCTGGGGGCCGTGCTGCAGCCTAGCGGGCGCCTTGCCTATCTCTATCTGGAGCGGCCGATCGGCACCCTGATCGATCGCGGGATCACGATTTCAGCTATCGCCGACGAGCGCGGCAACCTGCTGGCGTCGGATACCCATACTATCGAGACGGTGCTTGCCGACGGCGCCCATGTTTTCGGTCAATTACGCACCGCCGCCGGGGAGCCGGTGCCAGATGCCCTGCTCGATCTCACCGTCGTGATCAGCCCCTTTTTCGTGTTCGATGTCTCTCGCATTCACACCGACAGTGAGGGCAACTTCGATTTCGATTTCGTGCGCCGCATCGGCCGCTACTTCGTACTCAAGGGGCAACACCCCGAGACACTGGATTTCACTTCACTGACCGCAAAAGTGCGGGCGCCGGCTGAAGAGATGCTGTTGTTCCCGACCTTCCGCGGTAAGGGCTTGGTTCGCGGACAGGTAACGGATGCTGCCGGACTGCCGGTTGCTGGCGCACCAGTAATGCTCTCCACTCCACAGATGCCCCGCAGTGGGCTTGCTGTCAATGCCGATGCTCTGGGTGTGTACATTATCCCGGATGTGCCGGTAGGCACCTATACCGTTCGCTCCTTCGATGGGACGGGGGCCTTCGGTCTGGCTTCCGGCGTCGTCGAGTCGGCTGGTGAGGAGGCGGTTACCGATATCCAGTTGATCCTGCAGACCAGCGAACTTGGCAGCCTGACCGGACGGGTATTTCTTGCCGATGGGAGTACGCCGGGGGAGGGTTTTTCCGTCTACGTGGGCAGTTATGACCGACTCACCAATACCATCAGCGCGGTGGACCAGACCGAGAGCGACGAGGCAGGTTCTTTTGACTTCGAGAACCTGATACCCGGCAATTACGATGTGGTCGCCCTGGATCCCACCGGCGCACAACTTGGTGTGGCGGGTGATGTGCAGGTTGTGGCCGGGATCACCAGCTCGGCAGTGGTGGTGCTGGAAGAGAACGGTGCGGTCGAAGGGGTGGTTTACAATGCCCAGGGTGTCCCGGTGGAGGGTGCGCTGGTCGCTGGAGGTATCTCCCTTGGGGTGACCGATGCCAATGGTTTCTTCCGCATCGAAGGCGTGCCGCCGGGCAAACGCACCATCGAGGCCGGTAATCCGCTGACCAAGCGGCGTGGCAGCCAGAGCGTCACCGTGCTCTCCAATCAGACGGTGAATATCGCCATCACCCTGGAGGCCCGCGCCACGATTCAGGGTACGGTGCGCGATGCCAACGGCAACCCGGTGCCACGCGCCACTGTGCGCATCGTCCGTTCCGGCGGATACGAGTTTGTCTTTGCCAATGACGCTGGCCAGTTCCGCTTTCACGACCGGCCGTTGGGTGGTTATCTCCTGCAGGCGCCGGGTCCCGGCCAGCAGGGGCTCATTGAATTCATGAAAAAACGTGGCATCCCGGCCTGTTCGGCCTTTACCGCCATACCACCCGATCCACCACCGGATCTGAACTGTCAGGCTCAGGCACCGAATTACAGTGATGACAATGCGGCGCTGGCCGCCTACCAGAATGCCCTGGAAACTGCTTTTAACATTAGCGAAACCCTCCTCAGCGGACCGCCGGCGGCCGATCTCTCCCACGGTTTCGGTTGGACCAAGGTCGACCTGTTCCAGGACAGCACCACGCTCTTCGCCGACATCGATTACCTGCCGCTGGGCAATGTTTCCGGTGTAACGCTGGCGGGCAATGGTCTGCCAGCGGCCGCCAGCACCCGCATATCAGCCCTCGGGGTGGCGGATAATGGGGCGGCCCAGTTCAAGGAACACGGTCGAATGGATACCGACCTGGATACAGGCGAGTTTGCTTACGGTGGTATCGCCCTGTTCGATCTGGATACCTTCCAGAATACCGGCATTCGTTCCGGAACCTTCAAGCTGGAAGCAGCCAGCACCCTGGAGTCAGGCCGTCCGACTTTTACCGGTGAACTCAGCGTCAATACGCCGAATTGGGACAATATCGTCCTGCAGTTCCCGCTGATGGTCGAGACCAGCGGCACCCTCAGCGGTATTGTGTTTTTGCCCGATGGCGTGACCCCGGCACCGGCCAACGTGGATGTGACCATTGACTATGGTGATGGAATCACAGTTCGTACTGATCCCGACGGGCGATTCGTCAGCAGTTTCCCGATTCCCCAATTCGCTTACACGGTCACGGCGCTCGATCCCATCAGCGGTCTCACTGGCCAAGCCAGGGCGGCAGTGCTGGCCGGCGAAAATACTGATTTAGAGATCCGCCTGCTCGGCTTGGGAGACACCCGGGTCATCGTCAAGCGTCCGGATGGGTCGCTGGTGCCTGACGCCAATGTTTCGCTCAAGCGTTCAGGTTTCCCGGGTGACGAGTTGGATGGTGTCACCAATGGGGCAGGTGAGGTGCAATTTTTCAACGTCACCGAGGGAAAGTTCGGCGTCATGGCCGAGGAGCAGGGCACCGGTCTCAAGGGCCGGGCCAGCGGCGCCATCGACCGCGACGGCGAGACGACCCTGGTGCTCACACTGCTTGGGGCGGGCACGGTCACCGGCACCTACCTGGCGGCCGATGGCATCACTCCGGTGGCCAACGCGAACGTAATCCTCAACGGTGGCATCCAGGCCTACGCCAACACGGATTCGGACGGGCGTTTCTTCCTGGATGCCATACCCGTAGGCCGGTTCACGGTGGAGGCCAGCGATCCCCTTACCGGTCGCCTCGGCAGGGCCAGTGGGGAACTGTTCGTGCAGGGTGACTTGGTGGACATCACCGTCATCCAGTTCGGCCACGGCAGCGTGGAGGGTTTTGTGACCCAGGCTGACGGCGTAACCCCAGTCGCCGGGGCGCACGTCTCACTCTCGGGTTCGGGCGCGGCGGCGGTGCGGCTCCAGTCCACCACCAGAACAGACGGCAGCTTCCGTTTTGACGGCGTCGCCGTAGGTAATTTCTCCCTGTCGGCCAAGGATGTATCCACTGGATTCAGCGGCGACGCCGATGGCTCGATCGGTTTCGAAGGCGACCTGGTGGTGCAGAATATCATTCTGGAGGGCTTCGGTGCAGTGCAGGTCCAGGTGCTGGGCACCGACGGCAATCCGGTGGACAACGTGGAGGTCACCCTAAGTGGATCTGAGGGTTCACGCACAGCCGCAGTTGATACCAATGGTGAGTTTACCTTTGAGTTTCTGAAACTGGGCAATTACAGACTCCAGGCGCATTCACTGGCCAATGAACTCAATGGCGGGGCCGGCGAGACCACCATCGGGCAGGTCGGCGAGACGGCTGCGGTGACCTTGACGTTGCGTGGGATCGGTGAGGTGACAGTGGTTGTGGTGAACGCGAACAGTGTTCCGGAACCGAGTGCCAGGGTGAATTTGGAAGCCAGCGCCAGACTGCCTGGTGAAACGGGTCGACACCCCTTTAGCGGCTCTTTCACTGCTTTCACCGATGTCAGCGGTCAGGTGAGCTTCCCTGGTGTACCGGTGGGTGAGTTCTTTGTCTCCGCAGAATCGGGTCCAGTGAGAGGCGTGAGCACCGGCGTCATTGATACCCCGGACCAGAGTGTACCCATTACCGTTGAGCTGGGTGTTACGGGTTCAGTGCATGGGCGCATGCTGCTGGCGGATGGTTTCACGGCTGCGGCCAATACCTACGTGACTTTACGCTTCCAGCCTCAGAGTTCACTCCAATCTGGCATTCTGCAGATCACCACGGATCTGACTGGAGAATTCGAGTTCCTGGGTATTCCGCTGGGGCCAGTCACCCTGGATGCCTTCGAGCCGGAGAGCGCAGGCGTTCGTCAGGCCACCGGTACTTTGACTGTCGCCGATCCCGATCTGGATTTTGCTGACCTCACCCTCGACAACAGCGCGCCTCGGGTATTGATGGTTACGCCTCAAGATGGAGAGAGCGGTGTGGCAGTGGATGCCTCTGTCGAGATCCTTTTCAACGAACCGATGCAGGAGGGCTCACTCGGGAGTGTCCGTCTGATGGATGGTGGTGCCCAGGTGACGGGCACGACCACTCTCCTGGATGGGGATACGAGGGTCCTGTTTACCCCAAATGATCCACTGGAGAGTGACCGGATCTATAGCCTCACGGTCGATGGCGCACCGGCCGGTCCACAGGATCTGGTCGGACTGCAACTACTCGACCCCTTTGTCAGCATCTTCCGCACTGCGGACATCATCCCGCCGACAGTCTCCTCCAGCAGCCCGCAGGCGGGTGAGACCGGGGTGATTCCGCAAGAGGTGGTGCGTCTGACATTTTCCGAGTCGGTCCAGGCGTCCATCGACCTGTCACTGCTGGATGATGGCGGCCAACCGGTTGCTGGTCAGGTGGCCCTGACCCTCGGCGATAGCGTGGCGATCTTCACACCGGACGATTTCCTCCAGCCCAACGGGATCTATACGATCATCGCAGACAGTATCCAGGATCTGGCCGGGAATGCGTTGGAGAATCTCCCGTTTACCGCCCAGTTCAGCACGGTCGACACATTGGCGCCGGTGTTGAATTTTCTCGCCCTGCAGGGAACGCCCACACGCATTGAAGGGACCAGTGTCAGCGTCATACCCGACGTGACGGGTACGGATCTGGCGCGCATGGAATATGTCATCGACGGGCAGGCTCCGGCCGTTGTCGATGCGGCACCGTTCCTTGTGGATGTAGCCCTGCCGGTCGGCGTCCCGCGCGTCGAGATTACGGCCACTGCCGTGGATGAGAGCGGTAACCGTTCAGTGCCTGCACTGCTGGACATCGACGTGCTGCCAAACCAGCCACCGTCGGTGGCGTTGACCAGCCTAACCTGCGGGAACAGCGTCGGGGCCGGTGAGACCTGCAGTTTTCAGGTCACGGCAAGCGACGACCTCGAGGTCGGTCCGGTTTCATTTTCCGCCATCGGTGTGCTCAATGACTCGCAGACGGTCGCACCGTCTCCCGGCCTGACCCAGTTCACAACGGACTTTGAGATCACGGTGCCCGCCGATGCCCCGTCTGGACAGACCCTGACTGTGCAGGCAGTTGCAACCGATTCCCTGGCCCAGATCAGCCCGTCTGCGAGGTTGATCCTGCCAGTGGAAGACATAGTTGCGCCGCAAGTGGCCATCGACAGTCCGGTGAATCAGGCACAGGTGGTTGCGGGCACGAGTGTGAATGTGCAGGTATCGGCCAGCGATGACCTGGCCGTTACCAGCCTGAGCCTGAACTGCACACCAGCGCTCGCCGAGTGCGCAGAGCGAATCCTGAACCCACCACGACCAATGGCTACCGAGGTCTTCACCCTGAACATCCCGGCTAGCTTCGAGGCGCCGGGTACGATTCAGATTGCAGCGAATGCCGCCGATGCTGCGGGCAACTCGAAAGTGTCGCCTGTCCGTATCCTGCAGATTGCCGATACCGTTCCGCCTGCGGTGGATTCGCTGGCAACATCCAGCGGTGCCATCCGGGTATTGCAGGGTCAGGCAGTGACGGTTCGGGCCACGGCCAGTGACAATGTCGAAGTGTCCGGGGTGGAGTTCCGCGCCACAGGCGATGGGCTCGATCTCGGTCCCAACCTGGTGCCGGCGGTTCCTGTCGGAGCCGGCGTGACCGTGGACTTCTCTTTCACAGTCCCGGCGGAGGCCGCCAATGACAGTACGATCCAGGTGGTTGGGGTGGCCATCGACGGTGTGGGTAACCGCAGCAGCGACACTATCCTGACCCTCGATGTCGGTGACGTGGAGCCGCCTGTGGCGTCCATCCTGGCACCGCAACCGGGTACGACGGTCGACACAGGGGCAACTCTCACCCTGACGGTACAGGCCGAAGACGATGTCGGAGTGCAGGAGGTTCGCTATGTCTCCAGCGGCGTACGCAGTGATCTTAGTGGGACAGAGGTGCTGCCCGATCCAGCGACACCGGTAGAGGTTAGTTTCAATATTCCGGTTCCGGCGGCGACCCAGCCCGGTGACCTGAGCTTGAGCGTGACCGCAATCGATGCCGCCGGCAATACCAGTGTGGTGCAGACGGTCACGATGACCGTGGCTGACGCCATTGCGCCCATTGTCACAATCGGCAGTCCCACGGCGGGCAGCGATCATGACCCTGGTATTCCGTTGGTGGTGACCATCGACGCTACCGATAACGCCGGCATCACAGAGATCTCCCTGAGCGCCAGCGGTGCGGCAACGGCCTCGGAAAGCCGAGTCATTGCGCCTGTCAGTGCTGATGTCAGCGAGGTCTTCAACATCAATATCGCCACCCCGCCGCCCACCGGTGGCAGTGTGACCCTGAATGCGACGGCGCGCGATCTGGGTGGCAACCTGGTCAACGCCACAGCGGTGACCGTGAATATTCTCGATGTGGTCGGACCTGAGGTCATCGAGGTGACTCCGGCCGATGGTGCGTCTGAAGTCGATCTGACAGCTACGGTCGTCGTGCGGTTCAGCGAAGCCATCGATCCCGCCTCGGTAACGGCCGCGAGCCTGACCCTTGCCGACGGCGGCGTGGAGCCGGTGGGCTTCGCCTTCAGCGCCGAAAATACCCTGGTGACACTGACGCCCAGTGACGGCCTCCTGGAGCCGGGTGCGGACTATATGCTTACGGTGGATACGGCGGTAACCGACTCTGCGGGCAACGCATTGACGGCACTCTTCACTTCCGGCTTCACCACTGCCTCACCAGATGTTATACCTCCCCAGGTGGCTGCCATCTCGCCGCTGGACGGTGCTACGGGGGTCTCTATCGCTACCAGGATTCAGGTGATCTTCAGTGAGCCCGTAGCGCCCGCCTCTGTCAACGGCACGACCTTCCAGGTCAGTGCCGGCGGTAATCCGTTGGCAGGTACGCTTGAACTGCAAGGCGGCGATACGCTGGCCAGCTTCCTGCCGGACGAACCCTTGCCGCTGGATACCTTGGTGGTTACCGACCTGACCGACGGAATCACCGATCTGGCCGGTAATCCCCTGGCCGGGACACTAAGCTTCAGCTTCACTACCGGTGCCTTTTCCATCGCCTTCCCGGCGGGTGGAGAGACCGTGCCGGAACTCACGGAGATCGATCTGGATGCTCGCGCCAGTGCGGGACTCGGCGTAGCCAGTGTGCTGTTCGCGGTGAACGGCGTTGAGCTGGCGCCTGTCACGGGTCCACCCTTCGTAGTGGCCTTTAATACTCCGGCCGCAGCAGATGTCCCAGTGTTGAATATCACCGCATCGGCACGCAACAGCAGCGGTGTGGAGATTGCACAGGATGCCGTGACGGTGAATGTGGGCGTAGGTCTCAGGGTGACGCCGCAACTGTTGGGTGTTCCGTTGGGTGGCACGGCGGATCTGAAGCTGTCTGTCTCGACGACGCTGGGTGAGGATCTGACCATCGACCTGAATGCCGTGGACCCGAGTGTGGCCGCAGTGCCGGGCACGCCTGTTGTCTTGCCGGCAGGTTCGCAGGCTATCGATGTGCCGGTGAACGGCTTGGCCGAAGGGAGTACCAGCGTGCTGGTGAATTCAATTCTCGGTACTGAGGCTGTCGTGGTTTCGGTCAGCACGCCGCTGAGTGGCCAGGAGCTGCAGCCACTGGCTCAGGCAGTGGGGACGATGGTGCTGAGTCCGCCACACCTGGGTCGTGTGATTCTGCCGGAAAACAGCCAGCGGACTCTGGTCCTGACAGTACTTGGTTCGCCGGCGACTGCCGATACCTCCCTGATCGTCAGCAGCAGCCACCCGGCTGTCGCCGATATTCCGGGTAGCCCGATGGTGCCGCAAAACGAGTTGACTGTCGTGCTTACCATCGATACGGGCGCAGAGGGGACGGCAGAGTTGATCCTCAGGGCCGGGGAAGAGGTGAGAAGGCTGACAGTGACCGTCGGTATACCACTCATCGGCACCGAACCTCCGTTGGTAGCCGCACCTATAGGTGTGGTGATTCCTGAGGCGCCCTCCGTTGGTCAAGTCATGCTGTCCGCCGGCAGTGCGCGGGATATCACCCTGTTGCTGCTGGATAATCCAGCGGTGGTGGAAATGAATGTGGTGGTAACCAGCGATAATCCTGTTGTTGCAGGTGTCGCTGGACCGGTGGTCATCCCATCCGGAGGCCAGTCGGCTATCCTGTCGCTGGTGACCGGCGCTGAGGGAACGGCCGTTCTAACCCTGACAACCGATGGCCTGGTGCGTGAGCTTACGGTGTTCGTCGGGTTGCCTTCAGTGGGGACGGCGCCGCCAACGGTCGCACGTCCGGTCGGAATACGGTTGCTGTCGTTGCCATCAGTCGGTCAAGTGAACCTGCCGGTAGCGGATCAGGCCCTAGTGGAGGTGCGCCTGCTCGAGCAACCTGCGGTTTCCGAAGTCACCGTGACCTTCGCCAGCGGTGACTTCAATGTCGCGGATGTGCTGGAGTCGCAGATCACCATCCCCATCGGCGAGGTTTCAGCAGCGTTTACCCTGATCAGCGGAATTACCGGCGAGACGATCATCAGGCTTGACTTTGGTGATGAGAGTCGCGAACTCGAAGTACAGGTCGGCGATTTTACAACAGGGGAATTACCGCCAACGGTGGCCCCATCTGTCGGTGTGGAGGTGCAGTGAGATGTTGTTATTCAATCCGCTCACACCAACCCTCTTTCTGAGAGAGAAGAGAAAAATTCGGGAGTGCATGTCATGAAATCAACAGACTTTATCTCACCCATCAAGAACCGGACGAGGCAGCCTTTGCTGATGATGTCTATCGCTCTGGGACTTCTGACATGGTCAGCAACCGCCCTTGCGCTCGATATCTGCGGATGCGTGGGTAATCCTAACAGCCTGGGGGATTTCGATAGCGCCGTTGAGGCGACCTGGCCTGCGGGGACGGTGCGCGTGGGATCTTCCATCACTATCCCGCTACCGGATGACGGGGTGTTCATCTTCGACAGCTTCACGGTCTTTGATCTTCCTGGCACCACCACTAATGCCGTGATCAACTTTCAGCGCAATCCTGCCAATACGGATGTTACGTTGCTCATCAACGGTGATCTGACTATAGCGGCTGGTAACCGAATCGATCTTAACGGTGTGGTGGGTACACGAGGCTCTAACGCGATAAATGGCATTGGCGGTCTGGGCGGCCCAGGGGGGTTCCGTGGCGGTGATGGTGGCTACCTGCTGGTGAACTTCCAGAGTGATGGTGGCGCCGGACTTGGTCCGGCAGGTGGAGATGGCTCGACCCTCGATCCTGTTGTCGCTGCTCAGCCAGGCCAGTTTGTGGGTATCCCCGAACTCCTGCCCATGATCGGCGGTTCAGGTGGTGGCGGTGGCCGTTCTGAAAGCATAGATCTGGGTTGCTCCGGTGGTGGCGGTGGTGGCGGTGGCGGTGCACTACTCGTTGCCGCCAACGGTACTGTCGAGATTAATGGCACCCTCAATGCCAATGGTGCTGCCGGGGGGGCGTATTGGTTATCAACCTGCGCGAGTAATGGCGCAGCAGGCAGTGGAGGATCCGTACGTGTCATTGCCGATACCATCACCGGAACGGGAAGGGTCAATGCCCTGAGAGGAAGTACCGTCGCATCCTATGGCGCCGTTCGTCTGGAGGCCTTTACCAATACCTTGCCAGGCAGCAATACCACGCCTATTGCCACGCGTGTGCCTGCTCCCGGCCCATTGGCTAATCCGATTACGTCCAGCGTGGCGATCACGAGCGTTGCTGGTGAGGTGGTTTCGCAGGTCAATGGTGAACTGCTTTCAGAACTGCCCCAAGGGTGGATGGGAGAGGTGGATATTCTGTTACCAGCTCCCGGGATCGTTGCAGTCGATGTGGCATCCAGTGAGGTGCCGGAGGGCACCACGGTCGACGTGGTCGTCAAACCGAGTCCCGGAGGTCTCCCCTTTACTGAAACGGCGACCCTTGGGAATTGTGATGGCTTTGGAGGTTGTACTGCTCAGGTGTCTGTAAACCTGGCAGCGGGTAGATATGTTATTGAAGCCCAGGCGACTTTCCAGGCACCCTAGCTACCAGTTGGGCAGATAGTCCGCTAGATTCGGTCGGTATGTGGAGTGCCGTTTGGTGGAAAAATAAGGAAGTTGCCTTGAAACAGATTGGTGTGTGTGCCCGCAGGATGTTATGACAGAAGTATGTCTGTGACTACTGCAGTTACTGGGATCAAGGTCTGACAAATGACATGACCTACTACGCTGTAGTCACTTCGGCCCTCTCCTCGAATGAAGCGAGCGCAACCCCTGTTGCTCGGTCCAGCAGGGGGGAGAAGATAACGGGAGCGATAGGTGGTGCCGAGTCACTCTCGTCGAACGAAGCCAGCGCCACGCCGCAGGAGAGACGTTCTAGACGCTGATTCAGTTGAAGAAGGCTTTCAGCCGCGAAAATGCGCTAAATTGAAAAATGGGCACCAACTGATGACAATTTGAAGCCTTTCCAAAAATTATTAACGCAAGTTTCCAAGGGGAAAACTGGAATGAGCAATTAACCTGACTAAAATCATGGTAATTCAATGCGAATGGAAATATCACTTTTAGCGAATAGGAAGTAAAAAACCATCGATTTATAGAAAGTTAAGGAATTACGGGGCAAAGGTCTCAGCCGTACTCGTACTGCGGGTAGGTCTTGCAGATTGAAATAGCTGCGAAGAAAGCAGACTGGAACAACGTGGCGCCGGTTGTGGATGCCGGACCGGATCAGACCATCAACGAAGGCGACACGGCCAGCTTCAACGGCAGCTTCACCGATCCTGGCAGTGCGGACACCCACACTGTCGAGTGGAACTTTGGTGACGGCCCAAGCGCCAGCGGAGGCCTTAGCCAGACCCACACCTACGCAGAGGATGGTATCTACACTGTGACCGATGATGAAGGTGCATCGGGCAGTGATACCCTGCAAATCGGAGTCGATGCGGCCAACGTCGGGCCGACTGCCGATGCAGGTGGACCTTATGTCATCAACGAGGGCAACGGCATCACATTGGACGGCAGCGCATCGAACGACCCGGACAGTGGTCCGCAACCGATGAGCTATGCCTGGGATCTGGACGGCGACGGTCAGTATGACGATGCGACTGGCGCTCAGGTGACCCTGCCGGTACAGGCCGACGACACCATCTTCAGCGCGAGCCTGAAGGTCAGCGACGGTCTGCTGGAGAATACCGATACCACCACGGTGACGGTAAGCGATCTCGCTCCGACCGCAGCGTTGACCGGTGATACGCGGCTGAATGAAGGGCAGGCGGGCAGTTACGATGCCGGTGGCTCAATATCGAGCCCGGATGCCATCGTCTCCTACGAGTGGGATTGGCGCTATGACGGAGTGACGTTCACGCGTTCAGGTGATACCGGTGTTACACAGAGCCATACCTGGAACAGCACAGACAGTTACACGGTTGCGGTCCGGGTTGCCGACGACGACGGTAGCATGGATCTAGCTACGTTGACTGTGACCGTGCAGGCCACAGCAGTACAGACGGTCTTCGATGTGACGGCCCGTGCGAAGCCGACGGAAGTGTTCGTGATCTGGACACCGGTGACCGGTGCCGACAGCTACAACGTCTACCGCAGTACCACCGCTGGCGGACCCTACACGCAGATCGGTTATGTCTGTGACTACTGTAGCTACTGGGACCAGGGACTTACCAATGGCGTGACCTACTACTACGTTGTCACCTCGGTGAGCGGCGGTGCTGAGTCACTGCCTTCGAATGAGGCCTTTGCCACACCGCAGATAGAAAGGACCAGAAGAAGACGCTAATTGAAGGAGCCTCATCCGCAAGCCGTAAGTTGCCATACGGGTAAGTATTTCAGCTACCCATGAAAGAGTGCAAAACACGGAATCGTAGGATGTGCTGAGCGTAGCAAAGCGCATCTGTCGCGATTGATGCGGTTCGCTTTACTCGGCAACTGCTCCATGCGTTGCTCTACCTCCTGCATCCATGCAGTCGTCACCACATACGTTACTTCAGTGGTTACCATGCGCTGAATATATACCCATATGGTTAATACACGGCTTGGGGGTTCAAAATCCACAGGGCCGTTCGTGTCCTTCAATCCCATTGGATTATATTCCCAGTATCTTGCTGCGTAGCGAGAGTTATTGTCGTGGGGCAGTGCACACGTTTCGCGGTGTCGAAAATATTTACAACAAGAAAATAATCTGGAAATCATTCTTTGGATTTAACAAAATATTGCAGTTACAAAAGCTTACAAGCAGTTGTTCAGTGAAGCGCACGAAAAAACATTGGAAAAATAAGGGAAGTAAGGCGATTTTCCACAGAAATCAGAAATAAAAGACGCCTATTCTGTCGGTATTGTTTACATACACCGCTGCTCCAGTCGGTACATGGTCAGTGATTCCTAATAAATACAATGAGATAAGGTTTCTGGTGCGAAATATGCCTTGTTAACGCTTGATGTCTGGAGATGATTTACCCTCGGCGGTTGCCGGGGTGTTTTGTTTCTCAGATCCAGCGGTTCTGGTTTTCGTCTGACTGCAGGGGCGGTGACCGGGATGAACTCGGCAAAATCACAGGCTAGCTTGTGTGAAATGGAGAATCTGTCTTGACTAAGGATGAAGGTCAGACAAGAAGACAAAGCGGATTGGTTCAGGAGACTTCTTCTGCCTCTTGCTGGAGCAAATGGCGGAACTCCCGGCGTTTTGCTTTGCTCCATCTATTGTCCCGATCGCTTATTCCCTTCCTCCTGTTTGCGCCGACAGCCGAATCCGCGTTTACCGACCGTTCCTTTTCAAATCTGCCCACCGAATCCGCCGTCAGTTACAATATATCGAGCAGCGATATAAACGGCGACGGCGCGCCCGATATTTTTGTCGCCAATCGGGGTCAGAACTTTCTGCTGATCAACGACGGCACTGGTCTCTTTCTTGATGAGTCCGCTTTACGCCTGCCGACGGCTGCTGCGATCACGGTGGATGCCCGCTTTGCGGATGTGGATGGTGATGGCGATCAGGATCTCCTGCTGGCGAACTCGCCAACAGCAAATAGCCTGTGGCTGAATGACGGAACAGGTAGTTTCACGGAAGCGCCTGCCGGGCGCCTGCCTGCGGATATCCGCAAGAGCATGGCGCTGGCCATTTCGGATATCGATTTTGACGGTGACCTGGATGTCATCGTGGCCAATCGTGGTGGTCTGAATCAGCTTCTCATCAATGACGGTTCCGGTGTCTTTGCCGATGAGGCGGAAGTCCGGGGTCTGACCGGATCGAATCCTACATTTGGCGCAGTCCTGGCGGATGTGGATGGTGACGGATCGGACGATCTCTTCTTCGCCAATCGGGGGGCTGCGAACCGCCTTCTGATCAATAATGGCCTTGGCCACTTTAGCGACGAATCCATCGCGCGTCTGCCGATCGAAAGCGGACAGAGCAATAGTGCCATCTTCTCGGATCTCGATGGTGACGGGGATCAGGATCTGCTGGTTGCAAATGGCGCTGGTGGCCTGCAGCTTTTGCAGAATGGAGGCGCAGGGGTCTTTACCGATGCAACGGCAGGCAAACTGCCTGCCTATGCCGGTTTCAGTGTGAAAGTGGGCATTATCGATGTCGAGCCGGATGGCGCACCCGATATCCTGGCCGTTTTTGGTGATAGCACCCGATTGTTTGTGAACGACGGTACCGGCGTTTTCTCCGATCAGACAGACAGTCTGATGCCGGTGAACAGTGATCGCGTCTTCGGTGCGCTGACGCTCGATCTCGATACCGATCTGGATCAGGATATCCTGCTTGCCGTACCCGGCATGCAAAACCGTCTGCTTGAAAATGAGACAGAGTTGCCGCGCATTCTACTGACTGTTTCGCCAGACTATATAGAGGTGGGCGACACTGTCGACTTCGGTGTTCAGGTATTCGATGAAGAGGGTATCGCCGACACCACGGTGACGGTACACAAGCCCGATACCTCCGATGTAACCGTTCCCCTGGTGGGCGACACTGCCAGTTATGTTACCGACATGGCCGGTCTGCACAGCGTCATCGTGCAGGTAGAGGACAACGGTGGCAGCAGCTACAGCCGCAGCCAGTCATTCACGGTCGCTCCGATCGATGTAACCTCGCCCGGAGTAACCATCGCGATCAGCACCACTGTCCCCATGGTGGGTGAATCAGTCGGCATCGATGTCAGCGCCAGCGACGCGGAGAGCGGTATCGACAGTATTGAGTTGACCGTTAATGGGGTTGTGATACCGGTCGACAATAGCGGTCATGCGGATTACCCGGCTACTGCGCTCGGTGTGCACACGGTATCGGCAACTGTCACCGACAGGGCAGGCAATGCGGGTTTGAGTGCTCCCGTACAGTTCGATGTCCAGCCTGACACGGAGGCCCCCACCGCAGTGGCAGTCGGCGTGACACCGAACCCGGTTGCCCTCAACACCCTGGCGGCCATCTCTGTTGCTGCCAGTGACAACGTCTCGGTCGATCAACTGAGTGCCAGGGTCACCGGACCGGATACACCGCCCGCTGGAGTGGATGTCTCACTGGTGCTGGGCGGTGATCCCGCAAACCGTACCGGCAACGGCAATTACCGGCCGATGCAGCCCGGAACCTATATCATCGAAGTCACTGCCCGGGATCCCTCGGGTAACGAGAGTACCGCATCAACCACCTTCGAAGCGGTCGGCATTCCCGATAGCGAAACGCCTGTGGTTACACTGACCATTGTGCCTCACTCGGTGGCTACCGGCGGCTCTATCGACATCCATGTCTCTGCCAGCGATAACATAGGTGTTACCGCCACCATCCTTGAGATCAACGGTTCGCCGAAGGTGCTCGACGGGGACGGCAATGCGCTATTCACGCCACCTGCGGCAGGTACCTACAGCGTGGTTGCCCGCGCCCTGGACGACTGGGGCAATGAAGGCAGTGCGACCGATACCCTGAAGGCTGTGGATCTGGCCGACGATGTCACGCCACCCACCGTGGAGATCGATACGCCTCTGGAAAATGCAGAGATCGTCGGGCAGGTGGATATCCTGGGCACGGTCACCGATGAGACCCTGGTCTCCTATCGGATGGAGTATGCGCCGGTGGGCGGCAGCTTCACCGAGTTCGCCAGTGGCAATGTCGAGGTGCTTGGCAGTCTGCTGGGTACCCTGGATACCAGCGGTTTCAGCGAGGGACTCTACGAGGTACGGCTCACTGCCCAGGACGGCAACGGCGTGACCGCATCGACCTCCAGATACTTCATCTATATCGATGGTATCCAGTTGGGCCGCTTCACCCTGGATTACCAGGACCTGTCTATTCCCTCCATGGGCATAGCAATCAACGTGCAACGCAGCTATGACAGCGCCTCCGATCAGGTGGGTGATTTCGGTCCCGGTTGGAAACTCTCCCTGCTCGACAGCGATCTGCGCGAGGATGCCCAGGGCAATGTCTTCGTCACCCTGCCGGATGGCCGCCGCACCGCTTTTGTCTTCCGTCCGAGACAGCCGTCGCCGTTCTTCCCGATCTTCCTGCCGGAATACCAGGCGCCGCCGGGCATCTACGACAAACTGGAGACCACCGATTGTGCCTCCCTGGTCTACTCTGGAGGGCAGTGGTATTGCGATTTAGGCGGTAGCCTGTTCAATCCTGAAAACTACCGTATCACCACCAAGGAAGGCATGGTCTACGATATCAACCAGACCCGTGGTGTGACTCGGATCGAGGATCGTAGCGGCAACACCCTGGAGATCGGCGACGCCGGTATCGTCAGTCGTGACAGCGCTGGTGCCTTGGTGAAACAGGTGGTCTTCAACCGCAATGCAGAGGGGCGCATCACCTCGGTGGTCGATCCTCTGGGTCATGCCTTCAACTATCTCTATGATGGCGACGGCCGCTTGGTTCAGGCCGTCGATCAGCAGGGCAACGAGACCGACTTTACCTATCAGGGTTCGAGTCACCTGCTCGACGATGTGATGACCCCTGGCGGGTGTTTCCCGCTCAAGAATATCTATGATGTCGACGGAAACCTGGTTGAACGCCAGGATGCGGCAGGCAACAGCACCACCTACGCCTACGACACGGCCGCGAGCACAGAGACGGTCACCGATGCGCGGGGTTTTGCCACCACCTACTACTACGACAGGGCAGGTCAGGTGGTGCGGGTTGATGATCCGCTGAGTACCACTACGCGCAACGAGTACAACGAGAACGGCAATAAGATCAGGGTGACTGATCCTTCCGGCAAGGTGACGAGCTATACCTACGATGCCGATGGCAACGCGCTGACACGGAGCTTTGAGCCGGAGTCCGGCATGCCGGTGACCTTCACCACCGAGTACAACACCTACGGTCAGGTCACCCGTTACATCAACCCGGAAGGTGACCGCACCGACAAGGCGTATGATGCAGACGGTAACCTGGTACGCAGGGAACTGTTCAATGCGGCGGGTGTTTCGATCGGCGTGGAAACCTTTACCTATGATGCCAACGGCAACCGCCTGAGTTGGATCGACGCCGGCGGCAAGACCACCAGTTACACCTACGATGCCTTCGGCAACCAGACGACTGTTTCCGACCCGACGGGTGTGACGACGACCCTGGAATACGATGCCAACGGCAATCGGACGGCCTTGATCGACGGTCTGGGTAACCGCAGTGAGTTCACCTTCAATGGCCTGAACAAGTCTACCAGCATGACCCATGCCGGGGAGGCCTTGCCAAGGTATCTCATCTCCTACACGGCCGAGGCTGAAGTGGAGACGCTTACCGACGCAAACGGCGATGTCACCACCTACAACTACGACTGCATGGGCAAGATGGCCCAGGTGGTTGATGCCCATGGTCAAATTACCGACTTCGGCTTCGACGCCGCAGGCAATCTGAGCGATATCACCCTGCCTGACGGCAATCAGGTTCAGATGGACTTCGACGGCAGCAACCGCATGACCGGGCGTACCGGACCCGACGGCGGCACCTGGGGTTATGGCTATTCACCGAATGGCCTGCTGGATAGCTTCAGCTATCCCGACGCAAGCGCGATCGCACACGATCTGGATAACATGGATCGGATGGTGCGTCGTACCGAACCCGAGCGCACCGTTGACTTCATCCTGGATGACAACAGCCGGATAACCTCGGTGACCGAGCATACCGGCGGTACGGATCATGTCACCAGCTACAGTTACGATGGCAACGGTCTGGTTACCGAGGTAACCGACCGCAATGGCCGCCGCATCGACTACGGTTGGAATAGCCGCGGCGACATCACCGGCCTTACCAGCAACGACGGGCTGAATACGACCTACACTTATGACGATGCGAGCCGTGTCAAACGGGTCACCAGCGGTGCTCACTGGGCGGAATACAGCTACGACGGCGCCGGACGGCGCAGCCGCATTGACTACAGCAACGGCACCGCTGCCGAGTATGGCTACGATACCTTGGGCGAGCTTACCGGTCTGGTAATCCGGGATGGTGGGGGCAGTGTCATCTCCTCCTACGGCTATGGTCTTGACGGTAACAACCAACGCATCGCCGTCACCACCGCGGACGGTAGCATCAGCTACGACTACGATGCGCTCTATCGTCTGATCCGCGAGGATGTGGATACAGCGAGTCTCGGCACCTTCACCAACAACTATGCCTATGACGCAGTGGGCAACCGCCTGGACAGCGGGGCCACCTTTGGCGCCGACAGCCGTCTGCTCACCCATGGTGGTGCGGCCTATACCCATGATGCCAACGGCAACGTCACCGGGCGGGGCAGCGAGAGTTATACCTATGACTCCAGCCAGCGGTTGACCGGTTATAACGACGGCACCAATACCGCAAGCTACGCCTACGACTATCTCGGTCGCCGCATCGAGCGGACGGTGAACGGCGATACCACTCAGTACCTCTACCATGACCAGGACGTGTTGGCGGAATACGACGATCTCGGCAACCGTCTCGTCAGCTACACCTATGCCCCCGGCATGGATCAGTTGCTGATGATGGAGCGGGACGGTCAGACCTGGTTCTACCATACCGACGGTCTCGGCAGTGTGGTCGCCATCACCGATGTCGCCGGCAACCTGGTGCAGCGATACGGCTACGATGCCTGGGGCAATGTCATTCTCAGTGACGGTCCCTTCGCCTTCAGCGGCAGCGGCAGTCAGGTCAACACACGCACCTACACCGGACGTGAGTATGACGCGGAGAGCGGACTCTACCACTACCGCGCACGGGCCTACGATCCGACGCTCGGCCGCTTCCTGCAGAAGGATTCGGATCAGGGCCTGCGCAGGAATCCGCAGTCCCTGCACGCCTATGCCTATGCGCTCAACAACCCGCTCAGCTTCACTGACCCGACGGGAAGGATCGCTCTGGTCCAGTACGCGTATCTGCTCTCCTACCCCAACGGGCGGGAAGTCGTGGCGGCGGCGATTGGCTGGTTGCAGGGCTACGGCCTTACCAGTATCGCCTTCATCGGTGAAGTCATCGGGATGTCGACCATATATCCAGGAGATATCGGCGCCATCTGGGCGGCGGCGACGGAAAGCACCAAAGCGATTATGGAAGGCGCCAAGAGCGCATTGGACTGGGCCGGACAGGGCGCAGAGCTGGCAGGTGTCGCCGGGATACCGGGGGCTTTTGCCGGCGGTGTCAGCTTTGAAATAGGCATTGAGATCACACTGTTCACTGGCGATTCCCTCGGCAAGGCCAGCATAAAAGCTGAGGGTGGTGGGTTCAGCAACGGCGTCGCTGCGGGATTTGCATATATCGGCTCATTGGCGCCGAAGTAGAGACGAAAGGATATGTTCAGGCGGATGAAAAAAGGACAATCGGAAAAACAGCGCTATTCTGCTGTGCGCAGAACGGTAGCAGTTGCCTGCCTGGGTCTGTTTTCATCCCTGATCGCCTATGCGGTTGACCATAATATCGGCGCTGCCGACGGCAGTTTCGAGAGTGGTTTTGCCGGCATGCTGACCGAGGGTGATGCCCAGGTCGTCACCGGCCACGGCCCACTGCTGCCCACTCAGGGCGGCCAGGCAGCGCTGCTCACCAGTCAGCCCGACGACGGTCCGGCGCTGCTGGATACCGATGTCAGCCGCATCCGCATCGAGGATTTCACCATCCCTGCCGGCACTACCGAACTGCGGCTCGACTACAATTTCTTGAGCAACGAGCCCAACCCCTCCTATATGAATGACCGTTTCACCGTGCGTCTGTTGACTGCGGGTGGAGAGGAGATCCTGCTGCAGGAGGATACCTTCGAGCCGGTATTCCCTTCTGTCTGGACCGGTTATGAACGCCAGACCGGCTTTCGTATGATGCGGGCGGATGTCTCCGCCCACGCAGGCGTCGTCGATCTGCTTACCCTGGAGATCGAACTGGCGGATGATGGTGATGGCCGGTTGGACAGCGCGGTGTTCCTCGACAACCTCCACTTTGCCGATGCAGATGATCCCCATGCGGCGGCCGGAATTGACTATTTTACCGCAGATCCCGACGATGTCTTTCCTCTCAATGCTGCCGGTTCCAGCGATGACGGTACCATCGTCAGCTACGAATGGGAGATGGGCAACGGCGATACCCTTGTCGGGCCCACACCTTTCTATTCATACAGTCAGGACGGCATCTACCAGGTCACCCTGACCGTTACCGACGATAACGGCAACCAGGGTACTGATACCTTGCAGATCGTGGTGGGTGATCTCGGTCCGACCATCGTCTCATCACCGGTGCTCTCGGCTGCGGAAGGCATCGAATACAACTACCAGGTGACCGTGCAGGATCCGGAAGTGGCTTTCGGCGATGTGCTGGCCTATTCACTCACAGACGCCCCTGCCGGCATGTCCATCGACGCGGCAAGCGGTTTGATCAGTTGGACGCCGCCCACCGGCGCCAATCTCAGTCTGCCGGTGAGCGTAAGGGTCGAGGATTCCAACGGCCTGAGTGATACCCAGTCTTATGAGGTCAGTGTCGGTGCCGATATCTACATGGTGGCGACGGACGACGAGAGCCGCGTCTACTATGCTCGCAGTAATGGCGACGGCACCTTCCAGTCGATACGTTTCATCGATGATACCGGCCGTTATACCCGCGGCGTTGCGATTGCTGATTTCGACAAAGACGGCGATTTTGATTTCGTCACCGGCCACGGCAACAGCGATCCCGTCATGCACCTCTACTACTACGAGAAAGAGGGTGACGGCTTCAAAGCCCCTGTCCACATGGGTGATCTGGGGGATCAGCTCAATCCCGCTGGCAGTTGGGTGATGGACATGGCCGCCGAGGACTTCAACGGCGACGGCCACATGGACTTCGTGGTCAATGGCAACAGCGGCAACATGTGGCTGTTGACCAACCAGGGCCAGATTAACTTTGGCGAAGAGACCTTCTTCGAGTCCGGTTTCGAGACGGGCAACGACAGCTGGGGTGGCGCGCAGTGCAGCACCGCCATGGCGCGGGACGACACAACCGCTGCGACCGGTTCCTGGAGCATGCGCCTGACCGCCACTGCGGACGGCTCCTGCCTGTCCAACGATATCAATCCTGCGAGCTGGTATTTCCGCAATGGATCCACCGTATCTTTTGCCTACCGGATTCCAACGGGCGTATCGGCGGGCTTGCTGTTCCGCGTACGAAATATGTATAGCCAGGATCTGGGTTGGGTCTTTCTCGGCGGCAGTCCCGCGGCCGATGGTGGTGCCTACGACTATCCTGATGTGCCCAAGGTCTCATTGATCGACGATGGCAATTGGCACACCATTAGTTTCGACGTCAGCGCTGCAGTCAAAAAACATTGGTCGGATGCCTGGTACCTCAGCGAATTCGAGTGGTACACCGCCAACAATACCGTCAGCGGCGACCAGTTCTGGTTCGATGATTTCCGTGTGACGCGTCGCATCTACGAATCCGGGTTCGACATCAGCCTGCTGGAGAACAATCCGGGGTCTGGCCGGGGTACCGATGCGGCGGACGTCGACCATGACGGCAACATGGACTTCGTTCGGGGCAACTATTCTAACGGAGATATCCATCTCTACCGCGGTGACGGAACCGGCGAATTCACCCGCTCATATATCGGCAATCCCAAGCCGAGCAACAACGACCCCTATGGCGTGGTCACGGCGGACTTCGATAGCGATGGCATTCCTGACGTCATTGCGGTCTCCGGCGACTGGGGAGATGTTGCCTTTTTCCGTGGCAACGGTGACGGCACCTTCCAGGAAGGCGTCTATGTGCCGAGCCTGGATTTCAACCGTCATGCCGCCTACGGCGTCTACGACTTCGACAATGACGGCAACCAGGATATCGTCTCCGTCGATTACAACGGGCGCAAGATTTGGTACCACCCGGGTAACGGCGACTCCAGTTTTGGTGATCGGCTTCAGATTGGCACTACCCCGTCCAATACCCTGGGTGTGGCCGCCCCCGCTGGTCGTGTCTTCGGCCAGCCCTACAGTCAGCTCATAGCCAGTACCGATGTCACCGGAACCGGTGGAACGGTGGACTTCGACGCCAGTGCTTCCACCGATGACGGCGCCATCATCCACTACGCCTGGGATTTCGGTGACGGCAAGCGGGATCGCAGCAGTGTCAAGGTCACTGTCAGCGGCACGCCTCCTGTGGCTGATGCGGGTGGTCCCTATCACTTTGGTGAAGACGTTGCCCTGAATGGAACCTGGCGTGCAGTGTTTGACGGCAAGGGCTCCAGCGATCCCGAGAGCGGTATCGCCCGCTACGAGTGGGACTTCGATGATGCGGACGGCATCGGCGTGGATGCGACTGGTGCAGCACCCGAGCATGGTTACAGCACATCTGGCACCTACCTGGCGACCCTGACCGTCTACAACGGGGCGGGCCAGCCTGCTACCGCCACCGCCACGGTTACCGTGGGGACAGGGACAACGCCTGTGCCTGTGTTAAACGGTCCTGCAGTATTGAACGAAAGTCACGCCTCGCTCGGTGAGTGGACGGGTTGGTTCGATATCGGCGCTTCCAGCGATGACAGTGCCCTAGCCAGCTACCAGATCGACTGGGGTGATGGTAGCAGTGAAGAGATCGTTGCCACCCTGCGTGATGATTTTGACGACGGTGATTTCACTGCCAACCCAGCCTGGACCACTTCCGGTGGCACCTGGCTGGTGGAGAACGGCCGTCTGCACCAGACCAATACCAGCAACGCCTGGCGATATCTCCAGGAACTCTCCGGTGACTATCGGGACTTTGAGCTGGAACTTGACTTCCGCGGCGTGAGTACCGGTGACGGCTATTTAGCTATCCTCTTCCGCAGTGATAATCAGCCAGGCACCAGCAATGGCTTCATGATGTACTCCCGTGACAGTTGGGACTTCTGGCGCCTGCGTGATTGGAGCAGCGATGAAACCCTGGTCGACGACGGTTCCGGCTGGGATCCCGGTTACTGGTACCACCTGCGCCTGCGGGTCGTCGGCGGTAACATGAAACTCTATGTGACCCCGGATGGTGGCACTGAGACCCTGCAGCTCGAAGCAGACGATCCAAGGCATAGCAAGGGCGGCATTGGACTAATGTCCTACGCCCAGAGCCTTGTCTATGACAATGTACGGATCACCCGGCTCAGCAGCGACGGACGTTCCGTGCCTCACCGCTATGCAGCAGCCGGTGTCTATGATATTCAGCTCACCACTACCGACCACGCAGGCCAGAGCGCCACTTCATCACAGCAG
The DNA here is from genome assembly GCA_003660235.1 of bacterium endosymbiont of Escarpia laminata. GTDB lineage: Bacteria > Pseudomonadota > Gammaproteobacteria > Chromatiales > Chromatiaceae > QGON01. The sequence goes on along the minus strand of QGON01000066.1, from coordinate 85,249 downwards.
GTTGTGGTGGAAGCGGGTGCGGCTCCGATCGCCAACAATGGTGGCCCTTATGAGCTCACCGAGGCGGATGCCCAGGCCGGGCGTTGGCTGCTGGAACCTGATCTGACGGCCTCTACGGATGATCTGGCCATCCAGCGTTTCACCGTCGATTTTGGCGATGGCACCACCTATACCACGGCCCAGGCCAGTAGCCTGCGCACGGGTTATTTCACCGCCGGTACTGATCTCTATGGTTACGATCTGTCGCAGGCCTCTCTGCGTATCATCGCCGTTGAGGATGACACGGCGTTGCGGGTCATCGACCTGGAAACCGGCCGGGAACTGGGCAGAAACAGCCTGAATCGCTTCGGCCAGTGGGACTATTCACCGGGTGACGGCGTCTACTTCAAGGTTGAGGCGAACAAGCCGGTTGTCGTCTACGAAACTGATTTCGATCGCCATTCAGCCTTTGTTCCCTCCCTCGACCTGGAACCGGTGGGTAACGAGTTCATCTTCCATCGTGATCCCAATGACGGTTTTTATCTGTTCGCCTATGCCGACAGTCTGGTCAGGGTTTTTGATACCGGTGACAACCTGATTGCTGAACGGGCGATGTCCGCAGACACCTATTGGCGGCCGACGCTCCTCGGTACCACCCGCTACCGGGTGGTCTCCAGTGGTCCTATCTCGATGCAGACCACCGGATGGAACGGCTATACCACGGTGCCTTCATCCAACGGTTCGCCGGTTGGGCGGGAGTTCCAGTTCGCAGTATATGAGCACACCACCGGCGCGGTCGCCGTCTTCGCCCATGAAGATGCCGATCTTGAACTCATCGACATGGATTCCGGTGTCTCTCTCCACATCCAGTCGGTCAGCGCCGGGCAGATGTGGTATCAGAATGGCCTCGGAACCCGTCGACTGCGCCTGGTAAGTAATGGCAATGTGGAAGTCTGGGCCGGTGACACCGAGGGCGGCGACACGCTGACCGACCTGGGTGACGATACCTCCATGACCACCGGTCGCGGCGGCACCGATTTCCTCCTCCATCAACTGGGAGAGGGCGTCATCGTATTCGCACCGCACGACGGGACCGAGGTACGGATGGACGGCCTTCTTGTCGGCACCCTGAAGCGGGATGGATTCCTGCGCCTGAATCAGACCGATTTCAGCGGCAGTGCGCCGCATCACCGAATCACGACCAGCCAACCGGTTGTTATCCAGACGCTGGGCGAGGCGAATGCCTACAATGATCTGGGTACATGGTTGGGCGGCGTCTCCACGCGTCACCGTTATACCTCTCCCGGCACCTACGATCTGATCGTGGCGGCCACCGATAGAGCGGGCCAGACCGACACGGCTCTATCCACGGTAACTGTCAGTCTGGGCGCGCCGCCCGAACCGGTCATCGCCGGTCCGATACTGCTGGATGAGAGCCACGCGAGCAACGGTCTCTGGAACGATACCTTCGACGGTAGCGGCTCTACCGATGACTTTGGCATCTACGAATACGAATGGGTCTTCGATCCCTCCCTGCTGATCGACGACTTTGCAGGAGACACCCTGGATGCCTCTCGGTGGATCGCATCCACTGGCGTCTATCAGGAAGATAGGATCGTCATGACCGGTGCCGGCAGCTGGAGCAATCGTTATCTGTCCAGCGTGGACAATCACGACAGAACAGATGGCAAGGTCTTCCAGTTCCAGATCCGGCCGGTAAATCTGGCGGGTAACCAGTATGGTATGTGGGGACTCAAAAACAGCAGTACCAGCAACTTCCACTACAATCAGATGCCCCATGCCGTCTACTTCAGGAACGGATTAATTCGCATCTACGAGAATGGTAGCGACCTTGGGAACAAAGGGGGTTATACCCGTGGCCAGCGCTATGATGTTCGCATCACCCTGAAAACCGAAGGCGCCATCTATGAGATGAAGCCGGCTAACGAAGTCGCCTGGGGTCTTCTGTATGAGACCAGCACCCGTACCGAAACGCCGTTAAAAATCGGTGGCGTGGTGAATGCGGGTGTCTTTGAATTCGACAACCCATCATTCGGCGCACAGGTTATCTATGGCGATGTGGTGGAGCACGGTTTTGCGACCACAGGCGATCATGAGGTCAAGCTGACAGTGCGTGACCAGGCGCTGCAGTCCTCCTCCCAGACCATGACGGTAAGCGTGGAGCAGGGTGCCCCGCCTGTTGCCGTTGCCGGTGGTCCCTATACCGCAGAAGTTGGCAGTTTCATCCGCTTCAATGGTAGTGGTTCCAGTGACGATACTGCGATTGCCAGCTACCATTGGGATTTTGGTGATAGTACTGGCGGTCCTGGTGATGCGGATCTTCCGTATACCGGCAAGGGGCCAAATCCTGACCATTTCTACCGTGCAGCCGGGGATTATTCCGTCACCCTGACCGTGACAGACAACACAGGCCAGACCAGCGTGGATACGGTGGTGGTCACAGTGGTGACCGGCGATATGCCTGTCGCGCTGGTAACACCGCCGTCTCAAGCGGGTGCAGGTGGGCCTCCGGCCTATTTCGATGCTTCACAATCGAGCGATGACTACGGCATCATCGAATACCGTTGGGATTTCGATGACCAGGCCGACAGTGACGGTGACGGAGATCCCACCAACGATATCGATGCAGTGGGACCGCGACCCTTCCATACTTACAATCTGACAACCGGGTCTAACGGGACGCTGCTTTCGGATGACTTCGCAGGCGCTTCTCTCGATGCGGTCAAATGGATTTCGGCCGGCGCCACTCAGAGCGGTGGTGTTTTGTCAATCACTGGAAGTGGTATTTGGGGGCAGCGCTATGTCTATAGTACCGACAATTTTGACCGTGAACGTGTCAGCTTTACCGGTAAGGTGCAACCCGCCGCGGATGGTGGTACCCAACGCATCATGTGGGGCGTCAAAGACAGCGGTGCCAGCGGGCATTACAATGTGATGGCTCATGCCATCTATTTCGACAGTGGTAGTCTGGCTATTTATGAAAATGGTTCCGGCCGCGGCACTGTAGGCAGCTATGTTCGTGGAACGACCTATGAGGTGCGTGTTGATATCAAGACGCAGGGTGCTGATTACTACATCCGGGAAGAGGGTGCGGCCACCTGGACTGCGCTAACTTCATACAGTTCCCGCAACCAGAGTATAGCGCCGCTCAAGATTGCCGCTACGGTGAGCCATAGCACGGCAACATTCGATGATTTCAAGGTCGAGTCGCTTGGCGGATATGTGGCACTGTTGACGGTAGAAGACGGCGCCGGCCAGACCAGCACTGCCCAGGTCACGGTGCCGGTTGCTCCCAATCTGCCGCCGAATGTCATCACCGTTCCCTGGGTGGCCCATGATCCACTGGCGCCCCATGAGACCTACAACGGCAAGTCGATCCATTTGAAGGGCATAGTGCGCGATGCCGATCCAGTCGACTACCAGTGGGACTTTGGCGACGGTACTTCCTCGGCCGTTACCCCGGTAGCTAACCGCTATGATCTCTCCATCGAGCACACCTATCCCGATGTGCCGAACGATACCCCGTTCGTGGCGACCCTCAAGGTCTGGGACAGCGCCGGACAGATGGGGCAGGACAACTACAACATCGTGGTCAAGCCTCAGGTGATGAACACCGAGATCAACGTCGCCATCGACGAGGGGCTCTGGTACCTGCACCAGACCCAGAGCCGCCGGGTCGAGGATGGTTACGATGTCGGTTACTGGACCAGTAACGCACGGGCCAGCGCCACCGCTTCCGCCCTGCAGGCATTCCTGGTCAACGGTCACCTGGAGACCTCCAGTCACCACGAAGATCCCTACGCGGAAACCGTGATGCGTGGTTTTCGCCAACTGTTCCGTGATCTGGGTTCGGTGGATATCGCCGTCCAGACCTATGGTGAACCCGACACCAACGGCAACGGCATTGGTCTGCAGACCGGCCAGAGCAGCATCATCAATGGCAGGAGCAGCAGTTCTGGTGGCCAGCCAATCTACCAGGGCGGCCAGGTCATGGACGCTATCGCCAGTTCGGGAACACCGCTGGCCCGGAGCATCACCGGCGGTACCAATGTAAAACGCCGCGCCTATTTCGACATCCTTACCGACATGTCCGACCAGTTCGCCTGGGGCCAGACCGAGCAGGGTAGCGGTGGCGGCTGGCGTTATTCCTGGAACAACTCCATTGACAATTCGGCGGCACAGTGGGGCGCTATCGGTCTGCTGGCAGCGCAGGATATCTTCGGCATTCCAACACCTCAGTGGGTGAAGGATCGAAATTTGGTCTGGCTGGGTAGGAGTTTCAACGGTACGGGATTCGGTTATACGACAGGTGGCACAACCAGTGCTGGCGCACCCTCTGGTCTGGTCCAACTTATCTTCAGCGGCAAAGAGACCGCCAATCCCATGTGGCGCGCAACCGAGAGTTGGCTTGCTGAGGGGTGGGAGACGGAATACATCAAGAATCCGGACAACCGTCCCTACTACGCCTACTATGCACTGACCAAGGCGATGCGCCTGGCGCAGCCTGGTTCTGTGGTGAAGTTTCGGTTGAACGATTTTGATTGGTTCAACGATCCGGATACCGGTATCGCCCGTACCCTGCTGGATGATCAGTCGGACAACGGCCAGTTCCCGGGCAGTGCATGGATTACCGCTCAGCTACGCAGTGCCTGGGGCGTGATCATTCTCAGTCGTACCCTGTTCGTACAACCGCCGGTGGCGGATGCGGGCAGAGATCGCACCTGGGCGGTGGATCGTCCGCTGACCTTCGACGGTTCGGGTTCTTTCCATCTTGATTCTTTCCGGAGCATCATCAAGTACGAGTGGGATTTCAACGGGGATGGTGAGTTCGACCATGTCAGCAGCAGTTCCACGACTGAACATACCTACAGCTCGGCCGACTACCCAGAATCGAGTCTGCCGCAGACGTTCACCGTAACCCTACGCGTCACCGACAATAATGTTCCGGCGCTGACCTCTTCGGACACCACCGAGATCACCATCAGCATTCCGCCCCGTCCGCCGGTAGCCGATGTAGGTGGTCCCTATACCTGTACCCAGGGCATTCCCTGCCAACTTGATGGATCTGCCTCGTTCGATTTGGACGAGCCACATGACTTCATCGTCCGTTTCGGATGGGAGCTCGACCTGGCTGAGGTACCGAGGGACTTTGACGACGCGACCGGAGCAACTGCGCAACATACTTTTATCGACCTGGGTACCTTTGATATCGGACTCAAGGTTTGGGGCAACGGTTTCCTCAACGATATCGACGCTGACGGCGAGGTAGACGAGAACGAGCGCAAGACTGACCAGGAGTTCACCCGGGCCACCGTGGTGGAGAACCTCGGGCCGTCGGCAGCAGTGGGTGGTCCCTATACCGTCGATGAGGGTGATGCTGTTGTATTGAACGGCAACGGCACAGATCCCAACGGCGACCCGCTGGTCTATCTCTGGGATCTGGATGATGACGGTGGCTTCGACGATGCCACCGGCCAGATTTCCAACTTCAACGGACTGGATGACGGCGTCTATTCGATCCACCTGCAGGTAAGCGACAGCCTGCTGGACGATACGGCAGGCACCACGGTAACGGTCAACAATGTGGCGCCGATGGCTGATGCCGGTGCGGATCAGACCGTCAACGAAGGCGATAGCGTCAACTTCGTCGGCAGCTTCACCGACCCCGGCACCGCAGACACCCACACCATCGAGTGGGACTTTGGTGACGGCAACAGTGCCAGCGGCAGCCTGACACCAAGCCATTCCTATACAGAGGACGGCACCTACACGGTAACTATCACGGTGACCGATGATGATGGTGGTGCAGGAACCGATACCTTAACGGTAACGGTCAACAATGCAGCACCGCTTGTGGATGCCGGTCCTGATCAAACCAGCAGCGAAGGTGACACGATCAACTTTGCCGGTAGTTTCACCGATCCCGGTACAGTGACTCAGGGCGCAGGCAGCGGCAGCGTTGCACTGGGCAGCCACACCTATGCAGAGGACGGCAGCTATACTGTCACGGTCAGCGTGACCGACGATGACGGCGCAGCAGGCAGCAACAGCCTCACCATCACGGTGAACAATGCAGCACCAGTAGTCGAGGCCGGCCCGGACCAGACGGGTGCGCCTGGCGATACCATCGCTCTGGCCCCGGCCACTTTCACCGATGCCGGTGTAGAGGACACCCACACAGCCACCATCGACTGGGGTGACGGCACTATTGAACCCGGCACAGTGACCCAGGGTGCAGGCAGCGGCAGCGTGGCAGGCAGCCATGTCTATGCAGCAGATGGCAACTACACCGTAACGGTCACGGTTACCGATGATGAGGGGGCATCAGCCAGCGACAGCCTCCAGGTGAACCTCAGCACCGCCAACGTCGGACCCACCGCCGAGGCGGCTGGTCCCTACACGATCAACGAAGGAGAAGGTGTCACCCTGGACGGCAGTGGTTCCAACGATCCGGATAGTGGTCCGAGCCCACTCAGCTACGCCTGGGATCTGGACGGTGACGGCCAGTATGATGACGCCAGCGGTGTTACCGTCACCCTGCCGATCCAGCCAGACGACGCCAGCTTCACCGTTGGGCTCGAAGTCAGTGACGGTCTGCTCACGGCCACCGACACAGCCACGGTGACGGTCAACAACGTGGCACCGAGCGCAAATGCCGGTCCTGACCAGACGATCAACGAAGGCGACACCGCGAACTTCAGCGGCAGTTTCACTGATCCTGGATCGGTGGACACTCATACCATCGAGTGGAACTTCGGTGACGGCAGCGCACCGGTGAGCGGTAGCCTGACCCTGAGCCACGTATACGCCGACAACGGCGTCTACACGGTCACCCTGATCGTGACTGACAAGGACGGTGGAATTGGTAGCGACATCCTGACCGTGACGGTAAACAACGTGGCACCGAGCGTGGATGCCGGAGCGGATCAGATGTTCAACGAAGGGGATACCGCGAACTTCAGCGGCAGCTTCACTGATCCTGGATCGGTTGATACTCATACCATCGAGTGGAACTTCGGTGACGGCAGCGCAACCGTGAACGGCAGTCTGACCCCAAGCCACACCTATCCGACAGCCGGCGTCTATACAGTGACTCTGATAATCACGGACAAAGACGGTGGTGTCGGCAGTGACACCTTGACGGTGACCGTGCAGGCTGGAGCGGTGCAGACGATCTTCAACCTGTCGGCCCGTCCCAAGTCGAATGAAGTCTTCTTGACCTGGACGCCTGTGGCAGGGGCTGACAGCTACAACGTCTATCGCAGCACCACGCCCGGTGGCCCTTATGCACAGATCGCAAGCGGGCATGTCTGCGACTATTGCGCCTACTACAATCCGGGTCTGATCAACGGCGTGACCTACTACTATGTGGTCACTTCGGTCAGTGGCGGCTCCGAGTCCCTCTCCTCGAACGAAGCAAGTGCCACGCCGCAAGCCAGGAGTTCCAGAAGCAGGCGCTGACAGGGTGCTGGTTTCTATTCAGTTCAATTGTGAAGACGGGCTTGCTACTGCTCAAGGCGTAGGCACGATCAAGCGTAGCGGATCGGGCGTTTTTCAAACTTCCTAACACTGCTCCCAAGGCAGTCCACGGAACCGCCATCCGCCGATAGAACTGCGATGGTGGTCATCATCCAGGTCTCCTTCGAACCCCTCGTCGATATGGAAGACGCGGGTGAAGTCTGCCTCCAGCAGGGCCTTGCCCGCTTCCAGCGACCGTTTGCCGCTGCGGCAGATCAGGATGACTGGGGCGCAGCCTTCTTCGGTGGTGCAGATACTGCCGCCCAGCAACAATTTACGAATGTCAGTGACGAAATTGGTATTGATAGTCCAGTCCGGCTCATCGATCCAGGGGATATGCACCGAGCTCTTGGGATGGCCGACAAAAAGAAACTCCATGCTGGAACGGATATCCACCAATACAGTGCGAGGATCATCCTGCATCATCTGCCATGCCTGCTGGGGCGTCATTCCGTGGGGTCGAGTCTCAGTCATTTTCGGCTTCCGTCTTTTGTGAAAGGTGGCGATTTTCCTTCATGGTAGAGGGTTTTCAGACGAAAACAACACTCTCTCCTGGAAAGACAATTACCGCACAAAATCATTCAGTGTAGAATTCCCGACATGGGTACGAAAATCATCATCGCGTTGTTACGTCTGCTGACCTTCCTGCCGTTACGCAGGGTGCATGGACTTGGTCGGCTGCTGGGCCGACTCTTCATCCTGTTGCCCAACCGGGAACGCCGAAATGCGGATATCAATCTGCAGCTCTGTTTTCCCGACCTTAGTGAAACGGAGCGTCTGGTCTTGCGTAATCGCTCGCTGGAGGAGACGGGAAAAGTATTTGCCGAGATGTCACCCCTCTGGTTCTGGCCCAAAGAGCGGGTGCTGGGACTGGTGAAAGAGGTCTCCGGGATGGAATATGTAAAGTGTGAGCCGGGACGGGGTTTGATCGTGCTCACCCCACATCTGGGTTCCTGGGAGATTTCCGGACTCTACCTGGCGACCTATGGGCAGGTGACCACGCTTTACCGTCCACCCAGAAATCAGGCATTGGAGTTGTTGATTACGCAGGCCCGCTCGCGTACGGGTGCGGAACTGGTGCCGACGACCCCCAATGGGATCAAACGTCTCTATCAGACCCTGCAGGCGGGAAATATTGTCGGCATCTTGCCGGATCAGCAGCCAAAGTCGCTCAAAGGCGCAGCTTTTGCCCCGTTTTTTGGTGTGCCGGCGCTGACTATTTTGCTGGTTTCCCGATTGGCGAGAAAGAGTGGTGCCAACGTGGTTTTGGGTTTTGCCGAGCGCCTGCCGAAAGGCGGGGGTTACCACATACATATCATTCCGGTTCCGGAAGGGATCGATTCCTCGGACCCGGAGACAGCCGTGGCCGCCTTGAATCAAGGTGTCGAGGCTTGTGTGCGGATCAGTCCTGAGCAGTACCTCTGGTCCTACAAACGTTTTGACATGCAGCCGGAGGGCAAATCTTCTCCCTATAATCAACTACCTTCGTAGGTGTCGGAGTCGAACCGTCACACCTCATACTGATTGACTACTATCGCGCCTGTTCACCCCAAAGAATTAAAGTGTTAACGGATTCTGCCGCTACTACAGGGAGTAGACAGACTTTCACGGTAAGAGAGAACAGGCATGAAGATGCGCGGTGGCTGGAGATTTCCAGTTTTGATATTGGTGGTGTTGGGGCTGGGAGTACCATCCACACAGGCAAAACCGGCGACGGGAGAGAAGGCGGATGTCCGTATCCTGATCGATATCTCCGGGAGTATGAAGAAAAACGATCCCGGGAATCTGCGTCGTCCCGCCTTGCGGCTACTGGTGGGATTACTGCCCACCGACACGCGTGCCGGAGTCTGGACATTTGGCCAGTACGTCAACATGCAGATCCCACTGGGACGGGTCGATGTGGCGTGGAAGCGGAGGGCGAGGAATGAGTCGAAAAAGATCGGCTCCCCAGGTCAACGAACCAATATCGAGATGGCCCTGCAACGGGCCAGTGAGGATTGGGAAGGGCCACCCACACTCTATCGTCGCAGTCTGATTCTACTTACCGACGGCATGGTCGATGTCTCGCGTAACAAAGCGAAGAACAAGGCGTCCCGCCAACAGATTTTGAACAAGATTCTCCCACGGTTGAAAAAAATGGGGGTCGCCATCCACACCATTGCCCTCTCTGAAAATGCCGATCATGAACTGATGCGAAAACTGGCGGAGGCCACAGGGGGCTGGTACGAGCAGGTCAAAGATGCCAATCGGCTGCAGAGAGTCTTTCTGCGTATCTTCGAGAAGGTGGGCAAACCAGATGCAGTGCCTCTGAAAGACAACAAATTCACTATCGACGACAGCATCACCGAGGCCACGGTGCTGGTGTTCCACAGGCCAGGCGCCAAGCCCACACAGCTTATCCCACCGGGCGGCAAACCCATCGATGCGGAGTCAGTGCCGGATTCAATCAGTTGGCATCGTGATGAAGGTTACGACATGCTGACCATCAGTGATCCTAAATCCGGTGAGTGGCGTATTCGGGCCGAGGTCGATCCGGACAACCGGGTGATGGTGGTCACCGATCTCAAGATGAATACCACGGATCTGCCCAATCGACTGATCCACGGACAGTCGCTACCGTTCCTGGTGAGCTTTACCGATCACGGTAAACGCATCAGGAAAAAGGCCTTCCTCAATGTGGTCGAGGCGACGGCTCAACAGCGTGATGATAATGGTGAATCGGAGCCAAGACCCCTGCTAGATGACGGCAAGGATCCCGATCCCAAGGCAGGGGACGGCTTTTTCTCCATGCGGTTCGGCGGAGAGTCCCTCAGTAGTGGTAACGGTGAATTGATCATCAGCGCCAAAGGCAGAACCTTCGTACGAGAAAAGCGCATGAGTTATGAAGTGGTTCCGCCGGTGACGCTGGAAGTAAAACCCGGAGAGATTCCCAATCAGCTGTTGTTGACCCTGACGCCCGTAGCGGATCTTGTCGACCCTGCCAGTGTGAAGAGCCAAGTCTGGCTTGAAACGGTGGAGGGTGATCAGATACCTCTCGACTTGAAACAAGATGCAGGCGGTGTCAGCCAGGGAAGTCTGGACATCACAACCTTTTCCGGTGTGCGAAAAGTCGTCGTCAGTGTGGATGCCAAAACTGTTGCGGGAGAGTCCATCGAGTATCTCGATGCGCCGGTTGAGGTGGAAGGCATCATGCCGCAACCTGCTGTGGTTGAGCCGAAACCTGAACAGGTAGCTGAGCCTGCACCCATGCCAGTGGCGGAATCGCCTGCTGAAGCGGTAGAGAAAAAGCGTGCAGAAGAACCTGAACCGGCTATTGAGGAAGAGGAGGAGAGCTGGCTGATGACCGCTGTTTGGCTTGGCGGAGGCAACCTGCTCCTGTTGCTGGCCCTGGGTGGAGGTTTTTGGTGGATGCGCCGTCGCAGCCAGCAAGGCCTGGTGAGTTTGCTGGATGAGGAACTGCCAGAAAACAAACCAGCTGCAGAAGTGAAGGAGGCGGCATGATCGAACTAAGTCGTCTGACTCTCCTGTTATTGGGTGAATTGATGCTGGGGCTGCTATTGCTCAGTGGCGTCCTCATTGCGTTGGGAATGATCAAAAAGGGCAAGGAGAGAAAGGCCGCACAGATCCTGGTGGCTAAGATTCAGACAGATAAAATAATGCGCAAGGAGCGGTTGCAACAACGGCTCTCGAATGATTTCAGGTATGAAGGAGAGACACTGAATCAGGCGGTACACGACCTGACTCAAGCGGAGATGAAACTCTATCAGAACATCATCAACGGTTTTCTCAAACGGGATGTGGTGGCATTCGAGCAGATCGACATAGATATGGAGAATCTGGTTGTTGGCTACCAGGCTTTGGAACTGCCGGAGGGTGCAGGTGCAACGGGTGGCGCAGTTTCAGGAACGGATGGAGCCGAGGACGGCGAGACAGAACGTCTGAAGGCGGAGAATGAACGACTCTCTGATGAGCTTAGGGTGACCATGGACACCATGGGGCGCATGCTCAATGAATACTCATCCATGTATGCCGGTAGCTCGGATAACAATATAGACAAAGGACATATTCTCGGCAAGTTTCAGCGAGAAAGTGTGGAAGAAAAAGAAGAAGACAAAACTGAAGATGAGCTGGATGTTGTAATTGAAGACGTGGCAGAGGTGGAAATATCTGAAGATGAGCTGATTGTCGATGTAGATGAGTTGGAAGCCGGACCCGAACCAGAACTGGAAGATGTATTGGTGCTAGCTGATGATGACGAAGCCCTGGTTGATGGACTTGATCCCGTTGATATAGAGATCCCGGATGTCACTGATCTGGAGGTTGAAGAGAGTGTCGCCGAGGCGGGCTCTCTGGAAGATGAGTGGGCAAAGTTGCTCGAAGAAGAGGCGGATGCCGTCTTGCTGGATGATGAAGAGGTCGGCGATAAGAAATAATTACTCAAATAGCGCTTGAGCCGGACTTTCCTTTATTGAGATCTGTGCCCCTTACAAATCCAGTCGCCAAAATGCGTTGACCTGCCCTGAAACAGGGCGGCTGTCTTTTGATTCTATCTGGTATTCATCAGGTCAAAACAGGTTAGAAATACTGGATGTGCTTGCTGCTATATACCTAGCATCTCCCTTCGCTCATTCTCCTCTTTTATCTTTTCTTCTTCCCAATTAGAGTCAGGTATGAGATTGCACTCAGTTATTTCAAGTTTTGCTGTATCTTCGGGAACTATTGTGAGATGTGGTCTCCCTACCATAATACCCATGCCCACAGTTCCTCTTAGATAATATGTTTTTCCAGCATCCAGGTTCAATTCAACCTCGGACTTAGACTCTGTTTGTGCCCAAAATTCAACAGTCCCTGGCTCAGTAATGTAAGGATAATAACTGCCATTATAAAGTTTGGTTACGATTTTATCATTTGCATACAAATAGTAAGAAACGCCGCCTCCAACAAAGTTACTTGGGCGATAGATATAGACTGTTGATTTGTCGCTTGGTGTTTCACTGACTTCTTTATAGGCAGGGCCTAGGGTCGCACACCCCTGCAATAGCCCAACTGCCGTGACCAAGGCTAGCCAGATTCCGGGGTTAATACTGCGTCCTTTCATAAATATCTCCATGCTTTTTACTGACAGGCAGAATCAAGATCCCCGCCTGGGGAATATAAGTACTTTTTACCATGCAAACAAAACGGGGTCAATTTTGTTCGACTTGATCAAGACAGCTTTTGGCATCGCCTGACAGTAGAAGTAAAGTTACGGTTGAAACGCCTTTGCTTAAGATGGCTTGGTACTGGCCACCACTTCAACCACAGCCTTGGTCAGTATCTCCAAGTCTTCGGATTCCATCACAAAGGGCGGCATCAGGTAGATGAGTTTTCCGAAGGGGCGAACCCAAACGCCAGCCTCCACAAACCTGGGCTGGATCACTTTCATATCTATCGGCTCCTTCATTTCCACTACACCGATTGCACCCAGTACCCTGACTTCTGCGACATGTTTGAACGCACGGCAGGGCATTAATCCCTGTTTCAGCCCCTGTTCCAGTCGGGCAATGTTTTCTTGCCAGGGCGATTCGAGCAGCAGTTGCAGGCTGGCGAGCGCGGCGGAGCAGGCGAGGGGGTTGGCCATGAAGGTCGGGCCGTGCATAAAGAGTCCGGGATCTCCCCGGCTGATGGTGCCGCTGACTTCCCTGGTGGTCAGGGTTGCCGCCAGAGTCATATAACCACCGGTCAGTGATTTGCCGAGACAGAGGATATCCGGCGAGATACCTGCATGCTCACAGGCGAACAGTTTACCGGTGCGCCCGAAACCGGTGGCGATCTCATCGAGGATGAGCAGTACGCCATATTGGTCACACAACGCCTTTGCCTGGCGTAAATAGCCGGCGGAGTAGAAATGCATGCCGCCGGCGCCCTGCACGATCGGCTCCAAAATCAGCGCTGCGATCTTTTCATGATTTTGCTTGAGACTGTTGGCCAGTGGTGCGATATCCTCGTCGGTGCAGGGCTTGCCAAAATGACATGCTGGACGCTCCACGAAAAACTGCTGTGCCAGTGTTTCACTGAAGAGGCTGTGCATGCCGGTAACCGGGTCGCAGACCGACATGGCGCCAAAAGTATCACCGTGATAGCCGTGGCGCAGGGCCAGAAAATGCTGTTTTTCTCTCTTGCCCTTGGCATGCCAGTACTGGATTGCCATCTTCATGGCGACTTCGACGGAGACGGAACCCGAATCGGCGAAGAAGACCGAATAGAGTGGCTCAGGTGTGATCGCCACCAGTTTTTCCGCCAGTTCGACCGCAGGTTGGTGGGTAAGACCGCCGAACATGACATGGGACATGGATGCCATCTGCCGTTGCAGTGCGGCGTTAATCTGTGGGTGGTTGTAGCCGTGGATAGCACACCACCAGGATGACATACCGTCGATCAGTTCCCGGCCGTCGCACAGACGCAGTCGTACACCCTGAGCTGATTCGACGGCATAGATGGGCAGGTCGGCACCGATGGCGCTGTAGGGATGCCAGACGATCTCGCGATCCAGTGCGATCAATTGTTCCTGCTGCATCATAGTGGGATCCGGGTTACTTGCGCATCCATAAAACGTTTGAGAAAGAAGCTCTGGATCAAAGCATTAGTCGTTTGCAGGGGAGCTTACCGCAGCAGTGTACGGACTGGCCAGCATCGAAAGGACCAGGGAGGATAACAGGCGTTTCCTCAGGGGAGATCTGGGGTGTTGGGATCCGGGACACCTTGTGGTGTCCCGGATCGGCGTTTCATCAAAGCAGGTTTGATTGAGCGCCTTTCAGGCGTGCCTTATTTGATTTTCGCACTCTGAGTGCCGCTGCCGCCCTTATTGTCGCTCCAGGAGATCTCGATGGAGTCACCTTTGGTGCCACCTGCGAACTTGAATGACACATAGGGGTTTTTGGAAACACCGCCGCTCCAGTCTGCGGTCAGCACAGTTGCACCGTTGTGCTTGCAGACGATTTCCTGGATGTAGTGGGCTGGGATCAACTTGCCGGTTTTCTTGTCCTTGCGGCCGCCAGTCTCCATAGGATGGGTCATCAATGCCTTTACGGTGGTGACGTCTTTCTTGGTCTTGGCGCGGATCTTAATGCTAGATTTTGCCATGTTCAGTTTACCTCTAGAATATTCGGGTCGTTTTTGTCCGGGGGTTGATTAACCGCCGCAACCGCCGATGGTGACTTTTACGCCCTTGCTGGCACTGTAGAGTTTGCCGCCAGCCTTGACGACACCGATGACATCACCGGTCTTGCCCATCTTGATGCGGGTGGAGACGAAGCCCATCGCGCTACCTTTTAGGTTGAAAGAAGCAATCAGGGGAACCGGATTTGCAGAGGCGATAATGGCTATCGATTCGATGCCTTCCATGGAAGACTCGACGGTGATCGGTACAACTGCACCGTTTTCCGCAATATCCGGGGCCTTTATCTTGATTTTGTCGGAAGTGGTGGTATCGCCAGAACCCATCAGTGCATTTAGCGCATCGGGAATCGATTTGGCTTCGAAAGCGGCTTTAGGCCATGCAGCCAGCACCTGCTGGGGCATCAGCAGACCGGCGCCTGCAGCAACACTGACCGCACCTGCGGCCAGAGATCCTTTAAGGAAAATCCTGCGTTTCATGTCAGTACTCATCAAATACTCTCCAGATTGAGAATAGGTTGTCTCAGAGGGTGTAAATAAAATCGACTACTTTATCGATATCACTTTCCGACAATATTTTGTGGATGCCACAATTGTGGCATCCGACTGCCGGGTTTATTTTTTTGTTGCATCCCGGATTTGAACTCGAAGCTCTTTTTTATCCGGGTTAGCGGTCTTTGATGGCGATCAGAGGGGACCTATGTCACCCGGGCTGAACCCATCATCAATCATATGGCAGGCAAGACAGTTACTTCGCTCTCTGTCGAAGGCAATCTTCTTGCCTTCGACAATATTTGAAATATCCGTTGCATGGACAGACGAAATTGCAGTAAGTCCGCTAAGCAATACAAAGTAGGAGACAGCAAAGGCTGTTTGAGCTGCGGTTGCCCGCATTCAATCCTCCTGGTTCCACACACAAAGCAGCGCTCATTATTAATGTCTATATCGGTGCGCTTACTTATACCCTTAACAGGTAGGCCGTTAGAATACCGAAAAGCCGGGCTATGGCAAGCAAAAATTGCCTATCTATTAGCAATTTATAATGTTTCTGGCGCTACTTCGCCTATCGCTGCTTGGGTTTCCTTGTGTCGGTAGCTTGGGTTTAGTTGATCTCTCCTTGGGGTAAACCGTAATCCCTGCTTTTTTGTTAGGTTAAAAAACGTCACTTCTTCTGCTTTGTATCTTCGAGCTTTTTCAGTGCCTTGAGTTCCCTGAGTCTGGCCTCAATTTGCGAAGCCTGATAAAAATCCTGCGTCTTCTTCTGTTTCAGGGCGATATCCAACTGCTGAATTGCGGCAGCCAGTTTGCCTTCAGCGACGTAGGCTTCCGCAAGCAGTCGGTGTGATTGGGCGCTGTTTTTCAGGTTTTCCTCTGCTTTTGCAAGCAGGCGAAAGAGACGGGGGTCATTCGGGCGAAATGTGCGGGCCTGATCAATGGTCTTTTTCGCCTCTTCCGCTGCGCCTGCTTCCAGGAGGATTTCACTGTAGGCGATTGTGACGGGATAGCTGTCGGGAAGCAGCATGTGGGCCGTTTCGAGTGATCTCAGGGCCTTCTGTCGCCCCCCATTCTCCTTGGCGATATTAGCTTCCGCAAGGATATATTCGACTTGGTCAGGCCGTTTTTTCAGCAGTTCGGTGATCAGTTTATTTGCAGCCGGGAAGTTGCGGTCCCTGGCAAGTGCCAGGGCATAGCCAAACTGGTGCGCTTCCTTGTTCAGATAACGTCCCTCTTCGAGGCCACTACGGAAATGGTCCACTGCATCGTCAGACTTTTTGAACTGCCGCATGCGCAGGGTCTCACGGGTGAGAAAGTAGCGCAGGTCGCTGCTGTACTGTTTGTAGGAATAGGTCTCGGCGCGTCCCAAGGCGTCCGCAATACGATTGGTGGTGACCGGATGGGTGCGCAGTATCTCCGGGATGCCGCTGTCGAAGAGCCGGTTGGCGTGGGTCAGGCGCTCGAAGAAGACCGGCATGGAACGGGGGTCCAGTTCGGCATCCGCCAGGATCTTGATACCGACGTGATCAGCCTCCTGCTCGTTGCTGCGGGTGAAATTGATCTGCTCCTGTAGTGCTCCGGCCTGGACGCCCGAAGCCAAGGCGATACCGGCGTCGGTGGAACCGGCGATGCCCACCAGGATGGCAGCCAGCATGAGTACAGCGGTCTTGCCGCTCATGCGGTTGGCGGCATCGAAGGCGCGCAGTAGATGCTTCTGTGTGACATGAGCGATTTCGTGGGCGATGACAGAAGCCAGCTCACTTTCACTCTGGGTGGCCAGTATGAGGCCGGTGTAGATACCGATATGTCCGCCGGGTCCGGCGAATGCATTGATCATCGGCTCTTCGATGACAAAAAAGCGGTATTCCTGACCAGCAGCTTCACTTTTATTGAGCAGCCGGTTGCCCAGCGCCTGGATATATTCCGTGATCAGCGGGTCATCAAGGACCGGCTGCGTTTCCAGGATGCTTTGCATGAAGGCGCGTCCGAGGCGGGCCTCGTCAGCGGGGGTCAGATATTGATCTGATGGTGATCCCAGTTCGGGCAGGCGGATCTTCTCCTCGCTTGTCCCATTGCCAGGCACTGCACCGAATGCGGTAGCAGTGAAGCCGATGCAGAGGGAGATGAGGAGGGCGAAGAGTGGAAAAGTCGGGGTACTGCTGCGTCTATCCATACCCATAATGGATTGTATTTGGCGGCTGGAGTTCCCTTGATAATATCGTCTGCCTGGCGATGATGCCAGGTTGATGGTCAATTTAGCTGGATGCGCTGCCCCCAAGGGGTTTTCTCCTTGCCTTTGACCAGCCAGATCACGGGATAGGGCGGCTCGTGTTCTGGGAAGGCCCCTTCTGCATCGGTGAAGTAGACCAGCAGATCGGGACGCAGACCCTGCTTGTTTACCCACTCGAACACGGGGCGGAAACTGGTGCCGCCACCGCCGGAGATGGCCTCCGGAAGCTTGAATTCGTCCCAGGTCTCGTAGACCCAGGGGGCCTCATCCGCCAGTTGCGAGTCACAGGCGAGCAGAGTGACCCGGGCGCGTATCTGACCTTTGAGGGCGTTGATCTCGGCCAGAAACTCTCCCATCTCCTGCTCCTGAATGGAGCCGCTGGTGTCCAGCGCCACCACCAGTTCCACCTGATAGCTGCGCAGGCTGGGCAGGATGAACTCCCCCTCGCGGCGGGAGGGGCGCATGTAGCTGAAATCGTCCCGTGCGGCGGCGGTCATGTAGTAGGCCAGCAGAACCCGCCAGGGGAGCTGGGGCTGCAGCAGATGGTCCACCATGCGGGCCATGGCACCATCCAGTTTGCCGGCCTGCATCGCCTGCTGGGCGGCTCCCGCCAGGCGCTGCTGCCACTGGATGTTGAGGGTCTCCTGTTCCTCTGCCGACAGGGGCGGAGGCTGGGTGGCGCCGCCGCTGCCGTCACGGTCGTCCTGGCCGCTATCCCCCGATTCCGGGGTCTCTGTATCCGGCTCGCTGGAGGAGAGATCTCTTTCGGTCTTGCTGCTGCCGGATCCCTTGGTGTTCTCCTGGTCATAGACGTGGTTGTCCAGCGGCTCGTCGTCGTCCTTCTCATCCAGGCAGGGGTAGATCTCCTCTGCGGTCATGTCCTTGAACATGGGCATGATGAGGGAGCCGGGCGGCGGTTTCAGATCTTCGCCGATCAGCAGTGGATTGATGGCATAGTCACAGGCCATATCCCAGTGCAGTTTGTGGCGGTGCTGGCGGCGGGCGAAGTGGGAGAGGGCGCAGTGCAGTGCCTCATGGGCCAGCATGAACTGGGTTTCGTCCAGGGTCAGCCGGTCGATGTATTCAGGGTTGTAGTAGAACTTGCGGGCATCAGTGGCGGTGGTGGGGCACCACGCTTCATCGGCCTCTTCCATGGGCAGGCGCAGGACCAGCGCACCCAGGAACGGCTTGTCCAGGATCAGCTTGGTGCGGGCTGCGGCCAGTTTGGTTTCGATATGTTCTATGTCCATTGTTTATCAGCGTCCATTTGCGGACTCATTCAAACAACATCACGTCCGAGATTGCCTGCGCCCAGGTTGAAAACTGGGGCACCTCGAAGAGTTCGTTGCCGATGGCGCGATGCATGTCTGAGACCAGCATCACCCCCATCTCGCGCTGTGGGAAACGTCCGGCGTAGTCGAGAATGCGGCCATGAATCTCCTTGCGGTCGTCTCCCTCTTGGGCACGGATGGCACGTCCCACCAAGGCGGCAGCGACGGCGTACTGCAGGTCGATCTCGGTGGGTACCGGGACATCCTCACCGGCAAGGATTGCATCGAGGTCGGGCATCTTGTCGAGACTGTCCACGAAGGCCTTTAACTCTATACCTGCAGCGGGGCCGATACAGGCCTGCAGCGCCCCCTGCATGAGGCTGGGGTGGCTGTCGAATTTGTGCAGTCCCCGATGGGCGAACTCCCAGGAACGGGGGGAGGGGAAGGCCACCGGGTTGTGGGCCGGATCAAAGTCGAACAACAGTTCCGGGCGAAAGCGCAGGAAGGCGATGACCCGCTCATCGATGTTGTTGCGATAGGCCCAGGCGACCCAGTCGTCGAGGTTTACCTCCACCTCGAAGTGAGAGAAGCGGTTGGCCAATGGCGCGGGCATGCTATAGGTGACGCCACGGTCGCCCTGGCGGTTGCCGGCAGCGAAGATGGCCCAGCCTTTGGGTACCTGATACTCCCCCAACCGGCGGTCGAGGATCAGCTGGTAGGCGGCGGCGGAGACGGTGGGCGGGGCTGAGGTGATCTCGTCCAGGAAGAGAATGCCCGCTTCTCCGTGACGCGCTGCATCCGGCAGGATCGAGGGGATCGCCCAATCGACCCGGTCCTCCACCCGGAATGGGATGCCGCGCAGATCGCTGGGTTCCATCTGGGAGAGGCGGATATCGATCACCGGCACGGCGTGGTTTTCGCCCACCTGCCGCACCATATCGGATTTGCCGACGCCGGGTGGTCCCCAGAGCATGACCGGGGTGTGGTGCCCGAAGCGGGTGCTGGCGAACTCCTGCTCAAGAATGGTCAACAACTGTGTGGGGCGCATTCTTAGTACTCCAACAAGGTTGTATTGGGGGGCTCTGAGTTCATAAATATAACCATGTTGGAGTACTAGTAAAAGAGGTTTTTGACCGCGCGGGTCAACTGTTTGTAGACGTCAGGCGCGTCTCTATCCATCACTTGGTCTATGACCCAGTGATTCTCCCTCTCCCCGCCCATGATCTGCTGGATCTCGAAGCCGAGATGGCGGAAGAAGGGATAGCTGGGACCGTCGTCGGTGAGTTTGAACTCGGCATATTCGCCGGAACGCTGGTTGAACAGCTTGATGAACTGGTCGGCGTGATCGCCTGGTCCGACCATCTCTCTGGCATTGTCCTGATAATGGTTTGCCAGTTTCAGCACCAGTTCGGTCACCAGTTCCTGGCGTTCCTCTGGTTTCATCTGTTCGTAAACGATGCGGTCGGCTATCTGTGTCTCAAATGCCAGGTACTCTGCGATGACGCCGAGGCGCTGCTGGTCATTGTTGTAAACATAGTCTTCACCGTGGAGGGTGATCGCTTTGTCGAGGGCGATCCTCCAGGCAATGAATGCGATGGCGCCACCGATCTCCTTGGGTGAACGGTCGCTCTCCTCGCGGTGCCAGTGGCTTTTGATGCGGATACCCAAGTTGGTCTCTCCTGTAACTGCACGCGTCCACATCTCAACTGCCTGAGTGGCGGTGAGTTCAGGCACTTTTTCGCGGGATATTCCGACTTGGATGCGTTCGGTGGGCGTGCTACCTTCAACGAATACCCAACTATTTTACTAGGAAAATAGTGAATTTCAACGGTCATATTTATGCGTGATTCTCTGCAACAGTTTACTGCTGCGGTGCAGCACAACTGCCATATCTCCGATGCCCATCACGGTGCGGAGTACGGCCTCTGCACCTATCTTATGAAGATGCGGGAGTTCTACCGTTGGGAGAAGGGGTTGGCCTACGATGTCCCGCTGCCGAAAGCCGATATTGGAGATTGGCTGAGTGAGCGGGAGGCCCTCTGGGGTGAACTCGATGATGTGGCGTTTGCCGACCTGTCCCTGGGTGGGCAGGTTTTCGATCCTTTTGCGGTGGAGGAGATCAATCAGGAGCTGGAGCCTCTGGGGTTGGTTTACAGTGCCGGCTATGGGGTAAAAAACAAGCCGCTGTTTTTTCTTGGTTACCTGGAACGCAGGGAGAAGCCGGGGACGGTCACCGTATTGGTGGCGGGCCGGGAACTGGCCCGGGACCTGGCGGCGCCGGCGGCCATGACTCAGGGTGACCGAATCTATATTCGCCGCGAGTCTTTCCGGCGGCTGTTGTGGGAGAAGCTGGAGGGCTGGCGCTGGCGCCGTCCTGATAATGCGTTGGGGCGGGCCTTTGCCTGTTACGATTTCGAGGATGCTCTGGATGTTTCACTCGATGCCATGGTTGAAAATGAGCTGGACGCTGTGCTGCTGCATGAGCAGGGTGAGTATCGGGTTGGCAAGGAGGTCGGCGACGCCTGGAATGAGATGGTGATGTCGGTGGTCCACACCCCGGCAGAGCTGATGGCCCGTGCCGTACGGGATCATTGGGCCGATTGCCTGGTGACCCTCCCGGCGCTTGTGAAAAAGGCGGATGCTGCCTCACTGCACTTCTATGTCGGCAGTCTTGGGGGGATGCGCAAGACCCTCTTTCCCGCCTTGATCAAAGCCTATGATAGATGGGTCGCAACCGGGGACCTGTCAAGATTGACGCGTATAGCCGCCAGCGGGGAACAGCACTGGGCGCATCTGGGAACGCGTCTGCTCAACCTGTTCGACAAGCATGGTACTGAGTCCGCGCAGCCGATGGCGGTATTAGTCGAGCAGAATAAACTATGAGAGAACAGAGATGTAGGTCGGTTCAAGCGTAGCGGAACCGGCGCGAAGCCCGTTGGTTGTGCCGAACCCTGTGCCTGATCCGCTACGCTTGATCAGGCCTACGAACTAAACTATGCGCTATCCCTAGTGGAATTCAGTCTCCGCCGGTTCCCCCTCGGTGTTGATCTTGACCTGCTTGATGCTGGAAAGGTGGGAGACGATATACCCGCCCGTCAACATCGCCAAAGTCTCATTGTGGTTTTCAATCGCAGACAGCAGTTTGTCCGCTGCGACTTGGCAACGCTGGAGTTGAGAGGGATTTTCCACCCACTGCTGACCGAGTTGCACACCCTGACTCATGTCCTGATCCATTTTGCCGAAAGAATCGGTCATCGTCTCCAGATAGCCGTCCTGGATCTCCATATCCAAGGAATATTCACCAATAATCAGATTCAGCCGCATGAACAAACTCGCCTTGGCAGTTAAACTTCGGTTTGAATCTTCGTTTCCTAACGGGACAAAATCAAGCACATGAAAGATCGGGAATTACTTGCGGTGGTGGAGTTTGGTGGTTATCCCAATTTCACGCCGCTTTATCAACGTCACGGCTATCAGGTCGAGACAGTCAATTCGGTGAGAAAGGCGCAGGCCTGGCTGAAAACACACACGCCTGCAGTGGTGGTCACTGAGTTCAATTTTGATGCAGAATTTCGTGACAGGATGAGTAATCTCGAGTCACTGATGGCGGCCCTGCAGAAATACAGTCCAGATAGCCGGGTCATCGTCCTATACGATCCCAACCACCAATATCGGCTCGATAAGGTGCAGCAGCGCTATCCGCTGTTTGGGGTTTGCACTTTTCCTGTTGGGGAATCAGATCTGGAGCCGCTGTTGGAGAAGGTTAAGGAAGGCTAAAGGCAAAAGGTTAAAGGCTGGCAAATCGGAGATTTGCCAGGATCATGCATCAAACCTTTAAAGTCTTTCAGTCATCACCGGCAGCAACGACGGAGTTCGGCCTATCCATTGGCACGGCCACCTTTCGCCTTTAACCTTTCACCTGATTAATACCCGCCCTTACGTTTGGTCTCAGGCGTGCCGGCGATTTTACCCGCCTGTTTTGCGGGGCCGGTGGGGAACTCATTGTAGAGTGCCTTGGTGTCCACCTTTGGGAGATCGGTCCAGACTTTCTTGAAGTGCTTGACCATGTTACGTTCATTGGGCTGGTTGCCGTTGTTGTTGATGTACTCATCACGCAGGTAGTTGACGATATCCCAGCCCTTCTCGGACAGTTCAACACCTTCAGCGGCAGCGATGGCTTTGGCGACATCCTCGTTCCAATCGGCTGTGTTGACCAGGTAACCGTGATCGTCGGCCTCGACGGTTGCACCATTTACTTCGTACGACATTGATTTCTCCTTCGTGTGCATTTGTGACGGATCTATTTGCATACACCCGCCAATCAAGAAAATCATTAAAACACTATATATTAAACAGACTTTTGGGGGACGAACAAGCCGAATCCGCGATTTCGGAGGGGGCCGAGACCATTCTCCTGTAACCTCACCGCGTGATCCAGAGGCAGACCGGCCACCATCAGGCTGCGCGTGGAAATCTCACCCTCCGGTGTGGAGAAAGCGTAGCGCCTGCCGCTGAGTACTTTCGTGAAACGCAGATTCAGGGCGCGCAGGCCTTCGACTGCAGCTGTTATGAACTGATCCTCGTCGCCGTCCGTTTCATCCACGACAAAGCGAGAGTAGAGGGTGGTGGTCATGCCGAGCAGCCGGGGTGTGCCCTTGCCGATCTCCAATAGATTGTCCGCTACCTCCAGTGTCTGTCCTGTAAGGGCCTCGGCGTCGGGGAGGCGGTGTTTGGGCAGGCGCAGGACAAGGCGGGTACGGCGTGAGAGATAGAGGGTGGCAGCGGCATCCCGGGGGCGCTCCCAACCATTGCCGGAGTCGGCGCCATAGATGAGGTGTAATCCAGCCAACGGCTCCTCTGCAAACCAGGGCAGTGCCTGATGTATCGCTGCAGCCAGCGGCCAGGCGTGGTCGACCGGCAGTGTCCGGCATTTTATCTGGTAGGCAAGGTCCATTACGTTGTCGGGAACGATATAGACCGTTTCATCGATTTCTTCTTGCCAGTGCATGATAGATAGCTCTTGAATTACGGATCCGCTGGGATCCTGCCTCTCAGTTCTTCGCGATCGAACCACCAGCCGTTCTCGTTGACTATGTCAAGCACCTGGGCCAGTCGGGGTAAAAACTTGGACGGGTCATCCAGTTCCATGCGCTCCACCCAGAAGTCGAAGATCTCCTGCTCCTCGACCTGGCTGTGGCGGCGGGCGACCTGGCCCATCAATTGGTTGGTGAAAAACTTCAACTCCTCCCGGTCCGGCCCCTCGGCACGCATGTCGGCAATATAGCCGGCAGTGGCGGCGGCAACTGCCGCGCCATCGGAATTGTCCGGAGTTTCGTCAACGAGATGCTGCAGCATGGCGACGCTCAGCCCCGGTTCGATGGGGAAGGTGACGCCGAGCCAGATGCCGTGGGCCAGCGCTCTGAGGGCGTCATCATTGCCGGTCTGATAGAGAATGTCGCAGGCTTCGACCGCCTGCAGCCACAGCCCGGCTGAGATGGATTGGTCGAGTGTGGGGCGGGTTATCTCCCAGGCTTCATCCAAGCGGTCAAGATCAAGCATGATATAGCCGCTTTCAAGGAGGGGCTTGAGGCGTTGCTCGATAGAGACGTCGTTTGGAAGTGTGTTGACCTCTCCAAGCAGCTTTTTGAGTCGTTCCTCAAGCTGTTGGGTCGGCTTGATGGCATCATCTGAGCATTCCGCATCACCGATGAAGGTTTCTGATTCGAGATATTTCACGGGCACTTCTCGTTGTGTAACAGGTGTTAGGTGAAACTGGCTTCCAGTCGGTCTTCCCAGTTCTCCGGTGTATCCGGATAGGGCGGCTTTACGTCGATACGGAAAAACATCTCTGATTTTGAGTGCTCTTTGACGGCGGTCTGAAGCTGTTCAAATGTTTCGAAGTCAGGATTCTGCATCATTACTTCACTTAAATAGAGCATTGTTTAGGCCACGCTTGGGTCAAAATTGTTTCAGGGGTGAGATTATAACGAATTGGAGAGAGTAATTACATAGTAATTTACTCAACTATTCGTGAGGTATTTGGTGTTCACGGCCCAGGTTGTTGAATCAATCATATTTTATTAATAGGGATATAGCTGATTTAGGATTTACGGTGCTTTATATGTCTGCAAACTCAATTATATTTTCTTACTGATTGTAATTGTTAGATATTTAGTGCGCTGATAAGTGTGCAATAAAGCGTGGAGCGAGTGGCATCTATCCCATATGGGATAGAAGAATGCCGGATCCCCCCCCCATCGGAAGGATATGGTGCTGCATTAGGAACTCCTAAAATTGGCCGCCAGTAGGAGCAGGTCTTCGCCTGCAACGGTATTGTATTGCAGGGGAAAGGGCTGTTCCTGCGCTCGGTGTTATGGCCGGGCTAACTAAAACAGGATATTAACCGGCCAAACACCCTACACAAACGACCATTGGGAGAAAGAGTGATGGCAAAACAGATGCATGACACCCCCATGCTTGATCAGCTGGAGAGCGGCCCCTGGCCAAGCTTTATCAGCGGTATCAAGCGCCTTGCGAAAGATAACGACATTGCAGTTGACCTGCTGGGCCAGCTGGAGACCTCCTACGAGACCAAGAAGGGTTACTGGAAGGGCGGCACCGTTGGTGTTATAGGCTACGGTGGTGGTGTCATCCCCCGCTTTACCGAGCTGAAGAACGAGGACGGAACCCCCAAATTCCCTGATGCGGCTGAATTTCACACCATTCGCATCATGCCACCTCCAGGCTCTCACTTCGATACCAAGACACTGCGCACCATGTGCGATATCTGGGAGAAGTACGGATCCGGTCTGATCTGCGGTATCGGCCAGTCCGGCGATATCATGTTCCAGGGTTGCTCCTCTGCGAACGTTCAGCCCTTCTTTAATGAAATCAATGAGCTGGGCTTCGACATGGGTGGCGCGGGTCCCGCCGTGCGTACCTCCATGTCCTGCGTCGGTGCTGCCCGCTGCGAGCAGTCCAACTTCGACGAAGGCCGGGCAATGCGCACCCTGGTGAACAATGCGCTTGACGATCTGCATCGTCCGGCTCTGCCATACAAGATGAAGTATAAGGTTTCCGGCTGCGCGAACGACTGCATGAATGCCATTCATCGTTCTGATTTCGCTGTCATCGGTACATGGCGCGACGACATGAAGGTCGACCAGGCTGAGGTCAAGGCTTTCGTGGAGAAAAAAGGCCGCAAGTATGTGATCGACAATGTCATCACTCGCTGCCCGACCAAGGCACTCTCACTGAACGACGACGATACCCTGGCTGTTGATAACGGCAACTGCGTGCGTTGCATGCACTGCCTGAACGTCATGAACAAGGCCCTCTCTCCGGGTGATGATGGTGGCGTTAGCATCCTGATTGGCGGTAAGCGTACCCTGAAGATCGGCGATCTGATGGGTACAGTCATCGTGCCTTTCCACAAGATGGAAACCGATGAGGATTTTGAGTGGCTGGAAGAGTTGGGTACCGAAGTTCTGGACTTCTTTGCGGAGAACGCACTGGAGCACGAGCGTACCGGTGAGATGATCGAGCGTATTGGTCTGACCAACTTCCTGGAAGGTATCGGTATCGAAATCGATCCGAATATGATCTCTCAGCCTCGTACCAATCCCTATGTTCGTATGGACAACTGGGATGAGGAAGCTGCCAAGTGGACTGAGCGAAAAGCTTAGTAAGACGATGAAACAAGTCGCTGGGATTTATTTCCCGGTGACTTGTCTCATGTCAACCACATATCAACGCTGTTGCGTAAAATAGAATTCGATTTTGAAATTTGGAGGTTAGCATGGCTGACGCACCTCGCATGCCAGACGAGATAGGCGTACGTGATATACAGGAGTTCCTGCATCCTGTAATGAAGAAAAATTACGGCAACTGGAAGTATCACGATCGTCCGCGCCCTGGTGTTTTGCATCATGTGGCTCATAGTGGTGACGAGATATGGACTGTCCGTGCGGCCACGTCCCGTCAGATGGACATTCATCAGATTCGCGAGTTGATGGATATCGCTGATGATTATGCGGAAGGCTATATCCGTTTTACCATTCGCTCCAACATGGAGTTCATGGTTAGCGAGGAATCCAAGGTTCAGCCGCTGATCGACGCATTGACGGCTCACGGCAACCCGATTGGTGGTACCGGTAATTCCGTCTCCACCGTATCCCATACCCAGGGTTGGTTACACTGCGATATTCCCGGAACGGACGCATCCGGTGCTGTTAAAGCGCTGATGGATGAGATCATCGATGAGTTCACCCATGAAGAGATGCCGAACCGTGTTCGTCTGACCTCTTCCTGCTGTCAGATCAACTGCGGTGGTCAGGGTGATATCGCGATCAACATTCAGCACGTCAAGCCGCCGAAGATCGATCACTCTCAGGTCGGTAATGTCTGTGAGCGTCCTACAGTTGTGGCGCGTTGCCCGGTGGCGGCAATCCGTCCCGCGATGGTCAACGGCAAGCCTTCTCTCGAAGTAGATGAGAAGAAGTGCATCTGTTGCGGCGCCTGCTTCCCGCCCTGTCCGCCGATGCAGATCAACGATCCGGAGCACTCCAATTTCGCAATCTGGGTCGGTGGCAAGCACTCCAACGCACGTTCCAAGCCAACCTTCCACAAGCTGGTTGCCTCCGGCGTGCCGAACAATCCTCCGCGCTGGCCCGAGGTCTCCAAGATCGTCAAGCAGATCCTGGCTGCCTACAAGGCAGACGCAAAAGACTACGAGCGCATGGGCGAGTGGGCCGAGCGTATCGGATGGCCGAGCTTCTTCGAGAAGACCGGATTGCCTTTCACCAAGTATCATATCGATAACTGGCGTGGCGGTCGTGCCAACCTGAACGCTTCTGCTCATATCCGTTTCTGATTCGGATCGAAGCTCAAGTCTTTCAACAGAAAGGTTATAATTGATGAAATTTGCGATTCAGGTAAACGAAGGGCCCTATCAGCATCAAGCGACTGATTCAGCCTACCATTTCGCCAAAGCCGCGCTGGATGCCGGGCACGAGATCATGCGTGTCTTCTTCTATCATGATGGCGTGAACAACGGTACCAATCTGACGACACCTCCCCAGGATGACAGGAACATCGTCAACCGCTGGTCTGAACTGGCCAAGGAGCACGATCTCGACATGGTTGTCTGCGTGGCAGCCGCACAACGTCGCGGTATCGTGGACGAGGGTGAGATGCAGCGTAACGGTAAAGATGCCCAGAATATCGCTGACGGATTCCGGATCTCCGGTCTCGGTCAGCTGATTGAGGCGGGTATACAGTCCGAGCGTCTCATGGTTTTTGGTGATTGAGTATAGAGGTTGAACGATGTCTGAAAAAATCAAGAAATTCATGTATCTCAACCGCCGTGCCCCCTATGGCACTATCTATGCGTGGGAGTCATTGGAGGTTGTGCTGATCGGTGCTGCATTCGATCAGGATGTCAGTCTGGCGTTTATCGGAGATGGGGTCTATCAGCTGCTCGAAGGTCAGGATACCTCTGAGTCCGATATGAAGAACTTCTCCACCACTTACAAGGCGTTGGGTGATTACGATGTTACCAAGCTCTATGTGGAGAAAGAGTCTCTGGAAGAGCGGGGCCTGACCCTTGATGACCTGATGCCTCTCACCTGGGAAGACGAAGATGACGATTGGGCAGAGAAGGACTCCATCCGTCTCGTCAGTCGCGCTGAATTGGCGGACGTCCTGGATGACCAGGATGTTATCTATAGCTTCTAAAGGCGGAGAGATCGCATGAGTACTTTGCATACTGTTAACAAATCCCCTTTTGAGAAGAACTCACTGGCAGATTGCCTGGGTTATGCAAAAGAGGGTAGCGCCGTTCTGATGTATGAAGATGGCGTTTATGGGGCAATGAAGGGTAACGCCGTTGCTGAGAAGGTGGCTGCAGCATCGGGTGTCAAGTTTTATGCACTTGGTTCTGACCTGAAGGCCCGCGGCATCTCGCAAGAGAAGCTTGCTGAAGGCATTGAAGTTGTGGATTACGCGGGTTTTGTCAAGCTGGCTGTTGAAAACGATAAAGTTTCAGCCTGGGTTTGATAAATCCCAACTGAATAATTTAACTCTAAATTGGAGAAATACTATGGCTATCGAAGCTAACGGTAAAGTTTATGAGACTGACGAAGAGGGTTACCTGGTAACTCTGGCTGATTGGGAGCCCGTAGTTGCAGAAGAGATGGCGAAGGAAGATGACCTTGAGCTGACTGATGAGCACTGGGATATCATCAACTTCCTGCGTGAATACTACGAAGAGTATCAGATCGCTCCTGCTGTCCGCGTTCTGACCAAGGCTGTTGGCAAGAAACTGGGCAAAGAGAAGGGCAACAGCAAGTATTTGTACGGTCTGTTCCCTTACGGTCCTGGTAAGCAGGCTTGCCGCTTTGCCGGTCTGCCCAAGCCTACTGGCTGCATCTAAGCAGTAGCTGAAGTCCGGGAGGAGTTTTTTCCTCCCGGTCATTTAATCCTTCTGAGGAACGCAGGAACATGTCAACAGTCTACGCGTTGCTGTTTATCGTAGCGACCATCGTTCTGGTACTTGGTCTGGCACGTAAAATTGTGCAGTACGCCAAGACACCTGCACCATTAAAGATTCCCACTACTCCGGCTCCTGTGACTCAGGCCGGTGTGGTACTGCGTATGTTCCGTGAAGTGGTTTTCTTTGAAAGCCTTTTCAAAAGCACCAAGTGGACCTGGATCTTTTCCTGGATGTTCCACATGGGGTTGTTTGTAGTGTTGGCGC
This sequence comes from bacterium endosymbiont of Escarpia laminata, assembly GCA_003660235.1. GTDB lineage: Bacteria > Pseudomonadota > Gammaproteobacteria > Chromatiales > Chromatiaceae > QGON01. The sequence goes on along the minus strand of QGON01000066.1, from coordinate 55,824 downwards.
GGCATGTCCGTTATTTTGTCGATCCTGTTCCGCTTCCGATCGCACTGATCCAGCCTTTTGGCATCTATGCAGGATTTGCCATGGTTGCCGGACTCGGCGGTCTCTTCCTGCGTCGTATTTTCGTTGATCGTGTACGCTATATTTCAGCGCCTTCAGATTACCTGATGTTGCTATTGCTCATCTTCATCGGCTTTAGCGGCCTGATGATGAAGTTCCTTGTCCACACTGACGTTGTTATGGTCAAACAGTTCTTCGGCGGACTGTTTACCCTCAGTGGTGGCGAACTGCCGATGGATTTTGCGCTGATCATGCATCTGACACTTGTTGTTGTGCTGATGATCATTTTGCCCTTCAGCAAATTGCTGCATATCCCTGGCATATTCTTCAGCCCGTCCAGAAACCAGGTCGATAATCCACGCGAGAAACGACACTTGGCTCCTTGGGCGAAAAAGCTCGAAGAATCCTAAGAATATCAACTTGGCCTAAGAGGGCTGCAGATGGCTAAGGCGAAATTTGAAACACCGGAACTTTCAGAATTTGTTGATGTTCCGAATATCGAAGAAGGGGCTATGTCGCACTCCACGTGCTTCGTGGCCAAACCTGAGCACCAGGAACCACTGAACTTTCCAGGTGAGAGGGTGGAGGATTGGCATGACAAGGCCATCGAGAAGATGGGTGATCTGCTTAGTCGCTACCGCTCATTCCGGGTCTACCTGGACTCCTGTGTAAAGTGTGGTTCCTGCACGGACAAGTGCCACTACTTCCTGGGCACCAATGATCCCAAGAACATGCCCGTCGGGCGCCAGGATCTGTTGCGAAAGGTCTATCGTCGCTACTTTACCTTTGCGGGTAAATACTTCCCAAAACTGGTTGGCGCAGCCGATCTGACGGAAGAGGTGCTCGACGACTGGTATAGCTATTTCCATCAGTGCTCACAGTGCCGTCGTTGCTCGGTTTTTTGTCCCTATGGCATCGATACCGCAGAAATCTCCATGGCTGCCCGTGAGATTCTGGCGAGCGTGGGTATTGGACAGAAATACTGTAACGAGATCATCGCCAAGGTATACAAGATCGGCAATAATCTGGGCCTGCCGGGGCCTGCGCTTGCCAATACCCTCGAAGGTCTGGAAGAGGATGTTTACGATGAGGATGGAGTCGCCGTCAAATATCCCCTGGATGTCAAGGGCGCGGATATTCTGCTGGTTACCCCCTCTGCCGATTTCTTCGCAGAGCCCCATGTAGACGGCCTGATCGGTTACGGAAAGGTATTTCACGAAGCGGGTGTTAGTTGGACTCTGAGCACCACGGCGTCTGAGGCGGCCAACTTCGGCATGTTTATCGGTTCCTACGAAAACATGCGCCGTATCTCCCTGCGGATACGTGAGGCCGCATTGGAGTTGGGGGTCAAGCGCATCGTGTTTGGTGAGTGTGGACACGCCTGGCGCGTGGCCTACAGTTTTCTGAATACATTGGCTGGCCCCTTCGATTTCCTGGATCCGGATTACCCTGTACCGCAGCATATTTGCGAATTCACCTGGAATGAGATCCAGCAGGGTACCCTGGAACTGGATAAGTCAGAGAACGATGAAATGACGCTCACGTTCCACGACTCCTGCAACGTGGCGCGCGCCACCCGCATGGGTGACACACCCGGCGGCCAGTTTGATATCCCTCGTAATGTCATCAAGGCGGTTTGCAACAACTACCATGACATGGAGTGGGATACGATCCACGAACGAACCTTCTGCTGCGGTGGTGGCGGTGGTCTTCTTACTGATGACTTGATGGAAATTCGGGTCAAGGGTGCATTGCCTCGCATGACAGCGCTTCAGAATGTCATGAACGAGAAAGGTGTTACCCACATGGCGGCGATCTGTGCCATCTGTAAGAGTCAGTTTACCAAGGTTCTGCCCTACTACGGCATGGACATGTATCAGATCGTCAGTGTTCACCAGTTGGTAAGCAATGCCATCGTGCTGAACAGAAAAACGCCGCCGGAAGAGGCTCCTGGTTATGGCGAAGATGACGGCGATTAAAGTTTAGACTAGCGGTTAAATATTCGCCGGTAAGTTGCACAACTGACCGGTGATTCAAAAAATTAGATATAGGTTTAAGGAGACAAAAATGGCTACTCCTAGTGAAGAGATGAAAAAAGATATCACCTGGCGTCGGTATGCAGAGGGTGACGATCAGTGGGATGACTGGACAGACATGATCTTTGCTCAGGATACCTCCCATAAGTGTCCTACCTATGTCCACCGCACACCACCATGCCAGGGTAGCTGCCCTTCCGGACACGATATCCGGGGCTGGTTGGCGATCGTTCGCGAGCAGGAGAAGCCGGTAGAGGGTGAAGAGTGGCAGCAGTATGCGTTCGAGCGTGCCACCAGCTCCAATCCTTTCCCTTCAATGATGGGACGTGTCTGCCCCGCCCCCTGTCAGGATGGCTGTAATCGTAACGAGGTTGAAGACTTCGTTGGCATCAACTCTGTTGAACAGTTCATCGGCGACAACGCCATTGAAAAGGGTTACTCGTTTACCACAGGTGAAGATACCGGCAAGAAGGTAGCGGTTATCGGTGGTGGTCCTGCCGGTATGGCGGCAGCCTTCCAGCTGCGCCGCATGGGCCATGGCGTCACCCTGTTTGACGAGAACAAGGAGCTTGGCGGCATGATGCGCTATGGCATCCCCGGCTATCGTATTCCCCGTGACAAGCTGGGCGCTGAACTTCAGCGTATTGTCGATATGGGCGTTGAACTGCGCATGGAAACACGTGTAGGTAAAGACGTGGCGATTGCAGATGTGGAGAAAGAGTATGACGCCGTTCTTTGGGCGTTGGGTTGCCAGAGTGGCCGCGGACTGCCGATCCCCGGTTGGGAAGGTACTGATAACTGTGTTAGCGGTGTTGCCTTCCTGAAGGCCTTTAACGAAGGCCGTATGAAAGTGACTGCTGACAAGGTGATCTGTATCGGTGGTGGTGATACCTCTATCGACGTGGTGTCCGTCGCCCGCCGCCTTGGTCACATCGAACATACCAATCCGACTGACCGCCCTGAACTGGTGGTGAAGGATGGTTTCGTGGCTCATGATGCCGCAAGTGCTGCTGCAGCGCAGGGTTCTGATGTGACACTGACCTCTCTCTTCGGTAAATCTGAGATGATGGCCGCAGAACACGAGATCAGTGATGCGACGACTGAGGGAGTTACCATCCTCGACGGTGTGATGCCCCTGGAAGTGATCAAGGGCGAAGACGGTCGGGCAAAGGCGCTGAGAGTGTGCGACTGCACCATGGATGGCATGACGCCTATCCCCATAGAGGGCACCGAGCGCGTTCTTGAAGCGGACCTCATCGTTGCCGCGATTGGTCAGGGTGGTGACATGACTGGCCTAGAGGATTTCGATAATGGTCGTGGTCTCATCGACTCCGACAGCCTTTATCAGATACCAGGTAAGCCGGGTCACTTCGTGGCAGGGGACATCATCCGCCCGCATCTACTGACGACTGCGATTGGTCAGGCTTCCATCGCCGCCGAAAGTATTGATCACTTCCTCAAGCATGAAAAACAAGGCAAACGTCCGAAGGTCGATGTTCACCATTTCAGCCTCCTGGAGAAGCTGAAAGAGGCGCACATGGAACCTGAGCACTTTGACAACACCGAAGGTGACCTGCGAGGCACCAATTCTGCCAAATATGCGGTGCATAACTTTGAGGATCGTTCCAAGCAGGAGATCATTCCCGCCGATCAACTCTTTCTGGGTTACTTTGAGCCGACGGCCCGCAATATCCGTAATGAAGAAGTTCCCAGTTCGGACGACGTGCTTGGCCACTTCAAAGAGCGTCTGATTCCTCTGAATACGGAACAGGTTCAGGCAGAGGCGAAGCGTTGCATGAGTTGCGGCATGTGCTTCGAGTGTGACAACTGCGTGATTTTCTGTCCCCAGGATGCGGTCTTCCGTGTCAAACGTGGCGAATCAACCACCGGTCGTTATGTAGATACCGACTACTTCAAGTGCATTGGCTGCCACGTTTGCACCGATGTCTGTCCTACAGGCTACATTCAGATGGGTCTCGGCGAATAAATAGGAGCTGTGATGCGAAGTTCTTTCAACAGCATCAGGCGTTTCACCTACCTGTTGGCAGGTGCTGCTTTTGCAGTGACCAGCCTGCAGGCTACAGGTGATACCGCCGTAATCAAGGGCTCGAAGGCGGCTTCGATGGAAAGCTGTGTGGCGGAGACGAGTGATATGCGTCGAAACCACATGGATTACCTCAAGCACCAGCGGGTTGAGACCGTGCGTGGCGGGATTCGCGGAGCTAAGTTCAGTCTTGTCGACTGTGTTGAATGCCATGCATCCAAAGATAATGATGGTAATGCGGTTCCGGTGACTGATGAAGGTCAGTTCTGCCAGGCTTGCCATGACTATGTGGCCGTGAGTCCCGCCTGTTTTCAGTGTCATCGTACGACACCTATGCAAGGCAGTGGCTCCCTTGGGGCGGTTGACCTTGAACAGATGAAGTTCCAGCACCTCAACGCCTCATCGTTGAAAGAGTGGCATCCTGTTATCCATGCCGGCAGCGAGTCTGCCAGGTAATATGCGGAGAGACTGATCGTGAGTGTTAAAAATGACCAGCCGGATATGAACCGCCGCAAATTTGTCGGAGCGACAGTTGCAGCGGCGGGAGCGGTTGTCGTCGCTCCTGGTGTACTTCTGCATACAGTGGCCGGCGCTGATCCTGAATCCCAGGGCGCGTCTGCCAAGCATCGTTGGGGAATGTTGATCGATGCGAATAAATGTGCGGAAGGCTGCAGTGCCTGTGTCGATGCCTGCAACAGTGAACACGGCTTGACCAGCCACGGTCGTCCGGAAACGGATGCCCAGTGGATCCGCACCGTCAAACTGAAGGATCTCAATACCGGCCATATCAATCGCCTGGTAATGATGTGTCAGCATTGTGAACATCCGCCTTGTGTCGATGTCTGCCCGACGGGCGCCTCTTTCAAACGCGCAGATGGCATTGTGTTGGTTGACCGTCATACCTGTATCGGCTGCCGCTACTGCATGATGGCCTGTCCCTATAAGGCGCGCTCTTTCGTGCATGAAGACCTCAAGGATCAATCCGTTAACGCTCCTCGAGGTAAGGGGTGTGTAGAGGGCTGCACGATGTGTGTACACCGTATTGATCGCGGCGAGACGATGACCGCCTGTCAGGAAGCCTGTCACAAGGATGGACATGGAGCGATTGTCTTTGGCGACCTGAAAGATCCCGATAGCGAAATCAGTCAAGCACTTAAATCACAGAATAGTCGGCAGATTCGCGCTGACCTCAAACTGAATACCGGTGTTCGGTATTCGAATCTGTGATAGCAGGGGGCGTATAGAACATGAGTAAGATGTATTATCGTGAGCTCTACTGTGGAACACCTGTCCGCTATTGGGCAGGGATGGCATTGCTCGGTACGATTGTTGCGGTCGCACTTGGGGCGGCCTTCTACATGGAACACAATGGTCACTGGGTAACTGGAATGACCAATCAGGTGGTTTGGGGACTGCCGCATGTCTTTGCAATCTACCTGATTGTCGCTGCATCCGGTGCCTTGAATGTGGCATCGATCGGCTCTGTGTTTGGCGGGCCCATGTACAAGCCCCTCGGACGCTTCTCGAGTTTGCTGGCGATTGGTTTGCTGGCGGGTGGCTTGGTAGTGCTGCTGCTGGATCTTGGACGGCCCGACCGTCTGATCATTGCCATGACCTACTATAATTTCAAATCGATCTTTGCCTGGAACATTATTCTCTATTCGGGCTTTTTCGCTATCGTGGGTATCTACCTTTGGACCATGATGGACAGAAAGGCCAACCGTTACTACCGCACGCTTGGTTTCGCTGCGTTTTTCTGGCGTCTCGCACTGACTACCGGTACTGGCTCCATCTTTGGTTTCCTGGTCGCCCGTGAGGCCTATGATGCCGCGATCATGGCGCCGATGTTCATTATCATGTCTTTCAGCTACGGTCTGGCCTTCTTCATTATCACGCTGATTGCCGCCTATATCTGGGGTAATCGTGAGTTGGGTGATCTGCGCTTGGCGCGCTTGAAAAATCTGCTTGGTGTGTTTGTCGGTGCGGTACTCTACTTTGCTCTGGCCTATCATCTCACCAACCTGTATGTGACCCAGCATCACGGCATCGAGAGTTTCATCCTGCTCAATGGCGGTGTGTATACCGCAATGTTCTGGATTGGCCAGATATTAATCGGCGGTATTATCCCCCTGTTTCTGATCTACTCTCCGGCGTTTGATAAAGCCCGCTGGGCCGTGGTTGCGGCTTCTGTGATGGTGTTGATTGGCGGTTTCTTTCAGATCTATGTGATAGTAATAGGTGGACAGGCCTTTCCGATGTCAATTTTTCCGGGTAAGGAAGTGCTTGAGAGCAGCTTCTATGATGGGACCGTGAATGCCTATGCGCCCAGCCTTCCGGAAATGCTGCTTGGCATTGGTGGCATCGCCATCGCCATGACGATGGTTGCTGTAGGTGCCCGTATGTTCAAGGTGTTCCCTGAATCCCTGGAAGATCCAGGGGAGAGTGCCTGATTTACAGCTTGTAATCTGGTTGTAAGACAATAAGAATACCCACCGTCGGCATGTGCTGACGGTGGGTATTTTTTTGCACGAAAGAAAAAGCCTGTGGCCTCTATCTATATCTCTGCTGCGCATAAGTCCTCTGGGAAGACCACCCTCTCTATCGGGTTGGGGCGTGCTCTCGCCAGTCGAGGCCTGACGGTACAGTCCTTCAAAAAAGGTCCCGACTACATTGACCCGCTTTGGCTGCACTCAGCAACTGGGCGTGGCTGTTACAATCTCGATTTCTACACCATGCATCGGGAAGAGATCGAAGCGCTCTATCGTCGTCGAATGCAGGGAGCAGATATTGGCCTCATCGAGGGTAACAAGGGACTCTATGATGGCTTGGATATTGAAGGCAGCAATAGCAATGCCGCTCTGGCAGCCCTGCTGGATGTTCCTGTTATTCTGGTTATCAATACAAAGGGCATGACCCGCGGAATTGCTCCGCTGCTGCTGGGATACCAGGCTTTTGACCACAACATCTCTATCTCAGGTGTCATCCTCAATCAAGTCGGTGGCAGCCGCCACGAATCGAAGTTGGTAAATGTCGTAGAGCATTATACTGACATTCCCGTGCTGGGGGCTGTCGCCAATGATCCGTTACTGGGAATTGATGAGCGGCATTTGGGGTTGGTGCCCAACAATGAGCGCTCGCAGGCAGAAGAGGTCATCGACTATCTGGCAAAGACGGTAACCGACTGTGTCGATCTCGACAGGCTGATAGAGATTGCCGGAGAGGCCCGCAGTGTTCCCCGCTTGGCGGCTGTGGAGGAGACTTCACATCAAGATGGGGCATTGCGAATAGGTTACCCGAAAGATAAGGCCTTTGGATTCTACTACCCCGATGACCTGGAGGCTTTGCGGCATCATGGGGCTGAACTGGTTCCTTTCGACACCCTGAACGATGAACGACTGCCTGAGATCGATGGGCTCTTTATCGGTGGGGGATTTCCCGAGGCGTCGATGGATGCGCTTGAGGCAAATAGTTCGATCCGAGGAGCAATCAGAGACTATATCGAACAGGGTGGGGCGGTTTACGCAGAATGTGGAGGGTTGATGTACCTTTGCAGAAGCCTGACCTGGCAAGGCAAAAAATGTAGAATGGTCGGTATAATTCCTGCTGATGCGGTCATGCATGAAAGACCACAAGGTCGGGGCTACGTCCGTCTCACGGAATCAGGCAACTCCCGCTGGGGAGAAATCGCGGAAAAAGATGGCGATGGCATCATCAACGCTCATGAGTTCCACTACTCGGCTCTCGAAGGATTGGATGCTGAAAGCAGCGATTTTGCCTATAAAGTGGTCCGCGGCACAGGAATCGACAGCAGACATGATGGCTATATCTACAAAAACCTGCTTGCTAACTACACGCACATGCGAAATGTGGGTGGATGTCACTGGGTAGAGCGCTTTTTGTCGCATGTCAGGGTGATAAAAAGCACTGGAAATGGGAAATCAAGGTAGTAATAAAGATGTTTAAATTGACCAAAAGGGCGGCTAAACAGATTGCCCAGGCAGCAGAGCAGGGCGGAACAGAGGGTATGGTGCTGCGTTTTGCAACTCGTAAGAAGGAAGATGGGGCGTTTGACTATCTGATGGGATTCGATGAGGTGAAGGATGACGATATAACCTTTATCTCAGAGGGCATCGACTTGGTTATGGAACCCGAATATGTTCCGATGCTAAATGAAACGACCATGGATTACGTGGAGACGGAAGATGGCGAGAATCAATTCATCTTCATCAATCCGAAAGACGCCAACTATGTTCCTCCTGTAGCTGAGAATACCGATCAAGGGGAGTGATTCTCCATTCATCGAGTAGCGGTACTGCCTAGACCAAAACAGCCTGTCCTCTAACAGGATAAAAGCACTCAACCACTCCCGGAGCCACCTTCTTGATGGATCTATCCAATGAAGACGCGCTGCGTCTGAATGTGCTGCTTGCCACTAAACCCCGCGCTATCAGAATCAATGAGTCTTCAATGACGCTTTACGGTCTCTCCGACAAGGGTGAGGCCAAGATTCAGCTCAATCCCAACTGCCGTGACGACCAATATCTTGGCCGGGTGCGGGAACTACTGTCCGGTCATGCGACGGGATCACCCGGTGGCTACCCGCTTTTTCTCAAACGCTGGACCCGAATGGGGCAGACCCGGGGCGAAAATCTTGGACAACTGCTCCTGCTTGGTGAACCGGAAGCGGTTGTCGCCGTTACCTGTGCCAGCGGACTGACCGATGAGCTGGCGCGCTTGGCCTGGTGGTCCGGCCAGGAGCCGGAAAATGCCCGGCGTATGTTGGCTAATCCAGCCGTGGTTGCCGGAGAGATGGGTGCCGAGTTGGCGAAGTTCCTGATCGAATACCTCCCCTTTGAGACTGAATCGGAGATGATGGTGGAAAGCCTGAAACTCGTACTTCAACCGGGATTGGTTTCGGATGAAGTCAGACAGAAGTTATGGATACGTTGCAGTCGCAAACCCGTCTATTATCTCGGATTTCTTGCCAGCATACCGAACCAGTTGCCGGACCAGTTGCAACCGCGTGGAGATCGGGATATCCATGCAGATACGCTCGTAGCGCTTTCAGAGGCTGGAAACCCTTATGCGGAAATCGTGTTGAAAATACTCTCTGCTCCGGGCCAAAGCTTTATCGATACCGTCGGGCGGGTGATGGCCAGGCCCGCTAATCAGGATGTGGTTACCCTGCTGCTCAATGTCCTGCGAGACTATTTCGCGCCACTGAGGCCTGAAGGAGACCCTGATCTGACCCTTGAAGCGCTGGAAGAGGAAGCCGAACAGCTGCTTGCAGGAAAGGCCACCCGTCACGCCTTTGAACGTTGCCTGGATGCTGTGCCTGAGTTGGCGGGGGAGTTAAAGGCGATGCGTATTTTTTCCGGCATGGGGTATGGCGTCGTGCGTCCTGTATTCAGTCATTCTGATGCGATCGGCTCTCTGATGCGCCGTAAGTTGGAACCAGTATTTACACCATTGATGGCATATCTAAACGTGCTGCGGGGACTAAAGTAGTAGGCCGGTTCAAGCTGAGAGGAAGCGGTAACCTCTCATAAGTTGTGTCAATTCGAAAGTGCCCGATCCGCTGCGCTTGATCGGGCCTACATCTTGAACGGGTGCATTATTTATTGGGTTTGGAACGCTGGCGCCCTCGATAGGCGGCAACCTGCTGGATGATGGGTTGGAACGGCAATTCATCCAGTGAATTGAATTTTTCGATGGCGCTGCTAACTAGTGTGAATATGTCACCAATCGGTTCGGGCATAGGTTCTTCCGGGTAGGTCTCGGAAAACAGTCCACGCAGTCCACCGACCTGCAGGCGCATCGCCTGGCCATGAGGCAGTGTTGCATTCCGGTCATTGGATTTCAGTGCAAAGCGGGCGTGATGACGGAGCAGTTCGAGCAGTTCCATGCATTGGGCCTGTCCCTGGTCTGATTCACAATGCACCCCAACACGCTCCGCCAGGTAGAATCGCTTTGACTCACCGCAGCTGCATTTGTCGTTCAGAATGCTCCGCTCGAAAGGGCAGTAACGGTCGTTGATCTCTCGGTATGTGCGATGGTATGCATCCTGGTCCATGCTGGCTTCAGGTCCCCTTGTTGGTAAAACGGTGGATCATACGGCGATCTTTCTTGTTCATCTTGCCACGAACGGGTCGTGGTTCCATGGCACGCTGCAAGCGCAGCTCTTCGGTAATCTTCTGTCGCTGCTGTTCACTCTCCACCGACTCTTCGTAGAATTCAAGTGCCTCCCTGGCGGGGCGCCGTTTTGAGGCCAGTACCCGTACCTCAACATCCCATTCAAGTGAGCCTTTATGGATCTGCAGATGTGAACCGACTTTGACCTCACGGCCAGGTTTTGTGCGTTGGCCATTGAGATGTACTTTGCCGCCATTGATTGCTTCGCAGGCGTGTTGACGAGTCTTGAAAAAGCGGGCTGCCCACAGCCATTTGTCGAGCCGGACCTTGCCTGCCGTTTCATTCATGCAGATCAGCTTTCCGCCAGACCGAGCAGTTCGTCCAGGCGACCAGCCATTTCAAGGGCGGCCATATCGTCATAACCGCCGACATGGTATTCGTCGATGAAGATCTGCGGCACTGTGTTGCGCCGACTGCGTTGCATCATGACCTGCATCGCTTCGTGGTCGGTATCGATGCGGATCTCCTCATAGTCCACCTGCTTGTTTTTCAGCATGAATTTGGCGCGTACGCAATAGGGGCAGACCGCCGTGGTATACATCACCACTTTAGGCATGGGGTAGATTCCTCTTGGTAAAAGTGATCAGCAAGGCTCCGAACCCTGATGGAATGGGCGACGGGGCAGAGATGATTTTCAGAAATTGTTATGTAACTCTTTGAGTTTTCAGTAAATCATCGAAAAAAGCATTGTTTCGTTTAATCCCTTAATCTTAACAGCCGCATCAGCAGAGTTCCACGAACACCATGACATGAGAATGGTTTTATACGGAAGCGCAGAAGAACTTTACCGGCGGTGGGTTTTAAGATTCTTCGGTTTGGCTATAACATGGAGCGCCTTGAACGTTTTCCGGGACCACACATGCGCTCAGATACCCCTGTTACCATCCATTTGAAGGACTATTTGCCACCGGCTTATCTGGTGGATCAGATCGACCTGAATTTAGATCTCCACGAGGACTATGCTCGTGTTGAGAGCCGTCTGAAGGTACGCCGTAACCCTGCCTTTGAAGGCGACGAGCGCGCCTTCCTGTTGAATGGCGAGCAGCTGGAGCTGGAATCCGTGCAGCTCGATGATGCTGTGCTGGGAACCGATGCCTATCGGCTGGATGCCACATCCCTGACCATCGATAATCCACCTGAAAAGTTTGAACTGAAAATCCGGGTGTTGATACGCCCCCAGGAGAATACTGCACTGGAAGGGCTCTATCGCTCAGGTGGCATGTTCTGTACTCAATGCGAGGCCGAAGGGTTTCGCCGCATCACCTATTTTCCTGACCGGCCCGATGTCATGGCACGCTTCAGCACCACCATCAGCGCAGACAGAAAGCGCTGTCCGGTACTGCTCTCCAACGGCAACCGGGTTCAGGAAGAGGAGCTCGATCAGGGCCGCCACCGGGTTCGCTGGGAAGACCCCTTTCCCAAGCCCTGTTATCTTTTTGCCTTGGTGGCGGGGGATCTGCGTTTTATTCGAGACAGCTATACCACCATTTCGGGACGCGATGTGGATCTGCGCATCTACGTGGAACCGGAAAATATCGAGAAGTGCGATCACGCCATGCAATCCCTGAAACACGCCATGGCCTGGGATGAGCAGCACTATGGTTGTGAGTATGATCTGGACATCTACATGATCGTGGCGGTCAACGACTTCAACATGGGGGCGATGGAGAACAAAGGCCTCAACATCTTCAACTCAAAGTTCGTGCTGGCCCGCCCCGATAGCGCCACCGACCGTGACTTCCAGGGTATCGAAGGGGTCATCGCTCACGAATATTTCCATAACTGGACCGGCAATCGCATCACCTGCCGGGATTGGTTTCAGCTCAGCCTGAAAGAGGGACTGACGGTGTTTCGGGATCAGGAGTTCTCGGCAGATATGGGCTCCTGGGGCGTCAAGCGTATCGAAGACGTGCGGTTGCTGCGCGCACACCAGTTTGCCGAGGATGCCGGTCCCATGGCCCACCCGATTCGTCCCGACGCCTATATGGAAATCAACAATTTCTACACCGTGACTGTCTATGAGAAGGGTGCCGAAGTGGTGCGCATGCAGCACAATCTGCTGGGCGAAACTGACTACCGCAAGGCCACCGACCTCTATTTTGGACGGCATGACGGCCAGGCGGTCACCACTGAGAATTTTGTTCGATGTATGGAGGACGCCGGCGGACGGGATCTCTCTCAATTCAAGCACTGGTACAGTCTTGCTGGTACCCCCGAACTGCAGGTGAAGGCCGATTACGATGCCGCTGCACAAGTCTACAGTCTGCAGGTCACCCAGCACTGTCCGGACACACCTGGACAGAAGAACAAGCCACCGTTCCACATCCCCCTGGCCATGGGGTTGCTCGATGAGACGGGAGAGGATATTCCGCTGCAGTTGGAGGGCGAGGCGGGGTCAGGTGGAGGGACACGGGTCGTTGAGTTGCGCCAGGCGGTGGAGACTTTTCATTTCATCAATGTGCCATCCAGACCGGTGCCTTCACTGCTGCGGGGGCTATCTGCGCCGGTCAAGATCGATTATGGTTACAGCGATGCGGAACTGATGTTCCTGATGGCCCACGACAACGATGACTTCAACCGTTGGGATGCCGCCCAGACACTGGCTCAGCGCATCATCCTGCAACTGCTGCATGCCTATCGTGCAGGGAATAAATTGGAGGTGCCTCAAGGGCTTATCGATGCCTTTCATAAGGCACTGACCGACCAACAGGCCGATAAGGCGTTGCTGGCCGAGGTACTGATCCTCCCGTCTGAATCCCTGCTGGGTGATCAGATGGCGGAGGTGGATGTCGATGGTATCCATATAGCGCGGGAAGCGGTGAAACGACAACTTGCCGTGGCGCTGAAAACCTCGCTGCTTGAGGTCTACCATGCCAATACAGAATCGGGTGTTTACTCCATCGACTCCGCCGCCATCGCCCGGCGCAGCCTGAAGAATGTCTGCCTCGGTTATCTCATGCTGCTCGATGAGCAGTCTATCCGTGATCTTTGCATGGCCCAGTTCGAGGCGTCGCACAACATGACCGATGTCATGGCGGCACTCTCGGCGCTGGCCAACACAGACTCTCCTGAGAGAGATACCGCGCTTGGGGCATTCGAGAACCGCTGGCGGGACGATATGCTGGTGATGGACAAATGGTTCTCCGTACAGGCGTTCTCCCGATTACCCTCGACACTGGATGTCGTGAAGCGTTTGATGACCCATCCTGCCTTCTCCATGCAGAACCCCAACAAGGTGCGCAGTCTGATCGGCGCCTTTTGCAGTGGCAATATCACCGGGTTTCATGCAGTGGATGGCTCCGGCTACCGTTTCCTGACCGACAGGGTCCTGGAACTGGACCGGCTCAACCCCCAGGTTGCGGCCCGTATGATGCGCATCATGGCCCGCTGGCAGCGTTACGACGAGGTGCGTCAGACGTTGATGAAGCATGAATTTCAACGGGTGCTCTCTACACCGGATATCTCACGGGATCTCTTCGAGATCGCTTCCAAGAGTCTGGAGGTCAAGTGAACCGGGCGCTGTTGATTGTGGCGCATGGCAGCCGCCGGGAGGCCTCCAACGAGGAGATCCGGCGGCTGACGGAGCGGGTGAGAGCAGAGGCGGGAGATAGCTACCATTCTGTGATTTGTGCCTTCCTGGAACTTGCCGATCCCTCCATTCCTGCAGGGATCGGGCAGTGCATCACCGAGGGCGCGGAAGAGGTGGTCGTGCTGCCCTATTTCCTCTCCGCAGGCCGACATGTGAGCCTCGATATTCCACAGGAGGTGGAGGTTACTCAACGGAAGCATCCCGGGGTCAGGATCAGCATTGCCCCCTATCTGGGTGGTGCCGAAGGAATATCCGGTATGGTGCTTGACTGCGCGAGATGGGAATTTAAGGATTCTCAGGTGAGAAGCTACTAAACTTAAAAACTATTCGTAATAATCCACATTCGTTACTCCAGGAGGATGGGGCTATGTTTGGATCAGTCATGCTTGAGGTCGCCATTGGCTTGGCATTCATCTATGTTTTACTGAGCCTGCTCTGCTCCTCGCTCAATGAGATGATCGCCGGTTTTTTCAATCTGCGCTCCAAGAACCTGCTGATAGCGCTCAATCAATTGTTGACGAATGAGGCAAAGCCTGCGGAGGATTCGGCGGCTGCCACTCTGATCAGCAAGGTCACGTCACATCCCTTCATCAGTGCCTTGAAACAGCCTCCGGTACGCTTTTTCGGCAAGCACAGGGATGAGAAGGTACCGAACTATATCCCGCCTCACACCTTTGCCGTTACCCTGCTCGATGCCATCGGGGCCAGGAGCAGGGATGGCAAGATGAAAACGGTTACCTCGATCCGAAGCCTGATCAACAAGGAGGAGAGCGAACACCTCAAACGCTCCCTCCTGCCATTGCTCGATAATGCGGGAGATGATCTGGAGAAGATTCAGTCCAACATCGAGGCGTGGTTTGATACCTCGATGGATCGGGCATCGGGCTGGTATCGACGCCAGTCGCAGATGATTATCCTCCTTGTCGCCGCCGTAGTAGTCACCTCGATGAACATCGACACTATCCATATCGCCCATGTGTTGTGGCATGATTCCGGTGTGCGTACGGCCTTGGTGGCGCAGGCAGAGCAACTTGCAAAGAGTGATAAAGATGCCCTGACAAAGGATCAGAATTACAAGGAGGTCGTTAAGAAAATTGAAGGTCTCTCACTGCCCTTGGGCTGGGATAGCGAGTCGGTAACAAAATTCTGGCAGAACCGGGAAGATGCAAAAGGAGACAGAGAGAACCGATTATGGGCGGTGTTGGTCAAGATCACCGGTCTGCTGATCACTATCCTTTCTATCTCTATGGGTGCACCCTTCTGGTTTGACCTGCTCAACAAATTGGTCGATCTGCGTTCGGTTGGGAAAAGACCCTCCCGTGTGGCCGGGTCGCCGGGCAGAGAAGGCAATGCACAAAAGCCTCCCGTTGTGGAATAGGGTAGTATGACCGTCCCGATAATCTCCAGGAGAAGTCAATGAAATATCTGCTACCGATCTTGCTGCTGCCGGCGATGGTCTTTGCGCAGTCCCCGCAGGGACAGATGGACAGGGAACAGATGTTCAAGATGGCAAAACAGAGGATGCTTCCTGTGATGGAGACGAGCATACCTGCGATGAAAAAGACCCTGACCTGTCTGGAGGGGACATCCAGCAAGGATGATCTGATGAAGTGTGTTGCCATTATGACCGAGGCCAGAGAGCAGGCCATGCGCTCCATAGGCGGAGGTAAGGAGAGTTCTCACGGCAAACCACCGCTCGCGCCAGACCCGAAGGATATCGAGTGGAGTCCGGAAATGAAGGTCCAGATGGTGAAAGATCTGAAACTATCGATCAAGCGTAGCGAGGCGATAAAAGGCTGTTTGGGAAAGAGTGCCAGCAGTGCCGAGATGGATAGCTGCATGCAATCGGCAGCTAAGTAAAGGCGCCACCGGGTAGGGACTTCTAGCCGGTTTCCTCTTGTTTGCCTCAGGTAATGAAAGATTTCATAGGTTTTCTGAAGGCCTGGAAAAACCAGGTACTATTTCTATAATAGATTGTTTGTTAAAGTAAAAAAACTTCTTTTAAAGGGTTGTGTTGGTCCGGTTTGAGATGTGTCAGACTTGAATCTGGACGCCGCTTCGGGCAGGATGCGCGCGGTTAACAGATTTGGAGAAGTCATGGACTTCGAGCGTTCCCTCGGTCTTAAAGATACTCCGGCAGATCCGGAAGAAGAGAGCAAAAAGCTACAGCTCTATATCAACCTGAAACTGGCATCTTCGGGGCAGCCCACAGTTGCCGGCGGAGATGAGGCGTTTCTTTCCACCGCCCAGGATCTGCTCAAGAGTTACCGGGAGAAGAACCGGTTGCTCACGGACTACCTCTGTCCCGCTGACCAACGTATCCAGTCATTTTTGCAGCGTTATCTTGAGGGTCTTCCTGAAGGGGAGATGCCCAAGCTGCCCGCCATGACCTTCATCCTTGACAGGCATGGCGTAGCCCGGGAGCTCTCCCTGCCGTTGGGCGAGGACGAGTTCCACTCCGATATCGTCAACAGTTTCCGGGTGAAGCAGGGTGTGCTGCACAATCCCGCCAGCGATCGCCGGACCACCAAGGGTTCTTTTCATATTGCCGATGGTGGGTTGCCGGTTCCCGGTGACAAGAAGGTGGTGCCGAAGCGTTGTTTTGCCTTCATGCTGACAGCCGCAATGAATCCGCCGGAGGAACTGCTGCAGATACCCTTCACCTCAGCGTTGGAAGAGCAGGCGAAGATGTTTGTCTCCCTGCTGCTGCGCCCCACCGTCTGTCCGGAGATCCCCGGCCAGGATAGCGAGAAGCGCATGGAGATCCGCTTCTTCGCGCCGGGTAACCTGGTCAGCAACCTCGATTTTGTCGAGAGCATCTTCGGCAATGGCGGCAACCCTATGCTGCCGGAGTTTGATTCCGCCCTGGATGTGGATCACTGGAGCGGACAGACCGGCTGCGTCATCCTCGCACCCCATCTCACCCAGCTCACCAAAAAGTCTGTAGGACTGCCCCACTTCGATGATGCCAGTGAGCGTCAACGGGCGGAAGGCATGTGCTGGCAGTCGGAAGATGAACGCTACAACGATGGACAGGCCTTCAAGATCACTGCCCGTGATGAGAGCGGCGTGATCGTCACCATTCTAGCGGATAACTACTACGGCTATTGCAAGAAAGAGGTCAAGACCCAGATCAGCTTCGCCGCCAATCTTTTTGGCCTGGCGGAGGAGGAGCATGCCGGTGGAGCATTGGCCTTCCCGCGCCGTAACCACGGCATCGAATATGGTGTCGACTCCACGACCCGGGAGCCGGGTTACAGCTTTCAGGATGTGGTGGAACGCTACGGCGATATCATGAATCTGCAGCCTGAAGGGCATGGTATCGACAAGCGCTTCCCCGATGTGATCTACGTGCCGCAGGATCTGCGCATGGATCTGCAGGAGCAGAGCATCGCCTTCCTGCGGGATGGCGAGTCCCATGTTATTCGTCTGCAGCCGGGAAAGATCTATATCCAGCCCAACGGTTATAAAATAGAGATGCAAAAGCATCCGGGCGCCCCCTCGTGGCGTCTGATCGGCACCGACCCCGAGGGGACTTTTTGTCACAAACCCAGCACCGTTTCCGGTGGCGGCAAATCGGAGATCTCCAAGTCCCTCGACGATGCGGTGATCTATGGGCCGCTCTTTGTGGATGATCTGCAGATTGATCTCGACCGGGTGCAGGAGATCTACGAGCGGGACTATAGTGATCGTTTGAAGTCCAGTTTTGAGGGTGTGGACCGGGATCCCAGCCGTAAGCCGCTGAGTAAGGAACGCAGCCTGGGCTCCTTCATCAAATTGATGACCCCCTCTCCCAGCTATACGGATGAGTACAATGCCTGGCTGGAGTCGATTCCGCCGCGCATACTGGCGCTGGCCTTTGTCATCAAACGCTTCTACCGGCCATTCTGGGGCACCAACTGGCGCAAATATATTTCAGTGGATGAGATTGACGGTGCGGCTGGCCATGAACTGAAGTTGTTGGATCGCCGCATTATCGCCTCCTATCTGCGTGTCGGTTTCGATGCGCGCGGTGAGTGGCGCATCTTCAAGGTACGGCAGGATTTCATCGCCGCTGACAAGATTCAGATGGAGGACGACATCACCACTTCGGTGGTGGTCAGAGCGAAATCCCTTGATGACTGCCGCTGTGGATCTGACAATGATCGCAGCGTCAAGTTGACCGCCAACTGCGAATATCGTCTGTTCCAGCGTCCGGATGATGCCGTCATTCCCGGCTTCGACAAGCAGACCGAATTCGATATGTCCCAGCCTGGGAATTTTCTTGCCAATTTTGAACCGCTGAACGGAGAGAAATTGACTGAGGTGGTGGAGGATGTGCTGAATCTCTGCAACTTCACCCAGCCCATGCGAGAGTTGCTTACGGGTGCCCACGAAGCGCAGAGCGGTTACGTGGTCTCATCCGCTCATCCGCGGCTGGTGGATGGAAAGCCGAGCAAGAACCCTCGCTATCTGCAGACCCGGCAGGATCTGGTGGCGCCGATACGGGCCTACGTGGCCGAGATTGGCGCGCGATTCCATCGTAAGCTGTCGTTGGGAAAGAAGGTTTGTCATACGGTCGATGCGGTGCTGGCCGGACGCCGCAACAACCCGCCTGAACCCGGTATTCGCTCCCTGGCGGTCTATAACCCGATCCATTATCAGGAGCTGCCCGAACTGTTCATGGACTTTGTCTGCAGTCTCACCGGCAAGTCCCCCTCCACCACCGGGGCGGGGAGTGAGGGTGCGCTGACCAAGGGGCCTTTCAATGCCCTTCGCGCCACTGCGGATCTCAACAATGCGCTGGTCTCGTTCATTCTTACGGGTTATCCGGGTTTTTCCAGTTCTGCCGGGTATGTCGGTCCGAACGTGCGGGTTGACCACGATATCAGCCTGTTGATCCCCGAGGTCTGGGCGCGGCTCGACGAATATGAGCGTGAGCCGGCCTATCTCATCGAGAACGGCTACCTCGAACCGATGGAAGACTTTGAGCATAACGGTCATCAGGTTTTGGCGAGTCGGTTGGGCTATCGTATTACAGATCGTTTTGTACACGGCTTCCTCGGCAAGATTTTCGATAATGCCAACACGGTGCTGACCGAAAGTATCCTGAAACCGGAACTGCAGGGCCTGGATGTCTTTGCGGACGGCATCAACAATATCGTAGAGGCACAACAGAGAGTTGCTCAGCAGTATCTGGATGACGGCAGTGTTGAGGATGCCTGTCCGCCGTTGAAGGCTGTGCTGCATATCATGGCGAAGGGTGAGTACGAAGGTAAGGCAGTGCATGACCCGGAGATTCGCGCCATGTTCACCAGCGACTACCTGTTGGCATCGGATTGGTACCAGGAGCGTCTGCGGGTGAAACAGGCCCGTGAAATAACGCTCTGGGAACGCCACGTTGACTATCTGCAGGATTTCCTCAGTCGGCCCGGTTATACGGATGTGGCTGAAAAGATGGGTATAGCGTCGCGACTCGAGGCGGCCGAAGCGCGGCTCGCGGCGGTACGAAGTGATGACTATCTGCGCAGTCTGGTCGGCACTATTGGTGCGGATCCCCTGCGGCCAGCGGGCAGCCCCGCTTAGTTGGCCCAGCGCTTTGTCTGATCCGCTGTGCTTGAACCGGCCTGCAAGTCCAGTAGTAGGCCGGTTCAAGCACAGCGGAACCGGCAACCTCACTGTCTGACCGGGAGATAACGATTTACACTACTATCCACAATATTCGTCTCCACTATGATGTTATGGGCAGTGGGAGTCGTGTGCTTATCCTGCACGGCTGGGGCAGCGATCTCGGAAGTTTCGCGGCTGTCAGGCAGCATCTGGCGAAAAAATATTGTGTCTACGCATTGGATCTTCCCGGTTTCGGTGACAGCCGGGAGCCGGAATCCCCATGGGGAACGACGGAATATGCGGCGTTGGTGGAGCGTTTTATCGGAGAGATGGGGATCGAAAATCCTGCGATCATCGGTCACTCCTTCGGTGGCCGGCTGGCGATCCGCCTGGCGGCGAGGATAGCGGTCAGAAGATTGATTCTGGTGGACAGTGCCGGGGTCAAACCCCGCCGCAGCCTGAACTACTACCTCAAGGTCTATTCATACAAGCTGATGAAAAATGTTTTGGGCAGGCTCTATCCACCGCTACTGAAAAAGATGCGCGCACGTGCCGGTTCCGAAGATTACCGCAATGCCTCCCCCGTCATGCGGCAGACCCTGGTAAAGGTGGTGAATGAAGATCTGACGCCCCTGCTGTCCGGGATCAAAGCGCCCACCCTGCTGGTCTGGGGAGAGAACGATCTGGATACGCCTCTCTATCAGGCGAAGGTGATGGAGGCGCAGATACCCGATTGTGGTCTGGCTCTCATCAAGGGAGCAGGACACTTCTCCTATCTGGAAAGGCCTGGCGAGTTCCAGATCATCGTCGACTATTTTCTGCAAATGGAAACCTGATTTATGGGGGCTGCCCTGTTCCAGACGCTTGCTGTGCTGCTTGCCCTGACGCTCTACGCTGTTATTGCCGGACGCGCAGTTCTGCACTACCTGCACATGCTGCAGCTCAACTCCTATCGCAACGAACGTTATCTGCGTTGGCTGAATGAGGATCGGCTTAAACGTCTTGGCCTGGTCTCACTGCTACCGCTTGTGGCGCTTCTGTTTTACTGGAACAGCGGGCTGTTTTTCGGCATCTGGATCGGGGGATTCCTGCTGCTCAGTCTGAGACGTCCCAAAGTGCCGGTAAAAAAACCGTTGGTGGTGACAGGACGGGTCAGACGCCTGATGACGGCAATCTTTCTGATCTGGGTGGGCGCGTCGCTACCGGCGTTTTTTCTGGGATCAACGGGATTGTCATCTATCCCCTGTTTCTCTCTCTTTCTCATGCTGGGCCTGCTCCTGCTGTTGCTGCCCTGGCTGCTGGTCGTCGCCAACCTGTTGGCGGTGCCGGTGGAGTCGGCCATCGCCAGATGGTACATCGGCGATGCGGGGAAGATCATTAACGGCATGCCGGGGCTTCAGGTGGTCGGTATCACCGGGAGCTATGGCAAGACCAGTACCAAATTCATCCTGAATGAACTGTTGCTGGACAAATATAATGCATTGATGACGCCGGGCAGTTTCAACACCCTGCTGGGGGTGACTCGTATTATCCGGGAGAAGCTCAAACCGATACACGATCTCTTTCTGGTGGAGATGGGCGCCAAACAGCCGGGTGATATCCGGGAGATCTGCGAGTTGGTGCACCCCAGGTATGGTTTGATCACCACCATCGGCAAACAGCATCTGGAGATGTTCAAGAGTCTTGCCAATATTGTGAAGACCAAATCGGAGTTGGTCGAATCCCTGCCGTCCGATGGCATCGCGTTTCTCAATGCGGATGATGAGAGTTTTGCTGAAGTGCGAGGCAGGACTCAGGCGAGGGTTGTCAGTTTCGGCGTCGATTCAGCGGGCGCGGATTATGCGGCGCGCGAGATCAAATATCTGGCCAATGGTCTGACTGCGCTCACGCTCTCTTTACCGAACGGGGAGATGCTGCTGGAGACCCGTCTTCTGGGAAAAAACAATATCTACAACATCGTCTCTGCAGTCGCAGTGGCGATGGAGCTGGGTGTGCCGGAAAACCGGATCAGGGCGGCGGTGCGCTCGCTGCAGCCGGCGCCGCACCGATTGAACGTGAAACAGAGCGCTGCGGGCATCACCATCATTGACGATGCTTTCAGCTCCAATCCAATGGGGGTGCGAGCCGCCCTGGATGTGCTGCGGGAGATTGAGGGCAACAGAAAGGTATTGATTACTCCGGGCATGGTTGAGCTTGGCGAAACGGAGGCGGAGGAGAATCGTCTTCTTGGCGCCTACGCTGCAAGCCGCTGTGACTATGTCATTCTGGTGGGTATAGAGCAGGCCAAGCCGATCTATGAGGGGCTGGTTTCGGCAGGTTATCCGGAGAACCAGATCTATATTGCAGCCCATCTGAATGAGGCCAATGATCATTTTGCGAAGATCTCGCGAGAGGGTGATGTAGTGCTCTATGAAAATGATCTGCCGGATACTTATAATTAGTGTCCGATTGAAAAAACATAATTAACCACGAAGAACACGAAGGACACGAAGAAAATGTTTCGTCAGGGAGGATTTGATTAATTGCATTATTGTTATCTCGACCCTAGGGAGAGATCTCAAACCTTCGTGCTCTTCGTGGTGAAAGCAGTATTTCGAATTTGTTTGAGCTGAAGGTATAGTCGATGAAAACCAATGTTGGCGTCTTTTTTGGTGGCCGCTCGGTAGAACATGAGGTCTCTATCATTTCCGGTCTGCAGGTCGTCCATGCAATCGATGCCGATCTCTACCGCGTGACGCCGGTTTACATCAGTAAAACGGGTGAGTGGTACATCGGTGAAAAGTTGTCTGAGATCGACAACTTCAAGCAACTGGAACCCCTGCTCTCCGAAAGCACAGAAGTTATGCCTCACGGAAATGGTGGGCAGCTTGAACTCTACCGTGCTCCTCCGGCCCGTCTTAAAAACAACCTCATCGATAAACTTGATATCGTCTTTCCTGTTATTCACGGCACCAATGGCGAGGACGGTACCCTGCAGGGGCTGCTTGAGATGGCGGGTGTTCCCTATGCAGGCTGTGACGTCACTGCGTCGGTCATCGGCATGGACAAGGTTCTGACCAAGACACTGTTGCGGGGTAACGGCATCCCGGTGGTGGAGTCGGAGAGTTGCCGGATGGATGCCTGGTATCAGGACAGGCGGGCGATTATCGACCGGATCCAGTCCAGATTGGGTTACCCGGTAGTGGTCAAACCGGCGAATCTTGGATCGAGCATCGGTATCAGTGTCGCTGCCTCGGAAGCGGAGTTGGAGGAGGCGATTGAAAATGCCGGCCAGTACGATCCTTCAATCCTGGTCGAACGTATGGTGACCCGACTCAAGGAGATCAACGCCTCGGTGCTGGGTAACCGGGATGAGTCGGAGGTTGCGGCACTGGAGGAGCCTCTGCGTTCCAGCGGAATCCTGAATTTTGCCGACAAATACCAGGGTGGCAAGACCAAGGGCATCAGCTCCACCGATCGTGTACTGCCGGCGGA
Organism: bacterium endosymbiont of Escarpia laminata; assembly: GCA_003660235.1. Lineage (GTDB taxonomy): Bacteria > Pseudomonadota > Gammaproteobacteria > Chromatiales > Chromatiaceae > QGON01. Next base: position 32,843 of record QGON01000066.1, on the reverse strand, counting down.
GATACCCGCGGAACTGGCGGACAGGATCCGCCAGTTGGCAAAAGAGACGTTCAGCCTGATTGGCGCGAGTGGAGTGGTTCGTATCGACTTTCTTGTTGATGAGGAGAGTGGTGATGTCTTTGTCAACGAGGTCAATACCATCCCCGGATCACTGGCGTTTTACCTCTGGGAGGCGAGCGGTGTTTCGTTTGCAGCCTTAACCACTCGTGTCATCAAGCTGGCGCTGGAGAGGTTTCGGGAAAAGGGCAAGCGGACCTATGTCTTCGACTCCAACCTGCTCTCACTGCAGGGGAGTGGCGGCAAGTTGGGCAGCAAGCGCTGATTTCGCTTGCGGGGCGCCCTGCTGAATACTATTCCGGCAGCCGCGTGGTGACGGCGGCTTCCAGACGCGCCAGCTGATGCTTGTCCAATAACGGCTGGTTCTCCCGGTCGGTGATGAAAAAGATATCCTCCACCTCTGCGCCGATGGTCGCGATTTTTGCGTGCTGCAGACGAATGTCGCAGGCGGCGAAGGCCTGTCCCACTTCCGACAACAGTCCCGGCCGGTCAAGGGCGATCAGACGCATCACTGTGCGGTTGTAGGCGGGATCCTGGGAGAAGAAGATGCGGGTCGGGGTGTCGAAGCTCTTGTGCTGGCGGGGCATGCGGCGATGCACTTTGAGTGGCCGGTCGTCTTTCTGAGTCAATCCGGCTTTCAGGGTGGTGATGATCTCTTCAGCACGATGGCCAAGCTGGACAGGACTGCCATCCTCCTCCATGACCAGGAATGAGTCGAGAGAAAAGCCTTGAGTCGTGCTCATGATGCGGGAGTTGACGATGGACAGGCCCAACTGATCCAGCAGGGTGGTCATGACGGCAAACAGATTGTCGCGATCCGGTCCGTAGTAGAGTACGTCGCTGCCGCCGTGTTCGGCGGTTTCATGGATCGCGACCAGCGGCAGGTCTTCCGGTGGCGTGGTGATGATGGCCTGAATCTGCCGGCAGATCGCATTGGGAGAGTGTGAGAGAAAATACTCCGGGCTGAAGGATTGCCAGAGTCTGAGAATCTCTCTCTCATCGTGTCCGGCCTTGGCCAGCAGTTCCAGCGTTTCATATTTTGTCTCCCGGATCAACTCCTCCTGCGCCAGCGGGTTGTCCAGCCCGCGCTGCAGGGCACGGCGGGTGGATTTGTAGAGATCCCGCAGCAGTGACTCTTTCCATGAGTTCCAGCGTTTCGGATTGGTAGCCCAGCTGTCAGCGACTGTCAGCAGATAGAGATAGTCGAGGTGCATTGTGTTCCCGGCGTTTTCAGCAAACGCCTGGATGACGTCCGGGTCGTTGATGTCCTGGCGCTGGGCGGTCATGGACATGACCAGATGGTTGCGCACCAGCCAGCCGACCAAATGGCTGTCATATTCGCTGAGATGGTGTAGGCGGCAGAAGTCCACCGCGTCCTTCTCACCGAGTATGGAGTGATTGCCGCCACGTCCTTTGGCGATGTCGTGGAAGAGGGCGGCCAGATAGATCAGCTCTTTCTTCGGCAGGGTGCGGAACAGTTGGGTGCAGAAGGGGGTTTCTTCAGCGAGTTCCGGAACCGACAGACGGCGCAGGTTACGCAGCACCATCAATGTGTGTTCATCCACGGTATAGACGTGAAACAGGTCGTACTGCATACGTCCGACAATATTTTCAAAGGCTGGAATGTAGGCAGCGAGGATGCCATAGCGATTCATGCGGCGCAGTTCCCGGGTTATGCCCCTGGGTTGGCGCAGGATCTCCATGAACAGGCTCTGTGCCCGGATGTCTGCGCGGAAGGCGCTGTTGATCAGCTGAATATTGTCCCGCAGCAGGCGGATGGTGCTGGCTCTGACACCTTTTAGTTCCGGGTTCTCCTGCAGGATAAGAAAGAGTTCCAGCAGGGCGGTGGGGGTGCGGGAGAAGACATCGGGATGGGTGACCTCAAGAAACCTGTTGCGGCTTTGGAAACGGTTGCCATGAGAAACGGGGGCATCCAGCCTGTTCTCCAACAGGATCGCTTCCTGGAAGTGCTGCAGAAGGATTTCGTTGAGGCGGTTTAACTCCGTCGTTGTCCGGTAGAAGAGCTGCATAAACTGCTCCACCGCCAGATTGCCGGTATTGTCATCATAGCCAAACTGGTTAGCCAGGGTTCGCTGATAATCGAAGAGTAAAATGTCGCCGCGTCTGCCTGTAAGGGTATGCAGGGCGAAACGGATGCGCCAGAGATAATCCTGACCTTCGATCAGTGTCTGGTATTCATCCTCGTTGAGGAAGCCGTGACTCACCAGATCACGCAGGGTGTCGGCCTGGAAGTGGCGTTTCACCACCCAGCCGATCATCTGAATATCCCGCAGTCCGCCTGGACTCTCCTTTATGTTGGGTTCCAGGTTGCTTTCGCTGTCCTCGAATTTTTGATGCCGTGCCCGCTGTTCCGCAAATTTCGCCTCAAAAAAGCGTTTGCTGTCCCAAATCTTAGCGGGGTTGGTGGCTTCCCGCATCATCTTGAAGAGGCTCTCAGGTCCGACAAGCAGCCGGGATTCCATCAGGTTGGTGGCTACCGTGATGTCATTTGATGCTTCCCGGATGCAATCCTCAATGGTGCGGACGCTGTGGCCAACTTCCAGTCCGATGTCCCAGAGCAGGCTGAGAAACTGGCCCAAGGGTTCCTGCAACTGTTCGAAGTGATCTTCCTGGTCGAGTAGAATCTGCAGGTCGATATCTGAGGCCGGATGGAGTTCTCCCCGGCCATATCCACCCACAGCGACCAGTGCGGCGTCAGTGGAATCCTGGAAGTGGAGTCTCCAGGCACGATCCAGGACGGCATCGACCAGATGGGCGCGGGCGGCCACCAGCTCGGTTATCGGCTGTTCCTGATTGAATCCTTCCCTGATCGTTTCACTGCCCAGCTTCAGGAAGTCGCGGAAAATCGGGATAGGTGTGGATGATGTGTCTGCCAGCGCCTGGTCAAGCGCGGAGAAGTCGAACATTGAGTTTTTTGCCGGGATCACTGGGTGGCGTCGGCTTCTTCAGCGCGCAGGGTCAGCACATCACAACCGGTTTCAGTCACCAGCAGGGTATGTTCGTACTGCGCGGAGAGGCTGCGGTCTTTGGTGACCACGGTCCAGCCGTCGGGACGGAGTTTTATCTGGCGTTTGCCGGCGTTGACCATGGGTTCGATGGTGAAACACATGCCGGGCTGGAGGACCAGACCCGAACCCGGGCTGCCGTAATGGAGAACCTGGGGGTCTTCGTGAAACTCCTTGCCGATGCCGTGACCGCAATATTCGCGCACCACGGAGTAGTGGTGTCTCTCGACAAAATCCTGAATCTTGTGGCCGATGTCTCCAAGCTGGGCGCCGGGGCGAACCTCGCCGATGCCGACCCAAAGGGCTTTTCGGGTGATCTCTATCAAACGTTTGGCGAGGATGGAGGTCTCCCCCACGCTGAACATCTTACTGGTATCTCCGTGATAGCCATCCTTGATGACGGTGATGTCGAGGTTGACGATGTCTCCCTTTTTCAGTTTTTTGTCAGCGGGAATGCCGTGACAGACCTGCTGGTTGATCGAGCTGCAGATCGACTTTGGAAACCCCCGATAGTTTAGTGGGGCAGGGATGGCCTGCTGCACGTCGACGATGTAGTCGTGGCAGATCCTGTCCAGCTCCTCCGTGGTGACTCCGGGCTTGACATGAGGCTCGATCATCTCCAGTACCTCGGCGGCCAGGCGGCCAGCGATCCGCATCTTCTCTATTTCGTCCGTTGTCTTGATCGTTACACTCATAATTCAAAGGGTCATGAAAATTTGGAGAAAAGAGGTTGGAAACAGGGTGTCAGGGATTTGTCGCAATCCGCCGGGTATGGTATAAAACGCCCCGCTGAATCGCAAACGGTTCGCACTGCTCACTTTACGGGGTTTTTCCCCGTGCGGGAGCAAAACTAATCCACACATACATCGGCACATGGTTCGGGGTGCCTCCCAGCTTTCGCGGGGAGGTCGATTCATGGGATGTATGGAGGCCTAACCCAACACAATCAGGAGTCACTCATGAGTGCAGTATCCATGCGCCAGATGCTGGAAGCAGGCGTACACTTTGGGCATCAGACCCGTTACTGGAACCCCAAGATGGGGCCCTACATCTTTGGTCATCGCAGCAAGATTCATATCGTCAATCTTGAGAAGACCCTCCCCCTCTTTAACGACGCCATGAACTTTATCGGTTCGCTTGCGGCGAATGGCGGCAAGATCATGTTTGTCGGCACTAAGCGTGCAGCCCGTGATGCGGTGCGTGACGAGGCAGTACGCTGCAACATGCCCTACGTCAATCATCGTTGGCTCGGTGGCATGCTGACCAACTTCAAAACCATCAAGCAGTCGATCAAACGTCTTAAAGAGCTGGAAGCCATGTTCGAGGACGGCAGCGTCGATCAGCGTTTCAAGAAGAAAGAGGCGCTGAATCTCCGCCGCGAGATGGAGAAGCTGGATCGCAGCCTCGGCGGTATCAAAGATATGGGCAAGTTGCCCGATGCCATGTTCGTGATCGATGTGGGTCATGAAGACATCGCAATCTCTGAGGCCCGTAAGCTGGGCATCCCTGTTATCGGCGTGGTCGATACCAATAACAACCCCGATGCCATTGATTACGTGATCCCCGGGAATGATGACGCAATCCGGGCAATTCAGCTCTATACTCAGGGCGCATCAGCAGCGATCCTTGAAGGCCGCACAAGCGCGGCGCATGTGGCGGCTGGCAGCGAAGAGGAGTTTGTCGAGGTCAAAGGCGACAAGTCCTGAAGCAGTCGACAGGTTTTCTGGATTAACGACCGGATCATGCCTGCAGCGTGATTCGGTCGATCTATATTTGAAGATACGATTTTGAGGTAGGAAAGATGGCGATAACAGCCTCTCAGGTTAAGGAGCTGCGCGAGCGTACCGGCGCAGGCATGATGGAGTGCAAGAAGGCCTTGGTAGAGGCCGGTGGCGATGTCGAAGCGGCAATCGAGGCGATGCGCAAATCGGGTCAGGCCAAGGCCGCCAAGAAAGCGGGCCGCATTGCAGCGGAAGGTGTGATTGTGATCAGCTTCAATGCTGACAACACCCAGGCGGCGATGGTCGAGGTCAACAGTGAAACCGACTTTGTGGCCAAGGACGAGAACTTCACCTCATTTGCCGGTGCAGTGGCAGAGAGGGCGCTCAACGGCGGTGCGGACGATGTTGAGGCGCTGATGGGACAATCTCTTCATGAAGGTGAGGAGACCACTGTAAACCAGGCCCGTGAGGCGCTGATCTCCAAGTTGGGCGAGAACATGAACGTGCGTCGTTTTGCCCGTTTGCAGGCCGGCAAGGGTACCCTGATCAGCTACAGCCACGGCGTGCGTATCGGTGTTGTGGTCGAGGTTGAGGGCGACGAGGGCGATCTGGGCAAGGATCTGGCGATGCATATTGCCGCGACCAACCCCGTCTGCCTCTCCGTTGACGATATGCCCCAGGAGATGCTGGACAAGGAGCGCGAGATCGTTACCGCCCAGGCCAAGGAGAGTGGCAAGCCGGACAACATCGTCGAGAAGATGGTCGAAGGACGCATGCGCAAATATCTGGCGGAAAATACCCTGCTGGGCCAGGTTTTCGTCAAGGATGCGGATTTCACCATCGAGAAGCTGTTGAAGAGCAAGGGCGCCGCTATTGCCCAATTCAGCCGCTTTGAGGTTGGCGAAGGCATCGAGAAGAAGAAGGAAGATTTCGCCGCAGAGGTTCGGGCGCAAGCCAAGATGTAAACTTCTGTTCCCCCGCATACTGCACCGGAGCGATTGCTCCGGTGACAGAAAGGGGTGGATGCGGGCAGGGAGCCTGTGGAGCTGAAATATCCGTGGGTAATGGAATATTTACTCTCTGCATCTTATCATTCGGTTAATCTTAAATTTAGGAATAGGTTCAGTATGTCGGATTTGATCTGTCGGCGTATCCTGCTCAAGCTTAGTGGCGAAGCCCTGATGGGTGCGGGCGACTTTGGGATTGCACCTGAGGTGATGGCGCGTACTGCGGGTGAGGTGCGGGATCTCGTTGAGGCTGGTCTACAGGTGGGGTTGGTAATTGGTGGCGGAAACATCTTCCGCGGCGCAGGCCTTGCACAGGGCGGTCTTGATCGGGTGACCGGCGATCACATGGGCATGCTTGCCACGGTGATGAACTCCCTGGCGATGCAGGATGCTCTCACAAAGATCGGCATTGAGGCCAGAGTGCTCTCTGCGCTGAGCATGCCGGATGTCTGTGAGCCTTTCACCGTACGGGATGCCAGACGGCACCTGGATGCGGGCCGGGTGGCGATCTTTGCTGCAGGCACCGGCAATCCCTATTTCACCACCGATTCCGCCGCAAGTCTGCGTGCGATCGAGATCCAGGCCGACATGATGATCAAGGCGACCAAGGTAAACGGCGTCTACTCAGCGGATCCAGTGAAGGATCCCGATGCTGAATTCTATCCCCGTCTCACCTACAATCGGGCTTTGGCGGAGAACCTGCAGGTGATGGATGCAACTGCGATTGTGCTCTGCAGGGATAACGATATGCCACTGCGAATTATGAACATCAATGATTCCGGGGCTCTCTTGCGCCTGATGCGCGGAGAGGTCATCGGCTCCTTGGTAGAAAAGGGCGAGTAACATGATCGACGATATCAAGAGTGATGCTGACACCCGTATGGGCAAGAGCGTTGAGGCGCTCTCCCACGAGTTGGCGAAAGTGCGTACCGGGCGGGCCCATCCAAGTCTGCTGGACCATATCCGGGTTGACTATTATGGTTCCGAAGTGCCGCTGAGTCAGGTTGCCAATATCAATGTGGAAGATGGCCGCACCCTTGCAGTGACCCCTTGGGAACGACCAATGATCGCAGTGGTCGAGAAGGCGATTTTAACCTCTGATCTGGGCCTCAATCCCATGAGTGCCGGCGCAGTGATCCGGGTTCCCATGCCGCCGTTGACGGAGGAACGACGCAAGGATCTGATTCGCGTGGTACGCCATGAGGCGGAAAATGCGCGGGTGGCAATCCGTAACATTCGTCGTGATGCCAATCATAATCTCAAGGATCACATGAAAGAGAAGATGATCTCTGAAGACGATGAGCGTCGTGGGCAGGAGATCATTCAAAAGTTGACCGATCAGCACGTCAAAGAGGTGGATGAGGCACTGGCGGTGAAAGAAAAGGATTTGATGGAGATCTAAAGGAGCCTCTGATCACTGTTGCCCGGTGACAGTTCGTTTAGAGCGAATCAAGGTGATGATGAACGGAACCCAATCGGACAGTTCGGAGGCCGAAGGCCAATTGCCTGGACATGTGGCAATCATCATGGATGGTAACGGCCGCTGGGCGCAACGCCGCGGTCTGCCCCGCTACGCGGGTCATCCCGTCGGCGTGGATGCGGTGCGCAACATTGTCGAATGTTGTGTGCAGAAAAAGATCCAGGTCCTTACCCTTTTTGCCTTCAGCAGTGAAAACTGGCGCCGGCCCAAGAAAGAGGTCGGCCTGATCATGGATCTTTTCATTCGTGCCCTGGGTAAAGAGGCACGTCGCCTGCACCGAAATGGTGTTCGACTGAAAATTATTGGGGAGCGTGAGGCCTTTTCCGAAAAGCTGCAGCACAGAATCCTGGAAGTGGAGGAATTGACGGCCGAAAATCGTGGCCTGACCCTGCAGGTCGCCGCCAACTACGGCGGTCGCTGGGATATTATTCAAGCGGCCAAATCTCTGGCCAGGGCAGTGGCGGCAGGTGAGCTCTCTCCCGAGGATATCGATGAAGCGTCGTTGGCCGGTGCGCTCTCTTTTCCCGATCTGCCGAATCCGGATCTCTTTATTCGTACCGGCGGGGAGCAGCGGCTAAGTAATTTCCTGCTCTGGCAGGCCGCCTATTCCGAACTCTACTTCACTGATCTGCTATGGCCCGATTTCGATACGGCGGCTTTTGAAAACGCGCTCGCCGATTTTGCGGGACGCCAGCGCCGTTTTGGCCGCACCGGTGAGCAGGTGGGGGATCACAAGGCTGAGGCCTCCTGAGCCGCTGATGCTAAAACAGCGTGTTCTGACAGCTCTGGTCCTGGCTCCTTTGATTATTACCGGGGTTCTCTGGTCGCCCACACTCTACCTAGCACTGGCGTTGGCCCTGTTTTTGGCCGTTTGCGGATTTGAATGGGCGCGCCTTTCCGGCACAAACAGTCCTGTCGGCCAGTTTGGCTATATCCTGGTTTTGGGACTCTTCATGGCTGCCGTAGCGATGCTGTTGGAGGCACCTGCACTACTGCTCTGGCTGTTTGTGCTGGTGGTTTTCTGGTGGTTGGTCGTGTTGATACGGTTACGACATTTTCGCAGTGGCGTCATTGCAGAGGGTTTTAGCCTGACCCAAAGTCTGGAGGGTATCATTGTTTTGGTGCCGGCGTGGCTGGCATGGGTGACTCTCCATCAGGTGCCTGAACAGGGCCCGCAATTGCTGTTGTTTCTGTTGATCCTGATCTGGGCTGCCGATATCGGCGCCTATTTTGCCGGTCGTCGCTTTGGTCGCACCAAACTTGCGCCCGAGGTCAGTCCGGGTAAGACCCGAGAAGGGGTCTACGGCGCTATCGCAGCTTCTCTGATATGTGGCTTATTTTTTGCTTGGTGGCAGGGATTCTCCCCTGCGGAGTACCCGCTGGCGCTGTTGCTCTGCGTGTTAACTGTGATCTTCTCTGTGATTGGGGATCTTTTTGAGAGCCTACTCAAACGCCTGCGTAACATGAAAGATAGCGGCACTTTGCTGCCTGGGCATGGGGGCATGCTGGATCGCCTTGACAGTTTGACTGCCGCCGGTCCTGTTTTTGTGCTGGGATTGATGCTGCTGGGGAAGATCGGATGAAGGGGCTTACCGTGCTGGGTTCCACCGGCTCTATTGGTCTCAGTACCCTGGATGTGGTGACCCGACACCCTGAGCGCTACCGCGTGGTTGCATTGACTGCTAACCGCGATGTGGACGGTCTGCTCGGTCAGTGCCTCAGCTTCAAACCGCAGATCGCGGTGATGGCAGATGCAACATCTGCTGCGGAGTTGGCAAAGCGGTTGGCCGAAAAAGGCAGTGATGTTGAGGTGTTAACCGGTGTTGCCGGTCTTGAGCAGGTGGCGGCCATGCCGGAGACCGATTATGTGATGGCGGCGATTGTCGGGGCTGCCGGTCTGTTGCCTGCCATGGCAGCAGTGCGTGCGGGCAAGCGGATCCTGCTGGCGAATAAAGAGGCGTTGGTGGTTTCCGGGCATCTCTTCATGGAGGCTGCTGAGGGGCATGCGGCGGAGATTCTGCCCATAGACAGCGAACACAATGCGGTCTTTCAATGCATGCCGGCTGATTTCCAACGCGGATTAGACCAGGTTGGGGTACGCAAGATTCTGCTGACTGCATCGGGTGGACCTTTTCGCACTATGCCGCTGGAGAGCTTGAAGGCCGTTACCCCCGAGCAGGCCTGCGCTCATCCAAACTGGGATATGGGACGCAAGATCTCCGTCGATTCTGCCACCATGATGAACAAGGGACTGGAGGTGATCGAGGCCTGCTGGCTGTTTCACACTTCACCGCAGCAGATTCAGGTGGTGCTGCATCCACAGAGCGTGATCCACTCAATGGTGGAGTACAATGATGGCTCGGTGCTGGCACAGTTGGGTAATCCCGATATGCGCACACCCATTGCCCACGCCCTTGCCTGGCCGGAGCGCATCGATTCCGGCGTGGACCGCCTGGATCTGTTTCAGGTTGCCAGACTCGATTTTGAGGCCCCTGATCTTGAGCGTTTTCCCTGTTTACGACTTGCCTATGAGGCGATCGAGGCGGGTGGGACCGCTCCCACGGTGCTGAACGCCGCGAATGAGGTGGCGGTGCAGGCATTTCTTGAGGGGCGCCTCGGTTTTCTCGGCATCCCCACGCTGGTGGAACGGACCCTGAACGCTTTGGATGTCAGGTCTGCCGACAGTCTGGAGCTGTTGCTGGATCAAGATCGCCAAGCCCGTGTCTTTGCGGAACAAGCGCTTTAGTCCACTGTCTTACTTCATAATAGGCTACCGTTTTTTAATATGGATTCCCTTCTTTTTACAATCGCGGCGTTCGTCGTTGCGCTGGGTATTTTGATTACCGTACACGAGTTTGGTCACTTCTGGGTGGCCCGCAGGATCGGTGTGAAGGTACTGCGTTTCTCCATCGGCTTTGGCAAACCGCTTTGGACGCGTGTCGGCAAGAGAGACGGTACTGAATATGTCCTTGCCGCCATCCCCCTGGGTGGTTATGTGAAGATGCTGGATGAGCGGGAGGCGCCGGTCGATCCCGCTGAACTGGGTCGGGCCTTCAACAGACAGACGCTGGCTTCCAGAACGGCGATTGTACTGGCGGGCCCTCTGTTCAATCTGCTGTTTGCCGTCTGTGCCTTCTGGCTGATTTTCGTGACCGGGGATACCGGCATCAAGCCGCTGGTGGGGGAGGTCAAGGCCGAATCCATTGCTGAGCAGGCCGGGTTTCAGTCTGGAGACCGCATACTCTCTGTCAATCAGGAGTCCACTCCAACATGGGAGACAGCTGTCTACATGCTGTTGGCGGAGTCACTGAATGTCGGACAGATCGCAGTAAGAGTCGAAGATGAGAGTGGCCGGGAGGCGGTTCGCTGGCTTGACGCCGGGCGGCTTCAGGAGATGTCTGAGGAGGGCCAGATTCTGCAGAATCTGGGAATTACGCCCAAGCGCCCAGTAGTTCCGCCGGTTATCGGCACCTTGTTGTCGGGCGAAGCTGCAGACAGGGATGGGTTGAAAACCGGCGATCTGTTGCTCTCCGTTGATGACCAATCCCTCGAGAGTTGGGTCGAATGGGTGAAGTATGTACGGGCGCGGCCGGAACAGCGCATGGATCTCGAAGTCGAGCGTGCAGGGAGTCTGATCCGCCTTGAACTGACCCCGGCAGCGATTGAAAGTGAGGGTGAGCGCATCGGTCGAATCGGTGCGAGCGTGCAGGTGCCGCCCCACCTGATGGACGACTACCAGACAGAGATTCGTTATGGTCCTCTGGAGGCAGTCGGCAAGTCGTTGTACAAGACCTGGGATCTCTCACTATTGATGCTGAAAATGCTCGGTAAGATGGTGATTGGCGAGGTCTCGGTAAAGAATCTCAGTGGGCCTATATCCATTGCGGAGTATGCGGGTAAAACCGCCAGTTACGGTCTGATCGATTTCCTTAAATTCCTCGCTGTGGTGAGTATCAGCCTCGGCGTGCTAAATCTGCTGCCGATTCCGGTTCTGGATGGTGGTCACCTCCTCTTTTTTCTGCTGGAGGCAATCAAAGGGGGGCCCTTATCGGAAACCTTTATGGAACACGGGCAGAAGATTGGGATGGTTCTGCTACTGGCAATGATGAGTCTGGCCTTCTATGTGGATCTTAGTCGTTTGCTGGGCTAGCGGCAAAATATCACTTATACTACCCCGCTTATGTGGAGTCCTGTCTCCACTCCCGCTGATCCCTCATGTTTGGGACAATCGCCACAGGCGGCAATGGTCGCAGGTATAAAAAATCTAATATTATGTCGTTGCTGGGTGTCCTGAAAAGATTCCTTTCCGGTCTGGTCTTGTTGCTGATGACGGCTGTCGTCATGGGCGCTTCGTCGTTTGTCGTGGAAGATATACGGATCGAAGGTTTGCAGCGTATCTCCGCAGGTACCGTGTTCAACTACCTGCCGGTAAAGGTGGGCGACCAGGTATCATCGGGAGATACGGCCGGCATCATCCGAACGCTGTTCAAAACTGGCTTTTTCAAGGATGTGCGCCTCGAACGGGAGGATAAAGTGCTGGTGGTGTTCGTGCGTGAACGGCCGGCAGTATCGGAGATCAACCTGAGCGGCAACAAAGATCTGGATACCGATAGACTGAAGGCGGGTCTGAAGGATATTGGTCTGGCTGAAGGCCGGGTCTTCAAGCGCGCGCTGCTGGAGCGGGTCGAGCAGGAGTTGAACCGCCAGTATTTCTCCCGTGGCAAGTATGGTGTCAGGATCGAATCCACGGTTACGCCCCTGGAGCGCAACCGGGTGTCCGTGGATATCGAAATTTCGGAGGGCATCACCGCCCGCATCAAGAAGATCAACCTCATCGGCAATCAGGCTTTTGAAGATGATGAGCTGCTGGATGAGTTTGCTCTCGGTATCCCGAGCTGGTACGACTTCTTCTCCGATAGAGACAAATACTCGAAGCAGGCGCTTTCAGGTGATCTGGAGAAGCTGCGCTCCTACTATCTTGATCGTGGCTATATCGATTTCAAGATAGCCTCCACCCAAGTCTCCATTACGCCGGACAAGAAGGATATCTACGTCACGGTCGTAATCTCCGAAGGCGAGGTGTTCACCCTCAGTGACATCAAGCTTGCGGGGGAGTTGATCGTGCCTCAGGAAGAGCTTTTTCCGCTGATTCATCTCAGACGGGGTGAGGTCTTCTCCCGTAAAAAGACCACTGCCAGCGCGGAGCGGGTCAACAGCCTCCTGTCGGATGCCGGTTATGCGTTTGCCAATGTCAACAGCATTCCCGATATCGATCGTGAAAACCGCCAGGTGGCGATCACCTATTTTGTCGATCCGGGTAAACGGGTCTATGTTCGCCATATCGATATGAGTGGTAATGCCTCGACGCGGGACGAGGTGCTCCGCAGGGAGCTGCGGCAGATGGAATCGGCCTGGTTTTCGGGAGAGAAGGTGCGATTGTCCCGTGAACGCCTGCAGCGCCTGGGTTATTTCGAAGAGGTGAATGTCGAGACGCCAGCCGTTCCTGGGCGGACTGATCAGGTGGATGTTGACTTCAAGGTGAAAGAGAAGGCTTCCGGTAATCTATCGGCGGGTATCGGCTTCTCTCAGACCCAGGGCCTGATGTTCAATGCAAGCATCACCCAGGACAATTTTCTCGGTACCGGCAAGCGGGTCAGTACCGGTTTTGACACCAGTAAGGCAAATAAGAGGTTCAATATTTCCTATAACAACCCCTACTATACTATTAACGGCATTAGTCGCGGGTTTGAGTTTTCCTACCGCGCCACTGATTTTAGTGAACTCAATATTTCCAGTTATGCGACGGATGTCAGTCGGGTAGGGGTCAACTTCGGCCTGCCCATCACAGAATACGACAGGCTGCGTTTCAGTCTGGCCTTTGAGGATACCACGTTCGTGTTGGGAGACACCCCATCAGATGAGGTGCTGAAATTCGAAGAGGTGAATGGCAATCTTTTTCGGGATCTGGAGACGCTTGTCAGCTGGACCCGTGATACCCGGGATCGTGCCATCTTTCCCACTGTTGGAGGTAAGCAGGTGGCCGCGCTGGAGGTGACCGTGCCCGGCAGTGATCTGCAGTATTACCGCATCCACTACAAACACACGCGCTATCTTCCTTTGACAAAAGCCCTTACGCTTAGGTTTAACGGTGAACTGGGTTATGGAGACAGCTACTCAGATACCCCGATACTGCCGTTTTACCGTAACTTTTTTGCTGGCGGCATTGGCACAGTACGCGGCTTTCAGGAAAATACCCTGGGTCCGAAGGACTCTTTTGGCGATGCGTTGGGAGCAAATTCGAAATTGACGGGTCAAATAGAGTTGCTGGCTCCACCGCCTGTCGACTCTTTCAAAAGCACGATGCGTTGGGGCGTGTTTCTGGATGCCGGAAATGTTTTTGATGTAAAGTTTGGCAATGGTTTCGAATTTGATGAGCTACGTTACTCTACGGGTCTCATGCTCTCCTGGTTATCACCGGTGGGAGCCTTGGCTTTTAGTCTGGGGTATCCTTTGAACGATAAAGTCAGTGATTCTGTGGAGACACTGCAGTTTAGTTTCGGAACCACATATTGATTAAGTGGGAGTGATGTTGTGAAAAGATTGGGTAAGTTTGGTGGTTTTCTGCTGTTGCTGACTTTTTTCGCGGGCAATGCCCTGGCGGAGAGTTATAGCATAGCCTTTGTCAACGCAACCAAGGTTTTTGAGGAGTCGTCGCAGTACAAAGAGGCCCGTAAACGTCTGCAGACAGAGTTCTCCCGGCGTGAGAAAGATCTGCTTTCCAGTAAAAAGCAGTTGAAGCAGCTCGAAGACAAGCTGCAACGTGATGGTGCCGTGATGAGTGAGTCGGAAGTGAAGCGCCTGGAGCGCGATATTCTCTCCCGCCGCCGTAAGCTCAAGAATGCGCAGACTGAATTTCGCGAGGATCTCAACCTGAGACAGAATGAAGAATTCAAGAAACTGCGGCAGCGGGTACGGGAAGTGATTCAGCAGGTCGGTAAAGAGGAGAAGATCGACCTGATCCTGTCCGATGGTGTGGTCTATTTCAGTGAGGAGATCGATATTTCCGACAAGGTCCTGGAGAAGTTGGGGCAGATTAAAGCTAAGTAGGAGTCTGGGGATTGGCGGTTCGACTGGGAGTCTTGGCGGAGATTGCAGGGGCCGAACTGCGTGGTGATCCGCAGATTCTGATCTCAAAGGTTGCGACCCTGCAACAGGCCGGGCCGGATGAGGTCAGTTTTCTGGCGAACCCGAAATATCGGTGCCACCTGAAAAAGACGGCTGCGGCTGCGGTGATACTGAGACCGGAGGATGCTGAATACTGCACTACCGCGCTATTACTGAGTGATAACCCTTACCTCGCTTATGCGAGGGTCTCCCGTCAACTCAATCCCGTTCCTGTCTTTGAGCCGGGCTGTCACGCTTCTGCAGTGGTGGATACCTTGGCCAGTATCGACCCGTCGGCCTTTGTCGGTCCCTGCGCTGTGGTGGGTGCAGGCAGCCGTATCGGGGCAGGTGTATATATTGGGCCGGGGTGTATCATTGAGCATGATTGTGTCGTTGCTGATGAATCACGCCTCGTAGCCAATGTGACGCTCTGCCATGGGACTCATGTGGGAGAGCGCTGCCTGATCCATCCGGGTGCCGTTCTGGGGAGCGATGGTTTCGGTCTGGCAAACGACGAGGGTCGATGGGAGAAGGTACCCCAGACAGGCAGAGTCCGTCTTGGGAACGATGTGGAAGTGGGTGCCAACACTACCATCGACCGGGGCGCGCTGGAGGACACGGTGCTTGAGGACGGGGTCAAACTGGACAACCTGATCCAGATCGCCCACAACGTTATTGTCGGCGCCAATACCGCAATGGCGAGTGGAGTGGCGGTAGCGGGTTCGACCCATATTGGCCGTAACTGTACCCTGGGGGGTATGGTTGGACTCGTCGGCCACCTGGATATCGGCGATAATGTACACTTTTCGGGAGCGAGCATGGTTACCCGTTCCTTTTCTGAGCCGGGGTACTACAGTGGCAATCTGCCCGCCATGGACAACAAGCAGTGGCGTAAGGCCGTGGCGCGTATTCGCCAACTGGATGAGATGGCGAAGCGTCTACAGCGCCTGGAAAAAAAGGTGGAAACAGTTGCCACAGACCAGGATGGATAACGTATCCTGATTACCCCTGAGACTCAGCTATTGTGGCACAGTAACAGCAACTGTTTGATTTGACGTTGGTTTTCAAATTCAAAAGTATGAAGAAATTGGCATGTTCTTCTGCTCAATAGTCAGCAACACAAAGTAATGGCTATATTTCATAGAGTTACACTCATAGCTCTCCTCAGTGGCTGAGCTTTAGGGGTAATCAGGTAACGTATTGATCAAGGGGAGAGAACGTTGGTTGTGATGGACATCGAGAAGGTGCTGCGCCTGTTACCGCACCGCTATCCGTTTTTATTGATAGACCGGGTATTGGAGTTCGAGAAGGACAAACGTCTGTTGGCATTGAAAAATGTGACCTACAACGAACCCTTCTTCAACGGACATTTTCCCATCAAACCGGTAATGCCGGGTGTTTTGATCGTCGAGGCGATGGCGCAGGCCACCGGCCTGCTGGCTCGTGAGTCCCATCCGGAGACCGCTAACGAAAATACCATCTATCTGTTTGTCGGCATCAACAAGGCGCGTTTCAAACGCCCGGTGGTACCCGGTGATCAGCTTGAACTGGAGGTGACTCAGACTGCGATGAGACGTGGAATGGGCATCTTCTCAGGCGTTGCCAGGGTGGATGGGAAGGTGGCGGCTACTGCCGAGGTCATCTGCACCGCAAGAGACGCCACTGAGGCATGAGTCAAATCGATCAACGGGCGGTGATCGATCCCTCTGCGGAATTGGGCGAAGGGGTCTCTATCGGTCCATTCTCGGTGATCGGGGCCGATGTGAAGATCGGTCGTGGCACCACCATCGGCCCCCATGTCGTTATCAACGGCCCGACCCGGATCGGTGAAGATAATCGTATCTTTCAGTTTGCCTCGGTCGGCGAGGATCCACAGGACAAAAAGTATGGTGGTGAGCCGACCTGGTTGGAGATCGGCGACCGTAACGTCATCCGTGAGTTCGTCACCATCAATCGGGGAACGCAACAGGATGTGGGAACAACCCGCATTGGCAACGATAACCTCTTCATGGCCTATACTCATGTGGCTCACGACTGCCAGATTGGTAACGACGTCATCATGGCCAACGCTGCCTCTCTTGGGGGTCATGTGCAAATCAGTGATCACACGATTCTCGGCGGATTTACCATCGTCCATCAATTCTGTCGCATCGGCGCCTACAGCTTTTGCGCCATGGGTTCGGTGATCTCCAAGGATCTGCCGCCCTATGTCATGGTCTCGGGGCATCCGGCGAAACCCTACGGCATCAACACTGAAGGACTGCGGCGCCATCAATACAGCGAGCAGGCGATCCGCCAGATCAAGCGTGCCTACAAACTGCTCTACAAGTCCCAGTTGCGGCTGGAAGAGGCGATCGAATCGATTCGTGAGATGGCGGGCGAGGCGCCTGAAGTCGGCATTATGGTGGATTTCATTGCGCAGGGCGGACGCAGCATCCTCCGCTAATGACTCGAATTGGTATAGTCGCCAATGAAGTTTCCGGTGATCAACTCGCCGCCTCCCTGATCCATGCACTGAAGGCAAAACGGCCTGAATTACGCTTTGAGGGCATGACCGGTCCAGCCATGGAGGCCGAAGGCTGCAAGAGTCTGGCGCGCATGGATCCGGTGATGGGGTTGGTGGAGGTGCTGAAGCACCTGCCGGGACTGCTCTCTCTGCGGCGCAGACTTTTTCATCATTTCCAGACCGATCCCCCGGACCTCTTTCTTGGTGTGGATGCACCTGATTTCAATCTGGCGCTGGAAACCCGACTCAAAGCCGAGGGCATCCGGACTGCCCACTTTGTCAGTCCGACCGTCTGGGCCTGGCGTCAGAAGCGAGTAAAAAAACTGCGCCGGGCAGTGGATCTGATGTTATGCATCTTCCCCTTTGAAGTGGATTTTCTCCAGCGGAACAGAGTGACCGCCAACTATGTGGGGCACCCTCTGGCGGATGAGATTCCCCTCAATCCGACAGCGCCGGAAGGCGTTAGGTCCGAGCTGGGGCTTGATCCCGGTCGTCCCGTTATTGCGATTCTGCCCGGCAGCCGCATGAGCGAACTCGGCATGCTGTCGGCGCCTTTTTTACAGACTGCGAACTGGTGTTTGCAGCGGCATCCTGAACTGCAGTTCGTGGCGCCGATGGTGAACGCGAAGATTCGGACAGCTTTTTCTGGGCGGATCGGTGAGGTCGCACCTGATCTGCCCATCATCCTGCTCGATGGCGAGGCGCATAAGGCGATCCAGGCGGCTGACGTTGTGCTGACTGCCTCGGGCACTGCGACGCTGGAAACACTTCTATTGAAACGTCCAATGGTCGTAGGTTACCGGTTGGCAGCCCTGACATACTGGCTGGTAAAGACCTTCAATCTTGTGAAGATCCCCCACATGGCGATGGCCAATCTGATTGCTGAAGAGCGTCTCGCGCCAGAGTTTCTGCAGGATGAGGTCAGGCCGGAAGTGCTTGGGCAGGCGCTGCTCGATTTTCTCGAATCACCGGCCAGGCGGGCTGACGTCGTCGCCAGATATCGGCAGTTGCACGAAGGGCTGCGTTGTGATTCCGCCAATCGTGCCGCAGATGCCGTGTTGGCACTTATCGATCAATATTAAAGGAGTTCTGAGATGGACTTTTTCATAGCCGGCGTGGATGAGGTGGGCCGTGGGCCATTGGCGGGGCCCGTGGTGGCTGCTGCGGTGATTCTCGATCCGGCAAACCCGATAGAGGGCTTGGCGGATTCCAAAAAAATCAGTGAAAAACGCCGTGAAACCCTCTCCGGGTTGATTCGCGAACGCTCCCTGGCCTGGGCCCTTGGGCGTGCTGAGGTCGAGGAGATTGACGAGATCAATATCCTTCAAGCCAGTCTGCTGGCTATGCAGCGGGCGGTTGAAGCGTTGCATATGTTACCGCACAAGGCGCTGGTGGATGGTAAGTATGTTCCAAACCTGGCCTGTGAGGTGGAGGCGATCATCGGCGGCGACAGCAGTGTCAAAGCGATCGGCGCAGCTTCTATCATTGCCAAGGTTGCCCGTGACCGGGAGATGGTGGAGATGGATCGACGCTATCCCGGTTATGGTCTGGCGAGACATAAAGGCTACCCCACCAAGATGCATCTGGCAGCGCTCAGGGAATTGGGTGTCACGGCGATCCACCGCCGTTCATTCGGGCCGGTCAGACGTCTATTGGAGGATTAAGGCGTCCCTGAAAGAATCAGAGGCTCCTTATGGACAGCGCATATATTCTGGAAATTGGAGGGTTTTTGGGTGGATAATGGCGCAAACTGGTGATGATACACCGGACTGGGCAGAGTCATCTTAGAAAGTGACACCCAAAAAATGAGCGTCTGCTGGCGCGAAAATGGAACAGAGGATAAGAGTCAGGAGTTATTTTATGGGGAATCCGGAGCAACAATTGAATCGGGAAGAGATCAAGGCCAAACTGCGCGAGATTATCAAGGCGCAGCTGGAAGTCGACGAGGTCGAGTACGACGAGAACAATCTGGATAATCTATCCGAGCTGGAGGTCGACTCGCTCTCTTTTGTTGAAATCATCTTTGATATCGAGGACAAATTCGATGTCAAGTCCGCTGGTGGGGGCTTCAGTGATGAACAGCTTAAAGAGATCAAAACCACAGATGATATTGCTGATCTGATTATTGCTGCCAAGTCGGCTTCATGAGCGCTGGCGGCAGGGTGGCGATCACAGGCCTTGGTGTGGTGTCGCCGGTTGGTAACGACATCCACTCTTTCTGGAAGAACTCGGTCGCCGGCGTTAGTGGAATTCGACTGATCAAGCGTTTTGATTCAGCCAATTTCGGCTGCAAGGTTGCAGGTCAGGTTGAGGGACTTGCCGAGAGTCCTTTCTATAAAAAGAAGTACGTTAAGATTGATCCCTGTAGCGCAATGGGGCTGGTTGCCGCCAGTCAGGCGCTGGCTCAGGCCGGCATCGAAATGGGCAGTGAGAAGCGAACCCGCTGTGGTGTCTATTCCGGCACTGGCATTGGTGGTGTGACAATCCATGAAACCGCCTGCCTTAAATATGCCGCCAAGCCTGACGACCCCCGTATCAGTCCGCTTGCCATCGTGCGGGTAATGAATAATGCAGGCGCCTCCGGGATTGCCATGCATTTTGGTTTTGCCGGCGAATCGCTTACTGTCTCAACCGCCTGCGCCGCCGGTCTGCAGGCCCTGGGTGAAGCCTGCCGCTCGATTCGTGATGGTCGTGCGGATCTGATCGTGGCCGGTGGCAGCGATGCTCCCCTCTCCCGCCCTCTCTACTCTGCTTGGCAGAGTATGCGGGTCATGTCTGCCTGGGAGGGTGATCCCGCAGCTGCCTCACGTCCGTTCAGTGCAGATCGTAGCGGCTTGGTACTGGCGGAGGGTGCTGCCTACGTCGTTCTGGAGAGCGAGGCGCGTGCCCGTAGCCGCGGTGCCGAAATTCTCGGGTTTGTGGGTGGATACGCCTCCAATACCTGTCACGGCCATCTCACTCGCCCGAGTATGGAGCATGAGATCGATGTGATGGGGGATGCGCTGAAGAGTGCGGGTATCACACCTGATGATGTTGACTATATCCATGCCCATGGCACGGGCACTGAGGCTAACGATGTGATAGAAACCGACGCCATAAAAGTGGTGTTTGGCGAGCGTGCCGCCGATGTTCCGATTACTTCAGGCAAGTCGATGCTGGGGCATACTTTGGGCGCTTCGGGTGTCTTCGGGCTGATATCGGCACTGATGAGCCTCAACAAGGGTATCGCCATTCCCACCATCAACCTGGATAACCCGGATCCCAAGTGTGACTTGAACTATGTGGCGAACAAGGCCCAGCCTTTGTCCAGAAGTCGTACTGCCATAGTGAATGCGTTTGGTTTTGGTGGAACAAACTGCACGGCGGTGATTAGGGCCTGTTAATCGCTGTGCTGCTCCTGTTCCCGGTCACTGAAACCAAGGAGACGCTCGACTTCGTGATTGAATCGCTGCAGTTTTTCCAGGGTTTTAGCTTCGTCTCTTGATTTGCAGGCCGCTTCCAGGTGTGTGACAGCAAGATTCAATGCAGGAACCCCGCAGATCGAAGTGGCTCCATGCAGGCGGTGAACATTCTCCCTGAGATCGTCCCACTGCCGGGCAGCATGATTCCCACGGATTACCCCGGCCTGTTCCGGCAGTTCGTTGCAAAACTGGTTGAACATTTCATCAACAAGTTTTGTATTGCCACCAGCAATATTTAACGCTTTTTCTTCATCCCTGATTGGGAGGTCAGCGTCTGAGTCAACTGACTCATTTGCGGTTGCCATCACCTGAGCCAGTTGAGGTTTTTCTCCCCTTAACAGTGGAAGTATTACGTTCAGAAGTTGAGATTCGGTATGAGGTTTTAGCAGATAACCATCCATACCTGCAGCTATTACCTCATTTCGTGTCTCGGGTACCACGTCGGCAGTGAGTGCGACGATCGGCGGTGGGCTGGACCGATTCTCGCAGTTCTCTCGAATTATTCTAGCGGCGTCCGTACCTTTTAGTTTCGGCATGTGGACGTCCATTAGTATCAGGTCAAACTGGTTATTTGTAGCCAGATCAATGGCTTCTGTACCGGTATTCGCTTCTGAAACAATAGCTCCCTTTTCAGAAAGGAGGATGTTCATCAGTTCCAGATTAATGTGATTGTCATCCACGACAAGGATTCTTTTCCCCTTTAATGAGGTGTCGCTATCAATGTTTGAAGCAATTGTTGAGTGGTCGTGAGCTTCACCGGTGGAAAAAATCTCTTTAAGGATGTTGTCGAGAGTCTCGCTGCCCAAGGGTTTGGAAAGAGACCAGGTAGTATTGTCGATGTGGAAGTTTTCTATGGTGTTTCGATCTGATGTGCTGAGAAGTACCAGGACAGGATTATTGAAAGAAGTCAGAAAACCCTTTGCTGTTATATCTGCGTAACCTGAGGTGATTTCGTCTTTTGTAAAGCCGCATACGATCAAATCTGCAAGAGAGATGATCGGCTCCTCTGTGTCAACTGTCTCCAAATCTTTGGTCAAAAATCCTCGTTTAAGAAATTGATGTTTGATGGATAGGCGAGATAGTTTGTGCTGATCGATGATAAGGCAGCTTTTGTTATAAAATTGTGCTGCTTGCGGTTTGTTGCTTTCAGTGCCATCTTTTTTCAGGGTCAGCGTGACCCGGAAACAGGAACCCTGCCCGCGTGCACTGTCTACCTCGATGCTGCCACCCATCGATTGAGCCAACTTCCTGGAAATGCTCAGCCCAAGGCCGGTGCCGCCATACATTCTGCTTGTAGATGTATCAGCTTGTTGAAATGCATGAAAAAGATGCTCTTGTGCATCATGGTCGATACCAATGCCTGTGTCGGTTACTGTGAATCTCAGTGTACACTCGCTATCTGTTTCATGCTCAAGCATGACCCGGACAATGACTTCACCTGTGTGAGTGAATTTGATCGCATTACTCAACAGATTGACAAGAATTTGTCTGATTCTGGTTATATCGCCGATCAGTCTGTCAGGGACGTCGGAGTAGACCATCAGTACAAGTTCCAGATCTTTGTCCTGGGCCGATGGAGCCAGCAGTACAACAGGATCTTCAAAACAATCGGTCACGGAAAAACTTGAACTGTCTGGTTCCAGTCTGCCGTATTCAAGCTTTGAATAGTCAAGGATATGGTTGATGATCTCCAGTAAGTTGGTAGCAGATTTGGTGATTGTATTGACGATATCTTTCTGCTTTTTATCAAGGTCCATCTTTTTGAGTAAGTTCGCAAAACCCAGAACGCCATTCATGGGTGTTCTGATCTCATGGCTCATATTGGCAAGAAATTCTGATTTCACATGGCTTGCCATGAGTGCACGTTTTCTTGCCAAGTCGAGTTCGACATTCTGTATTTCCAGTGCTTCCATTGTTTGAGTCAGGTCTGAAGTTGCCTGATTAATCTGCTGTTGCATGGTTTCCCGGGACAGTTTCAACTCTCTAGCCATAGTGTTGAAACTCTCTTCAAGACTGGCGATTTCCCGGTAAGATTTTTCAGGAACCAAGGTGGAGAAATTACCGGCTCGCATCTGCACAACTGCCTTCGTCAGGCGCGAAATGGGCCGCGTAACCCGCCTGCTGAGTGCAAGTGAGAAGAGAATGGTTCCAATTAACCCGAACCAGAGTATAAGAAGGCTGTTGCGCATAATTCGGCGTTTGTTGGCCAGCAGTCTTTTCGTGCTGATAGTGATGGCAATGCTGCCCAATGAGGTGGTACCTGACAAGGCGGTTATTTCAGGTTCCTCGCTTTGTTCAGGATAGTCTGAGACATCAATCGGCATGATTTCTCTACCGACATATGCACGAAAAATAATATGGTTGTCGGTGGAGTTGATACTCCCTGCCATTGGGTTATTGGAATGGCTATTTATTTTAGCAAGTGTGTTATTTGACTCGTCGAGTACTCGGATTTCACTGACGTCATTATGACGAAGGATCGATTTTAGATTTGTTTTCAGGGTTGTCGAGTCACGGGTAAACAATCCGGTGGTACTCAATGCGGCGGCTTCATTGGCAATCGCCTGTCCACGTTCACTGAATGCGTCGAAGAGATTATCCAATTGCGTATTGACCAGATAGATGATCAATGGCACTGCCAGGGCGATTGCAGGCAGTAATCCTGCAATCAATGCTTGTGTTCTGAAGGTTTTAAATTGATTCAGGATCATGGTGTTTCACCTGCACTGATCTGATCTCTGAGGTGGGTTTCTGAAGGAAGTTTAATCCCCAATGACCTTGCGACTTTTCTATTGACGCTGACAGAGAAATATTTCGGGTATTTCGGTCCTTTTATAAGATCGGTTTTGGTGCTGAGATGGCTGGCGGAGACATCGACAATATGCCGCGCAATATCATCGGGGGTGGAATGAACAGCGGAAATGGCACCGGCCTTTACATAGGCGGCGGAAAATCCCACAACGGGCACCTTTTTGCGGTAGGTGGATGTAAGTATATTGGATATGGTCTTTCTGTTATGGATGTTGGCATCGGGCAGCGCAAGAAGAACGTCTGACCTCCCCAATAATTTCCCAAGTTTGCTGCCAAGTTCTTTGCTGTCGCCAACTTCTGCAAGAGTTATTGTGACCCCCAGATTATTTTCGCTCCTTCGCAAGATGGATTCAGCAGGACCGTTATTCTTGTGGACCAATATTCCGATACGTTTCCCTCCGCCTGTAGAGAGTTTTGCCAGCCTGAGGCTGCGCTCAAGTGGCTGATTCAGATAGATTGTATCCGTTCCCTGAAAAATACCGTCGTTAATGTTGGAGTTTCGATTCGGTTGCTTTGGTATCATTGCGTGGATGATCTTTTTCGAGACGCCATGATCCCGTGTGAATGTTGCGGCTTTTGTTCCGAGTGTGATGACCAGGTCGCTATGTCTGGACCATTCGGGTTTCAGATCAGTTGGGATTGATGATGTGATGTCTATCTCAGTGCAGATGTCTGGATGATTTCTGCAGTACAGAATAATATAATGCTCAATGGCACTGACCACCTTATCGTAAACGGTTGCGGTTCCGCTTTTTATGATCAGAATGTTCTGCTGTCTTTCGATTTCCCGTGAATCAGCATATCCAGGGATAAAATGCTGTGCCAGGAAAAGCAACAATAAAACACGGCAGAAACGCCCCAATACGGGCAGGGCATTACCTGTCCGCAGGGCTGTCAATTTGCCGTCAGTAAACAAGTCCCGGTTTCCTTATTTTTTCGCTTTATTAGGCAAGCGGATTTTCAATCCATTGAAAATATCTTGAATAGACCAACTATCATCTGAAACCCAGTGATGCCTGAAGGAAGAAACGGGTTTCCCATCGGTTGACTAAGTCACGATTCGGCGCGTTGAAAAAATCCACATGCCCACCGTTGAGGTTTTGTCCGATAAGCGCTATTTCCCCATCCATGCCCGGCAGAGTGAACTGTTTCCCCAGTCTCACGTCCCAGCGTCTGAAGGTTGGGATCAGGTCGCCTTCACCACCCCATGTCATTTCGCCGACATGGTAGTAGGCTGAACTGATCTGAATACCGCTGTCGAAACGATGGCTGCCGAGGATGCTGAAGGTATGGCTTGCAGCATTATCACTAATGCCATTATCGGATTGGATTGTGCCATCCAGAATCAGGAAAGCTTCCTGGCCATAAGTATTGGCATAGCTGTAGCCGAGAAAAATCAAATCGCGGGGAGTCGGCCTGAAGTCAAGATTTACTTCCAGCCCATTGATTGTCGCCTCACCTGAGTTTATGTAGGTGCCCGCGCCCTCCTGAATCAGTTGGTTGAAATTATTCAATGTTGCGAGGGCGATGGGATCGGTCAGTCCACGGTCCGGGTCTGGAATGTCTAAATTATGTATTTCATTGATCATATTGTTGATCTTTTCATGAAACAGTTTGAGATCCAGAATCAGGCCAATTTCAGGAAAACTGCCCAGATATCCCAGTTCAAAACTGTCGATGGATTGTGGATCCAGGTTTCCGGTTGCCAATATCCAGGTGTTCAGATCATTGAGCGGCTCATCGAGAAAGACCACAAGGTTGATGTGGTCCTCCAGCAGTGTGGGCATGCGGTAGGCGCGTGAAGCGCTGGCCCTGAAGGTATTGTTCTGATCCATATGATGATTGATTGCGAGGCGGGGAGAGAAGAAGGGATCCTTATCTTCAAAACGCTCGACCATTCCGCCAGCGTTGATAACCCACGCGGGAGAGATGTGCCACTCTGTGTTAGCAAAGAGGCGTATTTGGTTCCGCGTAATAGCATCGTATTGATGGAAGATCCAGACACTCTCCCCGCGATCCTGCCGCGCACCCGCTCCCCACACTAACCGTAGATTTTCTGACGTCTGTAGTGTCTGCTGAAATTCCAGATCGTATCTATCTGACTCAAAACCGAGCCAGGAGAGGGTCAGAGGCGAGTCGGTGAGTTTTAGTTCATCCAGAAACATCTGGAAATTGTAGTTCCCACCAGAGAGCCCAAGGGCGAAGATGTCAGGCCGTATCGGCTCGGGAAAACCTTGCAGGTCGTCCAACCCTTTGATGACGTCAGAGATGATAGGTGAACGGTAGCTGTCCTCTATCTGCTGGTAGTTGTGATAAAAATTGATTTGAAACTCATTGCTTGGGGATTGCTGGTGTTTCCAGGTTATCTGTTGGAAGTTGTAACGATTGTTCAATACCCTGGTCTGCTGAAAAATATCCGACCAGCCTTCGCCGTAGTTGCCCTGACTGAAACCGACACGAAACTCCACCGTGTCGTCGTTATCCAATGTTTGCTCTCCGTGGAAGTTGAACCAGCGGGTGTCGGCGCTGTCTTCACGATCTTCAAAGCCGTCATACTCATCGTAGTTGGCTGAAAGCCTATAGGCGAAATTTCCAACTGATCCGGCATGACGTCCATATATCTTGCGTACATTGCCTTCGCCTATGATGGTTTTCAGCATTGTGCCGGGACGATCCGCCGGGTGATCGCTAATGATATTGACAACGCCGGAAAATGAGTTGGAACCATAAGCGGCGGCATTGGGTCCCCTGATCACTTCGATACGATCTATTTCGTCGACCTCGATCGGCATATCGGCCCATGCGACGCCACCAAATGCGGGATCGTAAACTGATCGCCCATCGATCAGCACCTGCATGTCGCGTGCATACTGGTCCGCCAGACCGTGATAGGTTGCGGTGGCCCTGGAACCAGAATAGAAGCCCACTGCAAAACCCGGTACTAGTCGCAGCAGATCAGGGATATTTCTGGCACCGGATGCACGGATCATCTCTTTGTCGATGATCGTCATTGCCGTGGGGGTATCTGCCAGGGATTGGGAGAGACGAGTTGCGGAGAGCACCACGGGCAGCTCTTCGAAAAAATAGTCTTCGGAGATTGGGTCGGATCCGGCGGCGTTCCCAATCTGAAAACAAATTGCAGGAAGCATCACGAGAGAAGAGAGAAGCCGTCTATCTCGTAACGGGTGTCTTCGAAGTTGCATGGTTCTATTCGCTATTGTGTGGCAGGCGTTCAGATACGTCTGCTTCTTCTATGAACCGACATTGCTTAAGGAGCCCCTGAATGCATCTCATTCAGAGGCTCCTCATCGGCTATCCTATCATCTCCTACCAGATAGAGCGGTTATCGTCTCAATACCTGCATCCAGCGCCAGAAATTCAGAAGTCCGGCCAACGATGAGGCGACATAGGTGAGCGCACAGGCCTTCAGTATCCGCTTGGCCTTTTTTTCCTGAGAGGCATCGATATATTTTCCCTGAGTGAGGATCGGCATCGCCTTGCCGAAGCTGGCATCCCACTCCACCGGCAGGGTGATAAGCTGGACGATGAGTCCGGTTCCCATGGTAGTGATCGCGGCCAACAGCACTATTACACCACTGCTTGGTGCCCGGGTAATGCCTGCCAGCAGGGGGGCAAGAAAGAGCAGGAATGACCCCAGTTTCTGGCTGACTATCGCTATCCTGGCCAGTCCCATGCGCAGACGAAAAGGGCGGTAACCACTGGCGTGTTGGATGGCGTGTCCGACCTCGTGGGCTGCGGTTGTGATGGCGGTCAGTGTTCTGCCCTCCATTTTGTCCCTGGTGAGTCGCACGGTCTTGCTGACAGGGTCGTAGTGGTCACCGGATTCGGTGGCTTCAACGCGAATGTCTTTGAGTTCAAAGCGGTCAAGCAGATGGCGGGCCAGTTCTCCCCCTGTGCCGGGAAACTCCTCATCCTGCCGGTTATAACGTGAAAGGATATGCTGCACCCACCATTGGGGTGCGTATATCAGAGCAAGGACAAGGGTGATGAGAAGCAGATAGTGCACGGTATCTTCCGTTGGCAACAACAGGCGAATAATCCGGTATACTAACCCGTTTCCCGGGATTCCGGACTGAATTACAGAATTTGGAGATGAACGATGTCGACAGAGGGCGTCAAGAAAGTGGTATTGGCCTATTCCGGTGGTCTGGATACTTCCATTATCGTCAAGTGGTTGCAGGACGAATACAAGTGTGAGGTGGTGACCTTCACTGCCGACATCGGTCAGGGCGAAGAGGTGGAACCTGTACGCGCCAAGGCGGAAGCCGCCGGCATCAAAGAGATCTACATCGAGGATCTCACTGAAGAGTTCGTGCGGGACTATGTCTTCCCCATGTTTCGCGCCAATGCCATATACGAGGGCGAGTACCTGCTGGGCACCTCCATTGCGCGGCCGCTGATCGCCAAGCGACTGATCGAGATTGCCAACGAGACCGGGGCGGATGCCATCTCCCACGGCGCCACCGGCAAGGGCAACGATCAGGTGCGTTTTGAACTGGGCGCCTATGCCCTGCGTCCCGATATTCATATCATCGCCCCCTGGCGTGAATGGGATCTCAACTCCCGTGAAAAGCTGCTGACCTATGCTGAGACCCACGGTATTCCTATAGAGATGAAGCGGGAGGGCAAGAAATCCCCCTACTCCATGGATGCCAATCTGCTGCACATCTCCTATGAAGGCTACGACTTGGAGGATCCCTGGACAGAACCGGGGGAGGATATGTGGCGCTGGTCGGTCTCTCCGGAGCAGGCCCCGGACAAATCGATGTATATCGAGCTGACCTTCGAGCAGGGCGACGTGGTTGCCATCGATGGCGAGGCCATGTCACCGGCGACTCTCTTGGCCACCCTGAACAAACTGGGCGGCGACAACGGCATCGGTCGTGCGGACATCGTGGAGAATCGCTATGTCGGCATGAAATCCCGCGGCTGTTATGAAACCCCCGGCGGCACCA
Organism: bacterium endosymbiont of Escarpia laminata; assembly: GCA_003660235.1. Taxonomy (GTDB): domain Bacteria; phylum Pseudomonadota; class Gammaproteobacteria; order Chromatiales; family Chromatiaceae; genus QGON01. The sequence goes on along the minus strand of QGON01000066.1, from coordinate 4,634 downwards.
TCCTGTTGAAGGCACATCGTGCCATGGAGTCACTCACCCTGGACCGCGAGGCCGCCCACCTGAAGGACGAGTTGATGCCGCGTTATGCCAAGCTGGTCTATAACGGTTACTGGTTCGCACCGGAGCGGGAGATGCTGCAGGTTGCCATCGACCAGACCCAGCAAGTGGTCAACGGGGTTGTCAGGCTCAAACTCTACAAGGGTAACGTCTACGTGGTTGGCCGTAAGTCCGATACCAACAGTCTGTTTGACGAGTCCATCGCCACTTTTGAGGACGATGAGGGCGCTTACGATCAGAAGGATGCGGAAGGTTTCATCAAACTCAATGCACTGCGTTTGCGGGTGGCTGCGGCGAAAGGTGACAGGTGACAGGGCGAGTTTACAAAATTATTGTTAAATAGGGCTTGATGCGTTTCCGGATCGACGCAAACTTTGGAAACCGGAAACCGGAAAGTCAGTTTTCCCGTTCCGGCAGTTCCGGGTCCTCTCTCGTATAGCCAGTGGCGGCTAGTTTTTCGAGATAGGCCTGCCAGAGTTCGTGGTGGAACTTGCCCAGGTTGTAGAGATACTTCCAATCGTAGAGCCCTGTGTCATGACCATCATCGAAGATGATTTTAACCGCGTAACTGCCCACGGGTTTGATGTCGGTAATGGAGACCCGTTCCTTGCCGGTCTCCAGTTTTGCCTGTGCCGGGGTATGACCGCGGGTTTCGGCAGAGGGTGAGTAGACCCGCAGATATTCACAGGGCAGTGAGAAGTGGGCACCATCGTCGAAGGCGATATCGAGAAAGCGGGACTGCTGATGCACCTTGATGTCGACGGGGCGGGGTTTTTTTTCCATTAGATCTTTCCGGTGGTTGATTCAGGCCAGCCTTGGGTGTGTTTTTCCACAAGGCCTGCCAGCATTTCGATGTGAGCGGGTTGTGCGTTGAGGGCGGGAATATATTCATAGGCGCCGCCGCCCGCTTGCTGGAAATAACCCTTGTTCTCCACCGCGATCTCCTCCAGTGTTTCCAAACAGTCGGCGGAAAAACCAGGACTGACCACCTGGACGTGTTGTACCTTTGCCTTGCCCCAGGAGATAAGGGTTTGGTCGGTATAGGGCTTGATCCACTCCTTTTTGCCGAAGCGGGACTGAAAACTGAGTTGCCACTGTGAGTCTTCCAATTGGAGTCTTTCGGCAACCTGTTCGGCGGTGAAACGGCACTCGCTGGGGTAGGGATCACCGGCGGCGGCGTAATCTTCCGGAATGCCGTGGAATGAGAAGAGCAGCTTTTCCGCCGCGCCATGCTGTTCGCGGAAGCGTTGGATTGAGTCGGCCAGCACCTGTATGTAGTCTGCTTCATGGCCGTAGTGGTTGATGAAGCGCAGTTCCGGCAGCCGCCGCCAGTGTTGCAGCTCACTTGTCACCGCATCGAAAGTTGAGGCGGTGGTCGTGGCGGAGTACTGGGGATAGAGCGGCAGTATCAGGATGCGCTCGGCGTTTTCGCGGCGCAGCACTTCCAATCCTTGTGCAATGGAGGGGTTACCGTAGCGCATTGCCAGGACGACCTTGACCTTGCTGTCGAACCGTTCGTTGAGGGCTGCCTGCAGTTTGTCAGTCTGTTGTCTGGAGATGTCCAGGAGCGGTGAACCACTTTCTGTCCAGATCGTACGGTAGGATTCGGCGGAGCGCTTTGGACGGATGCGCAAAATGACGCCATGCAGAATGACCTTCCAGAGCAGTCTGGGGAATTCCACCACACGGGGATCGCTGAGGAATTCCGCCAGGTAACGCCGCACATCACTGGTGGTGGGGCTGTCCGGTGTGCCGAGGTTGGTCAGTAAGATGCCGAGGCAGCCAGTCCCGGGGGGTGCCAGGTCCGAGTGGTTTCTATATGTCATGGTGTTAATTGTTGTTCGCAGAACGGATCGAGTGTGGATGCAGACTGCAGGTGGATTTATCAAGTGGGAAGACTACACCACTCGACAGTCGACCGAAACCAGATAGCCTAACCGATTCCTATCCTAAAATAGTGCCCATCCGGAATTGCCACTATTCCTCTCGCAAAGACGCCAAGAAAATCGTTTTTAATCGTTTAATAACAATGAGTTATAGCTTTGCGATCTCGGCGCCTTGGCGAGAATTATTGTTTCTGGGTGAACATTTATTATGATGAGGCCGTGACAGCTGTTTTACATCGCTTTTTTCAACAAGTCTGTAAACTCCGGCGTTCTGAGATAACCGTATGATTTATGGTTGATCTTTCCCCAGTCATTGATTACCAGATCGTCCCTCACCTTGACCCCATCCTCATTTGAGTCGTAGTCGTCTGCGAGATGGGTGTCGATTGCAACTGGATCACGCCGGTCTGCAAGGTTGGTCCATTTTTTTACGATACTGGGGGTACGCACCAGCGGACTCTCTTCACTGATTTTATATTTCACGTGGGGTAGGCCAAGGGGTGAGCCGATGGTCACGAAATGGTCGATCTTGATATTGGGATCCTCTTTGCCGAGCTGCCGCAGGACATCGTAAGCGATGATGGTGCCCATGGAGTGGGCGACCAGCATGATGCGATCCCCTTTGTTGTCGAGAATAACGTTTTTCAGGCGTTTCCTGAGCTCTTCGCGGAGTTCACTGTCCGTATAGTATTTATGCAGATCCTGTAGTTTTTTCTCCAGTACCATATCGGCAATCTTATCGATGCCGAAGAGCGTCTTTGCCGAGTCCCACATTTTTCCGTTGATCGATGATGCCTTGGCTCTCACAATGTCCAGCCAGCCATCATCGTAGCGTTTCAGTGCGCCGCCTTCTGCTTCGTGGTAAGCATCGGGGTTTTGGTCTGGTTCGGCATACATGGCATCGGCCCAGTAGACCGAGTGAAAATTGAGGGAATCCATGTTGATGCCCGCATTCTTCCGCAGTCCTTCCAGCATGGCTTGTTCCCACCATTCGGCCAGCGTCTTCTCCGGCGGTTTGTTGGCCAGCCCATGAATACCGATGATGACTTTGCTCATGATGTCGATCTCCTTTTTTGTTTTTCCTGATAAAGAAATACCTGATTACCCCTGAGACTCAGCTATTGTGGCACAGTAACAGCAACTGTTTGATTTGACGTTGGTTTTCAAATTCAAAAGTATGAAGAAATTGGCATGTTCTTCTGCTCAATAGTCAGCAACACAAAGTAATGGCTATATTTCATAGAGTTACACTCATAGCTCTCCTCAGTGGCTGAGCTTTAGGGGTAATCAGGAAGAAATATAGTTGCCTGAGCATCGATTGCATAGGCTTGCCATTCAGATTCACGATCGCTGCCAGCCATGGAGAGCGAAGCGAAGGCTGGTAGTCCCCGGTAGCCGCGAGGCCGCACTGCTTACCCGGCGTGCCTTGCGCCAGAGGGGAAGCAAAGTAGGCATCCGAGCGCGGCGTCCAGTCATCGGGAGCTGGCAACGGAGCGGCAACGAGCTTGCGAGGTTGTCGCGTAGTGCCAGTGACCGGGACGGCCGGGGCACAAACAGGTTGTCGAAGGCCGAGTCGATTTTGGGGACTGGGATGTCCCAAAATCTATCACGAGGTCGAAGACTCACTTGAAATAATCCCCCAAGTTCACGATAAATAGGGAAGAGCCACAACTAGCAGGGTCTTATAGGGATCAAAATGAAATAAAGATGCCAGAAAAAAGAACCCGGAAATACTTCGTCAGGAATTCTTTCGTGACAAGTTGGAATCGGAAAAAAGCAGTTCAGTATCCGGGTCAAAATCACTGAGCGATTTGTCAGCATATTCAATCCCGAAAAACTCAGCTTCTTCCTTCGCTACCGAAAGGACATGATATCACTGCTGTCCCGTTAACTTTCACAGCAAAGCCATCAAGTCTCGTTTTTTCAAACAGATTGAGCTGCAATAAACGAAGAATTTGCTGCATGCTTTTCTTCAGCTTCGACTGGAATTTGATGAATGCCAGAAGTAGACAAACACACATCGCAATCCATATCTGGGTCATGACAGCATTCTTGCTGGTTCCGATGAAGGTTTTGATTTTCAGGTTCTGCTTGATCCATTTAAAGAATAGCTCGACATCCCAGCGTGCCTTATAGATATCGGCAATAGTCTTAGCAGCCAACTTGAAATTGTTGGTCAGGAAAATGTAGTGCTTGCCTGTTTCTGGATCACGGTACCCAATGCGGCGTAACTGAATAGGACATTTCTTTGCTGTATGTGTACCGCTAAACTCAATAGTATGATCACTGGTCAGGCCCTTGTTCTTCAGCACTGAATTGCGTTGCACAATACGAGTTTTAGCATTAGATTTAAGACGTGTTACAAAGAATATTTCTTTCTCAGTCAATTGGTTGTACCAGATGTAGTCATTATACCCACGATCAATTGCCACGATACTACCTTTGGGAAAATCAATGGTTCGGCCAACGGTAACATCACCTACCTTGCCGTCCGTGACTGTAACAAATTCTGGAATATGGCCACTATGGTTTAATTTCCATACATAAGGTTTCCTGATTACCCCCGAGCCTCAGCCATGCTGAGGAGGCGTTGTGGCATGGGTGGTGTGCGCACTGCAGCGTAGCCGAGGCGCGAAATCATCTCTTCAAGCTTGAATCGGCGATTGAAGCGATAACAGAATTCAGCCAGAT
>QGON01000012.1 GCA_003660235.1 bacterium endosymbiont of Escarpia laminata | reverse complement strand
TATGCATTGTAGTGCTTGTGTCAGTTTTGCTGCGGTTGCAGTTTTTTGCATATCAACACAGTGCTTGGGCAATTTGGTAGCACAACAGGTTTTTGTCGGGTCTGTGTTGATATGCATTGTAGTGCTTGTGTCACTGTTTTGCTGCGGTTGCAGTTTTTTGCATATCAACACAGTGCTTGGGCAATTTTGTAGCACAACAGGTTTTTGTCGGGTCTGTGTTGATATGCATTGTAGTGCTTGAGTCACTGTTTTGCTGCGGTTGCAGTTTTTTGCATATCAACACAGTGCTTGGGCGATTTTATAACGCGGCTGGTTTTTTTTGTCGGTTCTGTGTCGATATGCATTGTAGTGCTTGTGTCACTGTTTTGCTGCGGCTGCAGTTTTTTGCATATCAACACAGTGCTTGGGCAATTTTATACCACGGCTGCTTTACCGAACCTCTATGTTCCTATACACTGTTGGTTTCAGGGCCGTTTTCCTGCATAGTCAGCTATGGGTATTATTCCGAAATGTAGAGGCATGGTTGGGGCGTGTCCAGTATTGGTGCTCTGCTTGGGTAGTTAAGGTGGCGTTTCAGTGCAAGGTAGCCAGGCTGAGTTTTTTGCTGTTTCTTGTTTGCTGCGTTTGATCGTTGTTGTAAAGTTTATCTATCTTCTGAGGTGCTATTGTGTTTGCAGCATGCCTCCAGCCAGAGCATCCCGAGGACGCGGCCGTCCGCCACGTCGCAATTCACAAGTGCGACAAACGCGTTCGCGTACTCGGGCCGCGATGACTGCTACAGCTCCTCCGTCGTCTTCGGGCCGTACAGTGCCAACCCCAGCTCCCGCCTCGTCGCCGCCTGTGTCGATGGGACTTCCCCCTCCACAGTGTGCCGTGCCACAGAACTTTGAGGATGCGCCAGGACTTCGGGCTGTGGTGGACACCACGTACGGACCTGTCGTGTCGCGTAGTGCCTGGGAGCAGGACATTGAACGTCGCGTGATCACCTCCGAACGAATGTTAGGGGAAATCCATGCCATGGTGCAGGCATTGCGTCCAAGCCCTGTGGTGTCAGCTGCGTCGGCTGCCATGGGCAGCGCCGCACAAGTTGTTTCGGCAGACGCGCCGGAGGTGGAATGGAGACGTGCGGTCCCACTTCTGCCTACAGCAGCGGAGCCAGGCTGTGCGGTGCCCCCGCAGCCGGTCGCGGCTGATGCACCATGGGCCACTGTTGACACCTTTTTTCCAGGTAATGTTTCAGGGCCGCTGTCCGAGGCCACGCAGAACTTAATTTCTTCATGTACCTCCACAGCCCTTCCTTTAGATTCACAGATTCCTGATGCTCTACGTGCCAAGATATGGGCAGGCGAGTTCATTGACCTAACCCTCCTCCTCAAACCTACCGGTGCCCAGCAACAAGAATATGCTTTGGCTATAAACAAAGTTGTTGGCAACCCCACGTTGTGCGTGTCCCCGGCCAAGCCCAAGGATTCTGTTTTGACTTTCGGGCAGTGGGGGCAGGCCTTTCAAATGTACATGTCTGTGTATCTCTTGCAGCCAGCCAACCTGCCATCTGCAGTTAAAATGTTAAAATACATGGAAATCGTGAGGGGTCTTGCGGAAGAGGGCGGTAACTGGCGGTCGTACGACGAGGCCTTTAGGACGATGAGGCATCGGTGGGGGTGGGCCTGGGACTCTATCAGCTGGGAGCTTTGGATGAAAGCATCTCAGTCACAGACTGGTCGCCGGCTGTCTACTGGACCCCCCTTTCACGGCCAGGGCAGGGCCAGACCTCAGGCCTCCAGTCCATGCTTTGCTTTCAACAAAGGGGAGATGTGCAACAGTGCCACTTGTAGGTACGTCCACAAGTGTCAGATATGCGGCGGCGCCCACCCGGTTGTCCGGTGCTTCAAAGCTCACGGGAAGTCCCCTCGCCCCAGCAACCCACCGTTTTTCAGTCCCCCAGGTGGACCGTCGGCTGCCAGTAGGTCCCCCTCGTGGCACAGAAGGTAAGTTACCCTCTCCAGTTTCCACGGCAGCACTTGGGCAACTTCTACAGGGCTATGACAGTACTATGATTGAATATCTTTTGCAGGGTTTCACTTCTGGTTTTTCTATAGGTTGTATTGGCTTGCCGCCACAGCTCAATGTAGGAATGCGTAATCTTAAGTCTGCGGATGAATTTCCTGGAGTGATCGACCATAAGTTATCGAAAGAGTTAGGGCTAGGTCGAGTTCTCGGACCATTCGAGGTGCCTCCCCCTCTCCGTAACTACATAATATCGCCCCTCGGAGTGGTTCCTAAGAAAGCTGCAGGTGAATTTAGGATGATCCATCATTTATCGTATCCCGAAGGGTCCTCAGTTAATGATTTTATTCCTAAGGAGTTTTCGTCTGTTCGATATGCAACAATTTATGATGCCATTGAGTTTATCAAGCATTCACCACGACTAGTGTACATGGCTAAAGTAGATATCGAGTCAGCGTTTCGTATTATTCCAATTGCACCAGCGGACAGACCGTTGTTGGGCTTTAGGTGGAGGGGCCAGTTTTTTATGGATGCAGTGCTTCCTATGGGGTGTTCTAGTTCTTGCTCTATCTTTGAGCGTTTCAGTACAGCGTTGGAGTGGGCTGCGAAGGTTAAATTGGGGGTGACTGAGGTAATCCATGTCATTGACGATTTTCTCCTGCTGGCAAACTCGTTTGAGAAGTGTAACGATGATATGCAGGCATTTATCTCTATGTGTGACCAAATTGGAGTACCTCTAGCTCATGAAAAAACTTGCGGCCCTTCCACCTCCATCTCGTTCCTAGGAATAATCATTGATACGGTGCAGATGCATGCTAGGCTTCCCGAGGATAAGCTGAACAAGGCCAGGACACTGTTATTGAGTTTTCTAGCCAAACAGAAGGTCACTTTGAAAGAATTGCAATCTTTGATCGGTGTACTCTCGTTCGCTTCAGAAGTGGTAGTCCCTGGTAGGCCCTTTTTACGTCGCTTAATCGATCAAACTTTGGGGGTGTCTAGGCCGCACTATCATATTCGCTTAACTAGACAGACTAAATTGGATTTAGGCGTATGGTTAGAATTCCTGCAGCACTTCAACGGCAAGGCTTTCTTCTTAGATGAGAACTTTCTGACAGGTGACTTCCTTCAGCTGCACACCGATGCCGCAGGGGGAATAGGTTATGGGGCTCTGTACGGGACAGAATGGTTTTGTGGTCTCTGGCCGGTGGCATGGCGTTCACATAATGTCGCAGTTTTGGAATTATACCCTATCGTAGCAGCAGTACATGTGTGGGGTAATGCTTGGGAAAATAAGAGCGTATGTTTTTTCACAGATAACGAAGCCCTTGTCCCCATTATTAACAACCAGACATCGCGTGAACCCCACATTATGGCTTTAATCCGTCCCCTGGTACTGGCATGCCTGCGGTTTAACATAAACTTTGCAGCACGTCATATTCCAGGCCGTTTTAACATTTTGGCTGATAAGTTATCTCGTTCACAGGTGGGAGATTTCCACGAACTGGCGCCATGGGCGAACACCAGCCCGGTAGACATCCCGTACAGCGTGTCCCCAGCCGGCTTAGGGAGTCTTTAACCACATTAATGCAGGCCTCTCTTGCACCATCGTCTCGGCTGCATTATGAGCGGGCATGGAAGAAGTTGATAACGTTTCATGATTCTTTATCTCTCCCCACTATGTTGCCTGTTTCTGTACCCATGATGTTGTTGTTCATTGCTCACCTGCATGCTGATGGATCCGCTCCGGCATCCATTGTGTCCACAGTCTCGGCTGTGGCATATTTCCATAAAAGTAAGGGTTTTGCTGATCCGTCACATTGCTTTGCAGTCTCTAAAGTGTTAGCTGGGGTTAGAAGTATCGGAGCTGTTCCTGATGTCCGTCTGCCTATCACCCTGCCTGTGCTTGCGCGCCTGGTGCAGGCATTACCCACGGTGTTCTCATCCCGATACAAGTGCCTCATGCTCCGTGCCATGATGGTCCTTGCTTTCAAGGCGTACTTGCGCATAGGAGAAATGGTGCCTCGCTCACGGAGTATGGTACAAGGTTGTTTGCGTGTGGGTGATGTTTTGCTGTCTGGTGACTTAGTTACAATTTCTTTCCGGCGTTTTAAACACAGTGCTCCTCAAGGTC
>QGON01000013.1 GCA_003660235.1 bacterium endosymbiont of Escarpia laminata | reverse complement strand
GCTGTATAAGAAGGCTTTAGTTGCAGCTAAAGCATGGGTCTCACATTACCCGGTTACGGAGAAGATTATCCATACAAGATTATCCATACAAGGCAAATACACTCGGACAGTCAAAAGCGTTGTTTGGTTTGTGTATTTCGCGGCGCTCCATTTTACACAAACCAAACATCACTTTTGCCTTCCGGTGATTTGCGACGTGTACGAGGTCAAAAGATCTCTCTACTTACAAGGTGAAAGTCCTTGTTCCACCAACTGCTCTTTCAGGTGGATAGGCTGGGGGCGGGTCGGTACAGTAATGTATCGGCTGAACTTGCCCTGACAATGTGCCGAGGAGGCTCATGAGAAATAGTGACTAAGGTGAGGAATGAGGCACCGGCAAATGGTGAAAGCCGTCGGCAACAGACTTCCCCACACCTATCTGACACTGTGGACATGGGTTGTATTCAGCCAGGGGTGCTAGCCAAACCCGCAGACCGAAGCATAAAGCGAATGGTGCAGCCTCGTGAAATCACGCCGGACAACGATAGCTGAAAGAGTCCGGTTAAGGGATAAACCCTCCGAAAGGAGGGCTACACGCCGACCCTCTACGTTGCTGGGGAAGGCCGTGCCGACAGGGGATAGAAAGGGCAAGTGAACCTGTTGGGGACCCGGGGTAATGCCATCGGTATGTGGGGAAAGAGAGAGAAGACTTAGACCTGAAGTCCTACTGCCTCCGTCGACCTCCGAAGACGGAAAGCGCTGCTCAAGTCGGATAAAACCGGCAAGAGCGGTGTGACGGGTAGAGGGATGTCGGAGCGGCCTTGAAGTGATGACGGGCGGGACAACATAACCCGCCTTGAGCGTGCGGCCGTACTTTGACTGCGCTTGTCATGTAAAGAAGGATACCTGAGTGTCGAGAGACTATGAACATGGTGAATAACGTCCAAGCTTTACAAGACAAGCTCTCCCATGCAGCGAAACAGTCGTTGGATAGGAGATTCGGCGCGCTCTACGACAAGTTGTACCGTAGAGACGTGTTAAGAGAGGCCTGGGAAAGGATACGGGCGAACAAAGGAGCGCCGGGAATAGACGAGCAGAGTTTTGAGTACATCGAAGAGATGATAGGCATCGAAGCTTTCCTGGACGAAATTGAACAGGAACTGCGGAGCAAGACCTATCGTCCCCTTCCGGTGAAACGCTGCTGGATCGAAAAACCTGGTAAACCTGAAAAACGCCCGCTTGGAATCCCCGTCATAAAAGATCGACTGATCCAGATGGCGGCGAAACTGGTGATGGAACCGATCTTCGAGACGAACTTTCTGCCGTGTTCCTACGGCTTTCGTCCCGAACGCGATGCGCCAATGGCCATTCGTGAGATTCAACGGATCATCACCTTCCAGGGACGCACGGTTGTGGTAGACGCGGACATCCGCAGCTACTTCGACCGAATCCCGCAAAAGCCACTGATGAATCTGGTCAAACGCCGGATAAGCGACCCACGGATGATAAAACTCATCAAAGGATGGTTGGAAGTGGGCGTCATGGATGGCGGTGTCACCATCGAGCCGGACGGATTGGGAACGCCACAGGGATCTGTGATTTCGCCCTTGTTAGCGAATATCTACCTGCATGCGTTCGACAAGATGTGGCAACAATCCAAGCTACCTGGAACCCTGATTCGATATGCCGATGACTGTGTGCCACGAAGGTGCACAAGAGGACGAAGTCCTCCGTGCAGCTATGCTGCATAAGAGATGAGGGTAGGCCCCTCGAAACCGCCATGCAGGTGGAGGTTTCAAACCACCGTAAGCTGCGCTGGTAAAGAGCCAGGGTGGTGAGCGTTACGGAAAAGGCAGGGCATGACCCTGTCAGGTAAGGATCAATGGAGACGAACGAAAGTGAACCACTGATGAAGTGTCGAAAGCGTAGGGATGAGGTCAAAACCGGGGGGTAGTCGTTACTCCGGGATAAGTTTGGCGGATACCTGTTAACTGGCCAGGCGGCCTCCGGCATAAAGGTGGCGTGAACGTGATCCAGGCTCTTATGTGGAACGTGGGAACCTGTCGCTCCGATGCTAAGGGAGAAATCCAAGTGGAGGCCCCACAAGGATCTGAGTACCGATGCGGAGCACAGGGGCGGAGTATCTCGTAGTAGTGAAGAAGAGCCTGTAATGGGCTTGGAGCGAAGGGGATGCATCGTTCAGCTTGAAGAGAGAAAACAACCGGAAACGGGAGGATTGGATTGAAGCAAGCAAAACCGTTTGGTATTACCAAGCGACAAGTATGGGAAGCGTACAAGCGAGTAAAGGCCAATAAAGGAGCTGCCGGGGTCGATGGACAGACGATAGAAGCGTTTGAGAGTGATCTGGATGGAAATCTCTACAAGCTCTGGAATCGTTTGGCCTCAGGCAGCTACTTTCCGCCAGCGGTCCTGCGGGTAGAAATACCCAAGGGAGACGGGCGGATGAGGCCGTTGGGTATCCCCACTGTGGGCGATCGAATAGCCCAGATGGTGGCCAAGCAGTTTCTGGAACCGGAGCTGGAGAAATATTTTCACCCGGATTCCTATGGCTATCGACCGGGAAAATCGGCATTGAATGCATTGGGGATGGCGCGAAAGCGCTGTTGGAAAAATGACTGGGTACTGGATCTCGACATCAAAGGCTTTTTCGATAATATCGATCACGTGCTGATGATGCGGGCAGTGCGCAAACATACGGAAGAAAAATGGGTGCTGCTGTACATCGAGAGGTGGCTCAAAGCCCCGATAGATATGCCAGACGGTACACGTAAACTTCCGGAGAAAGGGACCCCGCAAGGTGGGGTAGTCAGCCCGTTGCTGGCGAACCTCTTTCTGCATTACGCATTCGACAAATGGATGGACCGGGAATTCCCCGGTGTCTCCTTTGAGCGCTATGCTGATGATGGTGTGTGCCACTGCAAGAGCCAGTCCCAGGCAGAAAGGCTTAAGTCCAGGCTGGAAGCACGGATGAAGGAAGTTGGTTTGGAACTTCATCCTGAGAAGACGAAGATCGTCTACTGTAAGGATGATGACCGACGAGGGGAGTATCCCCGTATCAGCTTTGACTTTCTGGGCTATACATTCAGGCCTCGCAGATCAAAGAATCGATGGGGAAAGTACTTCATTAACTTCACACCGGCGATCAGCAACAAGGCAGCCAAAGCAATCCGGCAGACATCGCGCGGCTGGAACTGGCCATTGCGTAGTGATAAAGCACTGGAAGATCTGGCTCGGATGTTCAATCCGATCATCCGGGGATGGATCAACTACTACAGTCGCTACTACAAGTCAGCCCTCTACCTGACCCTGAAATGCCTGGAACGTCGCCTAGTCATGTGGGCGACGCGAAAATACAAACGCCTACGAAATCACCGAAGGCGAGCAGCGCAATGGCTGACCCGTATCGCGCGGAAGCAGCCAAACCTGTTTCCTCATTGGAGATTACTGTATGCAGCGGCTGGATGATAGGAGCCGGATGAGCGGAGACGTTCACGTCCGGTTCTGTGAGAGCCTGAGGGGGCGGTTCCCTTGGGCTACTCGACTTGTCATCTTGCTACACCCGAAGACCAATACAGAGTGGATACTCTCCGGGATACGCGGGATGATGGGCCGACTCGGCCTGGAACTCCATCCGGAGAAAACCCGGGTAACAAAAGCCAAAGAGGGCTTTGACTTCCTGGGCGTCCACCTACGGTTATGTCGGGTACGCAAGCCAAAGGCAAAGTTGAAATATAGCTGCCGGATCTGGCCTTCTGATTGCTCGATGCAGAGAATACGCCAGAAAGTCAGAGATGTTATCGGAAGGCGTTACGGCAAGGAGCTGGAAGAGATGATAAAAGAACTCAACCCCAAACTACGGGGCTGGGCCAACTATCATATCCGTGCGCGAGGAGAGCGTAAACGAATGAAGAAACTAAATGGCTTTGTGCGTGAGCGATTACGAATCTTCCTGAAACGGAAGTATAGTGATGAGATGAGGGGGTCGCGGAGACTCCACGGGAACCTGCTGGTCCGACTGGGTTTATTCCAGTTCGCCTGATGATTATACTTCAACGACAAAGGTTACTGATAAGCCCGTCGGCGTTTTTCAAGATAGTTGTCGCCTGAAGTTTAAAATTATGCCGCCTTGTTTTCCTCAGTTTCAGACTGTTTCTT
>QGON01000014.1 GCA_003660235.1 bacterium endosymbiont of Escarpia laminata | reverse complement strand
GAACACGGTAGTGCCTGCAAGTTGTGAAGAGAAGTCCTGAATGTGTGGTACCGGATATCGGTCGGCTATTGTCACATCGTTGAGTCTTCGATAATCACCGCAGGGCCTCCAACCACCGGAGTTTTTAGGCACCATGTGTAAGGGAGACGCCCACGAGCTATCTGATCTTCGTATGATCCCCATTTCTTCCATCATCTTGAACTGCTCCTTAACAACAGCAAGTTTATCTGGTGGTAGCCTGCGAGCTCTAGCGTGCACAGGCGGGCCGGCTGTGGGGATGAAATGTTCCACACCATGACGAACAGAAGGACTGGAAAATTCTGGACGAGTGATAGCAGGGAACTCATCTAGTATCTGCTTGTACGGGTCGTCCGATGCGACGTGGTGCAGACACAGTGCCGGCTGGTTGGATTGCTTGAGAGTAGAACTCGTGAACGAAGTTGCGTTGACTAAACGTTGGCTTTGGAGATCAACCAACAATCCATGCGTCTGCAGGAAATCAGCTCCGAGAAGCGGTGTTTTTACATCAGCAAGAATGAAAGGCCATGTGTAGTCGTGGTTCTCTAGACGTAGTTTCATCTTCCGGGTTCCGTAAGTTGCAATTTTTGATCCGTTAGCGGCGACCAGAGAGGGTGTACGTGAGCCACTGTCGATGTCTTGTTGGGAGGCGGGAAAAACACTGACTGCTGCTCCCGTGTCAACCAGGAATCGTTTTGCAGAGTGACCGTCCACGAGGAACAGTAGGCTGTTAAGTTGGCCGGCCGCCGAAACGATAATGACACCGCTCGGTAGTTTCCCGCAAATGCACACGGGGTGTTACACTTTCTGGCTGCGTTGCCGTATCGCCGATGGTAGTAGCACACATCTTCATCATGCGTCACGGGTTCGTTTGCTCTCGGTGTCGTCACGGGTTTTGTTCTGGCGTTTCTCGGTCGACGGGTGTCTGAAGAGAAAACAACAGCCGGTTGCTCTCTAACTTGCCAGAGTTCGTCAGCAGTTTTGGCGAGAGTCCGTAGATCGTCAAAATTAGCCGTGGCTAGTTGCAGGCGGATGTCCTCTGGCATGCACTTTAGAAAGATGCTCTCGAATAACATGCACGGCTTGTGTGAACCAAGCAGGGCGAGCATATTGTCCATTAGTTGTGAAGGTCGCCTGTCACCCAGACTTTGTAGGCCTATATCTAGTAGTCTATCTGCAAGCTGTCGCCTTGATAGTCCGAATATGTCGGTAAGCCTTCTCTTCAGATTTCCGTACTTATCATGCTGCGGCGGATCCTCTAAAACGTCTATCACGCGCAGAGCTGTCGTCTGATCAAAGGCCGCGACAACGTAATGGTATTTCGTGTCGTCGGCCGTGATATTCCGCAAGGCGAACTGCGCCTCTGCCTGCTGCAACCAGACCAGCGGGTGATCGGCCCAGAAGACCGGCAGTTTGAGGCCGACAGCGTGTGTATCGGCCATGCTGATTGTTTACGTTGTGTGTGCGAGTGACGGGTGTGCCGAGTGCGTAATGGTTGAATAGACACAGGCCGCACAGTTCAACATACACAATACGCGTGTAATGCTACGTTTGGTGAACTTACAGTTTAGTTCGTGTGTGTATACGCGTGTTGCATACCAAAATACCGTCTTGGTATAGTCAGGGTCACCAATGTAGTGAACACAAACTGACAAGAATACAACTTTATTCCGTCAGAACATAATGCGTGTAGTCGATCACATGAGTTCACGTAACTAGGTCAGGGTGCGATCAAAGAAAGAGGTCAAGTCCACTGACTAGGCCGCTACACAACCCCCCTCCAGCACCCGTTATAGGGGAGTATAGCGTTCAGGACCTCTGACTAGGCGGCCGGATCTCGTCTCCACGTTGGTAGCTGGACGACCACGAGGGGCTCGTTTGGCAGCTTCAACAGGTTTCACCGGATCAAGGAATGCAGGTTTGAGGCGATCGATGCTGACGCTGTCTTGTCGATTGCCGTAGTCGAGCAAGAACGTCTTATCGCCGTGCGTCAAGACCTTGTAAGGTCCCTCATAAGGTGGTGTGAGAGGCGGGCGGTGACTATCACGGCGCAAACCGTAAGAACTGTTTGCGAGTGCAGCTGGCACAGACGACGGTCTGGTACCATGTGGGACGGGAGGTCGCGGTGCTAGCCCGCGAACTGTCTCGCGGAGTCGAGGAAGGAATTGCGCTGCCTCCTGCGTTTCCTGACCACGTGGCAGGAAATCACCCGGAACGGTTAGTGGGGCTCCATATACCATCTCAGCTGAGGAACAATCCAGGTCTTCTTTGGGTACGGTGCGGATACCAAGTAGAACCCATGGCAGTTCGTCAATCCAGTTGGGACCATTGAGGCGAGCCATCAAAGCGGACTTGAGATGACGATGAAAACGTTCCACAATTCCGTTAGACTGGGGATGGTATGCGGTTGTCCTGTGCAGACGGGTGCCGTTTAGTTGAGACAAAGCCGCCCACAATTCTGAAATAAACTGTGACCCTCTGTCTGACGTCAGTTCTACCGGAACACCAAAACGGGCGATCCAGTGGAATGCAAAAGCCTTCGCGCATGTGATAGTCTGTGCATTAACCAGTGGAATTGCTTCAGGCCACCTGGTGAATCTGTCTACCACTGTGAGCAGGTAGCGATAATTCTGTGACGGTGGAAGAGGGCCAACGATGTCCACATGGATGTGATCAAAACGGCGGGTCGCTGGCACAAACTGGTCCAAGGGGGCGGTAGTATGCCGATGCACTTTAGATGCTTGACAACGGAGACACGCTTTTGCCCAGATGCCGACTTGTTTTTGAAGGCCTGGCCATACAAACTTAGCCGCGACCATCTTCTTCGTTGTCCGGATTGACGGGTGTGAGAGGCCGTGGACTGCATCGAAAACTGTGCGCTGCCATGTGTCGGGGACGAGTGGTCTGGGTCGTCCAGTGGAGATATCACAGCAGATCATTTCGCCATTGTTGCCGAATGCAATGTCACGGGTGACGAGGCCAGTGGTGGCTGTTCGGACGGAAATGATACCTTCGTCTGTTCGCTGGGCTGCTGCCATGGTGTTGTAGTCTACACCAGGATGAGGTGAGATGATCGCCGAGATTTCACCTCTGGATAACGTGTCTGCTACGGTGTTATTCTTGCCCTCTATGTGGCGCACGTCTGTGGTGAATTCCGAGATGTATGCCAAGTGTCTCTGTTGCCTCGGGGACCACGGATCGCTGGCTTTGGAAATCGCAAAAGTCAACGGTTTGTGGTCGGTGAAAAGGACGAAGGAGCGCCCTTCCAGGAAATACCGAAAGTGTCGAATAGCCAGGTACGCGGCTAGAAGTTCACGGTCGAACGCACTGTACTTCTGTTCGGCAGCGCGAAGTTTGCGGCTAAAGAACGCCACTGGTTTCCAGGAGCCAAGGTTTTGCTCAAGGACGGCGCCAACTGCTGCTCCCGAGGCATCCACTGTGAGTGCGATGGGCTTGTCACCATGTGGGTGTACGAGCATAGTGGCCTGTGCGAGAGCCTCCTTTGCGGCCGTGAAAGCTTCCTCTAGGTCGTTTGACCACTCCAAGGGCACGGGCTTGCCTACCAGTGCATCATATATGGGACGCATGATGTGAGCTGCGTTAGGGACGAAACGATGATAGAAATTCACCATCCCGGCAAACTGTTGCAGTCCTTTGACAGTTGTAGGCCGTGTAAACATCCGGATGGCTTCTACCTTAGCAGGCAATGGAACAGCTCCTTGACTTGTGATCCGGTGGCCCAGGTAGTCGATGGTAGTTTTTCCAAATTGGCATTTGCTCACGTTGATCACTAAACCATGGGAAGCCAGACGGTGGGAAACTGTTCGTAGGTGGGGTTTGTGTTGTTCTGCAGATGCACTGCTCACCAAAATGTCGTCTAAGTAGACAAAAACGAACTCGAGTCCGCTGCAGACAGTGTCCTTGAGGCGCTGGAATGCTTGCGCTGTGTTTTTGAGACCGAACGGTGTTCGTAGGAACTCAAACAGGCCGAAAGGCGTGATAACGGCAGTTTTACTAATGTCATCTGTAGCTACCGGAATCTGATGGTAGCCACGTACCAGGTCGATCTTGGAGAACACGGTAGCGCCTGCAAGTTGTGAAGAGAAGTCCTGAATGTGTGGTACCGGATATCGGTCGGCTATTGTCACAT
>QGON01000067.1:77500-168450 GCA_003660235.1 bacterium endosymbiont of Escarpia laminata | reverse complement strand
CCCATAACCGCCATCAGCACCTACCCAGGCAAAGCGCACGCCAAGCGCCCTCTGATGAGCCACTATTTCCAGCGCCACTTGATCCAACACGGCATGAGGGTCCCATGGAGATTCCGTGAGCATATGTTGCAGACGTTGATCATCCGCTTCTACAACGACTTCCTCCATGCGTTCCATGTTCTTTTTCTGCGCTGCATCAGGCCTTTTAGGTAATGTGTCGCTGGTTGGAATACGGACCTCGTTTTGCTTCGAAAATGCGATTCGAAACGGTGCTGAAAATTCACGAATCGCTTCGCAATATAATCAATACTGCTTATGCATCTATTAGGTAATTCAAATGACCTTGGCGGTTGTCATTTGACCTCTTCCCTTCAATAATCGTTTATGAGTTTCACGACATATATTTTATATTATTCAGCTAGTTACGTCATGGTGTAATCTGACAAAGTAGAATTAGGGTTAAACGGGTTACAGAGCCAGAGTCTGAAACCTGACCGGTTTAATAACGGGGTTAGCAATTGTGTAGGCTGGTTCAAGCGCAGCGGAACCGGCAATCTGAATCGTTCTGCCAAAGCTTGGATGCCCGATCCGCTACGCTTGATCAGGCCTACAGGCTGAACGGTTTAATAACGGGGTCTAGAACTCTTCCCAATGAGTATTTTTTCAACCCGCATTTCTCTCCGGCTGGCGAGATGATCGCGTAGAGATTTGGATTCACAAAGGATTTTCTGAAGGAGTGGAATAGCAGTGTGTATTTCCGACTGAAGAAGATTTCTTGTGGATTCAAAGATCAAGCGAGGGCTTGTCATCCTGGTGAGAAATGCGGGTTAGTAGTCATACGCCGCTCTTAGCGCTTCTACCCCACTGCTGACGCTGCTCATATCCCGCTCCGGACAGAAATCCTGCATCCAACTCAGCATGCTTTCGATGCCCACGATATAGGCCTCAACCTCTTCGCGGCCGACATCCACCGGCTTAAGGCCACTGAATGCCTCATGGTTTTTTTTACATTGGCGCACATGGGTCATTTCATGATCATAGGTGGCGTTGAAGATGATCATCGGCCGGCACTCCTTCAGCAGTCTCTCCTTGAATGCCTTGTCACCCTGCAGTTTACAGTCGATGCCAACCTCAAGCTCGACTTCACTCTCACCCGCCCCGCCACTATTCCCGTCCGGATCCGGGCGGGAAAAACCACGTCCTGTATAGTTCTTGTAGGCCCGCTGGCTCACCAGTTTTTCATACTCCTGTTTGTCCGCAGCGAAGTCCTGTATCTTTCGATCACCATAGGCCTGCGCGAAAGCCAGGTCCTTGAGTATCCGGTCGACAACCTCCATGCACGGATTCTTCGGCTTAAGACTCCACGAAGCGGTGGTGGTTTCCTGATAGTGAGTCTCTCTCTTTCTGTCGAGTTCCCGTTGACCCGATAACGAATGGTCGGTCAGCTCCATCTTCTGATAAAAGCCGACGGTCATGGGCAGAGGAGAGAGTGTGAACCACATCCCCGAACTGAAATCATCCTCCCCGGTCGGCTGGGTGATCTTCATACTCGGTTGATCACCACTGCGCGTGTGATGCTCGTTGCGGACGGTATGGCCACTGCAGACCTTCTTCTCCACTCTGACATCATCCATTCGGTTGTCGATCAATGCCAGGCTGCCGACCTGCAACAGGTAGTGATCGCCCTGGCGATGAAGCAAGGTAGCGGAGGCATTACGGGCCAGGGTTTCCGCATCCTGCCCCGGATAGAGCGTCAGCGTCTCCCGCTTGGTGTGGGTGGTTGAGTTACCAGGACGGCGTATCTCCTGCTGGGCACGTTGCATACGATTGAGGTTGCTGTGCTTCATCTCCTCGGGAGAGAGTGGACAGGTCACCCCCTTGCCTTGGATGTGAAGCTTCTCGATGGTGTCATCCTTCAACTCCCACTTCGCCTGTTTCACATGGAGGAGCCCGCCAGCAGCGCCACAGGCCTTTATCCTGACTTTCTGCGTTACCGTGCGCTCGTAGGATTTTGTATTGATATTGCCATCTTTGCTGAGATCCTTGTCATAACGGCCGGAACCACTTCGCTCGATAACAACCTCCAGATGCCAGATATTGGGATTATGCGGGATCCAATCCCGCAGGCCACCTTGGGCTCCAACCACCACAGCGGCAGAGGCCAACAGAAAGAGGGCGTTCAGCAAAAATACCGATAGCCTCAACCGCTGATCCCTCTGCTGCCCGAATGGCATGACCTGTCACCTCATACGCGGCATCATGGGCATACCGGCCGGCATACCGGGGATCGAGAATTTGTTGTAACCCGCAGGGACGCTGAAGAGGCTGTCCGGCAGACTCTTCTCCTGGATGTTCTCGTAGGTCATCACGGATTTGCCGCCATCCAGATCCATCACCTCGATCCTGATCGGGTATTGCAGTTTACGCGAGACCCAGACGGTAACCGCACCCTCAGCCGACTCCTGGTGATATTTATCGCACAGATAGCCGCTTATCTTCTCGGTACTCAACGGCTTGCCGCTGGCCAGGTCGGAACCGGGTCCCTTGGAGAACATCTCCTGATCCGGCGACATGGGTATCTCCATGAACATCCTCTCGCTCGGCATCAGCGTGATGATCTGGTGGCTCCCGGGATTGAACAGGACGATGCTCTCGGTCTGCCCCCGGTGCGTCATCTCCTCCCGGCGCTTATCACCCTTGATGTAGACCTTGCTGACATCACGCATCTGGCCATCTGTTTTAACGAAGTCGGCCGTCCATTCTGCAGCCTGGGCTGTGTTTAGAGACAGCAGCAGGGTGAAAATTGTTGAAATCGTAAGCACTAATTTTCTGATCATCATTTCATACTCCTTCATATCGATCTGCCACTCCGCCAAAAGCATCGGCAGCCGTTTTGCAGACTACCGGGTCACCTTCAAGGCCCTCTTGGCCAATATCTTCGTGCCACTCGCCATGATGTAGCGCACCTCGTACTCACCCGGTTTGGCCGGGGCCTTGAGTCTTGCCGGACTGCCCCTGTGGGTGTACGCGTAGTTGTCATAACGGCTGGGGGAATCGCCGGGCAGGGCCACGGTGATGTAATCTGACTGGTAAGCTGGCCCCTGCCAGACGACCTGGAAATATTCTCCTGCCTTAGCGGACACCGGTGGAACCACCTCAGCAGAAACGGCATTCACCGAGATCGACGCCTTGGCCAGCAGCTTCGTCCCCTTGGCCTGGATATAGCGCACCTCGTACTGACCCGGTTCTGATGGCGCCAATAGTTTTACCGGTGTCCCTTTGCGGGTATAGGCATAGTTATCGTAACGGCCGGGGACATCGCCAGGTGGGGCCACGGTGATGTAGTCCCCCTGATTGTCCGGACCCGACCAGACAACCTCAAATCCAGCACCGACATCGGCTGACGCCGGTGGCTTCACTTGGGCAGACACCGCCTGGATGGTGATAGGCGCACTGGCGAGCATCTTCGTGCCCCTGGCCTGAATGTAGCGCACCTCGAAATCACCTGGTTCCGACGGCGCGGTCAGTGTGGCGGGGCTGCCCTTGCGGGTATAGGCATAGTTATCGTAGCGACCAGCGGAGTCTTTGGGAGTTGCAATGGTGATGTAGTCACCCTGATTGTCCGGTCCCTGCCAGACGACCTCAAACCCCGCAGCCGCATTGGCGGTTGCCGGTGGCTGCACCTGGGCAGACACCGCCTGGATGGTGATAGGCGCACTGGCAAGCATCTTCGCGCCCCTGGCCTGAATGTAGCGCACCTCGTAATCGCCTGGCTCCGACGGCGCGATCAGTGTGGCGGGGCTGCCCTTGCGGGTATAGGCATAGTTATCGTAACGGCCCACCACATCGCCGACCTTGGCGATGGTGATGTAGTCACCCTGATTGTCCGGTCCCTGCCAGGTCACCTCAAACCTCGCAGCCGCATTGGCGGTTGCCGGTGGCTGAACCTGGGCGGTCACGCTTTTTACTGTGAGGGGCGCCCGCGCCAGTACCTGGGTGCCGCGGCTCAGGATGTATCGCACCTCATACTGCCCAGGCTCGGCAGGCGCCCAAAGTTTTGCCGGCGTCCCTTTGCTGGTATAGGCATAGTTATCGTAACGCCCCGCCACATCGCCGACCTTGGCGATGGTGATGTAGTCGCTTCTATAGGCTGGACCTGACCAGGCCACTTCTATCTCTGAAGCCACGTTGGCGCTCGGCGGCGCCTTGACCTCTGCCTGGACCGGCGTCACCTGGATCACCCTGCGACCGATAATCCGGCTGCTGTGGGCATGCAGATAGCGCAGTTCATATTCCCCCACCTTACCGGGAGCGACCAATTCCAGAGGATTGCCTCTGCTGGTGTAGGCGTAGTCGATAAAAGCGGAATCCTTGGGTTCTTTTTTGGCAATCGCCACATAGTCATTGTGGCTGCCCGGCCCCTCCCAGCCGACCTGGAAGGCTGCCCCCACAGGTACCGAGGCAGGTCCCGTCAACTGCGCCTTACCCGGATCCTCCACCACTGGCGGCGGCGGTTCCCTGACCTCATCCAGTGTCTTGAACAGGGCATCGCGCAGGGTCTGGGCATCTGATGCGGCGAGAAACAGGCCGCCGGTTCTATCGGCCATGCAGCGTAGCCGTGTCTGCTCCTCTTGGCTGATGTCGAAACCGATGACATGCACCGTAAAATCGACCCCGCTCATGGCCAGTTCCGCCGCCAGGGCGCAGGGATCGGCATGGCAGGTCTCCAGGCCGTCGCTGACCAGCACCACGCTGGCGCGCTCCTCGGTGTAGCGCAGGGCCTTGGCGGCTTGGCGCACCGACTCACTCAGGGGGGTCTTGCCCTTGGGGCTGATGCCCTGGACCTTCGCATTCATCGTGACCGCATTGTGCGGTCCCACCGGCATCAACATCTCGATGTCTTCACAGTCACCCTTGCGCCGGTGGCCATACACCATCAGGCCTGTGTGGAAATCGGTCGGCAACTCGCTGATCAGATCGGCCATCACCGCCTTGGCGATGGTGATCTTGGCCTTGCCCTTGATCTGCCCCCACATGGAGCCGGATGCATCGAGTACCAATACCATGCGGGCGGGTACCACGGACTGAGACTGGCCTGAGAGAGATTTCACAACCGGTTTCGGTTTCGGTTTGGCTTTTACCGGCTGCGCCTGGCCGGATGGCGGCTGCACCCGTTTCGCCTCGGGGATGGCGGCGGCAGGCTGCTCGATGTGGATGCGCAGGCTGCCCTGGCCGCTGGGTACCGTGATCTGCAGGACGTCGTAACCCTTCTCGGCATCGAAGGGCCACACTTTGGTCTCGCCGTTCTTCACCTCGAAGGGCAGATTTTCGCGCGTCTTCGCCTTGTCGTTACGCACCAGGATCTTGCCGCTGGTGGTGTCGCCGTCCAGGTTATCACCGATCATGGTAAGACGGGTTCCACGTTCCGGAGAGAGCCGCTCCCAAGTGGTGACGCCTCCCCGGTTGTAGAGGTCACGCACCTTTTTCCCCGGTTGATCGACCACTACATGGGCGAGCCCCTTGCTGATCTTGACCACCACCTCATCCACCTGGAAGGTGTTGCCGAACAGCCCCCGGTCCTTGTTGAACTCCCGGTTGAAGCTCGATCCCTTGTACTCAAGTTTTTGAAGAGTGACGCCGATGTTCTCCCGCTGTTTCCCTTGATGGAAGGGGAGGACAGTGGTCTCCGACTCGCTCTTGAGCAGATTGATCACCCGCACCCTGGTTATACGCATCTTGTCCACCTTGACGCGCAACTCGCCCCCCGCTCTTACCCGCCGGCCCCAGGGAGCCTCGCCGCTGACTGAGCCGGTAACAGCAGAAAGAGTAGCCGGGTCGGGAGCCCGTTTCTTCTGCGTGGGGTGTGGTTTCTTCTTGAAATCCCCGGGGATCTGGAACAGGGCGGCGTTTACCACGCCTGGCTTCAGATTCACCAACTCCACCTGGCGCGGGGGATCACTGTTCAGGCTCAGCTTCAGCGGCACCAGCGACTCATCCGACGTCCACAGAGTCATCAGATCCTGGCCAGCGGAATGGATCTGGGTCTTGCTGCAATCGAAACCTTGCAGTGTTTCCCGGCCCACCGCGCGGGTCTCATAGCGGGATGCCGAGACTCGTGCGGCCTGAAAGGGGTTATTGATCAGGCTGAACAGGTTATCAGCGGGGAGTTCGTAGTAGGTCTTCTCAGCGGGAATAACGATTCGCGTGAGGTTGGCGGCCGGATCGACAATGATATGCAACTGCTTGCCGTCTTCTCTCTTCTGCAGCAGGTAGCGGCCTTGTGAAACCTGGATCTTGTAGGTTTCGACCTTGCCGCCGTGGGTCTCCACCACGTCAGCGCTAAAGTCACCTGCCCACAGAGACGGTGCCAGCGCAAACAGCACCAGAGTGTAGAAAAGCAAAGAGAGGCACTCTGTACACCAAACCCGTTTCACGACAACCTCCTCTGCTCAGCAGAGCCGCGTCGCCGGAACAGCAGAGCATGACAGGGAATCCGTTCATCCCTGTTTTGAGCATAGATTACTCAATGCGGGTTTTCCAGCATGTAGCCCGGCGGGAGAGAGAGGTAAAAAGGAGCAAAATTCTGATGGCGCTGCGGGAAAGCATTCAGAAGGCTGCCCGGAAAGCGGGTGAATATATCCAATTCCATGGACAGTTCATCTGGAACCTGGAAGTTACACCTGATTTTAGATATGCGTTTAACAGACCCTAATAATATGGTGGAATTGAAGAGGGTATCTTTTCCAGGATCAATCCCTCCATTTGCGATAACTCGCCACTGAACTGGGAGTGTATTTTTGAACTATTTTGGCAGGAGATTCGTCCGAACAGCAACATAACCAATACAGTGTGCCTTGCAGTCGGCTTTTACCAACCCTATCGTAGTAGATGATATCTTCAAGGCTTTTGGTATTCCCATCAGCAATGGCTCTTAGCGGATTTTTTGCGCCACAACCGACCCTATAAACACCTGTAGGATATCCCTGAAAAACCGGATCACCACCCGCAAGATGATTGGCTCCATACGCTTTATAATTAGGTGCTTTATCCCACTGATTGTAAGTTCTGACTGCTTTCCCTAAAACACCAACTTCCTGGCCGACGAGCAGATCGTCATACAATGGAATGGCGAGCATATTGTCAAGGGTTGTCCCATCCTTCGCAAAGAAAACAATTGTCAAACCAGGTGGCACGACGAACGTTCCTTCACTCGTTCCCATCCCCCTACCCCCATGCGCCGATACGAAATGGTTGTCCATAATAGATTTCCACCTATTGTGTCTTCACTAAGATTTCAAGTCCCCATAACTCCAAGCCAGCAATTGCTGGCTTGGATCTGGGCTGTCTTCAACAATTCGAGTATAGAAAAATTAAAATCCCTTTCCCTATAACCCACAGTTATTGAATAGCTATTCGCTTTGCTTTTCACCCGGATCGCTGCGAAATCTTGTTGAATTCTCCCACGCCTTCGCTTGAATATTTCTCTGTTTTATATCTATCTAAAACCAATTCTTGCCCTCAGACCAATCTTATGTCCTGCCGTTTCCACCTGGTAGCGAGCGGCTGGTTTCCTTGGGGTAGGTACGGTAGGTTAATAATCAGGGACGGAAGGATTACTGTTTATCCCCTCCGTCCCTTATTTCATCTAGTTTCGTTCAGTGATTCAGGGTTGATAACTCGTTGCCTGGTGGCAACAATACGGCCTAGAGCCGCAAGTTAACCGGCACGCCATGATACTTCAGCATCATCTCCTCAGAGGTCATGCCACATGCCAGACCCACTAATTCAGGCAGGAACAACACAGGCAACTGGAAGTTCTTACCGGTCTGTGCCAGGGCCTTGGCCTGGGTGCCGTCCATGCTCTTGAAGCAGAGCGGACAGGAGGTGACCATCAAGTCCACATCCTTGGTGTGGGCACCCTCCAACACATTGGAGGTCATCTTCATGTTGAGTTCGTTGTTGGGCCAGGCCAGATGGTAGCCACAGCAGTCGTCCTTGGTATCGTATTCCACGATCTCTACGCCCAGGACCTTCAGGATATCTTCCAGGGAGGTGGGGTTGTCCGCCGACTCGTAACCCTGGATATCCGCCGGATTGCGTGTATGACAGCCGTAGTAGGAGGCGACCCGCAACCCGGTGAGCGGGTTGGTGACCCGTTCCCTCAACTTATCCAGACCCACATCCTGGGCGAAGACCCAGAGGGTGTGGGTGAGCTTGCAGGTGCCTTTGTACTCCAGGCCCTGCTCTGCCAGGATCTCATTGACCTGGGCGTGTATGGCAGGATCCTCCTTCATCCGTTTCTGGGCGTTGGAGATCACGTTGTAGCAGGTGGAACAGGGGGTGTAGAGGGGCAGCCCCATCTGTTCTGCATGAGCCATGTTCTTGGCATTCACCGCCAGGGAGGTCAGCTCGGAGCGCTCCTCGATAACGCCGGAGCCGCAGCAGACCGCATCTTCGATCAGATCCAGTTCAACATCGACCTTGGCGAACACATCCCTCAGGATGTCGAAGAAGCGGGCGTCCGCGCCCTGGAAACAGCAGCCGGAATAGAACCCGTAACGTATCTTTTCACTCATGTCTTGTTCTCTCCTTTGGCTTCGAGCTCTTTAACCTTGTCATAGATCTTCTGGGTGCTGCTTTGGCCACCCAGGGTACACACTTGGCGTGTGGGCTCGATGCCGTGTTTCTTGAGATAGTTGTCGGCCGCTTCTATGGCAGCCCAACCCTTGGGGCCGTTGACGATCACCGGTAGCATCGGTTTGTTGACCTGACCGTATTTCGCCACGTCGCCGGTATATGCCTTGGCGCGGCGTGATCCGGCGGTGTCATGGATGCCGTCATCGATGGACATTTTGCGCATACGCTGGATGGATACGGCTGGACGCGTGTCCTTGGGACAAACATTGATGCACTTGCGGCACTGGGCGCAGGACCAGAGCCCCTGGTCCACTGCCGCCTGCATGCGCTCGCCCTGGAAGCTGTCCCGCACATCGGCGGAGAAGCGGTAGGCCTTACCCAGGGTCAGCGGGCCGGCGTAGCTGGGGTCGGCGTCGACTGCGGAGCAGGCGGAGTAGCAGGAGCCGCAAAGGATACAGTCGGTAATGTAGTCGAAACGTGAATGCTCCTGTTTGGACATAATGGATTCCTGTTCCAACGTCTCTGGAATCCGTTCACGGTTCTCCATCAGATAGGGATGCATCTTCGACAGTTTTTCGATGACGGGTTCGATATCCACCACCAGGTCACGCAGCACCGGCATATTCTTCAACGGCTTGATACTGACGGAATCCTTTTTGAAATCCTCCAGGATCGGCATCAGCTGGGTGCTGCAGGCCAGTACCGGTTTGCCGTTGACGCGCACGGCGCAGGAGCCGCAGATCTTGGAACGGCAGAAGGCGCGGAAGGTCAGTGAGCTGTCCTGGGTGTTCTTGATCAGGCGCAGCGCCTCCAGCACCGTCATGCCGGTCTCCACCTTGACCTTGAAGTTATCGAAATAGGCCGATTTGTGTTCGCTTGGCGTAAATCGCTGGATGCGGATATTGGCCAAAATGCTTTTGCGAACGGGTGTGATTTTTTCACTCATGCTGGCAAATCCTTAGTAGGTACGAGCCTTGGGCTCGAATTCGGTGATGGTCACGGGACTGAAATCCAGCTTGGGACGGCCGTCATCACCCAGGGTTGTCATGGTATGAGCGAGCCAGTTCTTATCATCACGTTCGGGATGATCCTCGCGGGTATGCGCGCCTCGCGACTCCTTGCGTTCCCGGGCGCCGACGGCCACCACTTCCGCCAGATCGAGCATGTTTTTCAGCTCCAGCGCCGAGACCAGTTCGGTGTTGAATGCCTTGGTCTTATCCTGAATACGCACCGTCTTGAACTGCTCCTGCAGATCCGCCAACTCGCTGACGGCCGACTCCAGGTCCTTGCCATTACGGTAGACGCCAACCTTTTCCGCCATCAGGTTACCCATGGCGCGGCGAATATCCGCAATGGAGGCGCCGCTGTCACCTTCCATCATGGAGGCGATCATCTGGGTGTCCGCCTCTTCCTGCCCGGTATCCACCGGTGTAAAACTATTGTTGCGGGCGTATTCCAGGGCGTGCTTTCCGGCACGTCTGCCAAAGATCAGGATATCCAGCAGGGAGTTGCCGCCCAACCGGTTGGCGCCGTGCACCGAGACACAACCCGCCTCACCGGCGGCATAGATGCCCTCGATGGAGGTCTGGCCATTGAGATCAGTATGGATACCGCCCATGGAGTAGTGGGCCGTGGGTTTGATCGGGATGGGCTCCTCGATCGGGTCCACACCCTCGAACTCGATGCAGAGTTCGCGGATTTGCGGCAGCCTTTCCAGAATACGCTCACGGCCCAAATGGGTAAGGTCCAGGAAGACCTCACCTTCGGGACCAGCGCGCCCTTCCCGCACTTCGGTTTCACAGGAGCGGGAGACCAGATCGCGGGGACCCAGCTCCATCTTCTCCGGGGCGTAGCGGCTCATGAACCGCTCACCCAGACCATTCAGCAGGTAACCACCCTCGCCGCGGGCGCCCTCGGACACCAGGATACCGGTACGGCGCAGGCCGGTGGGGTGGAACTGGATGAACTCCATGTCCTTGATCGGCAGACCAGCACGGTAAGCAATGGCGGTACCGTCCCCGGTGTTACCCAATGCGTTGGAGGTGCGCGTCCAGTAGATGCGACCGTGACCACCGGTGGCAAGAATCACCGACTTGGCCTGGATGGTATGTACCCGACCGGTCTGGGTGTTGATGGCAGTAACGCCCTGGCAACGCCGGCCGTCATGCATCAGGGAGAGCACCTGCCACTCATTGAGAAAATTCACGCCGTGACGGATGCCCTGCTCATACAAGGTATGCAACATGACGTGGCCGACCTTGTCAGCGGAGAAGCAGGCCCGCGGCTTGGAGGCGCCGCCGAAGGGGCGCTGGGCGATCTTGCCTTCATCGGTACGGGAGAAGGGACATCCCCAGTGCTCCATCTCGCGCACCACCATGGGGGCTTCCCGCGTCATGATCTCCGCCGCATCCTGGTCGGCCAGATAGTCGGAACCCTTGACGGTATCGAACCAGTGGTCCTGCCAGGTATCGGTCGGATCCAGATTGGCCAGGGCGGCGTTTACCCCCCCCTGGGCCGCACCGGTATGCGAACGGGTGGGATAGACCTTGGTCAGCACGCCGACCTGCAAATCCTCCTCCATCCGGGATTCGAGCGCGGCGTAGAGACCGGCTCCCCCGGAACCCACTATCAGAATGTCATATGTCAGCACGAACTACCTCCTAACCCAGTTTATTTTTTTTCGATGATTCGAGAAGCAAAGCGTCCCCCAAAGACATCTCGGAACTACACCTGTCACCTTTAACTTTTTGCCTTTATACCCCTTGCCGCTGCAGCCAGTACTCAAACACCGCGATATGCCAAAGCTTGCTGCCCTGAATACGCGTATGGTGCATTTCGGGGGCGGCCATCAGCATGTCGACGTATTCACGCCGGAAGATGCCTCGTTCGCGGGCCACTTGGGAGTCGAGGATATCACGCATAAACTCGAGAAAATCCCCCCGCACATATTTCAGCGCAGGCATGGGAAAGTAGCCCTTGGGACGGTCGATCACTGAATCCGGCAGAATCCCCCGCGCCATCGCCTTCAGCGGATATTTGCCCCCCTCCTTCAATTTCAGCTCCGGCGGGCAACGGGCGGCCAGTTCCACCAGCCCCTGATCCAGGAAGGGCACGCGTGCCTCAAGCCCCCAGGCCATGGTCATGTTATCCACCCGCTTCACCGGATCATCGACGACCAAGGTAGCGGTGTCCAAACGCAGCACAGCATCCATGAAGGTATCGGCATCCGGTTCCGCCAGCAGTTGCGCTATCAATTTGCGGGTGTAATCTTCGCCGCCAAACTCAGGATTGACCATGCGCAGGAACTCATCGTGGTCGCGATCGAAATAGTGTTTTGCAAACCGTTCCACCGGCTCGCCCTGGGTCTCCGCCAACATACGGTGATACCAAAAATACCCCCCGAACACCTCGTCGGCACCCTGCCCCGACTGCACCACCTTGATCTGCTTGGATACCTGCTCGCCCAGCAGGAAGAAGCCCACCGCGTCCTGTCCGAACACCGGCTCCGCCATGCTGTCCACCGCCTCCGGCAGGCGCTTGAGTACATCCTCGTTGGGGATCAGGTATTTATGGTGACGGGTATCGTACATCTCCGCCACCGGGTCGGAGTATTCAAACTCGTTCCCCTTCTCTTCCGGCTGATCCTCGAAACCCACTGAAAAGGTGCGCAGATCCGAGACGCCAGCCTCCGCCAGCAGCGCCACCAGCAGGCTTGAATCCAATCCACCGGAGAGCAGGACGCCCACAGGCACGTCTGCCACTTCATTGCGTTTGCGCACGGCATAACGCAGCGAATCGTGAATCGCCTCCAGCCATTCGCCTTCCGACAAGGGTTTCTCCGGGCGGGTGGCGGGGAAAGACCAGTAACGGCGTATCCTGGGCTCACCCCTTTCGGACAGCACCATGCAGTGGCCAGGCGCCAGTTTGCGAATACCGTTGAGGATCGTATGCGGTGCCGGGACGACGCCATGCAGGGTAAATTGGTGGTGCAGCGCAACAGGGTCGATGGAGGTATCCACGTTGCCACCGGCAAGCAACGCCTGGGTATTGGAGGCGAAGCGAAGCCTGTTTTTGCTCAGTGAATAGTAGAGGGGCTTGATGCCCAGCCGGTCCCGTGCCAGAAAGAGCTGTTTTATTCCATAGTCCCAGAGTGCAAAGGCGAACATCCCCTGCAGATGGTCAACGCAATCCTCACCCCAGGCATGCCAGGCCTTGAGGATTACCTCGCTGTCACCATCGGAGAAAAATGCATAACCTTTCCCGCGTAATTCTTCGCGCAGTTCCCGGTAGTTATAGATAGTCCCGTTGAAGACCAGCGCCAGACTCAGGGTCGAATCCACCA
Organism: bacterium endosymbiont of Escarpia laminata; assembly: GCA_003660235.1. GTDB lineage: Bacteria > Pseudomonadota > Gammaproteobacteria > Chromatiales > Chromatiaceae > QGON01. The sequence goes on along the minus strand of QGON01000067.1, from coordinate 155,471 downwards.
TCGGCTGATTGGCATGTTCCGACAGGTCGATGATGGAGAGACGCCGGTGACCGAATCCAAGCGAACCATCACTGTAGCTGCCGCCATGATCTGGTCCCCTTCGCTCCAGCCGGGCCGTCATACGCTGGATCGCACCCAGATCCGCAGATTCACCATCAAACCGCAACTCACCGCAGATACCACACATAACTGACTACCTTTTATTCCAATCTCAATAAACAGATTTGGCCCTTCAGGACCTCATTGCCCTGAACCCCAACCGCCGCCCCCCGGAGTTTCTATGGTCAGGCGCTGCCCCTCTTCCACATGCAGGCTGACCTTGCCGGGCAAGGGCTCTCCATCGAGCAGGTTGTTCCCGGACAGACCGGGACTGCCGCCATGGAGTCCCCAGGGCCGGTGGCTGCGGCGTTCTGTCAACAGGGAGACCTCTGCCGGGGAGAGGAACTCAAACTCCCGGATCAGACCATCACCACCGGCCCTTCGGCCTGCGCCGCCGGAACCCCGGCGTAGCGCATAGCGCGTCACCCGCACAGGAAACCGGTTCTCCACCACCTCGATGGGTGTGTTAAGGGTATTCGTCATGTGGGTCTGCCGGCCACTCAGGCTCCCCCCGGCACCACCCGCCCCCATGCCGCCGCCGATCGTCTCATAATAGTCCCAGCGATTTCCCGCCTGGTCGCTGCCCATGGCCAGATTATTCATACTGCCGTGGCTGGCAGCGGGGATATACGCCGGTATCACCTGCGCCAATGCCCCAAGCACTGCATCCACCACCCGGCTGCTGGTTTCCACATTGCCCGCAGCCACGGCAGCGGGACGCCGGGCATTGAGCAATGAACCCGCAGGGGCCTGCAGTTCGATTGGCCGGAAGGTGCCTGCACAGGCTGGGGTTTGTGGCGGCATCAGGCAACGAAAGACGTAATAGACCGCCGCAGCGGCCACTGAGAATGGGCAATTGATGTTGCCTGGCACCTGTTCGGCCGTGCCGCTGAAATCCACCACCACCCGCCCCTTCCGCACCGTCAATCCTACGCATATCGGGATATCGAGGGTCCCCTGACCGTCGTCATCCATCACATCTTCAAAACGATATTCACCATCCGGCACTATCGAGAGCGCCTCCAGCGACAACTTCTCGCCATAGGCATTAAGGGCAGTGAGACCGGATAGATAGGACGCCCGTCCCCACTCATCGATCATCTGCTCAAGACGCAGCAGGCCGCAGCGGTTGGCGCTGATCTGGGCGGAAAAATCCCCAGCCGACTCTCCTGGATTACGATTGTGTCCCGACAGCCACTGCAGCTGTTCCCGATCCAGCATACCCTCCCGCATCAAGTGGCAGGGTGGAATAATCCTTCCCTCCTCCTCCAGACTGCTGGAGACCGGCATGGAGCCGGGAGCATTTGCGCCAATATCGGCATGATGCGCACGATTCACCACAAATGCAGTTAATTCTGTCTCAATATACAGGGGGGCGATAAGGGTGACATCCGGCAGATGGGTACCACCGAGGAAAGGATCGTTCAGTACCACCATATCTCCCGGCCGCCAGGAAATATCGGAAACTATCCCCGCCATGGCGAAGGCCATACTCCCAAGATGCACAGGGATATGGGCAGCCTGGGCAGAGAGTTCACCCTGTGCATCGAACACTGCACAAGAGAAGTCTAGCCGGTCGCGAATATTGGGAGAGAATGCGGCATTGCGCAACATCGCGCCCATCTCATCGCAGACGGCTTCCAAACGAGAGGCAAAGATATTGAGTTCAACCGGATCCATGGGGAATATTCTACCTGGAAATGGGGCACTTGCATCTGCACCCAAGCACCGATAGAATAGCTGACTGTTTTACTGGGTTATATTTTTCGGGGCGGCATTCAGAGACTCTCGGGTCGGCCCGGCAACAAAATACTTGATGAATCAAAGGAGCCTTGCAGCATGGCACATGAACTTCCCGCTCTCCCTTTCTCCGATAATGCCCTTGAGCCCGTAATCTCCAAGGAGACCCTGGACTTCCATCACGGCAAACATCACCAGACCTACGTCACCAATCTGAACAATCTGGTGCCTGGAACCGAGTTTGAAAACGCCTCTCTCGAAGAGATCATCATGAAATCAGAAGGCGGCATCTTCAACAACGCCGCGCAGATCTGGAACCACACCTTCTACTGGAACTGCCTGCGCAGCCCCGCTGATGACAACGCCCCCAGCGGCGCGCTGGCCGATGCCATCAACAGCACCTTTGGCTCCTTCGATGCGTTCAAAGAGAAGTTTGCCACTGCCGGCGCAACCAACTTCGGCTCCGGCTGGACCTGGCTGGTGCAGAACGAGGACGGCAGCCTGGAGATCTATAACACCTCCAACGCCGGCACCCCGATGACCGCAGGCAAGAAGGCCCTGCTCACCGCCGACGTCTGGGAGCACGCCTACTACATCGACTACCGCAACGCCCGCCCGGCCTATCTGGGCGCGTTCTGGAAGATCGTCAACTGGGATTCTGTTGCTTCCAACATGAGCTAAGGCGCTTAGTTCAAAAGCCCCGGCCGTAGACTACGGCCGGGGCTTTTTTGTGTCTGCCGGATTTTCGATCATCTGCAATCCCGTCTTCCGGATGGCTGCGACTGACACTCCTGTAGCTTAAAAACCCATGTATTTCCCGGCCACTGCGATAACAGTCACCATAAGACCGAGGATAAGATTGGTACCGATCAGCCTGCGGATCAGCGCCATCGCCTCACCCGCCTTGGGCAGCTCGCCAGCCTGTAGAGCCTCGCCCATGCGGCGGTATGGCAACGCATAGATAAAGACAAATATCGCCGCCATCAGGGTACCGACCACTGTCATAAACCAGACCGAGGTTTTTACCTCGCCATCAAAAACAGAGAACAGCACCCAACTGCCGGTGACGAGGATCAGCACAACCGCAAACCAGACCCAGGGGAAAAAGCCGTCGAAAACCTTCAGCATCAACGGCAACCGCTGCGGCGGTTCAAGCAGTTGCGCGACAGCGGGGCGCAGTGCCATGTGGGCAAAAAACATACCGCCCACCCAGACGATGGCAGCGAGCAGATGCAGGGTCATGGCCAGGGACATTGATTACTCCAACGCTAGATTCATTCAGACCAGTGATTGTACCGCATCAATATCTCTAGAGCCTGGTTGGCACCCACCCCATATATTTGAAAAGCAACGTCCTTGACAGTAAACTATGCGGTTTTCCGCCATCTTTTAGGGCGAAAATCGATGCGAAGGCGTCCATTCCAGGATGCCTTTTGTTTTTCTGGGAAACGGAATTGGCAATGTCAGACACTCTGATGGCAACTTACAGGCGGCTGCCGGTAACCTTCGAGCGGGGCGAAGGGGCCTGGCTGTGGGACACTGCGGGCAAGCGCTACCTGGATGCCATTACCGGCATTGCGGTCTGCGGCCTGGGTCACGCCCATCCTGCGGTCAAAGCCGCGATCTGCGAGCAGGCGGGTAGGCTGGTCCACACCTCCAACCTCTACGGCATCCAGCAGCAGCAGATCCTGGGGGACAACCTGACTCGCCTCTCCGGTATGGACCGGGTCTTCTTCGCCAACTCCGGCGCTGAGGCCAATGAGGCAGCAATCAAGATCGCCCGGCTCTACGGCCACCGGAAAGGCATCGATAACCCCGCCATTCTGGTGATGGAGAACAGCTTCCACGGCCGCACCCTGGCCACCCTCTCCGCCACCGGAAACCGTAAGGTGCAGGCAGGCTTTGAACCTCTGGTTCAGGGGTTCGTGCGTCTCCCCTTCGGCGACTTCGACGCGATCAAAGAGGTGGCGCAGACTGGCGCCAGCGTGGTTGCAGTACTGGTGGAACCGGTACAGGGCGAAGGCGGCGTCAACATACCTTCCGCCGACTATCTGAACAGCATCCGCACGCTCTGCGACGAGCAGGGCTGGCTGATGATGCTGGATGAGATCCAGACCGGCATGGGCCGCACCGGCAGGATGTTCGCCCATCAGCACAACGGCATCCTGCCCGACGTCATGACGCTGGCCAAAGGGCTGGGCAATGGCGTACCGATCGGCGCCTGCCTCGCAAAAGGCGTGGCGGCCGAGGTTCTCGGTCCTGGCAGCCACGGCTCCACCTTCGGCGGAAACCCCCTCGCCTGCCGGGTGGGCAACGCGGTAATCGAAACCCTGGAGTCGGAAAACCTGGTGGCGCGGGCAGCCGCCCTGAGTGAACGGTTCCTGGCGGGATTCAAGGCAGCATTTCACTCCAGTAAGGGTGTCACCGACATTCGCGCCAGCGGCCTCCTGATCGGCATCGAACTGGATCGGCCCTGCACCGAACTCGTCGGTCAGGCCCTGAAAGAGGGTCTGCTGATCAACGTTACCGTCGACAAGGTCATCCGGCTGCTGCCACCTCTGATACTGACAGATCAGGAAACGGATCAGATCATCGATACAGTCAGCACACTGGTCGATAATTTTCTCAGCGCTTCATAACCCAAGTAACAGCGACATGAACCAGACACAGACCAGGCACTTTCTCGCCCTCACCGACCTCTCGTCCGACGAGTTGAATGGCTTGATCAAACGCGCCATCGAACTGAAAGCGTTGCAGCGCCGGGGAGAAATCCATGAAACCCTGAAGAACCGCACCCTGGGTATGATCTTCGATAAATCCTCTACCCGCACCCGTATCTCCTTTGAGACAGGCATGACCCAGCTTGGTGGTCACGCGCTGTTTCTCTCACCACGAGATACTCAACTGGGACGCGGCGAACCCATCGAGGACAGCGCCCGGGTGATGTCGAGCATGGTGGATATCATTACGATTCGCACCTTCGACCATGAAAAAGTGGAGCACTTTGCCCAATACTCCACAGCGCCGGTGATCAATGCCCTCACCGATCTGCTCCATCCCTGTCAGCTACTGGCTGACATGCAGACCTATTTCGAGCATCGAGGCGATATTCGCGGCAAGACCGTGACCTGGGTCGGCGACGGCAACAACATGTGCCACTCCTACATCAACGCCGCCATCCGTTTCGGCTTCAAACTCAACATCGCCTGCCCGGAGGGTTATGATCCCGACGCAGCCCTTCTCGACGCTATCGGCAACCAGGCAGAGATCATCCGCGACCCCATGGCGGCCGCCGATGGCGCCGACCTCGTAGTCACCGACGTCTGGGCCAGCATGGGCCAGGAGGAGGTGCAGGCACTGCGCGAAAAGGCCTTCGCCGGCTATCAGGTCAACGATGCCTTGATGGCCAATGCAGACAAGGATGCCCTCTTCATGCACTGCCTGCCCGCCCATCGCGGAGAGGAGGTCAGCGCCTCGGTAATCGACAGGAAGGACAGCGTAGTCTGGGACGAAGCGGAAAACCGTCTACACTCGCAGAAGGCGCTACTGGAGTTGCTACTTCTCAACTAGTCCACTCTTCAGCAACAAAACTGCGGCAGACTTTGAAGAATTGCCGACGGGAAACTGAAACAATCACCTCTCCGACCAAGCTGGATCCCCGTGATGAATAAGATGAAAGTCCTACTGCTCTGCCTGCTACTACTGCTTTCCGGCGCCCTTCAGGCCGAGACCCGTTACGTTACCGACATCCTCAAGGTCACCATGCGCTCCGGGGAGAGTTCCTCCCACCGCATCCTGCGCATGCTCAACAGCGGAACCGCCGTCGAAGTACTGGAGAGCAACAGCGAGTCCGGCTATTCCAAGATACGCACCAGCGGCGGCCAGATCGGTTATATCCTGAATCGGCAGCTGATGGTCAAACCCAGCGCCCGCAGCCAGTTAACCTCGATGGAGCAGCGGCTGCAGGAGCTTCAGGAAGCGCCGGGGAAACTCAGCAGCAAACTGGCGGACCTGCAAAAGCAACACAAGGCGCTGCAAGCAGCCCACAAAGAACTCATGCAGATCAAGAAAAAACTGGATTCCAATCTGCAGAACATTCAGCGCACCGCATCCAGTGCTATCCGCATCTCCAATGAACGCAACGAACTGCGCACACAGGTCAAGGAGCTGACCCGTCAGGTGGGAGAGCTGAAACAGGAGAACCGGGATCTGAGCAACAAGGCCACCCGCGACTGGTTTCTTATCGGGGCCGGCGTCATCATCGCGGGCATCCTCATCGGCCTGATTCTGCCGCATCTGCGCTTTCAGCGGCGCCGTAATGAGTGGGGATCGCTTTAACTCAGCGTCTATCCGAAAACACCGTTTATTACCACGAAGCACACAAAGTGCACGAAGAATATTAAGTTGCGCAGGCCCGATCAAGCGTAACGGAGCGGGCATTATTGCATTGGCAGGATCAATAAGGCTGCCGGTTTCGCTGCGCTTGAACCAGCCTGCGGAAGTGTATCAAACGCCGAAACTTGAATGACAAATTAAGACATTATTGCGCCGCTACCCGCCGATAAGCTGCTGCAGACGCTCATTCAACTGCTGTGATGTCTGCCCCGCCGGATCTATCACCGGATAGGGCGTGACCAACGCGCGCCCCCTCAGCACCAACGCGGCAAACACATGCCCCTGCCCCCTGACTCCGGCGATGCGCAGCGGAACCAGTGGGGCGCCGGTAAATGCAGCAAGCCGTGAAGCCCCAGCCTTGAGCCGACGGGGTGGATCTGTCTCCAGGTGGATCTTTCCATGAGGAAAAATCACCACCACCTCACCATCGCGCAGCGCCCGAAACGCGGCTCGCAAAGCCTTCTCCGGAGATCTTTCCCGATCAACCGGGATACATCCGGCAACCCTAAACAACCACTTCAAGCCAAAACGTTCGTACTGCTCCCGCGCGATCATGAAACGCACCGGGCGGCGGCAACAACTGACCAGCAACAGCGGATCGAGCCCGGAGATGTGGTTGGAGACGATGATCGCCGGACCCTGCTGCGGAAGATCCAGACTCACCGGTTGCAGGCGATGGTATCCACGGCAAAAGAGTCTACTCAAACCATCGACGCGATTGGCCCAGCCGTGTCCCCAATCGACTTCATTCGCCCGCAGAGAGACCCGGTTCAGCCGGTTTAGTCCATAGACGAGGACCGCAGCAAGAGAGAATAAGAGCAGCTGCCAGGTCTCCACCATCTACTTCTTTTTCTTGCCGCCTTTCTGATAAACCTTGCGCTGAAACAGATCGGTTCGACGGCTTACCAGACGGTCGACGAAGAGTACCCCATCGAGATGATCCACCTCATGTTGCAGTGCACGGGCCTCATACCCCTCCATCTCGTACTCGAGGGGCTCGCCAAACTTATCCTGCGCTGTAAGTTTGATCCGCTCGGCCCGAATCACGTTACCAGTATAGTCCGGCACCGACAGGCACCCTTCACGGCCCAACTCAAAACCGTCCCACTCGATGATCTCCGGATTGATTAGGATCAGATGGCCGTGATTGGCAACCGGCTTGCGCGTATGGGAACAGTCGACGACGATGATGCGCTGATGGTGGCCCAGCTGGGGCGCCGCAATGCCCACCGCGGCCGGGCCGTCCCGACGGGTCTCTTCCAGGTCATCGATGAAGGCATGCAACTCATGATCGAACCGCTCAACCGGCTCTGACACCTGCTTCAAACGGGCATCCGGCAGCTTCAGAATCTCCAGTATCGCCATGAGATCAGCCGATCAACGTTTCGATGGGCGAGATATTGAGTTCGATCTCATCACCGCCCAGTCCGTCCAGCGCCGACTGCAGCCTTTCGAGCGTCTCTTCAGAGTAACCCTGAATCGTCATGATGTAGACCGGCTGTTCAGCGGATCCCGCCACGTCGGACTCCAGCTCCAGGACATTAAAACCACTCTCCGCCAAGGCGCCGGTCACCCCGGCCACGATCCCGGCACGATCGGCGCCCACCACCCGCACCTGGAAATTAGGCACCCGGTGTTGGTGCAGCTCTCCACGGATGGGATCGATATGGACCTGCAACTGCAACTCATCCGCTACCTGGGCAATCAGGGTTTCCAGCGGCTGATCGCCTGCCGACACCATCATCATGATGGTAAAATTCCCCCCCAGACGCATCATCGAAGTCTCGCCCAGTGAGCATCCGCCCCGGTAGAGCGCATCCGTTACACGGGAGACTATCCCCAGCCGGTCTTCGCCGACCAGCGTCATCATCTGCCAATCCATCAGGATCTTTCCTCTCTTGTCAGTCTGGATCAATCCAGATCAATGAAGCCATGCGGCCTGTCATCCCATCCCGTCGATAGGAGAAAAAGCGTTTCGGGTCGCTAACTGTACAGTATTGCCCACCCCCCACGAAACCTACAGAGCACTGCGCCAGACGCTGCCGGGCCAGGAGATAGATATCCGCCAGCCAGTGATTGCCGGGGACCGCTCGAAACGCGACTTCAGCCCCGGGATTCTGCTCCACGAATCTCTTGCGCACCTCCCCTCCCACCTCGAATCTTTCCGGCCCGATTGCCGGACCCAGCCAGGCAAGCACCTCGCCCCCCGGACAATCAAACCGCCGCAACGCCGCCTCGATCACACCTCCCGCCAAACCACGCCAGCCGGCGTGAACAGCGCAGACTCGCGTTCCCAAACGATCGCAGAGCAGTAGAGGCAGGCAGTCGGCGGTGAGCACGGCACAGACTTGCCCGGGAGTCATGGCGCATATCGCGTCCGCCTCACATCCGGCAGATACCTGCTCACGCTCGACCACATCACAACCATGTACCTGCTGCAGCCAAAGGGGTTCTCCAGAAAGTTTCAATGCGGACTGCAAGAGCGCCCGGTTCTGTGTGACGGCCACGGGGTCATCCCCAACATGGGCACCAAGATTCAGGCTTGAATAGTGACCCCTGCTGACACCACCGGCGCGGGTGGTCATCACCGCCTTCACCCGGCTCGGTGCAGGCCAATCGGGCTGGATGATATTCATAGGGCCGCGCTGTCTCTCTCCAATTCATCCAGCAGTTGCCGCATATCCTCCGGCAAGGTTGCTTCCCAGGCCATCTCCTCGCCACTGACTGGGTGTATCAGCCCCAGCCTCCGCGCGTGCAACGCCTGATGCCTGAAGGATTGCAATACCGCCACCAATTCAGGAGAAGCGCCGGCTGGCAGACGCAGCCTGCCGCCATAGTCAGGATCACCCAACAGGGGGTGGTGAATATGGGCCATGTGCACGCGAATCTGGTGGGTGCGCCCGGTCTCCAGATTGATTCGCAGCAGAGTGTGAGCCCGATAGTGCGCCTCCACCCGGTAGTGGGTCACCGCCGTCTTACCCAAGGGATGTACCGCCATGCGGGTGCGCTGGACAGGATGACGGCCGATGGGTGCATCCACCTTGCCCCCTGCGGCCATCACACCCTGGACAATCGCCACATACTCCCGCTTGACGCTTCTCTCCTGCAACTGTCCCACCAGGGAGGTCTGCGCCTGCAGCGTCTTCGCCACTGCCAAGAGACCACTGGTCGCCTTGTCGAGACGGTGCACTATGCCGGCCCGGGGTATCTGGTTCAGGTCTGGATGGTGGTACAGCAGGGCGTTCAGCAACGTCCCGTCGGGATTGCCCGCAGCCGGATGCACCACCATGCCCACTGGTTTATTGATCACCAGCAGACTCTCGTCCTCGAAGATGATCTCCAGCGGGATCGCCTGGGGCCGGGAGACGACCTCCGTCTCCAGCACCGGTTCCAACGACACCTGCTCACCGCCCCATACCTTGTCTTTGCTGCGGCAGGGTTTCCCATCCAACAGCACCCGTCCATCCTTGATCCAACGTTGCAGACGGCTGCGTGAATAGTCGGAAAACAGCGATGCCACCACCTGGTCCAGCCGTTTGCCCGCCTGATCTGCACCGACTTGCGCAATCAGCCGCCCCGCCGTCTCCCCCGTCTCCGCGTTGTCAGACATGGCCATGCGTTGCCCCACGCTTTCCGCTATACTGCGAGGATTTCAATAGTCCCAATTTGCCGATTCCCGATAGATGCATACTTTTCGTTTTCTCTGGATTCTTACTTTCCTGTTCACTTCCGGATGCTCTCTGCTGCCCGAGCAGATCGACGAGACCAAGGACTGGAGCGCAAGCCAGTTCTACTCTGAAGCCAAGGAGGCGATGAGGGACTCGGACTATGATCGGGCAATCAAATATTATGAAGGGCTGGAAGCCCGCTTCCCGTTTGGCCGTTTCGCCACTCAATCGCAGCTCGACATCATCTACGCCTATTACAAAAACAATGAGCCAGATTCCGTTACCGCCGCAGCCGACCGGTTTATCAAACTGCACCCCCTGAACCCCTACGTGGATTACGCCTACTACCTGAAAGGTCTGACAAACTATAACCGCGACCACCGTTTCACCAGCCGCTTTATACCGTCCGATCCATCACAGCGGGATCCGGGAGCAGCGCTGGAGTCATTCAAGGATTTCGAGCAGCTCCTGTTGCTCTACCCGGGCAGCAAGTACGCCGATGATGCCCGTCAACGCATGCGCTATCTTCGCAACAACCTTGCCAAGTACCAGATACACGTCGCCAAATACTATATGAAACGGAATGCCTATCTGGCCGCAGCCAACCGGGCCAACCGCGTGGTAGCCAACTTCCAGCGCAGCACTGTGGTTCAGGAGGCGTTGGAGATCATGGTTGACGCTTATACCCGACTGGAGATGGAGGATCTGGCCAACGACGCCAAGCGGGTCCTGACGCTCAACCAACAGAAGGGGACTTTCGACGTACCCGGCCAGGACGACGACGAAACCCTGACCGAGATGATCTGGAACTTCTTCGAACTGGATAAAAACTAACCGTTCTCAGGAAGAGGCCCCTGAGCCTCTTCCGCTTGAAAACGACAAAATTCAGATCGCCGCTTCGTCCTCTTCACCGGTACGGATCCGGATTACCCGCTCGACCGGGGTGACGAATATCTTGCCGTCACCGATCTTGCCGGTACGGGCCGCGTTGGTGATCGCCTCGATGCACTCCGCCACCTGATCCGCTGCAATTACCACCGCGATCTACACCTTGGGCAGAAAATCCACCACATACTCCGCCCCACGGTAGAGTTCCGTATGTCCCTTCTGACGCCCGAAGCCCTTGACCTCTGTGGTTGTCATACCGGTTATGCCAACATTGGAAAGCGCCTCGCGGACATCCTCCATCTTGAAGGGTTTGATAATTGCTTCTACTTTTTTCATCTCTTTTCTGCTCCCTCTGAGCTGTAGTCCGCCGCCTGTGTGCAGCATCAAGACACCGCTATCTTAGCGACTTTTTCCACTGGAATGTAGATAGAACCCGTTCGGAAACCTGCATTCCGCTTTTAACGCTTCGGGACGGATGCTGGATATACGCTTGACCCATTCAACTCCCGGTCAGTGGATAGCGCCGGTCCCGGCCAAAAGCCCGGCGGGTAATCTTAACCCCTGGCGGAGCCTGGCGCCGCTTATATTCATTACGATTTACCAGTCTTACCACACGATCTACGGTCTCTGCATCAAAGCCGGCGGCAATAATCTCTCCGGCACTCTGATCCCGCTCCACATAGCGCTCCAGGATCGAATCCAGCACATCGTAGGACGGCAGGGAGTCGCTGTCTTTCTGGTCAGGCGCCAACTCAGCGGATGGCGGTCGATCCATCACCCTTTGAGGTATCACCCGGGAGAGGGTGTTGCGATATTCGCAAAGCCGGTAGACCAGCGTCTTGGGCACATCCTTGATCGGAGCGAACCCACCCGCCATATCGCCATAAAGCGTGGCGTAACCCACGGCCATTTCGCTCTTGTTGCCGGTGGTGAGCAGAATGCGCCCCTTCTTGTTGCTGATTGCCATCAGAATAATGCCGCGGCAACGCGCCTGAATGTTCTCTTCAGTCACATCCGCCGAACAATCCGCAAACGTTTCGGATAACATGTCGACAAAGGCGTTGAAGGCCGGTGCGATCGGAATGGAACGGTGCTCGACTCGCAGAATTTCCGCCTCCTCCACCGCATCCTCATTGCTCATCTGCGCAGTATAGCGGGAGGGCATCATCACCACCTCGACCTGATCACTCCCCAGTGCGTCGACCGCCACCGCCAGGGTGAGCGCGGAATCGATCCCGCCCGAAAGTCCGAGAATGGCGCCGTTAAAGCCGTTCTTCAAAACATAGTCACGAGTGCCCAGCACCAACGCCCGATAGACCGCTTCCGCCTCCTGCGGAATCGTAGACACATCAGCCGCCAGCGGTTCGGGGTGAGCACCAATACGCCACTCACTGAGAACCTCAGCCTCCTCAAAAAAGGGCAACCGCTGAGTCAGGTTCCCCTGTGCGTCCACCACAAAGGAGCCACCGTCAAAAACCAGTTCGTCCTGCCCTCCTACCAGATTGGCATAGATGATCGGGACCGCGCTTTCCCGCGCCCGCTGCTGTATCAACGCCTCCCGCTCCGGTGCCTTCCCGATATGGTAGGGCGAGGCATTCAGGTTCAGCATCAGTTGCGCACCGGCTTCACAGGCTTGGGCAATGGGGGCCGATTCCCAGACGTCCTCACAGACCGTAAGGCCAATCTTGATGCCATTGATGCTGAAGAGTCCGCTCTCACTGCCCGAGGTAAAATAGCGCTTCTCATCAAACACACTGTAGTTTGGCAGCTGTTGTTTACGATATTCGACCACCACTTTCCCATCACGCAGTACCCCCGCCACGTTATAGAGGGCGCCGTCAGCGCGTTTTGGATAACCCACCACCAGGCAGATACCACTGACCTCTCTGCGAATCCGTTCAACCGCAACCTCCACCCGGTCGATAAAGTCCGGCCGCAACAGCAGGTCTTCCGGCGGGTAACCGGTCAAAGTCAACTCTGGAAAGACAATCACATCCGCCTGATCACGGGCCTTTAGCGCCACATCGATGACACGCTGGGCATTGCCCTCGACATCCCCCACCAGCAGATTGTGCTGGGCAATCAGAATACGCAGATTCACAAGATCCTCGATCAGCTTAAACTTTAAGATTGATGGTATTATTCCAAAAACCACTCGCGGACTAAATAACTCATATGGGATTTCGTTACTTATTTCTGGCTGCTGCGATCTGGGTCGGCTACCTGATTGTCCGTCATCTGCTGCGCCAACGCCTGGCAAAACCCTCACCCACCTCCCCACAAAAGCCGGTCGACAGCGTGCAGTGCAAATACTGCGGGTTACATCTGCCGAAAGAGGAGGCCATCAGGGACGGGGAAGACCACTTCTGCAACGCCGAACACCGGGATGCCGCCCGGAAACAGAGTTAGTCTGGAGATCACGCCTCATGCAAGGATGGCTTGAGTCCCTGCTCGACACTCTGCAACCCGATTCCGCCGACGCAGATACCAAAAACCTCCAGATCTGGAACACCCTGCGCCTGTTCCTGCTCTACCGGCTGACCCTCTCGCTCTCCCTGCCATTCTTCTTTTTTACCGGCACAGGGCCGGGCTTCCTGGGACAGTTCGCACCGGAGTTGTTCGCCTTTGTCGCCACCATCTATCTGGGCCTGGTGCTGGCCAGTGGTATCTTCTGGTACTGGCGCTCTCCGGAGGTGGAGCAGCAGGTCCACATGATGATCTTCATCGATATCCTGGCGATCACCCTGCTGATGCACGCCAGCGGTGGACTGGAGAGCGGGCTGGGCATGCTGATCGCCATCTCTATAACCGGCGGCGCTGTGATGACAGGGGGCCGGGCCGCGTTGCTGTTTGCCTCTCTTGCATCGCTGCTGGTGATAGCGGAACAGATCTATGCCGAACTCACCGGCAGTTTTCCCGCCCTTTTTACCCAAGCCGGATTCCTTGGCGCGGTCTTCTTCGCCCTGGCGCTGCTCACCCATGTTCTCTCCAAACGCGCCAGAGAGAGTGAAGAACTGGCCCATCATCGCGCCCACGATCTGGAAAACATGGCCCGCCTCAACGACTATGTCATCCAGCATATGCAAACCGGTGTACTGGTGATCGATGATCAGGGAAAGATTCTGCTGATGAACGAACCCGCCTGGCGGCTGCTCGGCATGCCCGATGCCCAACCCGGCAACCGCCTGGGAGCCGCCTCACCCGAACTGGCTGAGATGCTGGTGGAGTGGAAACGCACCCGCCGTTGCGACTGCCCCCCGTTTCGCGCCATTCCAAGGGGGAAGGAGCTGAGACCCCGTTTCAATGCACTCGGCAGAGGCAATCTGGGTGGTGTTCTGGTGTTTCTGGAGGACACATCCCGGGTTCTGCTGGAGGCGCAGCATCTCAAACTCGCTTCGCTGGGCCGGCTCACCGCCAGCATTGCGCATGAGATCCGCAACCCGCTCGGGGCCATCAGCCACGCCAATCAACTATTCAGCGAGTCACCCAATCTGGATAGAGCCGACCAGCGCCTGATCGAGATCATCAAGGTCAACTCCGGGCGCGTCAATCAGGTGATCGAAAACGTTCTGCAACTCTCCCGGCACAAACCGGGAGAGCGAACCCGATTCAATCTGCACAGCTGGTTCGAGGAGATCATAGCGGAACTGATCAGAAACCAGGGGTTCGGCAGTGATATATTCAGTCTGCAGATAGAGCCGCAAGAGACCCAGATCCAGGCCGACCCGGAGCAGTTGCGACAGATTGTCACCAACCTCTGCAATAACGCCCTGCAACACACGCAAGAGCCCGCTGCACTGAAGGTCACCATCGTCGGGGGACGGGTGCCGGAACTGGATACCCCCTTTGTGGATATCATCGACAATGGTCCGGGCATTCCCCCGGATGTGGCGAAGCAGATCTTTGAACCCTTCTACACTACCCATAACAGCGGCACCGGGCTGGGACTCTATATCGCAAGGGAGCTGAGCGAGGGCAACCGAATTCGTCTGGAGTATATTCCGGGGCCCACCGGGGGCAGCTGCTTCCGTCTTATATTCGACAACCCGGCCGAAGAGGTCACGCAGACATGACTCAACCCTTGGCGCTGATTGTGGATGACGAACCCGACATCTGCGAACTGTTGGAGATCACCCTGATGCGTATGGGCATAGAGACCCGCTCCGCCCTCACCCTGGGAGACGCCGCTGAACTGCTGACGCAAAACACCTTCGATCTCTGCCTCAGCGATATGCGGCTGCCGGACGGGAACGGCATCGACCTTGTACGACACATCAATGAGACCTATCCACAGATACCGGTCGCCATGATCACCGCCCACGGCAACATGGAATCAGCGGTGGAGGCTCTCAAAGCCGGGGCCTTCGATTTTGTCTCCAAGCCGGTGGATCTGGAAGTACTGCGCAAACTGGTGGAGAAGGCACTCAAACTAAAACGGCCCGATCCTGCACCCGCGAAAGAGAGTGTCGGCAAGATCACCTCAGCCAGCCCCCTGCTGGGCACATCTGAGGTAATGGATCGCATCCGTCATTTGATCGCCAAACTGGCCCGCAGTCAGGCGCCTGTCTACATCAGCGGGGAGTCGGGAACCGGCAAGGAGCTGGCAGCCCGCCAGATCCACGCCCAGGGGCCGAGATCGGAGCAGAATTTCGTGGCCGTCAACTGCGGCGCCATTCCCCGTGAACTGATGGAGAGCGAACTGTTCGGCCATGTCAAAGGGAGTTTCACCGGCGCCACAACCGATCATGAAGGACTGTTTCGGGTAGCGGACGGTGGCACCCTCTTTCTCGACGAGGTGGCCGATCTGCCGCTTTCGATGCAGGTCAAACTACTGCGCGCCATACAGGAGAAACGGGTACGCCCCGTTGGTGGACACCGGGAGATCCCGGTGGATATCCGCATCATCAGCGCCACCCACAGAGATCTGGCGGAACGGGTGAAGCAGGGGGAATTCCGCCAGGATCTCTTCTACCGTATCAACGTCATCGAACTGGCCATCCCACCACTTCGTGAACGCCCGGAAGATATCCCGCTACTGGCGGATAAGATCCTTGGACGGCTCAGCGGCAAGGGCACAAAGCCCAGACTGCTGGAGAGCGCCATCGACAGGCTCAAGGCCTACCCATTCCCCGGCAATGTGCGGGAACTGGAGAACATTCTGGAGCGGGCCACCACCCTGTGCGAGAACAACACACTGACAGCAAATGACCTGCTGCTGCCGGAGACACCGCTGGATCACAGAAATACCAAATCCGATCAGCCCCTGGGCGATATGCTCGGTGATATCGAACGCCAGGCAATTGTAAAGGCGCTGGAAGAGACACACTGGAATCGCACCGCCGCAGCAAAGAGACTCGGCATGAGCCTGCGTTCCCTGCGGTATCGGCTGGAGAAGCTGGGGATTGATTGAAGGGAAGGTTAAAGGCTAAAGGTGAAAGGTGAAAGGTTGGCAAATCGAAGATTTGCTTGAATATTGCGTCAAACCTGTAGACCTGATCAAGCGTAGCGGATCGGGCGCCCATGCTTTGGCAGTACTTCCCAGACTGCCGGTTCCGCTACGCTTGAACCGGCCTGCGCATCTTTCAACCACAAAGGGCGGTAACGACAAAGTTCAACTTATCCGCTGGCACGGCCTCCTTTAACCTTTCACCTTTAACCTGATAATCATTTAACGCCTGAGGTTAACCACAACACGATCTAACCCCGTCCCCCACCGCCCCCAAATGTGACAAAAATTGTCACATTCTGACACCCAGGGCACAGGACGGCACAGATATTGCTAGCCATTTAATTCTTTCCAACACCAATATCAGACAATAAATCGTTTAAATAACGGTTATATTTCAAATAGTTAGTCCGCCCTCCGCTAAAATGCGCCGCAGTTCCGCAGTATATGGCACGAAGCCTGCGATATCAGGGCAACCAATTCGATATTGTCGAATTCAAGTTTCAAACGCAGTGACCGATACAACGGGCACCAACCAAGCACATGAGGCACGAGACTAATGAAGAAACTTCAATCAGGTTTTACCTTAATCGAGCTGATGATCGTTGTCGCGATCATCGCCATCCTGGCCGCTATTGCGATTCCGGCTTATAATGGTTACATCAGTGAAGCAAACATAACCCGTGTCGACACCGCTTATCAGGAGGGCGTCAATTTTGTTCGTGCAGAGATGTCCCGACGTCAGGCTATAATCGCCCGTGGAGGTACCTTCCCGACAATTACCCCCGCTCTATGGACCACTGCCCTCAACGCTGATGGAGGCACCGCACCAGACGGCAACGCAGCATTCTTAGAAGGATCTGCCACCGGCACCCTTGCGGGACAAGTTGGTGTCACGGGCAACGGAACCGACGGCAACCCAGTTATAATTGCTCGCCCAGCCTTTGATCCGGCAAATGACGCGAACACCGCATTAGCAGCACAAACGGCCACTATCGACATCAACGGCGTAGTTAACTATGGCAGTTAACTCGGTTAACCAACACAGCTGGTAGCAGGCACAATATGGGAGGAAGTGGAATAATGACCACTTCCTCCTTTTTGCTTTTTTCTTCCAGCAGCTCTAAACCGTAAATGGGCGTGGCTCGATCGAGGCAAATATAGGGCAGGGCACATGAAACACAGAATCTCCAATAGCTATGGTTTCACTCTGGTGGAACTGATGATCACCGTGGCCATCATCGCCATCATCTCCGCGATCGCCTTCCCCGCCTATCAGGGTTACGTGGCAGAGGCCCGTATCGGCACCGTACGCATGAACACTGAACCCCTGCGACTGGCGCTGGAGGACTTCTTCCTCGATAACAACGGCTATGTTGCCGGCCAGTGGGATGCCGACGCAGCTGGGACAAGGACACTGGACGACGCAGGCAACCTGGGCTGGCGGCCCGATGGCGACGGCGGCAACTACAACTATGTGGTGGCAGTACCAGCAGCCCCCGGTACAATCGCCACTGGCTACAGTCTGACCGTAACCGATGCGAATGATGCCGCCGCCACCATCACCTGCAACCGCGATCAAACCAACGGCACCTATGTCTGCAATTGATCCCTTGGGTGTTGCAGGCTATATTGCCTTAAGTAGATCAGCTGCTTGCAGACTGTTTTTGAAGCAACACATCCAAATGTGATTCGTTTCCCTGCAGCATCCGGCCTGATCCACTAGACCCGGCAGCAACATACCGGCGCATAATAACCAGAGACAGCAAGGCAGAGGCAGAAAGATTCCCCAGCGAATCGATCTCAGGACAGGATGGCTACCACCAAACCCAAATTGAAACTCAGCGGCATGGCCCGCGGTCTCATTCAGGACGACCTGATCTCTGAAGAGCGGGCGGAAGCGGCTTTTGCCGAGGCGCTGAAACAGCGTGCCCCGTTTGTCACCCATCTGGTCGAGAATCAGCTGCTCAGCAGCCTCGATATCGCCATCTCCGCCTCCCGCAGTTTTGGCGTGCCTATCTTCGACCTCGACGCGGTGGATATAGATGTCCTGCCGCAGGATCTGGTGGATGAAAAGCTGATCCGCACCCACCATATGCTGCCACTGTTCAAACGGGGCAATCGGCTCTTCCTGGCTGTCTCCGACCCGACCAACCATCGGGGTCTTGATGAGATCCGCTTCAACACCCGGCTCACTTCCGAGGCGATCCTGGTCGAGGAGAACAAACTCACCCGCCTGATCGAGCAGGTGATGGAGGCCCAGGACACCAGCATGGACGACCTGCTGGACACCGATCTCGACAACCTGGACATCAGCAGCGGCGAGGATGAGCCTGCCGGCGAAGGAGACCTGGATGTCGACGAAGCCCCGGTGGTGCGCTACGTCAACAAGATCATGCTGGACGCCATCAATGCAGGCGCCTCGGACATCCATTTCGAGCCGTACGACCAAAAATACCGGATACGCTATCGCCAGGATGGCCTGTTGCGCGAAGTCGCATCGCCGCCATCCAACCTGGCGAACCGCCTGACCAGCCGGGTCAAGGTCATGTCACGCATGGATATCTCGGAGCGCCGTATCCCCCAGGATGGGCGCATCAAGATGAAGCTGTCGAAGAACCGCTCCATCGACTTTCGCGTCAATACCTGCCCCACACTCTACGGAGAGAAGGTGGTACTGCGTATCCTCGACCCCGCCAGCGCCCGGCTCGGCATCGAGGCATTGGGCTTCGAGCCGGAGCAACGCGAAGACTTTCTCAACGCCATCGGCAAACCCTACGGCATGATCCTGGTGACCGGCCCCACCGGTAGCGGCAAGACCGTCTCACTCTATACCGCCCTGAACCTGCTAAACAAGCCGGAAGTCAATATCTCCACCGTAGAGGATCCGGTGGAGATCCAAGTATCAGGCATCAATCAGGTCAACCAGAACGCCAAGACCGGCCTCACCTTTGCAACCGCGCTGCGCGCCTTTCTGCGCCAGGATCCGGACATCATAATGGTGGGCGAGATACGCGACCTGGAGACCGCCGAGATCGCGGTCAAGGCTGCCCAGACCGGCCATCTGGTGCTTTCCACCCTGCACACCAATGATGCCCCACAGACCCTTACCCGCCTGGCCAACATGGGCATCCCCCCCTTCAATATCGCCTCCTCGGTTCTGCTCATCCTGGCGCAACGGCTGGCGCGCCGGCTCTGCGACCACTGCAAGACACCAGACGAGCTTCCCACAGGGGCTATGCTGGAAGAGGGTTTCACCCAGCAGGAGATCGACGAGGGATTTACAATCTACAAACCCGTAGGATGTGATCTGTGTACCAACGGTTATAAAGGGCGCGTTGGTATATTCCAGGTTATGCCGATCTCCGACGACATGGGCAAACTGATCATGGAGGGGGGCACCTCCCTGCAACTGGCCGAGCTGGCCGATAAGGAGGGGGTTGCCAACCTGCGCCAGTCCGGATTGCGCAAGGTCAGATCCGGCATGACCAGTCTCCACGAGATCAATCGGGTAACCAAGGACTAATCCATGGCGCGTGCAGCGAAAAAAAGGCAACACAAGAGCTATCTCTACGCCTGGGAGGGCAGCGACAAACGAGGCGCCCGCATCACCGGCGAAACCCGCGCCACCAACGTGGCGCTGGTGAGGGCGGAACTGCGGCGGCAGGGGGTTGTCCCGCTCAAGATCCGCAAGAAATCCGCCCCCCTGTTCAGCGTCCGGAAGAAGAAGATAAGCAGCTCGGATATCGCCATATTCAGCCGTCAGCTGGCCACCATGATGAGCGCCGGCGTCCCCATGGTACAGGCCTTCGAAATCATCGGACGGGGACACGAAAACCCCTCCATGCAGGACCTGATCCTGGCGGTGAAAGCCGACGTTGAAGGTGGCACCGCACTGGCGAATGCGCTGAAGAAACACCCATTCCACTTCGACGACCTCTTCTGCAACTTGGTCCAAGCCGGTGAACATGCCGGTGTGTTGGAGACGATGCTGCACAAGATTGCGCTCTACAAGGAGAAGACCGAGTCGATCAAGGGCAAGATCAAGAAGGCTATCTTCTACCCGATTGCGGTCGTCATCGTCGCCATCGTGGTCACCGCAATCATCATGATCTTCGTGATTCCCCAGTTTGAGCAGTTGTTTAGAGGGTTTGGCGCCGACCTGCCGGTCTTCACCCGGGTTGTCATCGACATCGCCCATGTAGTGCAAAACTGGTGGTGGGCCATTCTGGGCGGGGTCATCCTGGCCGGCTATCTGATTGGCGGCGCCTGGAAACGCTCCCGTGCCTTTCGTCAGCGGGTGGACCGCATACTGCTGAAGCTACCCATTCTCGGCCCAATCTTGAACAAGGCGGCTATCGCCCGTTTTGCCCGCACCCTCTCCACCATGTCCACCGCCGGGGTACCCTTGGTAGAGGCCCTGGAGTCGGTTGCCGGCGCCACCGGCAACGTGGTCTACAGTGACGCCGTGCTACGCATGCGGGAAGACGTGGCAACCGGTCAATCTCTGCAACTGGCGATGAGACAGCGCCATCTGTTTCCCAATATGGTGGTCCAGATGGTCGCCATCGGCGAGGAGTCGGGCTCCCTGGATGACATGCTCTCCAAGGTGGCGGATTTTTTCGAGGAGCAGGTGGACAATGCGGTCGACGCCTTGAGCAGCCTGCTCGAACCACTGATCATGGTCATACTCGGCACCCTGGTCGGCGGCCTGGTGGTCGCCATGTACCTGCCGATCTTCAAAATGGGCTCCGCAGTGCTAGGTTAGCACCTCTTGTGAAGAAGGGGTCGGAGCCGGATTTGGCTCCGCCCCCGGCACACCACTTCTCTCCCCCTAACCATCGGCCAACCCTGTGTCTGTAATCATCTTCCTGCAACAAACACCCTGGGCTTTTCTGCTCTTCAGCGGCCTGCTCGGCTTGGTGGTCGGCAGTTTTCTGAATGTCGTCATCCACCGATTGCCGAAGATGATGGAGGCGCAGTGGCGCCACGAATGCAGTGAACTGAATGGAGAGGAGGCGGATGAGCCGCCTGCCCCCTTCAATCTGAACCGGCCCGCGTCCCACTGCCCCAATTGCGGCCACAAAATCCGCCCCTGGGAGAACATACCGGTAGTCAGCTGGATTTTGCTCAAGGGCCGCTGCTCCGGATGCAAGGCGAAAATCAGTCTGCGCTACCCGGCAATGGAGCTCCTGAGCGGCATCATGACCCTGGCGGTAGCCTGGCATTTTGGTCTCAGCTGGGAGGCGCTGGCGGCAATGACCCTTACCTGGGCATTGATCTCGCTGAGCCTGATCGACTTCGACACGCAACTGTTGCCCGACAGCATCACCCTGCCCTTTCTCTGGCTTGGTCTGCTGCTGAGTCTCAACGGGCTCTTCACCGACAGCCAATCCGCCCTCATCGGCGCCGCCGCCGGTTATCTCTCCCTCTGGAGCGTCTACCAGCTCTTCAAGCTGCTGACCGGCAAGGAGGGCATGGGGTACGGTGATTTCAAACTGCTCGCCCTGCTCGGCGCATGGATGGGCTGGCACTACCTGCCGCAGATCATCCTGCTCTCCGCCCTTGTCGGGGCGCTGTTCGGTGTCGCCATGATCCTGTTCCGTGGCCGCGACCGTAATATCCCGATCCCCTTTGGCCCCTACCTGGCCTGTGCCGGCTGGATCAGCCTGCTGTGGGGTGACGCCATCAACCATGCCTATCTGCAATGGGCAGGCCTGCTTTAGTCGTCGCCCTCACCGGCGGCATCGGTAGCGGTAAGTCCACCGTCTCCCGGCACTTTGAAAGGCTGGGGGTCCCGGTCATTGACGCGGATCTGATCGCCCGGGAACAGGTGGACCCCGGCGCGCCGGCACTGGATGAGATCCGGGAGAGATTCGGCGCCGCCGTTATCACCCCGATGGGTGGACTCGACCGTGACAGAATGCGCGGCATCGTCTTCGAAAACAGCGCCAAACGCCTTCAACTGCAACAGATCCTGCATCCCCGCATCCGCAGCGAGATGCAGCTTCGCCTGGGGCAACTCGACACACCCTATGCCGTGCTGGTCATCCCACTACTGTTGGAGTCGGGCCAGAATAGCCTGGCCGACCGCATTCTGGTGGTGGATATTCCTGAGGATCATCAGATAGAGCGGGTGCAGCAGCGCGACGGACTGAAAAAAACGCAAATCGAGCAAATCATCGCCGTGCAGGTCGATCGCCAATCCCGCCTTGCGGCGGCAGATGATGTCATCAGCAACGACGGGGGACTCAAGACGCTCGAAAAAACCGTCGAACAGCTGCACCGGCGTTACCTCAGCATGGCAGAGCGGCGGCTAATCTCCGGTTGACCTTGTCTCCTGTTATGGGTAGAATCCCGCCTCTTTCCGTGTGGGGTCCCTCCCGCATTTAGGATCAACAGGTTTTCTTGGGGATAGGCTATGTATGCGGTAATTCAAACCGGCGGCAAGCAGTATCGCGTCTCGGAAGGCGACACCGTCAAGGTGGAGAAGCTGAACGTGGAAGAAGGTGCTTCTGTCGAACTGGATAAAGTTTTGATGGTTGCTGACGGTGAAGATATCAAGGTCGGCACACCTTATGTCGATGGCGGCAAGGTAACGGCCACCGTAAAATCCCACGGTCGCGGTAAAAAAGTGAAAATCATCAAGTTCCGTCGTCGCAAACATCACATGAAGCGTCAGGGGCATCGTCAGTGGTACACCGAACTGCAGGTGACCGGTATCAGCGCGAGCTGAGGAGAGAACAAAATGGCACATAAAAAAGCAGGCGGCAGTACACGTAACGGCCGCGATTCAGAATCCAAACGCCTTGGCGTCAAGATCTTCGGCGGTGAAGCCATCAGCGCCGGCAGCATCATCGTGCGCCAGCGCGGTACCCGCGTCCACAACGGCGTCAACGTAGGCGTCGGCAAGGATCACACCCTGTTCGCCAAAGCTGACGGCAAGGTTCTTTTTGAGATAAAAGGCCCGCGCAACCGTCAGTACGTGAGCGTGGTCACTGACTGAGCCAGCCTCTGACCGGATCAGCAAGGGCCTCGTCTTTGACGGGGCTTTTTGCTTTGTGGCTCCTAAACATATCTGCAAAATGCTTGCAGGGGCCGGAGTCAAACCGGGCAAAGCTGTCAGCAGTTGATAATAGAGTTGAACGGTTTGACTCCGGCCCCTAACAGAACATCTCTCCAGAGACCCACAATAGCTTATGAAATTTGTCGACGAAGCCACTATCAAGGTTGACGCCGGTGACGGCGGAAACGGTTGCGCCAGCTTCCGCCGGGAGAAATACATCCCCCGGGGCGGCCCCGATGGCGGTGATGGTGGCAGTGGCGGCAGCATCTATCTGATTGCCGACAGCGGCCTCAATACCCTGGTCGATTTCCGCACCCAGCGCATTCACCGGGGTGAACGGGGTCAGAACGGCATGGGAAAGGAGAGAACCGGCCGCAGCGGCAAGGATATCTACGTACGCGTACCTGTAGGCACCAGAGTCAAAGACGATGAGACCGGCGAGCTCATCGGCGAACTGCTGGAGCACAAGCAGGAACTGCTGGTCGCCCAGGGCGGCACCCGGGGAACCGGCAATGTGCACTTCAAGAGCAGTACCAACCGCGCCCCACGCCAGTTCACCCATGGTAGCCCCGGCGAGTGCCGCGAACTGCTGTTGGAGCTGATTCTGCTTGCAGACATCGGCCTGCTGGGCATGCCTAACGCCGGCAAATCGAGCCTCATCAGCAAGATATCCAGCGCACGCCCAAAAGTGGCGGGCTACCCATTCACCACCCTCTATCCCAATCTGGGCGTAGTGAGGCTGGGACGCGACCACAGCTTCGTGGTAGCGGATATCCCTGGCGTCATCGAAGGCGCGGCGGACGGTGCAGGCCTTGGCCTGCACTTTCTCAAACACCTCTCCCGTACCCGCCTGCTGCTGCATCTGGTGGATATCGCGCCAATGGATGAATCGGCCGATCCCGCTGACGAGGTGCGCCGCATCGAAACGGAACTGGAACACTACTCCAGTGAGCTGGCGCTGCAGGAGCGCTGGCTGGTACTCAACAAGAAAGACCTGCTGCTCAGCGACGAGCTCGAAGAGCGGCAGCAACAGATCCTGACCGAACTGGGATGGACCGGACCGATTTTTGTTATCTCCGCAGTAACCGGTGAAGGCACCCAGGAACTGGTCAGTGCCCTGATGGAGCGGCTCGAAGTACTCTGGCGCGAGACTCAGACGGAAGAGGTCGAAGAGGCGCCTTGGGATCCACTGGAGGAGAAGTGACGGGGAAACCATGATTTCACGCGACTCGATCCCCACTACCAAACGCTGGGTCATCAAGATCGGCAGCGCCCTGCTGACCTCCGGCGGCAAGGGCCTATCGCAGGAGACCCTGTCACCCTGGGTGGAGCAGATGGCACAGCTCCGGCAAGCCGGCCACGAGATCGTACTGGTCTCCTCAGGCGCCGTCGCCGAGGGCATGAGCCGCATGGGGTGGAGACGCCGCCCGCACAACCTCAACGAACTACAGGCGGCGGCTGCCATCGGCCAGATGGGGCTGATACGCGCCTACGAGACCTGTTTTCAAAAACATGGCCTGCACACTGCCCAAGTCCTGCTTACTCGCGACGATCTCGCTGACCGCCCCCGTTATCTCAACGCCCGCAGCACTCTACGCACCCTTGTGGAACTGGGCGTGGTGCCGGTGGTCAATGAAAATGACACCGTGGCCACCGAAGAACTTCGCTTTGGTGACAATGACACCCTGGCAGCCTTGGTGGCAAACCTGATAGAGGCGGATCTGCTGCTACTGCTCACCGATCAGGAGGGATTGTTCGATGTCGACCCCCGCTTCAATCCCAAAGCCACTCTGATCAATGAAACCCGGGTGGACAATCCTCAGCTTGACGAGGTGGCCGGTGGCAGCGCGAGCGGTCTCGGCCTGGGCGGCATGGTCACAAAGGTACGGGCCGCCCGCCTGGCCGCCCGCTCGGGCACCGGCACCATCATCGCTCCCGGCGCCAGACCGGGGGTGTTGGCGGACATAGCCCAGGGCAAAGAGATAGGCACCCTGCTGAAACCCGTTCAGGAGCCTCAGGCTGCCCGTAAACGCTGGCTTGCAGGTCAACTACAGGCACGAGGCCACCTCACGCTGGATGACGGCGCAGTGCGCGTGCTACAGGAGCAGGGCAGCAGCCTGCTGGCAGTGGGCGTAACGGATGTCAGCGGTGAATTTGCCCGCGGCGAAGCGGTAGTCTGTCTCGATAGTTCAGGTTGTGAAGTGGCCCGTGGACTTGCCAATTATAATGCCCAGGAGGCCCAGCGCATCATGGGGCAGCCGAGCAGCCGGATCGAGGAGATACTGGGTTATGTGGATGAGGCGGAGTTGATCCACCGGGATAATCTTGTGCTGCTTTGAGTGTCAATAAAACCGACAGACATAAATAGCACTTACTTAAGGCAATAATGTTCGTATTGTCAAAGACTTGCCAACCACCTTAACACAAAAAAACAGTAGGTCATGTTAGCGTAGCGTAACACGACAATAATGACGCATGTTGTTGGGTTACGGCCAAAAAGACGGCCTAACCCAACCTACCCAAGCTGGGGATATCAACATCCAGATCAAGAGAATCAGACATAAAAAAACCGGCTTCTGCCGGTTTTTTTACAGGAGCAGTCGATTACGACTTACAACGCCTTGATCTGAGCATTCAGACGGCTCTTATGACGCGCAGCCTTGTTCTTGTGGATCATGCCCTCATTGGCACTGCGATCAATCACAGGCACAGCACTCTTGAAGGCCTCCGCAGCGCCCTCCTTGTTGCCCGCTTCGATCAGGCTCACAACCCTTTTGACGTGGGTGCGCATGGTGCTGCGGCGGGACTGGTTGTGCAGATGGCGCTTGTCGGCTTGACGTGCGCGCTTACGGGCTTGGGCTGAATTGGCCAACTTTTGACTCCTGAACATTCACAAAATCGGAAGGGCGCATATGTTGCGCAATAATCCAGCCAATGTCAACCCTTCTCTACGACTTCTGAAAAACTGCCGATTTTTTCACTATCCTGCAATGAAATGGGCTTATACTCTGTAGTTATAATAAGTACAACAACGAATCAAGGACAGTTCACTGGCTTCTTTCCTCAAACCCTTTGCCACTGTCGGCTCAAATACCATGCTCTCCCGCATCCTCGGGTTTGTGCGAGATCTGGTATTGGCGCGCCTGTTCGGCGCCGACGCCGCCACGGATGCCTTCTTCGTCGCTTTCAAGATTCCGAACTTCATGCGTCGCCTGTTCGCCGAGGGGGCATTTTCACTGGCCTTTGTCCCGGTATTGACGGAGTACCGCAGCCAACGCTCCTTTGCGGAACTGAAGGAGTTTGTCGACAAGATGGCTGGCACCTTGGGCATGGTGCTGCTGTTGACGACCACCATCGGCGTGATCGCGGCACCACTATTGGTGATGATCTTCGCACCAGGCTTCATCGGTGAGAATGAGGACAAGTATGAGCTGGCGGTGGAGATGCTGCACCTCACCTTCCCCTATCTCTTCTTCATCTCTCTCACTGCTTTCGCCGGCGGCATCCTGAACGCACACAACCGCTTTGGCGTGCCGGCCTTCACCCCCGTGCTGCTTAATATATCGTTGATCGGCTGTGCACTCTTGCTTTCGCCACGCATGGAAGAGCCGGTGATGGCGCTGGCCTGGGGCGTTCTCATCGCCGGTGGCGTGCAGTTCATATTTCAGTTTCCTTTTCTCTACCAGTTAAACCTGATTCCGAAACCCAAGGTGGCCTTCCGGGACAAGGGCGTAATCCGCGTCCTGCGACTGATGATTCCCGCCCTGTTTGGCGTCTCTGTAAGCCAGTTGAACCTGCTGCTGGATACGCTCATCGCCTCTTTCCTGGTTAGCGGCAGCATCTCCTGGCTCTACTACTCTGACCGCCTGATGGAGTTTCCGGTAGGCCTTCTCGGCGTTGCCCTCGGCACCGTGATCCTGCCCAACCTGTCGCGCAAACACTCTGAAAAATCACCCGAGGAATTTTCCAGCACCCTGGACTGGGCCCTGCGCGTCACCGTGTTGCTGGGCATTCCCGCAGCTGTAGGGCTGCTGCTGCTGGCAAGCCCGATGTTGATCACCCTGTTCCACTCCGAAGCCTTCACTACCAACGATGTCGTCATGTCGTCCCGGAGTCTGATGGCCTATGCCCCCGGCCTGATGGCCATCATTCTGATCAAGATTCTGGCACCTGGCTTCTACGCCAGACAGGATACCCGAACGCCGGTACGCGTCGGCATCATCGCCATGTTCGCCAACATGGCTTTCAATATTATTTTAGTATTTCCTCTGGCCCATGCAGGCCTTGCCCTGGCTACGACTCTGTCATCGATCCTCAATGCCTACCTGCTCTACCACTGGCTGAGAAAAGAGCATATCTATCAACCAAGCCCTGGGTGGAAGCTTATCTGGCTGCGCACAGGGGCAGCAGCAGCAGCAATGGGGGCTCTGCTCATCTGGGGCAGCGGTGACACTGACGCCTGGCTGCTACTCGGCACCTGGGAACGCATCCTCCACCTTACGTTTTGGATCATACTTGGTGCCTGCGTCTACTTTTTCGTCCTCATCTCTTCCGGAGTCAGGCTGCGCCATTTTCGTTCCGCGTAAGTTAAGGTGACAGGTGACAGGTGACAGGTGACAGGTGACAGGTGACAGGTGACACAAGTATGTGTTCGGTGCTACCGGATGCAAGCACTTTTTCCACCCCGAATGTATGTAGGCCCGATCCGCTACGCTTGAACCTGCCTACATCCTTCCAACGACTGTAACGATGAAGCACGGCCACCTTTAACCTTTAACCTTTTTACTCATCCCTTATAATGAATCGCTTCAAACAAGGCGGTTTTTTATGCAAGTCATTCGCGGCTTACACAATTTGCGACCAGAACACCGGGGCTGCGTGGCCACCATCGGCAATTTCGATGGCGTACACCTGGGCCATCAGTCAGTTTTTCAGCATCTGCTCGAAAAAGGGCGCGAATTCGGCCTGCCCGCCACAGTAGTGACTTTTGAGCCCCAACCCCGCGAGTTTTTTCAACCTGACGGCGCGCCTGCCCGGCTCACCCGCATGCGGGAAAAACTGCAGGCGATGAAGGATATCGGCATCGAGCGGGTCGTGATCCTGGAATTCGGCAAGAAGATGGCGTCGATGCCAGCCGTTGCCTTTGTTGAAAAGTTGCTGCTCAGCGGTCTCGATGCCCGCTTCCTGTCGGTGGGCGACGATTTCCGTTTCGGCATGGGACGGGAGGGCGACTTCCATCTGCTGCAGTCCATGGGAAGTCAGCACGGATTCGAGGTGGAAAACATGAACACCTTCAAGCTGAATGCCGATCGCGTCAGCAGCACCCGCATCCGGCAACTGCTCACCGAGGGCAACCTGCAGGCGGCAGAGTTGTGCCTGGGGCGTCCCTATCGCATCTGTGGCCGCGTGGCTCACGGAGACGAACGCGGACGCACTATCGGCTTTCCCACCATGAATGTGAACCTGCATCGCCGTGTCAGCCCGCTACGCGGCGTCTACGCCGTCAAGGTCCGGGGTCTGGACAAACAGCCACTGCCCGGCGTGGCCAACATAGGTACGCGTCCCACGGTGAAGGGAGACACCCGTTATCTGCTGGAGACCCACCTGTTCGACTTCGATCGCTCAGTCTACGGTGAGCATGTTCAGGTGGAGTTTGTACACAAACTACGCGACGAAAAGAAATTCGACTCATTCGAGGATCTGCGCAGACAGATTCTGCACGATGCAGCGGCGGCGCGAATTGAGCTTGGGATTTAGCGCGAATAACCTGCAGGCCGGATCAAGCGGAGCGGATCAGGCAAATGCACTGATGCTGGATCCGCTGCGCTTGATCCAGCCTCCATTCTGCTTCGAGACCCTCTATAACGACAAGATACTTTGCGCATTGCGCCGGTTTGCGGTTCAATAGCCCACTTTTGTTGAAATCCACCACAGGCAACAGTCCGTGAGCGACTACAAGCAGACCCTCAACCTCCCCAAAACTGACTTTCCAATGCGTGGCAATCTGGCCCAACGTGAGCCGGAGATGCTGAAAAAATGGGAGGAGAACAATCTCTACGCCAGGATCCGCGAGGTGTGCGCCGGACGTCCCAAGTTCATCCTGCACGACGGACCTCCATACGCCAACGGCAACATCCATATCGGTCATGCGGTCAACAAGATCCTCAAGGACATCATCATCAAGAGCCGTACGCTGGACGGTTTCGACGCACCTTATGTGCCGGGATGGGACTGCCACGGTCTGCCTATTGAACTCCAGGTGGAGAAAAAGATCGGCAAACCCGGCGCCAAAGTGACCAACAGTCAGTTCCGCAAGGCATGTCGCCAATATGCCGCCAAGCAGGTGGAGAATCAGCGTAACGATTTCAAACGCCTGGGGGTACTCGGTGAGTGGGAGAATCCCTATCTCACCATGGACCATGGGTTCGAGGCGGATATCATCCGCTCTCTTGGCCGCATCGTCGAGAAGGGCCATGTGCACAAAGGTTCCAAGCCGGTTCACTGGTGTACCGACTGCGGCTCGGCGCTGGCTGAGGCAGAGGTGGAGTACCAGGACAAGGACTCTTTTGCCATCGACGTGCGCTTTCGTGTACTCGAAGAACCGGCGCTGTTCGACCGCTGCCACCATGTGCCTGATGGGCTGGGCGAAGGTCCGGTGCATTTTGTGATCTGGACCACTACACCCTGGACCCTGCCCGCCAACCAGGCAGTGGCGCTCAACCCGAGCCTGGAGTACGCAGTGGTGCAGTGCGACGGTCCACTCGGCAAAGAGCGCATGGTGATTGCCGACGCCATGCTGAAGGATGTGATGGACCGCTACGGCATCGAGAAGTATCACGTCATCGCCTACGCCAAAGGCGATGCCTTCGAGGGACTCAAACTGCAACACCCCTTCTATGACCGTCAGGTGCAGGTGATTCTGGGCGAGCATGTCACCCTTGAGGCGGGTACCGGCGCTGTGCACACCGCCCCCGGTCACGGTCTCGACGACTATGTGGTCGGCGCCCGCTATGGCTTGCCGGTGGACAATCCAGTGGGCAACAACGGCTGTTTCGTGGAGGGCACCGAACTGTTCGCGGGCCAGCACGTCTTCTCCGCCAACGAAAAAGTGATCGATGTGCTCAAGACACGCGGCGCACTGGTGCGCGAGAAACGCCTCAACCACAGTTATCCGCACTGCTGGCGCCACAAAACCCCGATTATTTTCCGCGCCACCCCGCAGTGGTTCATCAGCATGGACCAGGCCGGACTGCGCCAGACCGCAATGCGTGAGATCGACAGCGTCGAATGGCTGCCCGACTGGGGCAAGGCACGCATCCAGGGCATGGTGGAGAACCGCCCGGACTGGTGCATCTCACGCCAGCGCACCTGGGGTGTGCCGATCACCCTCTTCGTCCATAAAGAGACCAGCGAACTGCACCCCAACTCCGCCGAACTGGTGAAAGCCGTGGCAAATCGGGTCGAGGAGAAGGGCTTTGAGGCCTGGTTCGATCTCGACGCCCAAGAGCTGCTGGGGGACGAAGCCGCTGACTACACCAAGATCACCGACTCACTGGATGTCTGGTTTGATTCCGGAGTGACCCATCAGTGCGTACTGCGGGCCCGTGAGCAACTGCGCTTCCCTGCGGATCTCTATCTCGAAGGCTCCGACCAGCACCGCGGCTGGTTTCAGTCTTCCCTGCTCACCTCGGTGGCGATGAACGGCTGCGCCCCCTTCAAACAGGTGCTGACCCACGGCTTCACTGTCGACGATAAGGGCGAGAAGATGGCCAAGTCGAAGGGCAACGTGATGGCGCCACAAAAGGTGATCAAGAACCTCGGCGCCGACATCATCCGGCTCTGGGTGTCGGCCACCGACTACCGCAACGAGATGACCGTCTCGGACGAGATCCTGAAGCGCACCGCCGATGCCTACCGCCGCATACGCAACACCACGCGTTTCCTGCTCAGCAACCTCAACGGGTTCGAGCCGGCGCAGAACATGGTAGCACCGGGCGAGATGATCGAACTCGACCGTTGGGCGGTGGATCGCGCCCTGCAGCTGCAGCAGGAGATCATCGAAGCCTACAAGCACTATCAGTTCCACCTGATCTACCAGAAGGTGCTCAACTTCTGCGTCACCGATATGGGCGGTTTCTATCTCGACGTGATCAAGGACCGGCAATACACCACCCAAGCGAACAGTCTGCCGCGCCGCTCCTGCCAGACTGCGATGTACCACATCGTTGAGGCGATGACCCGCTGGCTGGCGCCGATTCTCAGCTACACCGCCGATGAGGTCTGGTTACATATACCGGGAAAACGTGGTGAGAGCGTCTTTCTCGAAAGCTGGTATTCGGGACTCTTCTCTCTGGATGGCGATGACCGTTTTGGCCGCGCCTTCTGGGAGCAGGTGATTCCGGTACGCACTGCGGTATCAAAGCAGCTGGAGTCCCTGCGCGCCGACGGCAAGATCGGTTCCGCCCTGGATGCAGAGGTGGAGATCTACTGCGACGGTGAATTGCGGGCAACCCTCGACGATCTGGGTGAAGAGCTGCGTTTTGTTTTGATCACATCGGAGGCCCGGGTTCTGCCTCTGACAACTAAACCCACCGATGCAATAGAGACCGAAGTCGATGGACTCTGGGTCAGACCCACACCCTCTAACCTGCCCAAGTGTGTGCGTTGCTGGCACCATCGGGAAGAGGTGGGGGTGGACAAGAAATATCCTGATCTCTGCAGCCGCTGTGCCACCAATGTCGCCGGAAAAGGCGAGATCCGGCGCTTTGCCTGAGGTCACCATGCCACGCTGGCTCTGGCTTTCACTGCTCATCCTCCTGCTCGATCAGGCAACCAAGCAGTGGGCGGAGGCGGCGCTGTCCGCCTATCAGCCGTCAACCCTGCTGCCGTTCTTCGATCTCACTCTGATGTATAACGAGGGGGCTGCGTTCAGCTTTCTCAGTGATCAGGGGGGATGGCAGCGCTGGTTCTTTATCATCCTGGCGCTGGGGGTCTCCGCAGTGTTGGTCGGTTGGATCTGGCGCCTGAAACCTGCGGAAAAAACCATCGCCGTCGCCCTCTCACTGATTGTTGGCGGTGCTATCGGAAATGTCATTGACCGTTTGCTTTTTGGCCACGTCATCGATTTTCTGCACTTTCACTACCAGGAGCACTACTGGCCCGCATTCAACATCGCCGACTCTGCAATCACTGTCGGGGTAGCACTGATGATCTTCGACGCCCTCTTTTTTTCTGCCAAACATGAAACAGACTGACAAACCTTTCTCTGCAGCCAACCTATTTCCCTGCTATTTTTAGGCTATAACAATCATAATCCCCAAGCAGCAGTATCCGATCCACCCGGAGGTGCAAGATGCGATTGGAGGAACAGGCGAGGATTCACGCCGCCACACAGATCAATACCGCAGAAGTTCTCGAAATAGACGGCAGACTGATAGCCACCGATAGCGACGGCTATCTGGTGAATGCAGAAGACTGGAGTCCGTTGGTAGCTGAAACCCTGGCGCAGAGAGACGCAGTTGTGCTGGGCAAGGATCACTGGACGCTGATCGACTTCCTGCACCGATTTTACCAGGAGTTTGACATAGCGCCGGAGATGCCGATACTTTCACGCAATCTCTGTAAAGACCAGCACAACTGCCGCTGGACCAGGACCTACATCAACAAACTGTTTCCGGGCGGCGCCAAGATGGCCTGCCGCTATGCCGGATTATCAGTCCCGGTGGGAAGGAGTTGCCTGTAGTTATTCCGACAATTAAGTTGGGACATTTTGTAGGTTGGATAAGCGAAGCGTAAACCAATGTTACCCTGCCTCTGAACAGATGGGTTTGTCCGATGTTTTTTTGTAGACCGGTTCAAACGTGACGAAACCGGCTGCGTAGGGCTTTGCTTCGGCCTCAGCACCCGATCCGCAAGCTTGATCGGGCCTACGGCACTTTTGGAACCCGGTCTACCTGGCTTCTCCCAGGTTCGTCACCAGGGTTTCAACCTCAAGCCGCAGACTTCCCACAAGCTCATCCACACCCGCCAGTTCACCACGCTTCGCTCTTTTCTCCAGCTCTGCGGCCAGATCTCTTGCCCGATAGGCGGAAAAGTGGCTGACCAGCCCCTTCAATGCATGGGCCGACCCGGCCATGACCGCAGCATCGTCCTCATCCATTGCAGATATGATCTGGCCAAGGGTGACCGGGACCCTTTCAACAAACATCTCAATCATCTGTCCCAACAGCTTTTCGTCACCATCGATGGTTTTCAGAGCAGCCTCTCGATCCCAAACCACCGGCCGCTGCCCAGGCTCAGCACCCTCGATGAGATCCACATCTGTCCCGGCCTGATCCGGGGAATCAACCGCTTCCTGGGGGGCAGGCAGCAGCCAGTTGGAAAGCAGGCTGGCAAGCTCGCCAGGCTGGAAGGGCTTGCTGATGTAGTCGTCCATGCCGTGCTGGATCGCCTCTTCTCTCGCCCCCTCCATCGCATTTGCCGTCATCGCGATAATGGGAGTCCGGGTCCCACCACTCAACACTTCACGATTGCGAATCATCCCTGTCACTTCATAGCCGCTCATCCCCGGCATCTGGCAGTCCATGAGAATCAGGTCATACTCCACCATCCGGCTCTTTTCGATCGCCTGTTGTCCATTCTTCGCCTCGGCGGAAGAGATGCCTAACTTCTCCAGAATCCCCACTGCCACCATGAGGTTCATCGGCTCATCGTCAACCACCAGCACAAGCCCCTGAAACCGAGGCAGAATCTGCTGCTCTCTCTTTCCTTCTCTCCCCTGTTGAAACATCGTATTATCCCTATTATTGAAGAGATTACTAAGCATCTCGAACAGTTGAGCCTTACGAACCGGCTTGGCCAATACACCATCGATCTCGCCCACATCATAGTCACTCACCGAGTGCCCACCCTGAAGCAGGGATACGATCTTTATACCATTGGTTGCAGGATCGTTCTTCAGACCTTCGACATACTCCCTCCCCCCGGACTCAATGGCATCACAATCCAGCAGCAGCAATTGGTACTTCTGCGTCCCCCGGACTGCATTCTCATGCAGAATCTGCATCGCCTGGGAGTAACTTGCACAGGTAGAGAGTTTCAGGAAAGGGTCTGTCTCAAGGTAGGTTTCCAGCACAAAACGACTGGTTGCACTGCCTCCCACAATCATGGCCCAATGTTCGGACTCGTCACTCTCCGACACTATCCGGAAAGGCTCTGCCTTTGAAACATGCATCAGCGGAAGATGAAAGAAGAAACTGGAGCCCCGTCCCACGCGGCTGGTCATACCGAGCTCCCCACCCATCATTCTGACCAGTTCCTTACTGATGCTCAGCCCCAGCCCTGTGCCACCATATTTTCGTGTGACGGAGCCGTCGCCCTGAGTAAAGGGCTCAAAAAGATGCGCCTGGTCGCCTTCCTGAACACCGATGCCGGTATCTTCGACAGTAAAGCGTATCCACTGCTTTCCGCCGTGTTCCTCC
The DNA here is from genome assembly GCA_003660235.1 of bacterium endosymbiont of Escarpia laminata. Taxonomy (GTDB): domain Bacteria; phylum Pseudomonadota; class Gammaproteobacteria; order Chromatiales; family Chromatiaceae; genus QGON01. Next base: position 120,689 of record QGON01000067.1, on the reverse strand, counting down.
TGGAGTTCAACCTTCAGAAAAACGCCACCACGATTGGTAAACTTTACGGCATTACTCACCAGATTGGAGAGTACCTGTCTAATGCGGGTCGGGTCACCGTTGAAGATCCCAGAGATGGAGTTTGCGATGTAGCAGTTCAACTCCAGATCCTTACTGTTGGCGGATTCCACGAACAGCGACGCGGTCTCCTCCACCAACCGGCCCAGATCGAAATCCACACACTCCAACGTCAATTTTTCCGCTTCTATCTTGGAGAAATCGAGTATGTCGTTGATGATGTGCAGCAGGGAATCGGCGGAACGTCGTGCGGTATCCAGGTAGTCCCGCTCCTTACCCTCCAGCTCGGCATCTTCCAGCAGGGCCAACATTCCCATCACCCCATTCATCGGGGTACGGATCTCATGACTCATGTTAGCCAGGAATTCACCCCGCGCCTTCACTGCGGAGAGCGCCTCATCCCGCTTGCGGCGCAACTCTTCCAGGGCATGGGCGAGACTTCGTTCATTCTGCCTGAGCTTCTCCAGGATCTCGGCAGAAGCCAGAATGTAGTTAATGCGCTGTAGCAGTATGGGCCACTTCACCGGTTTGGTGACGAAGTCTGTGGCCCCCATGGTGTAGGCGCGCTCCACCGCTTCGATATCACCGCGGCCTGTTACCATGACGATAGGTATGTCCTTCGCTTCCATCCGCCGGGTCATACGGCGGCAGGTCTCAAACCCGTCCAGCAGCGGCATCTCCACATCCAGCAGCACCAGGTCTGGCTGCTCCTGCTCGAACAACTCCAGGGCTTCATATCCCTCGGTAGCTTCCAGCACCTCAAAACCACTATCCTCCAACACATCCTTGGCAATCTGTCTTGCCGTGATCTCGTCATCCACGATAAGAATCCTGGGGCCACCCATATTTTCACTGCCAGCCTCGCCGCCCTCATCTGCTCCCCGCTCTTTCTGCACCAAGCCTTGCAGGGCATCACCGACACGGCTGTACTCCGCTTCAATGGCCGCCAGACGTTCCGGGGCATTAGCCAACTGCCCTGCCCGGCCTTCAAGTTCCAGGGTCTTACAGAGAGTTGCCAGTTCGGTTGCAGCCAGGTTGCCACTGGCTGCACTCAGACTGTGCGCAGCCTGGGAGATGGCACCTGCATCCAGGGTCTCAACGCCATCGAGGAGGTTGTCCAACAGTCTGTGGGAGCTTTCAAGATAGATCTTTACGAGTTGGGAGAAACGACCCTGCCGCTTTCCATTGTAGTGGGTGCGCAGTTTTTCCATCTTTTGTGGAACCAGCGCATCCTTCGAGGAAGACTCATCCATCACCTCCTGTAGCTCGTCACCCACTTCCGGCGGCTCACCTGACACAGGAGTAAGCCACCGTCCCAGCAGACTGGCCAGATCTGTCAGCTCAAAAGGCTTGGCGAGAAAATCATCCAGCCCCTGCTGGAGGTACTGATCCAGATCCTGCGCCGAGGTCCTGGCGGTGGTCGCGACGATAACAAGCCGCTTATCCGAGTCACTTTCAGCCCGTCTGATTGCCTGAGTCGCTTCTATACCGTTCTGCCCCGGCATATGGATATCCATGAGTAGCAGATCGTAGGAGAGGCGGCGTACTGCCTCGATGGCCTGTTCCCCGTCGGTAACGATATCGACCTGGCATCCCAGCTGCTGCAGCATGGCCTCCGTCACTTCCTGATTGACCGGATTATCCTCAGCCAGCAGGACTCTGGCTGCAAAAACCGGCAGGGTCACACTCTCGTCGCTCAGACCAGCAGATTCCTGTTCACTCTGCCAATTCTCCGAAGGAGCAGCAAAACCGGCGGCGAAGCGGAAAGTGCTGCCACACCCCAGCTCACTCTCCACGGTGATGTACCCTCCCATCAGTTGAGATAACTGCTGTGAGATTGAGAGTCCCAGGCCCGTTCCACCGAAATAGCGGGAAGTTGAACCATCCGCCTGAGTAAAGGCGGAAAATATCTCAGACTGCTTCTCTTCAGGAATTCCGATACCTGTATCGGTTACCTGAAAACAGAGCGGTATCGCCTGCACCCCATGCTCTAATCGACTGACAGTAAGCCGGACCTCGCCACTTTCAGTGAATTTGATGGCATTACCCAGGAGATTAGTCAGCACCTGTCGCAGACGTGTGGGATCGCCCCGCATCCCGCTGGGAACATCCTCTTCCAACTCATATTCGAGACTCAGGCCTTTACGGTGCGCAGGTTTTTTGAAGAGTTCGCAGGTCTCTGCCACCAACGTCTGGAGATCAAAATCGACAGTTTCCAGATCCAGCCTGCCTGCCTCGATCTTGGAGAAATCGAGCAGATCATTGACGATATTGAGCAATGTGCCGCCGGAATTGCGGATCGTGTTCGCATAGTGAAACTGTTTCTCATCAAGTTGGGTTCCCAACAACAGCTCGGTCATGCCCAACATGCCGTTCATGGGGGCACGGATTTCATGGGTCGCATCCGCCAGAAAGCGGGATTTGGCCCGATTCGAAGCCTCTGCACGGCTCTTTGCCCTGGCAAAGTCCTGTATCTTTTTTTCCAGTTCGACATGCTCGCGGCTGAGTTGACTCGTCCGCGCCTCAACCAGACGCGACATGTCTGAACTGTACGCGGATATCGAGGTATCGCGACGCTGAATCGCTTCCAGCAGATCATTGATGCCTTCGTAGAGTTTACCAAATCCTGTGTGCTGCTTGGGTTTCAGACGTAGTGTGTAGTCACCGTCACTGGAGAGTGACTTCAGTGCCTCAAGCAGTTGATCCAAAGGAACGGAAAAGCGCTTTTCCATCCAAAGCGCAACAAACAGAATGATAACAAGGGTAAGGCCGAAGACCGCAACCAGGGTTACAACAGAGGGGAAATGAGTCTCAGCAAAGAGCGGGGAGACGAAATAGAGCAGCGTGAACGCAAGCGTCAAAGCGAGTACAGAAATCAGCAGCAGGTTGACGATCAGTTGGAAACCTAATGCCCCCCCCCTCAACCCTTTCATTGCACAGCACCTTCTCTGAAAAGAGTACTGGGAACAACGATCTCAGTCCGTGCCGCCACATAGAACAGGCGTGTGCCGGCGCATCTCCTTTGTCCGCAAAAAATCAACATACCGAAGACAGCCCCCAAAACATATCACTTCTACAATGCGGCTGCCCCGACGCGTCACTTCCATATGTATTAAGTGGGTGGCTATACGCTCTATGGCGCACTTGTCACGCTCATTCTCTTCATTACCGGAACCAGCCCGCATACTGTAACCTGAAACAGCTTGATCATCATCAAAAAAACAACCTTTCTTTAACGACAACTCTTTGATATATCGATATTTGGATCAAATTTATCACTGCAGCGGCGGCGGCCAGAGGCATCGTATGCTGAAGTAAAACGCACTCACGAATCATCTGTCCCCATCACAGACCCTCGCACCAACTTGATATGGATGCGCAAGTCATAGAGCTGACCGGAAAAAGAGAGGGGCACATCAATCTTCATCACCTCCTCCCTGAGATCAAACAACGCCTTCAACAAGATCTCTTTTTGCTCTGCAGTCAGCGACTTGCGACTCATACCGTCAAGCACCTCCAACTGACTGTACCAGCGATAGATACGGGCCCGCATGCGCCAGTTATAGACCGGCGGCATGAGTTTGAAGAGCGGCAACAGCACCATCACCAGGGGCAGCAGCATTATTTTCAGGCGATCCACCAGGGTTGCCGCCCAAAATGGCAGATAGCGCTGCAGAAAAGGCGCTCCATGCTTGTAGAACCGGCCAGCCTCATCGCTGAGGGGAAACTCCAGAAACTCGGAGGTGGGAAAATCTCCCCGCGCCCCAAACCAGCCACCATTACCATGCACCTCATCCATCGCCTGCAGCAGCAGGTCCGCCAACGCCGGATGCAGTGAATCGTTCATCACAAGATTGGCGACCGGGGCCAGCAGGCTGACGGATTCCGCAGGGATATTCTTCTGCAGATCCATTGCGCCTTCCGGCAGATTAACACTGGAGAGAAAATTGTGCCGACGCGCATAGGCATCCACCCGATGGAAGTTCATCAGATGGATCCCAGGTTGCTCGAGTAGGGTTCGAACCAGCGGAGCGGTGGGTGAGACTACGAATACCGCAATCTCCACTTCACCCTTCACCAAAGCTTCCAGCGCCTGCCGTCCACCCAGTGAGACCGTTTCAATCGCCTGCTCATCCACACCATTGTCACGCAAGAGAAAAAGCGTCAGCGCCTTTGTTCCACTGCCGTCAGTACCCACTGCGACCCTTTTTCCAGCCACATCAGTGAGCTGCCGAAGCGGTTGATTCCCGCGATAGAAGACCCACATGGGTTCATACTCGATACCTCCCAGGGAGCGCAACTCGTCCGTTGTCCGGCCTGAACCCGTACCACCCTGTACAAACCCTATTTGAGCATCGTGCCGTTCCAACAGTCCCAGGTTTTCAATGGATCCCGCAGTCTCGATGATATCCAGCCGCACCTTCTCCCTTGCCAGAATCTTCTTATAGCTCAGGGCGAACTGATAGTAAGCCCCTTCAGGGCTGCCCGCAGCAATAGTCAGGTGGTTAGGCGGTGGGGGCACAACGAACTGATAGGCGACGCCGAAAGCAAGCAGCGCCAGCACCAGTGCAGGCCAATAGGTGGAAAAAAGATGTTTTTGTTCTTTTACGGTCTGTCTCGGCATCATCTTCTCCCGCCTTGGAGCAAGCCCATTTCACCTGAACAAAGTACAGCAAATAGCGGTAAGATCAATCCCAACTCAACTAATCCTTTGAATCCCAAAGATGCATACAGGCCGCCTCGTACTGACCCCGGAAGATGCTTTTTATGTTCCGGCTGATATAGCGGATCTGCTTGCGCGATTGCGTGACATCGATTTTATCGGCGCACACACCCCCCCGGAGAACGGGGCAGATTTTCTGTTGGGCGAGCGCTTCATGCAGTTGGTCACGTTCATGGGGTGCTCACCTTACATACAACTGAAACCCACAGAGGATAACCAACCTTTCTGTCATCTCAAGATAGACGGCCCCTACACTGATCCGGTATTTCTAGGGGGAAAAAACAGCAATGCACCCAGCTGTAAAGCGTGCCGTAAACGCATCCCGCAATGGGAGGCTCTGATAAGGGCCTGGTCAAAACAGCCAAAGCGTTATCAGGCGACATGCCCACACTGCGGCAATCGGCAGAACCCGGCAACCTACAACTGGCGGCAGGCGGCAGGCGGCAGGCACAGGCACAGGCCGTTTTTTTCTGTTGGTGGAGAATATCTTTCCCCAGGAGGCGCAGCCGTCGACGGCACTGCTCAAAACACTACAGGGAGATGATGACAAGGCTTGGTGCTATTTTTATATTCAGGATGACGGCCCGCTCATTGGTTAGCCGGCTGGGATGGAGTTCGGGCAAGTTCGCAGCAGTTTTTTCCCTTACCCTTGGCCGCGTAAAGCGCCTTGTCAGCGCGACCGAAGACAGCCTCGACCGTGTCACCCTCCTCAAAACAGCTGATGCCGCAGGAGATGGATACCTGAACTGCCTTGGTGCCTGAATGGAATCCGCTCGCTCCGACCGCCTCGCGCATCTCTTCCGCCACGCTCAGCGCCTTTTCCTGATCTGTACCACAAAGCAGGGTAACAAACTCCTCTCCACCATAGCGGGCGATAAAGTCCGTTTCGCGAAACCTTTTCTGGAGTGTTTTTGCAATGATTCTCAGGGCGCTGTCACCCGCCTGATGGCCATAACGATCATTGATTTTCTTGAAGTCATCCACATCCCAGACAAGCATGGAGAGCGGCTCTCCAAACCTTTTCCAACGCGCAAACTCCTGGCTGACCCGCTCGTCATAGGCCAACCGGTTAGGCAGCTCTGTAAGCGCATCCTGCAGCGCAAGATGATGCGCCTCGACCATGCGAAAACGTATATCATCCGATTCCTGCTCCATCTCCCGCAGACGCTCCCGCAGGGTACGCTCCTCGATTTCAGCATTTTGGTAACGCTGCTCTTCATCCGCGAGAAACTGATCCATACTCAGATGGATGCGATCCAGACGCTCTGCAACCGCCCGCTTCAACTGCCCCAGATCCGTCGCTTCCCGCACTGAGGATTGGATACCATCCACATCGGAGGCAACTGCCACATTCAGCCGACGGCCACTCTTTATCGCTGCTTCCCGACTATCATGGCCACTTCTAAGGTGGGTATCGAGTTCCTGCAGTCGTCGGGTCAACTCTTCGAGAAAACTTTCTGTCTCCTGAATCTCTGCCTGGGCATCCCCATAGGAGTGGGAGATCAGCTCCAACAGATCCCGCAACACCCTGACCCACTCATCCGCTGCAGGTTTACCCGCCAACCGGCCTTGAAAATCGGAGATCTCAGTGCCCCAGTGTCCAGGCCAACTGACGCGATCCAACAACTCCATCAGCATATGGTTAGGCGTCTCCCCCTCACCGCCGCCCCCCTTTCCGCTGCCGAGAAGACGCCCCAACAGACCATCCTTAGGAGGAGTTCCTTCAGTAACCGCATGATTCAACAGCGTCGCCAAACGATCCAATTCAGTTTCCGCCACATGGGCGGGGTCACTCAACAGATGGCTAAAAAGCCTTGAAGCCTCGGACATTTCGCTCTTCGGCAGTTGCAGACGCGATACCAACTGACCACAGATCTTCAGCGGCTCAGCCCCCGCAAAATCTTCGCTGTCCGGCTGATGAACCAGACTGTCTGAAAGGGCATTCAGCCGCTCATTCAGGGTGGGTTTGACACCGTTGCGAACGGCGTCACGAATACTTTTCAGATGGGGGTCAATATTGGGATCCATCCCGCTGGTGGCGACTGTCAAACGGGAAATGACACGTACCAGAAGACCTTCGGTTTCGGCACGGGAATCCAGCGACTGCTCATGTTGCAGCAGCAACTCCTGGTATGCCTGTTTCCAGTCCTTTTCGTCGGCCATCATGAAATACTTCGGTTGAAATCCAGAGCCTGCTACAGGACTCTCATCAAACAACTTATCAATAACCCAATTGCATGCAGGTTGCGGTTCACAGTTTCGCCAACACCCTACGCCCAGTTGTCTCTGCCTGGCAGCGATATACCTGCCGACAACCCCCTAGATTATCAGCGCAGGAAAGAAAAGCAACGTATTAATCAGGCTGCCTTGGCAAATCTTACGTTCGCCGGCAATTCGATTTCGAGACTGATCGGTAGATGATCAGAGTGGGCATAGTCCAACACCTCGGCCTTGGCTACACGCAGACTTGGAGATGCCAAAATATGATCCAGCTTGCGTTTGGGTCGCCAGCTCGGAAAGGTTTTGAGATCACAGGAGGTTCCCTGCAGATCAGTATTTTCCATCAGGAAACGGAACTCCTGGGATCCACAGCCACAGTTAAAATCCCCCATCAGGATCAGGTGGGAGTAGTGGGACACCAGCTCACTGATATAGGAGAATTGCCGCAACCGCGCACGCCGACCCAGGGCCAGATGCATAATGCAGACACCCAGCGGCTTTTCGCTGGTGGCAAACTCCATCAACATCGCGCCTCGACCTGGAAGCCCTGGCAGGCGATGTTCCACAATGGTGCTGGGATGCACCCGGCTAAGGACGCCGTTGCTGTGCTGGGCCAGTTTACCCAAGCTACGGTTTACCTGTTTATACCAATAGGGGAAACCCGCCTGCTGGGCGAGATATTCCGTCTGATCCAGAAAGCCACTACGCAGACTGCCTGAATCCACCTCCTGTAGCCCCACCAGATCGAAATCTTTGAGCAGGCGGGCAAAACGATTCAGATTTGCCAATCGGTCGCGATGAGGCAGAAGATGCTTCCAGCTATGGGTGACATACTCCCGATAGCGGCGGGTATCAACGCCGGTCTGAATATTATAACTGAGCAGACGCAAGCGATGGCCGTCCGTCTTACCCACACCGTGTCTCTCTATCTGTCTCTGCATCTGGTATTACCCCATGCCCTGCCCCGTCAACCGGGATATGTTCCGCCCCATCTCTAATATTACGGCATATAGTGGAAAAAACTTGAATCTGGGTCGAAAACCACAAAAAAAGCGGCCGAAGCCGCCTTTTCCACCACTCGTGACATGAATTTACTTATTCAAGCCCTGAATATACTGAGCCACTGCTGCAATCTCTGCATCAGTCATGCGGGCGACGACGCCTTGCATCATTTGGCTGACATCATTGGTGCGGGCGGCAGAGCGGAAATCCTTCAACGCCTTTTCAGTGTAGGTGGCATGCTGTCCAGCGAGTGCAGGGAAGTTTGCATCCGGGTTGCCGGCGCCTGAAGGACCGTGGCATGCCATGCAGGCCGCAACGCCGGTTGCAGCGTTGCCGGCCCGATAGAGGGACTCACCCGACTCCGCTTTATCTGCGGCTGCAGTACCCATGGTCCTTTTCTGGCTGCTGAAGTAAGCAGCGAGATCAGCGATATCCTGATCAGCCAGGAGCGCGGCCTGAGCCGTCATCAGGGGATCCTTGCGGGCGCCTGACTTGAAATCCCTGATCTGCTTTTCAATATACTTGGGGTGTTGACCCGCCAGTTTCGGCCACTGCGCATTTATACTGTTACCATCAGGGCCGTGACAGGCCATGCAGGCGGTTGATTTACCCTTGCCGGCCTCGGCATCACCAGCAGATTGGGCGCCGCTTGCGACAAATACAAGTGCTATGGAAACAGTTACTAGCCATTTATTCATGTTCAATCCCGCTGTTTTCGTGCCTGGATTCAGTTCTCAACAGGCCTCAACCGGAAACACCACAGTTTGTGGTTTGATTCCAATCGAACCCAATAACCATAAAAAAGCTGCAAAACTATACCAGAATCTTCTAATAAAGGTCAAAATATCCGGGACTTCACTTAATGACGCTTGTCCTGGGCGTATGTTCGGACAGCTATTTCGAGGAACCCGCATGCAGCAAGATCCGGATGCCAGCATCGTAAGCCACTGTTTTGCCATTGTTTTTACGCCGAGCCGACGCCGTAATCGCTTTCCTGAAAACTGTGTCGATGTCGTGGCATCCGCTGAGGAGGCGATGGATCGGGCAGATGCAGCCGGCAATACCTATGCAGCCCAGGTAGTTGGGCCATCCCGGTCTTCTGAGGGGACCCGGCTCTACTACCTGGAACAGTGGCTCGACGGAGGGTAACCCGGAACCTCATTTTCAGGTAGGTTAAAGCTGCAACTTCGACAACTCAGCGTCGATGACAGCAGCATCAAGATTGTCGTAGTCCGCCCGATTGGTTGTCGTTACGCCGCCAGCCATCTCATACCAGGCATAACCGGTGGTCCACGGGGCGTGCTCATAACTCCCCTGTTTTCTGCGGGGCAGGCAGTAGAGGCAACCGGGACGGTAGATCAGATTGTAGCTAATGCCTTCCCGGTGTAATTCGCTCAGGTAGGACCAAGCATCAGGCGCGGAGCCAAAGCGCAGGCAGTCCACCGGATAAGGCACCCCCCCTCCGTTGTGCCCCCACTGTTCCACTTCCAAAGGAAGTGACTGTTGCCGCACAAACATCTGAAAGTGCAGATGATTGACAGAAGCGAAGGCACCGTAACTGTTATAGCCGAAACCGACCCCCGGCAGGCATCCGCCCAACTCTTCGGTCAGATTCCAGATATAGAGATGATAGAGATGTGAAAGATACTGCGGCTCCCGTTCCCTCCGCTCCGGCACCAGCAGGCCATGAAATTGGGTGAATGGAAACTTGTTGTAGAGCAGTTCGACCTCCAATCCGTGCAACTCCCCCTCCCAAAACACCTCTTTACGCAAAAAAGGTTTGTTGAAATGGAAGCCACGGGGATCGAAGGGACGATGTATTCCAGTAACCTTTTCTCCCGTCATCCGCGCAGGACGGAAGGCCCGGATGTGATTGAACTGTAGTTCCCACTCGTCTGCCCGGCGGAACTCTGTCAACGCCACCCCGTCGAAACCAATCGCCATCAATTTAAGAAACACCACCAGATCGTCCGGGGCTGCGGGAACCTCCCGCCCTCCGGAGAGGCTTTCCCGGCAAATCCCCGCTAGCTGTTCGAAACGATATTGGAGGGGCGCTTTTAATGCCGCATGGATCTCGGGGTCGAAAGTCGCATTGGCGAGACCCAGGATAAAGACGCCAAAGCCTGGCTGTTCAAGGAGATCCTCGAGCCCGGCAAGAAAGGCCTGACGAAAAGTATCGAGAGATAAAAAAGGGCTATTGGGCATATCAGATTCCGGCGACTACCTCTTCATGTGCATCCGGATCTTGCGTACCGGCACCTGCAAGGCCTTGCTGGAGCCATCCTCAAACAGCAGTGTGACCGGTATATTCTCACCCGGCTTCAGTTTCTGTTTCAGGCCAATGAGCATGACATGCAGCCCGCCGGGCTGCAGCCTGACCTCCTGGCCCGCAGGCAGATCGACCTGCTTCACGGGACGCATGCGCATCATGCCGCCCTCCATGGTGTGAGTGTGCAACTCCACCACCTTGGCGACGGGGCTCTGCGCGCCCACCAAGGCATGCCCCTGCTGATCACGGTTGGTCAGCCCCATGAAAGCGGCAGTATTAGGCTGCCCCGGCGGCACTCCGCGCACATATGGGTCATCGACATCGACCATACCACCGACATCTCCCGCAGAAACCTGCGCCCCAACGGCAAGCAGAAGTGCGCCAGCCAGCACATCAAACAGATTCAATCTCATCACTCTCTCCAATAATTTTCGTCGGCTTATTTGAACCAGACGCCGCCCCTTTGTTCCCCAAAAACTTCCTGGATCATCTTTCTACTTTGTCACATCTCCATAGACAAAAAAACAGGGGGTGGCGGTTTCCACCGCCACCCCCTGTTTCCAACGCTATGCGGTGGCACCAAACACTACACCACCGTCATAAGGCGCATCCTGTGATTACAGGGTACTCAGCCACTCGGCAATCGCCTTCATCTCATCTTCAGAGACCATAGCCATGATGCCCTTCATCGCAGCAGTCTGCCCATTGTTGCGGGCACCGCTCTTGATGTCTTTCATCTGATTGAGAGCATAGTCAGCACTCTGTCCGGCCAATTTTGGGTACATCGGCATGATCGGAGTCTTGGCGTCCTGACCATGGCAGGAGAAGCAGGTCTTTGACTTGAAGAGTGCGGCGCCATCAGCGGCGGCAACGGAGCCAATCATTCCCAGGGACAGGACGGCAGCGCTGGCGATCAGCACCAAAGTTTTCATCTGCATAATGAGTCAACCTCTAGTTTTGAGTTGGAAAAACTTTTTTACCTGAATCCTTGGAAACAGGTTGTAACCTTGGGCGGTGTAAATCTTACCCCGCACCTTGACGCGGTTGGAGGGTATATTACCATCGAGTAAATCGTCCATACAAAGGACATTTATCAAAAATATAGCCTCCCAGCGGAATAGGCTATGCCCCTGTCAATGGCTGCCCCCCTTATCCGCCATGTGGGAGAGGTAGAGTGCCAGCCCGAGCAGGGCGATGCCACCGGCAAACTGCAACAGATCCATGGGGGTCTTGAATTCCATGCCCAGGGCGAACTCGAAATATCGCACCACCAGGATCATCATCACCACCTTGGCCAGACGACTCTTGAGATCATCCAGGCTGGTGATCATCAGCACCCTGGAGGCCCCTTCACTGTTCTCCGCCTGGTCGATTTTGCTGACGAAGAGTTCATAGAGCCCGAGAGCAAATATCAGCAGCACCGTCGCCAACAGGTAACCATCCACGATCTCCACCACATGGGTCACCGTTTCGGAGCGCAGTACCACGCGGGCTTCGGCTGTCAGATCAGGTGAGGCGTAGTGCGCCAGATGCCCGATCATGTAAAACGCGTCCACCGACGTCATGTAGAACATGGCCAGGGCCGCTGCCAGACTTGCCAGCACCGCTGTCACAACCACCAGACGGCTGTTCCAAAGAAAACTCTCAAACATTTTTTCCAATATCAATTACTCCGAAAAACCAATGCCCTATTATTCAGGCATCTCCCGCAGACTCAAGTCCAACTTACCAGAAAACTGGCGAAGATCATCCAACCGGTCTCCATCGCCTTTCTCTGAATCTTGGACCAAGCATGTAGGCCTGATCAAGCGTAGCGGATCTGGCATCCCGGTTTTGACAGCACGTTTGGGGTTGCCGCTTCCGCTACGCCTGAACCAGCCTATGTTTCTGCCTCCTCCACCCCCGGCCCGAATTTCCTGTCCGGTCGTTCGCTTCGCTACAAAGGTTCCCTGGACCTTCCGTCGTAGCTCACCCTTTCGCCTTTCCCCCTCTGCCTTGTAGAATACCCCGCTTTTCCACTCTCAAGACCCTAGCTTAAATGATCGAATTCATCCCAGGCCAGCGCTGGATCAGTGATACCGAGTCTGAACTCGGCCTTGGCACCGTGCTGAAGATAGAGGGCCGCACCGTCACGCTGCTCTTCATGGCAGCGGGAGAGACGCGCGTCTACGCGATGCAGAATGCCCCACTGACACGAGTGCAGTTCCATACCGGCGACAGCGTGGAGAGCCATGAGGGTTGGATACTGCGCATCTCCGGGGTGACTGAATCCAACGGCCTGCTCACCTATTATGGAGTACGTGAGGATGGCAGCGAAGCCGAACTGACCGAGGGCGAACTGAGCAATTTCACCCGTTTCAACAAACCGCAGGACCGCCTGCTGGCGGGGCAGATCGATCCAATGAACTGGTTCGACCTGCGCTACCACACCCTGAAAAAGCTCGGGCAGCAGGAGAAATCCCCCACCTACGGCCTGGGCGGTGCGCGCATCGACCTGATCCCCCACCAGCTCTACATCGCCCATGAAGTGGCCAACCGGCCTGTACCCCGGGTACTGCTTGCCGATGAGGTGGGCCTGGGCAAGACCATCGAGGCCTGCCTGATCCTGCACCATCAACTGCTCACCGGGCGCGCCAGCCGGGCACTGATCCTGGTGCCTGACCCTCTGGTCCACCAGTGGCTGGTTGAGTTGATGCGCCGCTTCAACCTGAGATTCAGTATCCTCGATGAGGAGCGTTGTCAGGCCATCACCGAGTCGGGACAGGGAGACAATCCGTTCCACGCCGAGCAGCTGGTACTTTGCAGTCTCGACCTCTTCAGCCAGAATCCCGACCGACTCTCCCAGGTACTGGAGGGAAGCTGGGGCCTGCTAATCGTGGACGAGGCCCACCACCTCGCATGGTCGGAGGATAACCCCAGTGCCGAATACCTTCTGGTGGAATCCCTCGCCCTCAAAACGCCGGGCATACTCCTGCTCACCGCCACCCCTGAACAGCTCGGGAGGGAGGGCCATTTTGCCCGTCTGCGTCTGCTTGATCCCGACCGTTACTTCGATCTGGCCGCCTTTCTCGAAGAGGAGCAGAGCTACCAACCGGTCGCCAACGCGGTCGAAACCCTGCTGACGGATGGAGATCTCTCGGCAGAATCCAGCGATCTGTTGCTCAATGTGCTGGACGATGAGGAGGGAACAGCGCTGTTGCAGCAGCTCCAGGACCCCGCCACCGGCAGCGACCACAAGACACAGGCGCGAGAGGCACTGATAGAACTGCTGCTGGACCGCCACGGCACCGGCCGGGTTCTATTCCGCAATACCCGTACCCGCATCGAAGGTTTTCCCGAAAGGGAGCTGCACGCCTATCCCCTGCCGCTGCCGGAGCCCTATGAACTCCCCCTGGCTGAGCCACTGTCTGCGGCCCAACGACTCACGCCGGAACGCCTCTATCGCGGTACCGGCATCAAGGTCTGGTGGCGAATCGATCCACGGGTCGACTGGATTCTCCGTTTCCTGCAGGAGAACCCCACAGAGAAGGTGCTGCTCATCTGCGCCCATGCCGATACAACCATCGAACTGCAGGAGGCACTGCGGCAAAAAGCGGGCATCGGGGCAGCGCTTTTCCACGAGGGAATGTCCATTCTGGAGCGCGACCGGGGTGCGGCCTGGTTTGCCGAAGCGGAAAACGGCGCCCGCATTCTGCTCTGCTCCGAGATCGGCAGCGAAGGGCGAAACTTCCAGTTTGCCCACCATCTGATCCTGTTCGACCTGCCTCTCGATCCGGATCTGCTGGAGCAACGCATCGGCCGGCTCGACCGGATCGGACAGACAGAGACGGTCAAGATCCACGTCCCCTACCTCGATCCCGGCCCACAAACCGTGCTGCTGCGCTGGTATCACGAAGGTCTCGACGCCTTCCGCCACAATGTGCCGGGTGCCCACGGCATTCTCTCCCAATTGCACCCGGTAGTGACCCAGGCGCTGGAAGAGGATGATGAAACCGAGGCGCAGGAGCTGCTGTTGGAGACAACCCGCAAGCTCCGGGAAGAGACGTTCGAAAGGTTGCGGCAGGGACGTGACCATCTACTCGAACTCGGTGGTTGCCGTGAGCCGATGGCAAGTGAGCTGGTGGCAACCCTGCACAGTCAGGATCAGGCGCCGGATCTGCGGAACCACATGAACCGACTGTTCAACAGCTATGGCCTGGAGAGTGAGGAACTTGGGCTCGACAGCATGATCATCCGTCCGGGAGAGCAGGTCCTGGCCGGAGGTTTCCCAGGTCTTCCGGAAGAGGGTTTGACCCTCACCTACAGCCGCACCACTGCGCTGGCCCACGAAGACCGGCAATTCTTCACCTGGGAACATCCACTGGTGAACAGCGCCATGGAGATGGTGATCGACCAGGAGACAGGCAACAGTTCAGCGGTCGGTTACAAAGATCACCGGATCGCTGCCGGCCAACTGCTGCTCGAAGCCCTCTACGTGGTCGAATGTATCGCCCCCCGCAGCCTGCAATCCGGGCGCTTTCTGCCACCCACCCTGATCCGCGTACTGGTCAACGACAAAGGGGAGAGACTCGACCATCAGATCAGCTGCAATGAACTGACCGACCAGGGCAAACCCTTGAGCGCCCGCACAGCCGCACCGGTAATCCGGCAGTTTCGCAGCGCCATCCAAAAGCTGGTGAAATTGTCTGAACAGAAGGCACAGCAGCAGGTACCCGAACTGATCGATCGGGCTGCAAGCGAGATGATGGAGAGTTATACCAACGAGATCCAGCGCATGGTGGCGCTCAAACAGTACAATCCCAACGTACGCGACGAGGAGATCGAAGCACTACAGGCTCAGGGATTGGCGCTGCACCAGCACCTGCAGGATTCGCGACTGAAGTTAGACGCGGTTAGGCTGGTGGTTACGCTTTAAAGAAAGGTTTCAGGTTTCCAAAAGCTTGCTTTTGCCGATAAACGCGTCAACCCCTTATCTGAAATTTTATGTTAAATCGCCCTGTCACCTGTCACCTGATCCCATACCCCTGGGCGTCACCGCCTCAACCTCTTGCAGTGAGAGACGCCGATAAGCGCCCGGCGCCAAATTTTCATCAAGTTCAAGGTTACCGATAGAGACCCGGTGGAGGCCAACCACCCGGTTGCCCACCGCAGCAAACATGCGTTTGACCTGATGGTAACGTCCTTCGGAGATAGTCAGCAGACAGTTTCTCTCCGCTAGGATTTCAAGTTCCGCCGGTTGAGTGGGTTGCGGCTCGTTGCGCAACAACACGCCCCGCCGCAGTTTCTCCGCCTCTAAAGCCGTCAATGGGTCGGCAAGGCTGACGCGATAGCACTTCCGGCACTTACGGCCCGGTGCAACGATACAGTGAGACCATTGGCCGTCACTGGTAATCAGCACCAGGCCGGTGGCATCGATATCAAGCCGCCCCGCAAAATGAAGGTCGTCAGTTTTTACCTCATCCAGCAGATCGAGCGCAGTGGGGTGTTGGGGATCCTCGGTGGAGCAGACATACTCTTGCGGTTTGTGCAGCATGAAATAACGAGGACCAGGTTGGCCCGTCTTGCTGCCATCAAGGATTACCCGTGTTTCCGGCGCAACACTCCGAGACGTGCTTTTTTCTGTCTCTCCGTCAACCTGCACCCTTCCCGCACGTATCGCTTTTTGTGCCTGTGAACGGGAAAGCCGGGTTACGCTGCTTAAATACTTATCAAGTCTCATGTGAGGTGGTGATGGAGTCGATAGCCATGTCAATTTCTGTGGCACAAAATAAACTATAACCTGAAACTGTTGGATGACTCCCTAGCCTATCCTAATCATCGCCCCCTGAAGTTAACAATCGACTCTGTCGTCCGGCTGATGTAGTATCCGCGCTTCTGATGCACTTCGGTCTGCATCCATTCTGTGTGATTACACTCCGTAATCCGATTTTTCCAAAGATCATCCCTGGACCGTAGCAAGGCTCAACGCCCTGTTTGTGATGATCCGGAGCTTTTCCCAATCATGTCTTTTGATACTCTCGGCCTGTCGGCCGAACTGCTGCGTGCCGTATCTGAATCCGGTTACAGCGAACCCACCCCCATCCAACGTCAGGCAATTCCCGTTATTCTTGAAGGCCGCGACATCATGGGCGGCGCCCAGACGGGTACCGGCAAGACCGCCGGTTTCACCCTGCCGATGCTGCAGCTCCTGAACCAGCACGCTCAGGGCAAGGGGCAGCGTCCGGTACGCGCCCTGGTGTTGACGCCGACCCGTGAACTCGCCGCCCAGGTGGCTGAGAGTGTGGCGACCTACGGCAAACACCTGCCGTTGAAATCCACCGTCATCTTCGGTGGCGTGAAGATCGGTCCTCAGATCAATATGCTGCGCCACGGCATCGATATTCTTGTCGCGACCCCGGGCCGCCTGCTCGACCATGTACAGCAGAAGACCCTGGATCTCTCCCATGTGGAGATTCTGGTGCTGGATGAGGCGGACCGGATGCTCGATATGGGCTTTATCCACGATATCCGCAAGGTGCTGGCGTTACTGCCCAATAAGCGCCAGAACCTGCTCTTCTCCGCCACCTTCTCGGGGGAGATCAAAACCCTCGCCGATGGTCTGCTGAATTCACCCACGCTGATCGAGGTGGCGCGGCGCAATACCACTGCCGAAACAGTTTCCCAAGTAGTCTATCCGGTGGACAAAAAGCGTAAGCGTGAACTGCTCTCCTATATGATCGGTTCCCGCAACTGGCGTCAGGTGTTGGTCTTCACTCGCACCAAGCATGGCGCCAACCGGCTGGCCCAGCAGTTGGAGAAGGATGGTCTCTGCGCCGCCGCGATCCACGGTAACAAGAGCCAGGGGGCGCGTACCCGTGCGCTGGCCGGTTTCAAAGCGGGCGATGTCCGGGTGCTGGTGGCGACTGACATTGCGGCCCGTGGCCTCGACATCGATCAGTTGCCCCATGTGGTTAATTTTGAACTGCCCAATGTGCCGGAAGACTATATACATCGTATCGGCCGCACCGGACGGGCGGGCAATGAGGGCGAGGCGGCATCCCTGGTCTGCGTCGATGAGCTCAAGTTGCTGAAGGATATTGAGCGTCTGCTGAAACGGTCAATCCCCCAAGAAGTGTTGCCGGGTTACGAACCGGACCCGAACATCAAAGCCGAGCCGATCAGAAATGGCCGCAACAGTACTCGTCACACCCATGGCAGGGCCGACAAGCCGCGCCGCAAAGAGGGGCGTCCCGGCCGGAGTAAACGGGCTTCCGGCAACCGGCAGGAGAGCAATACCCAGCAGGAACGGCAAGGCGGAAACCGGTCTGGCAGTAGCAGCAAGCCGACCAGTGCCCGGCCAGCCAACGCCAGGCAGCGCCCAGCAGGAAAGCCCGCCAGACGAAGCGGCAAGCGCAGGCAGGGTGGCGAGACGCCTTCACTGTTGGGCTAGAAGTTTGTTGGGTTACGGCCAAAAAGACGGCCTAACCCAACCTACCCAAGCATTCGACTCCGCCCACCTTGGTGGATCAAATCTCCTTGTAGATCTCCGCACCTTCCTTTAAAAACTCCTGCGACTTCTCATTCATGCCCTGCTTCAGGGCCTCGATCTCTGAGATCCCCTTTTTGGCGGCGAACTCCCGCACCTCCTGACTGATCTTCATGGAGCAGAAGTGGGGGCCGCACATGGAGCAGAAGTGGGCCACCTTGTGGGAGTCGTGTGGCATGGTTTCATCGTGGAATTCGCGGGCCTTCTCCGGATCGAGACCGAGGGCGAACTGGTCTTCCCAGCGGAACTCAAAGCGGGCCTTGGACATGGCGTTGTCCTGTAACTGGGCACCGGGAAATCCTTTGGCCAGATCGGCAGCGTGGGCCGCTATCTTGTAGGTAATGATGCCTTCCCGTACATCTTCCTTATTAGGCAGACCAAGATGCTCCTTGGGGGTGACGTAACAGAGCATGGCGGTGCCGTACCAGCCGATCTGCGCCGCACCGATGCCGGAGCTGAAGTGGTCGTAGCCAGGGGAGATGTCGGTAACCAGCGGGCCGAGGGTGTAGAAAGGCGCCTCGAAGCAGTCGGCCAGCTCCTTATCCATATTCTCCTTGATCATCTGCATCGGTACGTGGCCGGGACCTTCGATCATCACCTGCACGTCGTGCTTCCAGGCGATCCTGGTAAGTTCGCCCAAGGCCTCCAGTTCACCGAACTGGGCAGCGTCATTTGCATCGGCCAAACAGCCGGGGCGCAAACCGTCGCCCAGAGAGAAGGCGACGTCGTAGGCCTTCATGATCTCGCAGATATCCTCGAAGTGGGTGTAGAGAAAGTTCTCTTCATGGTGGGCCAGACACCATTTGGCAAGGATGGAACCACCCCGGGAGACGATACCGGTAACACGATCAGCCGTCAGCGGCACATGACGCAGCAGTACCCCGGCGTGGATGGTGAAGTAGTCGACGCCCTGCTCCGCCTGCTCGATGAGGGTGTCGCGCATGATCTCCCAGGTGAGATCCTCGGACTTGCCGTTGACCTTCTCCAGCGCCTGATAGATGGGCACCGTACCGATCGGCACGGGAGAGTTGCGCAGGATCCACTCGCGAGTCTCATGGATGTTCTTGCCGGTGGAGAGATCCATCAATGTGTCGCCACCCCAGCGGGCCGACCAGGCCATCTTCTCGACCTCCTCATCAATGGAGGAGCTGATGGCGCTGTTGCCTATATTCGTATTGATCTTCACCCGGAAGTTACGACCGATAATCACCGGCTCCATCTCCGGGTGGTTGATGTTGGCGGGGATGATGGCGCGCCCGGCAGCGATCTCGGCGCGCACGAACTCCGGAGTGATCTCATCCGGGATATTGGCCCCCATCGGCTCACCGGCATGCTGACGCAGCAGCTTGGTGTAACGTGGGTCGGCTCTCATCTCCTGCAGACGGCAATTTTCGCGGATTGCGACGAACTCCATCTCAGGGGTGATGATGCCCTGACGGGCGTAGTGCATCTGGGTGACGTTTTTACCCGACCTGGCCCGGCGCGGGGCGCGAATATGCTCAAAACGCAGATTGGCCAATGCCGCATCGCCTTGCCGGATACGACCATAGTCGGAACTGGGGCCTTCAAGCTGCTCGGTATCACCCCGCTCCTCGATCCAGCCGGAACGCAGGTCGGGCATACCTTTCATCAGGTCGATCTTCTGCTCGGGGTCGGTGAAAGGACCGGAGGTATCGTAAACCGTGATCGGCGGGTTCTCTTCGGCGCCAAAGCTGACTGCTGTGGGATCCTGCTCGATCTCGCGCATCGGCACCCGGATATCCGGGCGTGAGCCTTCGACGTAGATCTTCTTCGATTTAAGAAAGGGACGAGTCACCTCTGCAGAGAGGCTGGCGGTCTTTTTGATGAAATCTTCTGGGATGGCGCTCATGGTGGCTGCTCTCTAAATGGTCAGGGGAAAGCGAGCGCGGGTCGGGCGTTCAGCTTCCCTACGCCGGCATTAACCGGATCAGGTATTAAGGGTCTCTCTCAGCCTGAATTCGTCAGGCGCCCCCAGCTGGCTTACGTTGAAGACAGTATAAAGGAGGGACATACGAATGCAATTGATCCCATGAGCAAAATACCAACCCTGCGGACAAGGTAGTGCAGACCACCCAGCCATCGGGCGATAAGATGCACGCTTCTGCCCCATCTGATCCCTTGCCTGCGGAGAGTAAAATAAGTAGGCTATTTCACAATACGTATTTTCATATATTCGAAAAGGAATCTACCAATGGTGGAGAGCGGTTTTGAGCAGGCCCGTTTCAACATGGTCGAGCAGCAGATCAGGCCTTGGGATGTTTTCGATCCACGGGTTCTGGAGCAGTTCCTGACCCTGCCTCGGGATGCCTTCGTACCCAATGCCTATAAGGGCTTGGCCTATGCCGACATCGAGATTCCTCTGGCGCACGGCCAGGCAATGATGTTTCCCCGCATGGAGGCGAAGCTGATCCAGACATTGGCAATTCAGCCGGAGGATCAGGTACTCGAGGTCGGCACCGGCAGTGGTTTTCTCAGTGCATGCCTGGCCAAACTCGCCAACCGCGTTGTCAGCATCGATATCCATGAAGATTTTACCGAAATGGCGGGACGCAACCTGGATGCCCTGGAGATTCGCAACGTGCTGCTACGCACCAGCGACGCCATGGCCGCACCCAGTCCGGACGGTCCATTCGATGCCATTGCGGTAACCGGCTCCGTGCCGACAAGTGCCCAGGCCGAAATCTTTCGTCAGCAGCTCAAACCCGGCGGCAGGCTTTTTATCATCATCGGCACTGCGCCGGCCATGGAGGTCTGGCTGATCACCCGTAAGTCTGAGACGACGTTCCAGGAAGAGATAATCCTGGAAACCGAACAGGTGCCTCTGGAGAGTACTACACAACCGGAGGCTTTTGAGTTCTAGCTGATCACACAGCTGTTTCACTGAACAGCCGGGCGACGATATCTATCAGCCGCCGCATGGCGCCGCGATTCTGTTCTACCAGATCGCGGCCCGTTTCCCCGATCAGGCTCCGCTCGCTGGCATCACTTAGCCAACGGACAGACACCTCTGCCAACGTCTCGGCAGTCACCACCT
The DNA here is from genome assembly GCA_003660235.1 of bacterium endosymbiont of Escarpia laminata. Taxonomy (GTDB): domain Bacteria; phylum Pseudomonadota; class Gammaproteobacteria; order Chromatiales; family Chromatiaceae; genus QGON01. Next base: position 99,838 of record QGON01000067.1, on the reverse strand, counting down.
CCCGGGCCGCACCCCGGTCGAGAAACAGGCGGCTGATCTCAGCAAAATTAAACATATGAGGGCCAAACACCGCCGGCACGCCCTGCGCCGCCGCTTCGAGAATATTGTGCCCACCGTGGGGTACCAGGCTACCCCCGATAAACGCCATGTCGGCGGCTCCAAGGAACATGGCCAGTTCACCCATGCTGTCGCCGAGAAACACCGCTGTCTCAGTGCGGCAGGGACGCTGCTCGGACCGGCGCACCAGATCGAACCCTGCACTAATTGCCAGTTCAGCCACCCGGTCGAAACGCTCGGGGTGGCGCGGCACCAAAACCAGCAGGCACTCAGGCAGCGTCTCGCGCACCTTCGCATGCGCCGCCAGCACCAGTTCATCCTCCCCCTCATGGGTACTGGCAGCCAGCCAAACCGGCCGCGCCTGCCCCCACTCCCGACGCATCACATCCGCCTGCTCCCGCAGGCTGGCCGGCAGCTTGATGTCGAATTTAATGCTACCGGTCACCTCCACCTGTCCAGGCCGGGCACCCAACACTTGAAAATGCTCTGCATCTGATTTGCCTTGGGCGGCGATCAGCGAAATATTCTGCAGGGTCTCCCGTGTCAACCCGGCCAGACGGCGATAACGAAGCGCCGAACGGGGCGACATACGGGCGTTGGCCAGTAACGAGGGAATACTCCTCTGCCGACACTCATGCAGCAGATTGGGCCAGATCTCCGTCTCTATCAGGATCAGCAACCGGGGCTGTAGTCTGTCAAAGAAGGTTTTTACCACCAGCGGCGCATCGTAGGGCGCATAGTAGTGGAACACATCCTGGCCGAACAACGATTCAACCTGTTTCGCCCCGGTCGGGGTCGTTGTGGTGATCACCAGCGGCAATGCTGGATAGTCGGCCAGCAGCTGCTTCACCAACTGAGCTGATGCCCGCACCTCGCCTACAGAGACTGCGTGCAACCAGATACAGCCGTCACTGAACGGCGGGGCAAACCAGCCAAAGCGTTCCAGCCAGCGTTCCCGATAAGCGGGACTCTTGAGGCTGCGCCAGTAGAGGCGCACCACCACCAGCGGCATTATCAGATAGAGCAGCAGGGAGTAGATGTGTCGCATCAGGTCTCGCCAAGTACTGCTTCAAGTGCGGTAACATTGGAGCGAAGATGTGCCGGATTGATGGTGCCGGCAATCATACTGCTCACCCCTGGCTGGGAGAAGATGAACGCCATGGAGTCACGCACACCTTCCGCGCCTTTTACATGGCCACTCATCAGCCCCTTCTTCACCAACACACCTTTGTTGGCCTTGGCCGCCGCTTTCAGCACCGGCAACTCATCATTGTAATCCAGGTTGCAGGTGGCCATCACCAGGTCGCACTCCTGCACCACCAGCAGCCCCCCCTCCACCGTCTTGCTCGACATGCCGATGGCGCGCACCAGCCCCCGGCGCTGAAGATCACGCAGGGTCTCCAGCACATCCTCCTGCCGCAGTATCTCCAGATCACCGCCGTGGGAGTGGATCAGCACCACATCCAGATAATCCGTCCGCAGAGACCGCAGGCTCTGTTCGATACTTTCGCGGGTGGCGCGGGCGGAAAAATCAAAACTGGAACGGCCCTCTGCAAAAGACTCGCCGACCTTGGTCACAATGACCCATTCATCCCTCGATCCCGGTAGCAGCCGCCCCAGGCGTTGCTCACTGCTGCCATAGGCGGGGGCGGTATCTATCAGGTTGATACCAAGTTCACGGCTTAGTGCGAGAAGATCCCGCACCGCATTGTCGTCTGGAATCTCGAATGAACTGGGATACTTGACCTGCTCATTGCGGCCGAATTTCACCGTCCCCAAGCCGAGTGGACTGACCTGGATACCGGTACTGCCGAGGGGCCTCAAAACCATTGTCGTGCCTGCTCCCAAGGTAACCTTGTTACCGGTGGCCGGGGCCAGCCTTCGGGAATCTTCAGCTCGCCCTTAGAAGGGGCTATCCCATCCTGTTGCATTCGATCAATAACCTGCTGCGCCAGACGTGGGGCGAACGCCAGTTTGGTCGGCCAGGCCACAATCACATCCTGCAGCTGTTCGAGAAAGCTGCTGTCCGGCCGTTTGCCGCCTGGCTGGCGAGGCTCAGCCCGATCAACCCTAAGAGTTGACCATTCGACCGAGGAAAGATCCACCCATGGCATCAGCATCCGTAACTCATGCTTTGCCGCATCGATCTGTGCCTGCGCGGAACGTTCCACTCCCTCTTCGGCAATATCTCCCCCCAAGTACCAGACGTGATCACCATCCGCCAGCGGATAACTGGTGATGGTAAGTCGCGGATTGGTGCCTGCCCCGAGGCAGTGGGCATAGAGCGGCGGCAGGCTTCCCCGCAACATCACCATCTGCAGAGGCCGACGTTGCATGGCAGGTTGATTCAGTCCCAACTGCTGCAGAAGCGCCTCATTCCCGGCGCCCGCTGCCAGCAGCGTTCTGCGGCTCCTGATCTGCAGCTTTTCACCCTTGTCACCCAACAGCACGAGTTGATTGGCCGCATCGAATGCGATGCCATCCGGCCAGTCGATGCGTAGTGTATATCTGCCATACTGGCGAAACAGTTCCGTCACCAGCGAGGCCACATCCAGCACCGGCTCCTCCAGCCGATAGACATGGCCTTTGAAGGCCTTATCCTGAAACAGCTTTGGACGGTTTTCCCCTTCGACCGCTCCAATACGACTCTGCATCACCTTGCCGGCAAAGAAGCCGGCCATACGGGAGACCAGTCCCGCGGTGGACCAAAGATACTGGTGATCAGAGAGGACACGTACTGCCGAAAGGTCGAGTTCCCCATGACCCGCCAGTGCGTCACGCCAGATGCCGGGCATCGCCCGGATCGCCTGGGATGATCCGGTCAGCTTGCCGGTCAGGGCATACTTGGTGCCGCCGTGAATGATGCCCTGGGAGGCGGGTGTCTGAACCCCGCCGATGCACCCGGATTCAAGCAGCAGGCAGCGGTAGCCCGCCTGGTGCAGACGGCCCAGGGTCCAGAGTCCGGCGATACCGCCGCCGAAGATGACTATGTCGGTTTCGAGGATCTTCATTGGTCGCTTGTTTGTGCCGCCGCATGGCAACGCAAAACCCTACCGCTGCCGAATCGACTCCACAATCTTCGTCGTCGATATCCCATCCACATAGGTCAAAACCCTTACCTCGCCGCCCGCCTCACGAGTACAGGCCGCACCAGGAATCTTATCCGAATCATTGTCCCCGCCCTTCACCAGAAAATCGGGCTTCAGACGACAGATGAGCCGCTCCGGCGTCTCTTCACTAAAGGGTACCACCCAGTCGACACAGGCAAGCGCCGCCAACACATGCATGCGATGATCCAAGCCGTTGATCGGCCTGCCGTCGCCTTTCAACTGACGCACGGTCTCATCCACATTTACCGCAACCACCAGACGGTCTCCAAGACGGCTCGCCTCTTCCAGATAGGTGACATGGCCCGGATGCAGGATATCGAAACAGCCGTTGGTGACGACGATCTGCTCTCCCTGCATCCGGGCGATGCGCATCAACCGCACCAATTGATCCTCACCCACCACACCGCGATGGGTGACGTGGTGCTCCATCAGGGCCATCTTCAGCTCATCTTCGGTAACCGATGCGGTCCCCAACTTTCCAACCACTACACCGGCGGCCACATTGGAGAGGTGGGTTGCAGTGTCGAGTCCAAGTCCGGCCGCCAGGCCTGCGGCCAGCACGGAGATGACTGTGTCACCGGCGCCGGTGACATCGAAAACCTCACGGGCGTGGGTCGGCATGTGGCGCGGCTCCTGTCCCTGCTGCAACAGGGTCATGCCCTGCTCGCCACGGGTAATCAGCAGTGCATCGATTTCATACCGTTGCAGCAGATCATGCCCACACGCCACCAGTTCATCCTGATCCTCGCACTTGCCCACCACGGCTTCAAATTCGGCGAGATTCGGCGTGACCAGAGTTGCGCCGCGATAGAGTTCATAATCCTCTTTTTTTGGATCGACCAGCACCGGCTTTCCGGCTTCCCTTGCCAGCGCAATCAATTCACGGATATTGTGCAGGGTCCCTTTGTTGTAGTCGGAGAGCACGAGCAGATCAACGTCAGCAATCAGCCGGCGACAGTTCTCCAGCAGCGCCTCGCTACCGGTTGCAGGAAAGCCATCTTCAAAATCGAGCCGGATGAGTTGCTGATGCCGACTAATCACCCGCAGTTTGGTGATCGTCGGAAACCCATCCAGCGGTTCAAAACAGCAGGTTACACCGGCAGCATCGAGGATATCCGTCAACGCCCGTCCCGGCTCGTCGTCTCCGATGAACCCAGCCAGCACAGCACTCCCGCCCAAGGCAGCGATATTGAGCGCCACATTGCCGGCACCACCAGGGCGCTGTTCCTCTTCGCCGACACGCACCACGGGGACAGGCGCCTCGGGAGAGATACGGGCGGTATCACCGTGCCAGTAGCGGTCGAGCATCACGTCCCCCACCACCAGAATACGGGCCTGATCAAACGCTGGAATATCTATGGACATGGGGTTGAAACCGAGTTGAGTAAACAGGCGCATCATAACATAGCAGTATCGCCGTTCTGGCGATTAACCGGTCCGGCGGGTAAAATCAGCCATTTACCAACCAGACCTTTTTTCATAGCGTCCGCAGAAGGTTCTCCTGCGGCTGTTTTTAGGAGATTCAATGACCGGCAACAAGCTCTATTTCAGGCTGTTGAGCTATGTGAAGCCCTACCGCCGGATCTTCGTCCTGGCCATCTTCTTCACGATTCTGCTGGCGCTCACTGAGCCAATGTTGCCGGCACTGCTGAAACCCCTGCTCGACGGCAGTTTCGTGGATAAGGATCTGGACACCATCAAACTGATGCCGTTCGCCTTGATCGGCCTGTTTTTGGTGCGTGGATTCACCTCTTACGCCAGCACCATGGCCATGACTGCGGTCTCCACCCGGGTCGTCATGGATCTGCGCAACGAAATGTTCCGCAAACTGCTGGTGTTGCCCAATCGTTACTACGACAACAACCCCACCGGCATTGTGTTGTCCAAGGTTACCTATAACGTGGAGCAGGTCGCCGCAGCCTCCACCGAAGTGCTGATTGTGCTGGTGCGGGATTCGGTGTCTATCCTCGGACTGCTGGGGCTGATGCTCTACCTCAATTGGCAGCTGACGCTGTTCGTCTCCGTGCTGGTACCGATCATCGCGCTGATAGTGAAATTTATCGGCAAACGCATTCGCGACATCAACCGCTCGATTCAGCAAATGATGGGGGAGATGACTCATATCCTGGAAGAGGCGATACAGGGCAACAAGGTGGTGAGGCTTTTTGGCGGTCAAATCTATGAGTACGACCGTTTTCAGCAGATCAGCAACTGGCTACGGCGCTATAATGTGAAGCACCAGGCCACCGCCGCCCTCAGTTCGCCAGTGGGACAGTTCATTCTGGTGCTTGGTCTGGCTGCCGTAGTCTATTTCGCAGCCCTGCAATCCCTGGAGGATAAGGTCACTGTCGGATCTTTCGTCTCCTTTATCGCAGCAATGGCGATGCTGCTCTCTCCACTGAAAAAACTCATCGGCATTAACAGCGTCCTTCAACGGGGTCTGGCTGCTGCGGAAAGCATGTTCGAACTGGTGGACGAAACGCCCGAAATGGACAAAGGCACGACCAAGGCCAAACAACTTCGCGGCAGAGTCGAGTTTGACCACGTCACCTTCACTTATGGGGGCAGCGGCCGAAATGCCCTGGACGATATCTGCCTGACCATCGAGCCCGGAGAGAACATCGCCCTGGTCGGCCCATCAGGGGGTGGCAAGAGCACCCTGGCAAACCTGATCCCCCGCTTCTATCACCTCGACAGCGGCCGCATCCTGTTGGATGGAGAGGATATCCAGGAGGTCACCCTTGCTTCCCTGCGCAGCAACATCGCCCTGGTCAGTCAGGATGTCACTCTGTTCAACGATACGGTTGAGGCGAACATCGCCTACGGCGAGATGCGCGGTACTGATCGGGAATCGGTGGTTAGCGCAGCGACCAACGCCCACGCCATCGAGTTCATCGAGGAGATGCCCCAGGGACTCGACACCCTGATCGGCGAAAACGGTGTACGTCTTTCAGGGGGACAGCGCCAGCGACTGGCCATCGCCCGGGCGCTGCTCAAGGACGCCCCGATCCTGATCCTCGACGAAGCAACCTCAGCCCTGGACAACGAATCGGAGCGATTCATTCAGGAGGCGTTGGCCATCCTGACTCGCAACCGTACCACGCTGATCATCGCCCATCGTCTCTCCACCATCGAACACGCCGACCGAATCCTAGTGCTAAGCGAGGGACGCATCGTTGAGTCAGGAACCCATCAGGAACTGATGACGATGGGAGGAACCTACAAAAAACTCTACGACACACAGTTTTCCATTGCCGGCGGTACTTTCTAAGCGGCACCATACAAACTATCGGGAAAAGACAATTCAGGTCGGCAGACCCTCGGCTGGGGTTTTGCCCGTGCTTTCAGATTATTCCTACAATGGGAACAGATTTTCCTGATAGGCATCCCCCACTCTCGGCAGTATATTAATTCCCAACAAGGACGGCCGATGAACTTCGGAGGGGGCAGGGAAGTCCCGCCTTGTTTAAGGTTACAGACAGGGATGTGATCTGTTGACCAGACACAAAGGAAGGTGTCGACCTCGAAAGCCCGCTCCAGGGATTGGTGCGGGCTTTCTTCTTTCATAATCCATGAACGCGCAGATATGCGTAAACGGCCCTGCACCGGATAATCAGAGAAAATTTTGGAGCCGGCGAGAGGAGTCGAACCCCCGACAAGCTGATTACAAGTTAACGTATCCCCGCATACCTACTGATTCATATTTCTTCATTAGTATTTACAAAACATAATGTTATAGATAGTCTACGTTTCACGGTGCTACACGAAAAAATCCCTATTTTCCTGAAAAACGTAGCACCCGCGTAGAACCATTGACCAACTGATTGCCGACTAATCCTCAAAAAGGCCAAGGATATGGGCAGGAAAATCAACTTTACGAAATCAAGCATTGAAGCCCTGGAAGCAGCCCCCACCGGCAAACGGGTCGACTACCACGATGCAAAAGTTCCCGGCCTCATCATCCAGGTTACCGGCAACGGGACGAAAACCTTTTATGTCTACAAGCGCATCAACAATCGCCCCAAACGGGTCAGGATCGGCAGATACCCTGATTTCACCCCTACCAACGCTAGAACCAAGGCTGAAAAGCTGATTGGGGAAATTGCAGACGGGCAAGACCCAACCGAGATCAATCGCCGCGAGAGAGCACAGACAGTCACCCTTGAAGCCGCATTCAATGACATGACCGCCATTCGGACCCTGAAGCCAAAAACAGTCAGGGATTACCGAAACATCATGAACCTGGCATTCACTGACTGGAAAACCAAACCTTTAAAGCTCATCAGCAAAGACATGGTAGCCACCCGCCACCAAAAGCTTGGCAAAGAGCATGGAGAGCAATACGCAAACCTTTCCATGCGTTTTTTCCGTTCCATCTTCAATTTTGCCCGATCCCAATACGAAGATGAAGAGGGTAATAGCCTCCTCCCACCAAATCCTGTTCAGCGAATATCAGCCTCACGAGCCTGGTTCAAGCAAAATCGCCGCTACAATTACATCACCAAAGCAGAGCTGCCTGCATGGTTCAAAGCCGTTCTTAAATATAAAACCACACAGGCTGACCCCATGGCCATAGCAGTAGCCGATTTTCTCCTTCTACTCATGTTCACGGGCCAACGGAGAGGAGAGGCAATTAGCCTTAGATGGACTGATATTGACCTACAAAACAAGACGCTCACTGCAAAAGACACAAAAAATGGTGAGGACCACACTATGCCTCTTTCTGATTTCTTAGAAACCATGCTGGCCGATAGAAAAAAGACTGCAAAGAATGACTGGGTTTTCCCAAGTTCCCGCAGTGATTCCCATATGGTTGAACCTCGGAAACACATCCTAAAGATAATCGATAATTCTGGAGTTTCATTCACACCACACGACCTCAGAAGAACATTCATCACACATGCAGAACAACTGGATATATCATCGTATGCAGTTAAACGATTGGTTAACCATAAAATGAATGATGATGTGACTGCAGGCTATATAGTTTCTGACGTAGAGAGGCTTCGTAAGCCGATGCAGGATATTACAAATTTTTTTCTGGAAGCTGCAAGAATTCCCGCTTTAATTGAAGGCCATGACAAATGAGTAATGATAAAAACATCACCAACATGCCATATGCTAAACTCATCAAAAAAGATGAACCATCCAAAGAACAACAAGATCGGCCCAGCCAAGAAAAAGATGTAGGCATCCAGATAGCAGAAAAACTAATTGAAGGTATAGATGAAATAAGAAAGTACAACAAAGAATGTCGAAGATCACAGCGCCTTGATGAATCCCCTTACCCTTTCTACGAAAAGCATATAACTGAGTATGCCAATTATGATACATGGGCCATCGAGGAGGCTATCAATCTTCTGCTTTACAGACATGCAAATTGCCATCTATTGGATGAAAACCACACCACACTCAAGAAAATCATTGACCGCAGCGTAGGCCCAGGAGGAACACTACAAACTCACGAGACAGGTAGCTTTCTCAACAAGAAAAGACTGGTAAAACCATCTAATTTGATACACTGGGCACAACAAAAAGGCATCAAAATTCCTAACCCACTTTTAAGAGAATTCCACCCATCCGGTCTCACCATTGAATCACCGACAACCAAAGCCACTCAAAAAAGGATACGCGATAAGCAGGAACGGCATCATGCGCTTAGGGAGTTTATCCATGATATTGAAGGCAGAACCAAGCAACTAAACCGAAACTGGTCTATCGATAATTTGCCAGTAACTAAGAATCAATTTCATGAGGTTTTCTACAAGCGATATCCTCGCGTAAAAAAAGTTGCTGCCGTCACTCTATCCGACGAATTACCCAAGCTTGGCGTCCGATTCTCACCAGGCAGAAGGTCTAAGAATTTCAATCAACTAGAGTCTCTCTTCTGCGATGAAATCAAGGGTAAGTAGAAAACGTTTAACCCTAATAAAGAGATCAATACACACCACTTTACCCCCATTTTTTTCATAAAAGTTTATCTCTATCGTTCGCTTCATGCACGAATGTTCGTGCAAATGCATTAGGAGCGATATACATGTCCGTACCAAAATTACTTACCCCCGATGAAGTCTCTGATCTACTGGGGGTAACCACCCACACGCTCGCCGTCTGGCGATCAGAAAAGCGCTATTCCCTGTGCTACATCAAGACTGGACGCCTCGTACGTTACCGGGAAGAGGATGTCATTCAGTTCATCCAGGACCGCACGCAAGGCCAAAAGGCCAGTTGACAGAGGGGAATCTCATGCAGTATCGTGAATTTACGGAGCGTGACAACTCCCAAAGAGCGGTTCCCCGCACCCGATATCCTGCGGTTTTTTTGTGCCTGATTGACGGCACAAATCCCCCTTCTGGGCCAGTTTCTATGGTCGGGAGCGATGGGAAATACAAAACCCCTAGGGGAAATACCCATCGCCGTCTCTTTGCGGTTGTCACCCTCCCGACCGCCTATTTTTTTGTAGGCGCTTTATTTCGTGACAGAAACAAAGAGGTGTCCAAATGAATCCCAATCGCACAAATGGCAATGATATAGCCGACCTGATCCGTGAAGCCTGTTTTACTGATGCGCGAGCATCAAAGCTCCTCAAAGTCGGCATTCGTAGTATCAAGCGCTGGAAATCCGGTGCTTCCCTCCCACCACATACAACAATCATCCTGCTTCAGGTCATGGCACACGGCTTAGGCCACCTACCTGGCGCCGGAAAAAAATGGAAAGGATGGACATTTAAAAACGGCTTACTCACAGAACCATTTGCCTCTCACGCACAACAGCAACACTCTCCTACATCGATAACCGGTTGGTGGTGGGCATCTCAGATGCTTCAGGTTCACAGGGCAGAGGAAAACGTTAAAAAACGCCACATCTCCGAATCAGAAAATGTGGTCAGCATTGGGGCCGTAAAATCTCCGTGGAGAGACGCCACTGATGAGCTTTATGCACAGTTAAAAGATGGTCAAGGGAGAGGAGAATAAGCATGGACACAAAACAACAATTCCGGTCAATTGGTGAAAAATTCATTCTTTCCCTTGAGCAAGAACAGCAACGGAAAAATCCCATTCCGGAAATCAGGGAACAATTGCATTCAGCGGCAGAGACCATGGAGGAACATTATCTACTGCTGATAGGTGGAATGGGAAATCTTCTCGAACAGTTATCAGAGAATGATTCAGTGGAGATTTCCCATGAATTAGTTGCTGACGTTGGCACTGTCATCAATGAACTGGCTGTATTCGCCCATTTAGCCATGGGGACACGAAACAGAGCTGCGATGGACCCCGATAGCCAGGTGGGTGGAGGATGAGCGCAACAGTCCAAAGCTTTGACGGCCAGCCTGGGTTTTCAGGAAATAATTCTGCTCAGGATTGGCCGCCGATTGTCCCTCTTGAGGCGACAGAAATGCCAGAATTCCCAAGTGACGCCTTCAGTGGTTCCATCGGAGACATGGTTGATGCTGTGGCCAAGGCAACAGAGACGCCGGCGGAACTGGCTGGGTCTTTTGCCTTGGCGATCTTGAGTACGGCTTGCCAGAAACGGTTCATAGTCCAGCCGGAACAGGGATACACCGAACCATTGTCTTTGTGGATGGTTTCGGCGCTTCCACCCGGAAACAGGAAAACATCCGTTCAGCAAAAGATAGTGGCTCCAATGGCTGATTGGGAGCGGGAACAGTCCAAGGTTCTTGACGAGGAAATTAAACAGGCCAAATCCAAGAAAGCCACCCAAGAGGCGCGAATCAGTGAACTCAGGAAAAAGGCTGCCAGAGCTAAATCAGAGGATTACCCTGCCATTCAGGCTGAATTAGAGGACTTAGAAGCCAGTCCGATAAGTGTACCCACCTCTCCCAGGATCGTGGCGCAGGATGTAACGCCGGAACACCTTGGTGAAATGATGGCGGAAAATGATGAGCGTATGGCCATCATTTCAGATGAGGGCGGAATCTTTGAAACCATTGGGGGCCGGTATTCCGGCGGCATCCCCAACCTTGATCTTTTCTTGCAGTCCCATTCAGGCTCATTTGTGCGAGTCGACCGGCGTTCCAGATCAGCAATTCACATGGAGGCACCGGCATTAACCATGGGGTTATCTCCTCAGCCTGAAGTACTCAGAGGACTGTCAGCAAAGGATGGCTTCAGGGGGAGAGGCTTACTCGCCCGTTTTCTGTTTTCCGTCCCCAAATCCAATATTGGTTTTCGATCACTGCGCCAACAGCCCGTTCCTGAGTCGGTTAAGGAAGCCTACCACACGACTATTCGCAATTTATTGGATATCAGGCCAGGCATTGATGATAGTGGCCAGCAGCAGCCTTACACACTTAACCTATCCAATTCGGCTTATTCAGATTGGAAGGCTTTTCAGAAACAGACTGAAATCCAAATGCAGCCAAACCAGCGATTTCAACATGTGCAGGATTGGGCATCAAAGCTGCCCGGCGCAGTTGCCCGTATAGCTGGCGTCCTGCATTGTGCTGAACACTCAGGGTCAGAACCCTGGAAAAAACTTATCAGTCAACAGACGATGAGGCAGGCCCTCGTACTGGCGGAAATGTTTGCCCAGTATGCATTGATTGTCTTCGACTTGATGGGCATGGATGACGATATCAGTGCTGCTCGTAAGGTCTGGAGCTGGATCGAATCAAATAAAGCTCAAGAGTTCACCAAACGGGAATGTTATAGAGATTTGAGGGGCATTTTTCCCAAGGTAGCCCAGCTGGCACAGCCTCTCACTCTCTTATTTGAGCGAGGCTATATCCTCAGGGTAGAGGATAAACAATCAGGCCCAGGTCGAAAGTCAGAAGTCTACCAAGTTAATCCAAATCTGGTTGAGGGGTGGTCCTAATGAATGAGCAGGCCGATTTGAGTACAGGACACGCCTTGCCAGACTTTTCTTCTAATAGAAGAAGAAAATCAAAAAATCTCTATAAGGGCCAAATTGGCCAATATGGTCAAAATAACGATTCTGGCCATTTTAGCCATTCTGTCCAAAGGGAAAGAAAACTAAACAATAAAGCGATTGACCGGGAAAACAGCCGACTGCATGAGAACGCCAGACGTCAGATGGAACCGATGCTGAATGTCATGCACCACCCGCATGACAGGGATTGGATACTGGGACAGGTCGATGGGCTGAAATTTCTTGAGCGTGTCGATGTCCTGAGTGAATATTCAGTTCAGTGGCTGCACGCTTACAATGCCGAACCAATTGATTTCAGGAAAGAAGGGGCTGCCAGATTTGCCGCAAATACCTGGCTAAGGACTATATTACAATGTAAAACAGATGGTTAACATGCGCTCCTACGTGAAATCTGGCATGTTAACCAATAGTAACACCCACCAATTTCACGTAACGGCACAACAAAAAGAGAGGGAACGCGAGATGGAATTAAGTGGATACGACTGGGGACTGGTATTCATGGTCGCTGCACTTGGGCTATTGATGCTTGTTGGATTTAACATGAAGAAATAACAACCACAAATCGCCCCGGAAGCACCGGGGCAACCATATTTTATGCAGCTTCGTCATCAATCTCCAATGCCTTAGCAAAGAGATCTGACAAATAATCGCCATGAGTAGCCTTTTCGGACTTGCAGCATGCAGCGATAGTGTCATGGCCATGCAGCCTTTCAATCAGCGTGTAGTTTCGTGACATCAAAAGAAGAACTGCTTTCTCTTTCCTCTCTTGGTCACCTTCATCAATGCCGAACAACACGCCAGGCTTGACCGAGCATGAACAAGCTCTTTGAATCCGGCGGGTGTTCTCCGCATATTCAGCCAACAAAGCCTCTGCCTCTTCCCTGTCCATCTCTCCAGGGATAACAAAGCCATCGATCACCTGGATGTTTGTAACCTGGGGGGAACGGGGAATTTCATTTGATTCCGTCAAACCAATTGGCTCAAGAGCTTCCTGGAAGGTCTGATCAGGGAACTCATACCCCGCTTCTTCATAATATTCCCGGAGTCTTGTCAGGCCGCCATCATCGAACAAATAACGACCATTCTCGAACTGTGAGAGATAGGTGCGGCTGATATCAAGATCACCAGCGACCTTGCCTTGTGAAAGATGAAGCTCGATGCGAGCAGATTTCGCCAGGTTGGCGGTTAAAATTACGTTTTTCATTGTGTTGCTCCTATGATTGTTAAACACATTTAACAACGTAGAACAACAAATAAAATTAATCAATTCATGTAATTACATGAGTAAAAAATATTTCTTAGTGTGATACACCGCCGTTTTTTCGGCAAAAGTTTTTTATTTTCCCGGTCGACCTGGGTGAGTTCATCACACCAGCAAGAACACGATCAAACACCTCTGGACTAGGAGCTTCCAAGATTCGTATCTTTCCCTCAGCTACTTTTCTTTCAACAACTTCCACATTGATGAGGCGAGCATATTCATAGTACACAAATGAATCGTGTCTGATAAATGAGTGATCCCCAGGTTGAAGAACTACCGTATGGTCTTCAAAAGGCAAATTCCGCTTGGTGCTGATATTCACCATGGCAACCTTTGGAGGATTCCCAACCGGATCAGAGAGAACAAAGAATAGATGCGCGTCTTCTGGAGATGGGATATCAGCGTGTATCGCTATCCCTTTCTGGATATCACTCATGCAACTTCAAAAAAGTCATCAACAGCCTGTTGATGCTGCATATGCTGGATGCTTTGCTGAATCTCACCATCCTTGTACCCCAAGGCTTTCAGTATATCCATATATGAAATGCGAAGACTTGAGCTGTCTGGGTTCTTCCATTCAGAAAACGAATGGGTTATTTCAGCAAGCCTAAAGCGTGGAATATGACCATATTCGACGAAGACTGCATCAGCAATTTCCATTTCAGCATCCGACAGCTCATCAAATGAGACTTCAGATTCATCAACAATGGAAATCTTATGCCCATTACGGGGGCTAATCATCGAATTCCACTCACCGGAGGTATCCAGCACCATTCCGTTCATCAGGCTGTAAGTTCGGCTTAATACAGGCCCATGGTCCATGGAAACGAAATTATCGTAAGAAATGGGATGCCCATATCGCCGAAAAGACTCACGATCAGCAATATACAGGAGCTTCATAAGCTTCAGCAGAAACATTTCTCCCTTACTTTTCTGAAGAAAATATGCTGCGAGCTGGGTTGTTTTAGACTCGTTGAACACAAACGCCATGGTTTTATACCTTGGGCTGGAAAACTATTACTTCAAGTAATAGCGGCCAGAAACACACCTCTTTAAACATAGTATGCCCCAAAAAACCTATTTCAACTAGAAAGAGAAGACATGGCAGCTTCTACGTCGGGATAAAAAAGTAGCACCTCGGTAGCACCGATGAAACCCACAAGTCCCGATGGGAGTGCGCATTAATGTAAGATACTGAATTATATGGATTAACTTGGAGCCGGCGAGAGGAGTCGAACCCCCGACAAGCTGATTACAAGTCAGCTGCTCTACCAACTGAGCTACGCCGGCGTTGGATCGGGGATTCTATTCTTTTATGCCGGATGTGGCAACGTTTCCACAATCAATCACGTTGCGCTCGATTCCAGGAAAAGCTTGTGTGAGGCTCCCCCACTTATCGTCCGAAATAGGGGGAGTATTCTTGTAGCTATATTCAAGTCTATAAGAGGATTGTTTTCTCACTCTTGGACGAACCTCGACATCAAAACCCTTATCTGCAATCAGCTTTTTCCTGGCCTCTGCCCGGTCTTCATTTCGAAAGAGCCCCAGAGAGATGGCATGGGCAAGTTCACCGCTGGTAAATCGCCAGAGATCCGTAACACCGGCCCCTTTCAATCTTGTAACTGTGGCTACAGCGGCAGCACGATCTTTCTGAGGGGGAACCACCACCCAATAGCCGGCCTGCTCTTTCACAGACTCAGTCTTCAACCGTGTTTTTACGTCCATAGCCAATAGCCTGATGGACAGTGTATCCACCATGGCACGCTTGGGTAGTGGGCCAATGCTTACACAGGTAGTGGTATCGGCGAGTACTTTCTCAGGCTCTTTCGTAGTGGCTATTTCCTCTTCTGGAGGAGTAATTGGCTTCGAAATCTGGGGTTCTAAAACCGCAACGGCGGGAGGCTCAGCCTCCATTTTCTCCTCTTCCAAACCTTTCATCAAGACAGGTTCAGACGTCACTTCCCCTGATATCTCCCCACTATCAACCACTAATGTCTGAGCAGGTTCAGGCCTTGGGGTTAAACTCTCCTCAGAAGTGGGGGGCGTTGCAGGTTCTTCTGTAACCTCAACCGGCAGATCGTTCAGGATGTCGGACTTCTGCCCAGATTGACGTTCAGCCTCTTCCGGCACCTCACTCAGCAGGATCAAGGATGCAACCCCATCAGCGTTCAGGTGGCCGCTCCGGGAAACCTGCTGCTGTGGATAGGCCCAGATGAAGACACCGATATTGGCAAGTAGAAGCAGGAAAAACAGCCATTTCATGCGTTGTCCCTCAGCCCGGCAACTATCGCTACGCCATTGAGGACAATATTTGGTTCATGCCGTTTTGGCATCAACACCCCATCCAGCAGTTGGCCTGCTGCTCCTCCGGTCAAAAGAGCGAGAACCGGCTGGTCCAGCTTTTTACTCAATCTGTCTCTCATTTCATTTATCAGTGACTTTGTTGCATTGATCCCACCGGAAAGAATAGCCGATGCGGTATCGGTCGCAACAAAGTCTATCGATTCAGCTTCTTCAAATTTGGAAATCGCCGTACTGCCCAGAAGGCTTTCTTTCATCATCTCGAGACCAGGAATGATCAGGCCACCAAGATGCCTGCCCTCAGCGTCCATTGCATCGATTGTGGTTGCTGTTCCACAGTCTACGATAAGGCAGGGCTGATGAGAAATCGCTCTGCCAGCCAATAGCGCCATCCAGCGATCCACCCCGAGTTGTTCCGGCTGACGATACCCATTCACCACACCTGCCTGAGCGCGTCTTGAAACAACAAATTCCGATTCGATCAGCCAATTGCGGTGTATCCAGCGGGATACCTCCGCATCAACCTTCTCACCTGCAACGCTCGAAATCCATACTGCTGCAGGCTGCTCTAAATTTTGCCAGCATCGATTCAACCGGCCAACTATATCAGCGCCATAAGCTTCCCGAAAAATTTCACCTCTGAGCAGCCCTTCATAACTACACCATTTAAGGTAGCTGTTTCCAACATCCAGAAGAAGAATCACTGCTCTGCCATCCTCCCGCGTCTGAGGGAAACCTCTCCAGCGTAAAAACGACGCAACTTTCCGTCAATTTCGAGCAGCAATGCACCTGTTTCATCAATGCCTCGATGTCGGCCTTCATACACCTGGGAGGCACTGCTCAATCGGATAGCTTCTCCTGTCAGCAGATCATGACGTTGCCATTCATCGGTAAAGGCAGCAAGTCCTGAGCGCCGGTAGGTCAGTATCACATCAACAAGATTGTCGATCAGCTTGGCAACAATCCGGTTACGGGGAATTTCCTTTTCATCCGCAATGGAAACAAGGTCCACCCACGGCTGATCGATAGCGTCGCCGTGTTCGCCAATGCGTGTGTTCAGCCCTATCCCTATGACCACCTGAGAGGGGCCTTCAGCTTCACCAACCACTTCGAGCAACAGTCCAGCCAGTTTACGCCCCTCCCACAAAACATCATTGGGCCATTTTAAACCAACGCCCCGATACCCCAGTCCTCGTAAGGTGCGAATGATTGCAATGCCCGCAGCCAGGCTGAGCCCGCCGAGCCCCATGGGTCCCGTCTCAAAACGCCAGAGTAATGAAAGGTAGATGTTGCTGCCAAATGGGGAGATCCACTGCCTGCCATGGCGCCCCCTGCCAGCCGACTGCTGTTCAGAGAGACAGACAGTGCCGGAAGCCGCACCATCGGCACCTTTCTGCATGAGCCATGTGTTGGTTGAATCTATTTCATTGTGTATATGAATCGTATTGATATGGCGAGATGAAAGCTCTGCCATTGACTGGGTAATTTGCCTCGCATCAAGAAGTTCAATAGGATGGGAGAGGCGGTAACCTTTCCCTCGCACTGAATGTACATTCTGCCCCAGCAGATCCCCTAGAGAGTGGAGATGTTTCCAAACTGCCGCACGAGTGATACCCAATGCGCCCGCCAGGGTTTCACCGGAGTGAAACCGTCCATCGGACATGGCACGTATCAATCTAGTTTTCGTATCCATTCGATATCAGCCAGTCGGACTGGCGCAGCTGATGCTCTTTCGGCAGGTCAACAGGAAGACAAAAGACACAGGTATCGGCTGGGGCAGGCATTGGTTGGAGTTCAAACTCCATCATTTCATCGCGTCGAAAAGCATGTACGGTTACGGATTTTCCAAGCGTGCAATCTGCGATTGCTTTTTCGAGTTTTTGGCCATCAACCTTTAAATAATCAACCGCGATGATAATATCACCTGCGGACAGACCCGCAGCCTGCGCTGCGCTGCCATCAAAAACCTGGACCAACTTTGCCTCCACACCCTGAGTCGAAAGACGCGCACCGATTACCAGTTTGGCCGCCTCACTTTCGGGCATTTCATCCACGACACGCCCATTGTCTGAAGAGGATTCAGCCGGCAGCAAACGCATCTCCACACCAAAGTTTTCCAGCAGATCAGCTACCGGCAGATCTGCCGTTGAACGGGCACCCTGATCAAATAAGTCCGATAGATCGAGACCAGACACTTCGGCTGCAACCGTTTCAAAACCACCCTCGGGCACCCCTTGGCCTGTTGCGCCATGCCTGCGCCACATCTCACGCATCACATGATCCAATGATTTTTCTCCATCCGTCTGCAAACGGATGTGCAGATCAAGCACGAGCGCAAGGATCGCCCCTTTGGTGTAGTAACTGACAATCGCATTAGGGGCGTTTTCGTCCTGCTTGTAGAATTTGGTCCAGGCATCGAAACTGGATTCCTCAAGCGTTTGTTTAAACCGGCCACTAGTCCGCATGACACGGGTAACCGTTTCTGCGAGTAGTTCAAAATAGGATTTCCTGTCGATACATCCACTCCGAACCAATGCCAGTTCATCATAATAAGAGGTGATACCTTCAAATACCCACAATTGGCGAGTGTAAACCTCCCGCGTGGCTCCTTCCTCCTGTAACACCGCAGGCATAATTCTTTTGATGTGCCACAGATGGAAATATTCATGGCTACAGAGAGCGAGAAGACGTCGATAGCCTTTGGGCATCTCCTGCATACCCTTCAGCGGAAGATCGCCCCTGCTTGTTAGCAGACTGGTGGAATTTCGGTGCTCAAGACCGCCATAGCCATCACCAACAACTGTGAGAAGAAACAGATAATCGTGGACTGGCAGCTCTCCGAACAAATCAACATGTTGGCTACATATTCTCTCAAGATCGGAACACAATCGCTTAAGATCGCATCTTTGTCGACCGCTGATCGCGATGCAGTGGGGCACATCTGAAACTGTAAAACCCGCCTCTGTGACGTCTCCAATTTCAACAGGATGATCGAGCAACTCTTCATAATTTAAAGAGTGATATTGGCCGAATCCCCGTTTATCGACCACATCCTTTTCCATTGAGGTCACCACTTTCCAGCCATCGAACTGCTGACCTACTGGGCTAAGAATCGTCAACAGGCAAGTTACCTCATCCTGATTACTGACTCCAAGCAGCAGGCTAGATCCGTTGAAGTAGGCATGTGTGGTATCAAGGTGGGCGGCTCTAACGGAGAGGTCCCAAGCATAAATTGTGTAGATTAGCGTAATGGGGCCAGATGCAGGTGCACAGCGCCAAGTCTGCTTATCCAGTTTCTCAACCTGAATAGGTCCCGTCTCGTCTGAGGCTTCAAGCGTGATGATATGGCGGGAAAAATCCCTGATCATGTAACTGCCACGGATCCATGCCGGAAGATAGAACGTCTGCCCGAGCTTGTCAGGCTTCCGGACGCTCAAAGTCACCTCAAAAAGATGGGCTTCGGGCGACTTCATCGCTACCTGATATTCGATCATTGCGCCATCCACGCTGAAACCGCATTCTCAGCCTGAGCATTGATTGGTCTGGCAACCAGGCCAGAGACAGAGGCAGTGACAAGATATTCAGCACCATCTGCCAGCGGCATGTAGACCGAACTACCAAAATATGTATCTATCAAACCTGACATATCAACCAGTTGATTGGACAAATTCAGCAGCAGGCCGCCCCCGGCAGTGAACTCATAAATATTTTTGGCAGCTTTATTGGTGTCATTATGTCTTCCAGAAAATCTTTCCAAACGAACCAAAGGTTCGTTGCCAAACATGATCGTCCAAGGCTTAAATTTCACAAACCGTGCATCGAGTTGCCATTGATCTGCAGAGAGGATCAATTTTTCATTGGTCGCATGACTATGTTCTATCCCCACCTGAAAACCCGTTTCTGTTTTCTGACTGGTAATCCTCGCAACCACCATCTCGTGTGTGAGTTTCTGATAGGTATAGAGATTTGTAGCAAGGAGTAGCAGTAAGAATCCAAAAAGCACAAGTGGCAAACCAAACAGACCCGTCACTACTCCGGTCAATAGTCTCCTTTTAAAAAGAGCTCGAAGCCCAAACAAAAGCACGCTTAGACCCGCTGTCAATAATATGAGTGAAATGATCATCAAACTAATAGATCTGGTAAACAATATCCAATATTTACATTATATGTCTGATTCCATTTCAAACATTTTGTTTCAGACAACAAAAAAACCCCGAACCATAAATGATTCGGGGTTTTGAATAAAAGCCTGGCAGTGACCTACTTTCACATGGGGAGACCCCACACTATCATCGGCGCTAAATCGTTTCACTTCCGAGTTCGGGATGGGATCGGGTGGTACCAACTCGCTATGGCCGCCAGGCAAACTGGCTCGAAAGGATGAGTCTCATCCCTTCAAATTTGGTTAGATCGCTTGTAGCGTTGGGTATGCACTCAACCAGCACCCAAAACACTTGGGTGTTATATGGTCAAGCCTCACGGTCAATTAGTACTGGTTAGCTTCACACATTACTGTGCTTCCACACCCAGCCTATCAACGTCATAGTCTTTAACGGACCTACAGGGAACTCGAAGTTCCAGCGAGATCTTATCTTGGGAGGGGCTTCCCGCTTAGATGCTTTCAGCGGTTATCCTGTCCGTACGTAGCTACCCGGCAATGCCACTGGCGTGACAACCGGAACACCAGGGGTACGTCCACTCCGGTCCTCTCGTACTAGGAGCAGCTTCCCTCAAATCTCGAACGCCCACGGCAGATAGGGACCGAACTGTCTCACGACGTTCTAAACCCAGCTCGCGTACCACTTTAAATGGCGAACAGCCATACCCTTGGGACCGACTTCAGCCCCAGGATGTGATGAGCCGACATCGAGGTGCCAAACACCGCCGTCGATATGAACTCTTGGGCGGTATCAGCCTGTTATCCCCGGAGTACCTTTTATCCGTTGAGCGATGGCCCTTCCATACAGAACCACCGGATCACTAAGACCTACTTTCGTACCTGCTCGACTTGTCTGTCTCACAGTCAAGCACCCTTATGCCTTTGCACTCATTGCGCGATGTCCGACCGCGCTGAGGGTACCTTCGTGCTCCTCCGTTACTCTTTGGGAGGAGACCGCCCCAGTCAAACTACCCACCATACACTGTCCCCAACCCGGATAACGGGTCTAGGTTAGAACTTCAAACATACCAGGGTGGTATTTCAAGGTTGGCTCCACCGAAACTAGCGTCTCGGTTTCAAAGCCTCCCACCTATCCTACACAAATAGGTTCAAAGTCCAGTGCAAAGCTGTAGTAAAGGTTCACGGGGTCTTTCCGTCTAGCCGCGGGTACGCTGCATCTTAACAGCGATTTCAATTTCACTGAGTCTCTGGTGGAGACAGTGTGGCCATCATTACGCCATTCGTGCAGGTCGGAACTTACCCGACAAGGAATTTCGCTACCTTAGGACCGTTATAGTTACGGCCGCCGTTTACCGGGGCTTCGATCAAGAGCTTCGTCCGAAGACTAACCCCATCAATTAACCTTCCGGCACCGGGCAGGCGTCACACCCTATACTTCCTCTTTCGAGTTTGCAGAGTGCTATGTTTTTAATAAACAGTTGCAGCCACCATTTTATTGCAACCCCCTTCTGCTCCGAGAGCAAGTCTCTTCACATACCAGGGGCGTACCTTCTCCCGAAGTTACGGTACAATTTTGCCTAGTTCCTTCACCAGAGTTCTCTCAAGCGCCTTAGAATTTTCATCCCACCCACCTGTGTCGGTTTGGGGTACGGTTACTTATTACCTGAAGCTTAGAGGTTTTTCCTGGAAGTATGGCATCAATCACTTCGTCTCAAATAGAGACTCGTCATCACGTCTCAGAATTGCCAGTCCGGATTTACCTAAACTGACTCCCTACACGCTTAAACCGGGTAAACCAACACCCGGATGATCTAGCCTGCTCCGTCACCCCATCGCAGTAATAAGAAGTTCAGGAATATTAACCTGATTCCCATCGATTACGCATTTCTGCCTCACCTTAGGGGCCGACTAACCCTGCACCGATTAGCGTTGTGCAGGAAACCTTGGGTTTTCGGCGAGGGGGCCTCTCACCCCCTTTATCGTTACTCATGTCAGCATTCGCACTTCTGATACCTCCAGCATGCTTTACAACACACCTTCACAGGCTTACAGAACGCTCCTCTACCATGCGTGTAAACACGCATCCGCAGCTTCGGTACATGGCTTAAGCCCCGTTAAATCTTCCGCGCGGGCCGACTCGACTAGTGAGCTATTACGCTTTCTTTAAAGGATGGCTGCTTCTAAGCCAACCTCCTAGCTGTCTATGCCTTCCCACATCGTTTCCCACTGAGCCATGATTTAGGGACCTTAGCTGGCGGTCTGGGTTGTTTCCCTTTTGACGACGGACGTTAGCACCCGCCGTCTGTCTCCCGCGATTGCACTTCCAGGTATTCGGAGTTTGCAACGGTTTGGTAAGCCGGGATGGCCCCCTAGCCGTAACAGTGCTCTACCCCCTGGAGTGATACGCGAGGCGCTACCTAAATAGCTTTCGAGGAGAACCAGCTATCTCCGGGCTTGATTAGCCTTTCACTCCGATCCACAGCTCATCCCCTCATTTTTCAACATAAGTGGGTTCGGGCCTCCAGCGCGTGTTACCGCACCTTCACCCTGGCCATGGATAGATCGCCCGGTTTCGG
>QGON01000067.1:0-72500 GCA_003660235.1 bacterium endosymbiont of Escarpia laminata | reverse complement strand
GGGAGTGCGCCATCCGAGCCAGACCTGGAGTCCCAGGCGACTGCGTCCAAGTCCCCATGGATCTCCCGGAAGATTCGCAGCGGGGACTCCATCTCCAGCATCTTTAAAGAGTATGGGCTGAGCGCCAATCTACTACACCGCATCGTTAATTCCAGCAAGAAGGCAAAAGAGCTGACCCGTATAAAACCCGGTGAGACACTGCGCCTGCAACTGGACGACAACGGCAGTTTGCTTGCTTTGGCGCTTGACTACAATCGGGTGCAGAGCCTGCATATCAAATCCGATGGCGATTCCTTTCTCGCCAATGAAGAAAACAAGCCCATCGAACACCGCACCGCACATACGAGCGGAACCATCACCAACTCCCTCTATCTCAGCGCCCAGGACGCAGGACTTGCTGATGCCCTGATCATGGAGTTGGCAAACATCTTCGGCTGGGATATCGACTTCGCCCTGGAGATCCGCAGCGGCGATCGATTCAGCCTCATCTACCAGGAGGATTACCTTGAGGGAGATAAACTGAAAGACGGTCCCATCCTGGCTGCCGAGTTCATCAATCAGGGACGCAGCTACCGCGCACTGAGATACATGGATGAGACTGGCCACAGTGACTACTTTACCCCTGAAGGGCGCAGCATGCGCAAGGCTTTTCTGCGTGCGCCGGTCGATTTTCGACGCATCTCCTCCCGCTTCACCGGCGAACGCTGGCACCCTGTGTTAGGGAAGAAACGTCCGCACCGCGGGGTCGACTACGCAGCTAAGACCGGCACGCCGATCAAGGCGGCCGGGGACGGCAAGATCATACACAGAGGCAAGAAGGGAGGTTATGGCCGTACAGTTATCGTGCAGCACGGCCAACGTTACACAACCCTCTACGCCCATCTCTCCCGCTACAATAAGAAGGCAAAAAAAGGCAGCAAGGTCCGCCAGGGGCAGGTTATTGGTTACGTTGGCAAAAGCGGTCTCGCCACCGGCCCCCATCTCCATTATGAGTTCAGAGTCAACGGCGTGCACCGCAATCCCCTGACCGTCAAACTTCCCGCCGCCCAGCCCATCGCAAAAAAATACAAAGCGGATTTTCAGCTGAAGACTCAGCCACTGGTTTCCCAACTCGACACCCTGAACCGCACACTGCTCGCCAATGCCCGGTAAGCAGGCCAACTACTACATAGGCCTCATGTCCGGCACCAGCATGGACGGTATCGACGCTGCCCTGGTTGAATTGACACCTGACAGCGACCCCAGACTGATCGGCCACCACAGCCAGCCCTATCCCCCGGAACTCCGTCGGAATCTATCAGCCCTCTGCCAACCCGGCGATAACGAGATCGACCGCCTCGGGGAGTTGGATATCCAGGTCGGCGAAGCCTTTGCCAAGGCAACATTGCAGTTAATCAAGGAGAATGACTGCCGCCGGGAGCAGATCAGAGCCATCGGCAGCCATGGACAGACGCTGCGACACCGCCCTGGGGTCCAGCACCCCTTTTCGCTGCAGATCGGCGATGCCAACACCATCGCCCAGCGCACAGGCATCACTACAGTTGCCGACTTCCGGCGCCGTGACATCTCGGCTGGAGGGCAAGGCGCTCCACTCGTGCCTGCCTTTCATCAGGCGATATTCCAGAGCGGGGATAAGAATCGGGTCATCCTCAATATCGGCGGTATTGCCAACATCACCTGGTTGCCCAGCAATACTGCCGAAGCGGTCACTGGATTCGACACAGGACCCGGCAACACACTGCTGGATCACTGGATTGCCAGACACAGGCAAGTCGATTTCGACCGCGATGGCGCCTGGGGCAAAACAGGCAAAATCATCCCGTCATTGCTGAACAAAATGATGACAGACACCTATTTTTCCCGATCTGCGCCCAAAAGCACCGGCACCGAATATTTCAATCTCGACTGGATGGATTCGATACTCGGGGATGATGCTGTATCAGCCAGCTGTGACGTGCAAACCACACTGACAGAACTCACTGCCCTCAGCATAACGCGCGCCATTGGCCAGCACTACCCTGCGGCGGAGCAACTGCTCGTTTGTGGCGGCGGAGTACATAACGGCTATCTGATGGACCGTCTCGCTGCTAACCTGCCTTCGATAGAAGTTTTCAGCACAGCAAAGCTCTCCGTCGACCCGGACTGGATCGAGGCAATGGCATTTGCCTGGCTGGCGTATAGAACGCTGGAAGGACTGCCGGGCAACCTGCCTTCGGTCACCGGCGCAGAGGAAGCTGTGGTGTTGGGGGGGATCTATCCTGCCGGGCTTTCCAGATAGCTGGAAGCAGAACCGGCAGGCGGGTTGTCCAAATTCAGCGGCGTTTGCCGCCGCGTCCTCTTCTCGGCCGGTCTGGGCCGACGCGGATCATGCTGCCGTTGAACTCACTGCCATCGAGCGCTGCCATAGCGGCACGGGCTTCATGCCCTTCCATGTCGATAGTGGCAAAGCCCTTACAATCACCGGAGAAGAGATCCTTTACCAGTTTAAGAGAACGGACCACGCCGTACTCCGAAAAGAGTGCTGTCAGGCTCTCTTCTGTGGTCGACCTGGGAAGACTGCGGACTGAAAGGGTAATCAATGTTTTTGACCTTCTGTAATGTGTCGACGAATAAGCCCGCACACCCTGCGCCTGTCTTTCAAGATGCATCTGTGAGGAGACAGCAAATGTAGGGCGTTTCAGGTGGGACTAGGATCACGCGAACGAGGCACGATATATCACCCCAGACTGAAATGCAAACCGGTGCGAAGTCAGCATACCCCGCCCTCCACGAGCAAATCCAGGAATCCTGCCAGGGCCGATTACTACAAAAACTGCACAGAAATGTCGTTTTCAATCCCAACTATCTGTTCAGAATCAAACAGAGAAGGATGATCCACAACCGCAGGTAGTGCTGGCATTCGGGTTGCGGATAACGAACTGGGAACCTTGCAAACCCTCGGTGTAATCGATCTCCGCGCCACCCAGGTACTGCATACTCATGGGGTCGACCAGCAATGTCACGCCATCGGTCACGACCTTGGTGTCACCATCATTCTCGTTCTCATCGAAAGAGAATCCATACTGAAAACCGGAACAGCCGCCGCCCTGAATATAGACTCGCAGCATCAGGTCAGGCTTTCCCTCCTCCTCGATCAGTGCTGCAACCTTGGTTGCCGCAGATTGTGTAAATACAAGGGGAGACTCGGTGGTAGCTTCTGACGTACTCATGATTAAAAACCTGTTTGGTGGGTCAAAAAGAATCAGACCATGCACAATATAAGTAAAAGTATGCTTTTACCCAGAGTTTTAGTCAAGTATTCCCGGCACGTCGGGGAAATCACCCAATCTTCTCTGGCTCAATCCCGGCATCAACACCATTGTCACCATCAAAACCCAATTTACGCTGCTCCATATCCTGCGCATGCACCAACTGTCCGTTGACCTCGGCACCCATCGCCATCTCCAGCAGATCGTAACAGACCGTTCCCGTGATCCGGGATTTAGGTGCCAACTCCACCCGGTGACCTGCATAGACGTCTCCGATCACACTACCGTTCAACATGACATTGGCGACCCGTACATCCCCTTCGATGGAGCCATCTTCACTCAGGGTCAAGGTTGCCCTTTCATCTCCTTCAGCAGAGTAGACATTGCCCTTGATCACGCCGTCCACATGCAGCCCACCGGAAAATTGAATATCTCCCCGGATCTGGGTCTCCTTGCCGATAACTGTTGTAATCTTCGGCGCGCGGAATCGCTTCTTTCTCATGCCAATCCTCATCTGCTTTGTATCCTGTCAGGCCTGCGGTGACCATTCGTAAGTTTCAGTCACCGGCGCCAGTTTCTTGTTGCTCGGTTTGACTTCAATAGTCAAACTGGCGGGTTTAAAATCGTCCGGAAGTTTCAATTTACCCTCCACATTCTGAAAATAGCGAAAACGCATCTTGATGCTCGGTGTCTTGTCTTCCGTCAGCTCTTCGAGGCCAAAAGTCTTTGCCTTCCCGTCTGGCTGCAGGCCTTCAACACGGATAAAAATCCGCCCCTTGGCCACCGGGCCACTTTTCAACACCTGACTGACAGAAAACTTAACCAGGAACTGCCCGCTTTCAAGGCCGGGTTCCAGTTTATAATTCTGGATCCTCAAACCCTCTTTTTTGCTATCTGTTGAGACGATGCCCCGCAGAAAGACAAGTTCCTCCTCCATCTTCAGGCGTTCGTCCTGAAATTGCTTGATCTGCTCCCTGACCGCGTGCATCGCCTCACGATCCACCTTGGCAATCTGCTCCGCCATGGCCAGCTTACGGCGCAGTTCACCCCTTTCGACCTTCAACTCATTCAAGGAATCATTCAGGCCGGCGCGATCAATGGCCTGGATGCCTTTCGGCCGCGCCTGCCCCTGCTGAAATCCCAACCAGGCCGCCGCCAATACCAGAAGCAGAACAAAGAACAGGCGCAACCATCGTCCACGCCCGCCAGAAACGACGATCCTGGGGACCCGGTATCGTTTATGTGAAATCATTCAGCACTCTGTTCTCTAGGGCAATAGGGCCACTTGGTCCAGCGCTGTATTCTCGGTCAGCCCAAACATCAGATTCATATTCTGCACCGCCTGACCGGCAGCACCCTTCACCAGATTGTCGATGACCGAGGTCACTACCACTACATCGCCATCCAACGGCCGGTGTACCGCGAGCCGACAGTGGTTGATGCCGCGCACGCTACGGGTCTCCGGGTGTGAACCTGCAGGCATGACATCCACAAACGGTTCATCCCGGTAGCGCTTTTCAAACAGTGCCTGCAGATCCCTATCCGTCGATTTCAGCCGGGCATAGAGTGTCGCCTCGATACCCCTGATCATTGGCACCAGGTGGGGCACGAAAGTCAGACCGACATCCCGCCCGGCTGCCCGGGAAAGTGTCTGACGGATCTCGGGCTGGTGACGATGCCCTGGAATGGCATACGCCTTGAAGCTCTCTCCGGTCTCACCCATCAGGGCAGGCACACTCGCTTTACGCCCGGCGCCACTGACACCGGACTTGGTATCTGCAACCAGATAATCCAGGTCGATCAATCCCTGCTCGACCAAAGGCAGGAAACCCAATGCCACCGCCGTAGGATAGCAGCCGGGATTCGCCACCAGGCGTGCCTGCTTCACAGCTTCGCGATTGATCTCCGGCAGACCATACACAGCTTCAGGCAGACGCTCCGGGCAGGCGTGATCCATACCGTACCAGCGTTCCCAGATCGACTGATCGGTGATCCGGAAGTCCGCGGCCAGATCGATCACCTTGACGCCCGCATCCAGCAGTTCCGGCACCTGGCGCATGGCGATACCATTGGGCGTGGCGAAAAAGACCAGATCACAACCCCGCAGGGTTGCAGGATCCGGCTCGACAAAGACAAGATCCACATGCTCGCGCAGACTGGGAAACATATCCGCCACCGCACGCCCCGCCTCAGAACGGGAAGTAATAGTCACCAGGTCGCACTCTGGATGTTTCGCCAACAGACGCAGCAGTTCCACACCCGTATAGCCGGTACCGCCGACGATTCCCACTCTGATCATCGCTCTCGAATCCTTAACACTTTATCTTCAACACGAACAATCAATAATACGGACAGAACCTGGAAAGCGGAAGTGGAACGTCCCGAGAGAGACGGAAAACGCCAAAAAGGTAAAATCACTCAGGCGGACTGGAAACTACCGACAATGGCCCTAATATATATAGTGGAAGTAAGCACCAAGGATAAACTATGGATACCGTCGAAATACTGGCCCTGACGCTCGGGGCAGGCTGGGCCGCCGGCCTCAATCTCTACGCCGCTGTCTTCATGCTGGGTTATATGGGCGCCACCGGGAATGTCGATCTGCCACCAGGATTGGAGATACTCTCCGACCCGATGGTGATGACGGCTGCGGGCATCATGTACTGCGTCGAATTCTTTGCCGACAAGACCCCCGGAGTCGATACCGGCTGGGACGTAATCCATACATTCATCCGAATTCCGGCAGGTGCGGTACTGGCTGCCGGCGCAGTCAGCGGCCTGGGAGTCGGCGAGGCGGCTGAATTTGCTGCATTTCTGGTCGGGGGCACCATGGCTGCCGGCAGTCATCTCACCAAAACAGGTTCCCGCATCCTGATCAACACATCGCCGGAACCCGTCACAAACTGGGCAGCATCCTTGGCTGAGGATGTTGCAGTCATCGGCGGATTATGGGCAGCACTGCACTACCCTGTTGCCTTCCTCATTTTGTTGGGGGTCTTCCTGCTGCTGGTTATCTGGCTGCTACCGAAGATCTGGCGTGCACTGAAACGCCTGTTTCACCGCATTAGAACGTTTTTCAGTGGCAGAAAAAACGCATCACCGCCCGCTGGCGGTAGCCGCAAAGACATCCTGAAGTCGCTCTATCACGACGCCGCAGGGAAACCGAAAGAGTAGCTCAAACGGGAAAAAGCCTGTCAAACTCCGTTGCAGATCGCACCAGGCTATCTTCGATGGAGACGCCGCTGAACCAGTTGCCGGTCAGCGCCAGCGGCTGGTTCTGCAGTATCCGGTCGATCGATGTGATGCGCTCCCCATGCCCCAGCCTGAGTGCAGGCAGGCGATTGGTTTTGGAAATTGTTGCCAACAGGTCCTGCTCAGCAAGTCCAAGCACGGCCCGGATACGCTCAAGCTGCCCAGCCTCGTCGAGCCGCCCTGGGCGAAAGTGGAAGGTAAACCCCCGATAACGGGCATCGGGCACTGGATCGCGGGATAACGCTGAATAGAAATCATCATCCTGGCCAATGATGCCCGATACCGGCTCCAGCGACAGCTTCTCAGCCTCGCAAAATACGGAAACGCTTTCGATATCCACCATATCAACCTGGGACATCAACGCCGCAAGCTCAGAATTTACCGATTGAAGCAAGGTTGCCGCGATATCCGGCGCCACAGCCAGGGCCAGACGCTGCGCCTCTATCTCGCTACCATCGCTTAATTTGAGTCGATAACCACGTTCGAGCCGATCCAACCCCACAACCGATATTCCCGTGCGGATCTCTAGACCGGACTGAGCAGCGATAGCGACAGCAAACTGCTGGACGCCTCCGGCGACGGTATAGCTGCGCAGGATCTCCTTGCGTCGAGGCTTTTTGCGAAACAGCGCATCGGCGGGGAACTCCGCCGAGGGCTGACAGGTTACCGCATCCAGGGCTGGACCAATCACCTTCTGGAAATTTTGCTCGCCAATGATTCCGCCAAAATACTCCTTAACCGTGTGGCCCGCCTTTTTCGACCTGAACAACCGGGGCAGCACACCCAACAATTCGGTCAGTTTCAGCTGCGAGGGGATACTTTTCAGGCCAGCGGGCGTCAGCAGGCGATAGGGGAGTTTCTCTTTTTTAAGCAGTGACTTAAGCTGACCGCTATCCTCCAGCATCTGCAGCAGGTTTCCGTAGCTGTTATAGCAGGTGTGGGCACCGAGTTCCGTCCAGAATTCTCCTTCCGGCGTATCAAAGCTGTGGCTGTGCAGACAGCCGCCGACCTGTTCCGAAGCCTCCAGCACAAGAGGCTTAATACCCCGTTTGAGGGACAAATGCGCAAAACCAAGCCCGCTGATACCCGCACCAACCACCGCAAGTTCAACCACTTTTTGATTCATCTCCGATCCACCTCAGCACCATAGCAATCGTTTCTTGCCCACTGCGACTCAACCTGGCAGGCACAAAAAACCGCGGAGTGGCAACACCATCCGCGGTTTTTTGGATTCTCGAAAAGGGGTCGGATCAGCCGCAGCCGCCACCTTGGGAGGAACCGCAGGTGCCACAACCCCCACCACCGTCAACCGGCTGGAGGTTGTTGAATACGAAGCTGGCATTGCCGTCGCCACGATCCACGAAGTCGATCTCAACACCGCGCAGGTACTGCATGGTGCCGTCATCGACAATCACTTTAAAACCTTCACAGGCGAGTATACCGTCATTGGCATTGATCGCGTCGCTGAAAGTCATGCCGAAGCTGACGCCACTGCAACCACCTGGGGTTGCAAACACCCGTACGCCTTCAATGTTGTCTTCAACCTGCTCAAACAGCTCAACCATTTTAGTTTGGGCAAGCGCGGTCAGGGTCAGGTCACTCTCGGTCAGTGCAGTACCACTCATCCCGATTTCTCCTAAAAATCATCTGATAAAGGCTGCGTATGTTAGCAAAAGATTATACAAAGAACCACTAAACCCAGCTTTTTAGGGGGTATTACGGGATAGATATTCTTCGCTGCTGAATCCCCAAGTGACTGGATACAGCGAAGAAAACGGATTATAGATCGAGCTGATTGCGGGCCTTGAGTTCGTAGAGATGTCGCTCGGCATCCACCAGATGTTGCCCCCAATGCAGATGGTAACCTTTTCGCCACCCTTCGATGGCCTGATCTGGCTCCCCCTCCATCACCTTCAGGCCATGCTTGAGTTCACAATAGATGTCGGTCAGGTCATCTGCGAGGCTGCCGCTCATGCTTTGACCATCCTCCGCCACATCAAACTCCATCCAATAGCCATCGCGTTCACCCAGCAGCTGACGCAGATAGGAGTAGAGTTCAAAACGGGCATCCAAATCGGCATAAACATAGTGTCCATCGTCTTCATCCGGCTGCTCTATCGATGAGACTGCAGCGTGCAGGCGGGGCAGGAGACTCGCGACCTCATGCAGCCATTTCTCATCGCCATCCTGCAGACGATCGACCAACTCGCAAAAATTGCGGGCTACGTCTGTCATAGTTTGCTGATATGGACTCATGAAATGTCTCCGCTAGCTGTGACCTGATGCTCCGGGTCCCACTACCTACACCCGGTCTCAACGCTTCGTCGGCGGGATACCGTAACTCACAGTTTAGCAGGCAAACCGACCAATCCTAGTAAAAACCCTGTATTGGTCTGCTTGCAATGACAATTCCAGGGTAATCCATTACCGAAAAGGAAAAAAAACGTACAATCCCCCACATGAAACCCTCATCCCGCAAACTACCGGTCGTACTCGCCATCGGTGGCCACGATCCCGGTGGCGGCGCAGGCATACAGGCCGATATCGAGGCGGTCGGCGCAAATGGTTGCCACTGTGCCACTGCAATCACCTGCCTGACACTGCAGGACAGCTGCGACGTGCAAGCAGTGATGCCACTTCCCGCCAAGCAGGTCATCGCCCAGGCAGAGACCGTTTTGAATGACTGCCAGGTCTCAGTCGTCAAGATCGGCCTGCTGGGAGACGCAGCCATCGCCCGTGCTATAGCAGAGCTGCTGCAGGAGCATGAAAACATTCCGGTGGTTCTCGATCCTGTGCTGGCAGCTGGCGGCGGTACTCCGCTGACCACTGAGAACCTGTTAGCAACCATCCTGCAACAGCTGCTGCCGCTAAGTACTTTGATCACCCCAAACAGCCCTGAGGTTCGTCGTCTGGCACCGCACGAGGCGTCACTGGAACAGTGCGCCCGCACTCTACTCAAAACCGGGGTTGAACATGTTCTGATCACCGGTACCCACGAACAGAGTGACCGCGTAACCAACCGCCTCTACGACAAAACGGGGTTGCTCAATCAAGCCGATTGGCAGCGCCTGCCCGGCGAGTACCACGGCTCCGGCTGCACCCTGGCTGCGGCCATTGCAGCCAATATGGCAAGCGGAAGAGATCTGCTTGAAGCGGTCAATAATGCCCAGCAATACACCTGGAATAGTCTACTGAACGGCTTTCGCAGCGGTCGTTGCCAATCCCTGCCGGACCGGTTGCAGCGCCACACCAGCCAACCCCAAACATGAACAGAGATACCCGGCTGCACGGCCTCTACGCCATCACTGACACAGCGCTTGCACAGAACCAAAACCTGACTGAACAAGTCGCCCAAGCCCTGCAGGGAGGCGCCTGCATCATCCAGTACCGGGACAAAAGCGACGACAGGCCGCAGCGGCAAAACGAGGCAAAGACCCTGCTCAATCTGTGCCGGGAGCACCAAGCGCTGCTGCTGATCAACGACGATCTGGAACTGGCGAGAAGCATCGGCGCCGACGGCATCCATCTGGGCCGGGACGATGTCTCCCTGCCACAGGCAAGAGCACTGTTGGGACCGGAGGCGATCATCGGCGTCTCCTGCTACAACCAGCTTGAACTGGCCCGTGAAGCGAGCCGCGCTGGAGCGGACTATCTCGCCTTCGGGCGCTTCTTCCCCTCACAGACAAAACCCGATGCGGTACAGGCGGATCCCGAACTGCTGCGCCAGGCCAGCCGTGAACTGCCGCAGCCACTGGTTGCCATTGGCGGCATTACGCCGGAGAATGGCGGCCCACTAATAGACGCGGGCGCCGATATGCTGGCTGTCATCGATGCGATTTTCAACCAGACAGACATTCGCCTCGCCGCGACAAGATTAACTAAACTATTCCAACCGGAGGATTTACCACGATGAGCCGTTCTCACGACCTTTTCGCCCATGCACAGCAACATATACCCGGCGGCGTGAATTCACCGGTGCGGGCCTTCAAGGGCGTCGGCGGTGATCCGGTATTCATCGACTGTGCCGCCGGACCCTACATCTTCGACCCGGACGGCACACGTTATATCGACTATGTCGGCTCCTGGGGTCCGATGATTCTGGGACACGCCCATCACGAGGTGATTGAGGCAGTCGCATCTGTTATCGACAAAGGGCTGAGTTTCGGTGCCCCCACCGAACTTGAGAGCCGGATGGCGGACAAGGTCTGCGAACTGGTGCCGAGCATGGATATGGTGCGCATGGTCAGCTCCGGCACCGAGGCCACCATGTCAGCGATCCGTCTCGCCCGTGGTTACACCGACCGGGACAAAATCGTTAAATTCGAAGGCTGTTATCATGGCCACTCCGACTCCCTGCTGGTGAAAGCGGGCTCCGGCATGTTGACCCTGGGAGAACCCTCTTCCCCTGGCGTACCCGCCTCATTGGCGGAGCACACCATCACCCTCAGCTACAACGACGCGGAGCAGGTCAAAGAGACTTTTGCCAAGATTGGTGACGAGATCGCCTGCATCATTGTTGAGCCGGTAGCGGGCAACATGAACTGCATACCCCCGGTCCCCGGCTTTCTGGAGGCCCTGCGTGAAGTCTGCGACCAGAGCGGCACGGTACTGATCTTCGATGAGGTGATGACCGGCTTCCGTGTCGCCCTGGGCGGCGCGCAGGGCCACTACGGCATCAAGCCCGACCTCACCACCCTGGGCAAGGTGATCGGCGGCGGCATGCCGGTCGGCGCCTTCGGTGGCAAACGCGAAATCATGGAGAAGATCGCCCCACTGGGTCCCGTCTATCAGGCCGGCACCCTCTCCGGCAACCCGGTGGCAATGACCGCTGGACTGCAAACCCTCGAACTGATCTCCGTACCAGGCTTCTTCGACACCCTCTCCGCCAAGGTGGAGACCCTGGTCTCCGGTATCATGGAAAAGGCCAAAGCGGCAGGCATCCCGATGGCTGAAAACCACATAGGCGGCATGTTCGGCCTCTTCTTCACAGACGCCGACAAGGTCACCGATTTTGCCGGCGCCACCGCCTGCAATCAGGAGCGCTTCAAGCAGTTTTTCCACGCCATGCTGGATCGCGGCGTCTATCTCGCCCCCTCATCCTACGAGGCAGGCTTCGTCTCCGCCGCACACTCCGATGCAGACCTGCAGGCGACTATTGATGCCGCGGGTGAAGTATTTAGTGAGATGAAATAGAAAGTAGGATGTGGTGAGCCTGCGAACCGCATCAGTCGAGGAACAAAAATCGTATTGACCTAATCCCAAATCGAGGTGAAAGGGGAGGTGAAAGGGGGACAGATTTATTTTACTGTTAATAAATCCGCCCCCTTTTTCTCCTTTTTCTTGGGCTAAATGCCCAAACAACTCCTTATCGCCTATTAACTACGACTGGTTAATGGGTGTTCCCGTTTTCCAAATCACTCAGTCGAATATAGATTCACAACTGAATGAGCTTCTTTGTTCTTTACGCCATCAAAGTCTATTTTTCGAATAAGCTCTATCACTGAATCAGATATTGTTTTATGCCCCGTATTTACTGAAGTAAACATAGGATACAGCCCAATCATTCCTGCAAATTGTATTTTCCCTGAACCATTTTCTGTTATTTTTATCTCATCAAATCGGTCTCTTTTCTTATCCCTGATGAGCAAAACAATCGAATTGTAGTAATCCCCAACGTCTTTGAAGACCTCCTTGGTATAACTAAACACCAATCTTGCTAAAGATGGATCATCAGCTTCACTAAATCCTTTTTTACTCATTGCGTTTCTCAGCGCTTCATTCAATTCAAGGTTACCACCAAGAACTGCGAACCCATCTATTTTGCCTTCGAAAGCATCTCCCGCCCTTGGCAGTGAATCAATCTTGCCAATCTTTTTTACGATAGAAGCAAACAGTTTATTAATCTGGCTTTCTTTTGACGCAGGCTCCCATGCTGACAGTGCGCTTGTAAGAATAGGATCTCCAACCCTTGCCCCTTGAATATTAAAGGAAATCCCACTACAAGTATCATGAATCAAGTCGAAATAGCAGTAATATTCATAGATGCCCACCATGTCAGAATTTTCAAGGTTGTTAACAACTTCCAAGCCTAGCTGACTTTTTGTCTCCTGGATCACACTATCCTTTATATCCTCTCTTGCTCCCGCGATGTATATTTTATTGCCTTGGGGAAAATGGCCGAGTTTATTCACTTTGATTGATGAACATGCAGAAATTCCAATGATCATTACAAACAGGAAAAAAAGTCGCACCACCTCACCAACACACGCCTTTGTATTACCTACTTTCACACTGTTTCGCTCCAAAATTAAAACTTGATCGATGCGGTTCGCAAGCTCACCACATCCTACGCCGTCCTTAAAGAGGAAAGCCCGCACCAATCCCTGGCACGGGCATCCGGTTCGACACCACCATTTCATTTGTGTCTGGTTAGCAGAACATCCCTGTCACTAACCTTGATACAAAGCGGGACTTCCCTGCCTCTCCGAAATTCATCGGCCGCCCTTGTTAGGAATTAATATACTACCTATATACCAACGCACCAATCAGGAAAATCTTCGCCCATTGTAGGAATTATCTGAAAACATTGGCGCTTCTCGGGGAAGAGAGAATTTGTTCTCTGACCCAGCCACAATTATCCGGCGGCAATGACCGCCGGACTGCAAACCCTCGAGTGGATCTCCGTACCAAGCTTCTTCGACACCCTCTCCGCCAAGGTGGAGACCCTGGTCAACGGCATCATGGAGAAGGCCAAGGCAGCGGGAGAGGTGTTTGAGGAAATAAGGTGACAGGTGACAGGTGACAGGTGACAGGTGACAGCAGGATTCTCGCCTAACCTATTGGCGGTCAAGCATCTGTGCAAAAAGGGGACAAATTTATTTTGCTATTAATAAACCTGTCCCCTTTTTCCAGGCCACCGCCGGTTTTACTTAATGATTAGAGGCAAGACTTAGAATTTGTAGGAGACGCCTAGCGAGACCACAGGATAGTACTTGAAGTTCTCGAGGTCGCTTTCCACACGCTGCACTTCGGCTGCCAAATCGTCGGCATCCACGATGCCAGCATCTGCACCGAACGGTGTCAAACTGACCTCGGGTGACCCCTGAAACAATACTCCCACATCGAGATTAAAGCCCCACCCCTTGTCAGCGCTAATGGCATTGCCCCAGCCGATACCAAGATAGGGGGCAGTGGAATTAAAACCGATTATTGCATCGAGCCCTACATCGTAGTCGGTGCCGCCAATATTCAAAGAACCGCCGACAGGCAGCGCACGTCCAGTTAGCTCGTTATTGTTGGACATCAGGCCAGCACTGACGCGGAAACCGGAATCGAACGGATGCCAGTCGGCCAGCAGCGAAATCGTCTGAAGATCCAACGTCAGGTCGTAATCTGTATCATCCAGCGTATATGAGTAATCGTAATTAAAACCGTTGAAACCCAAGCGCGCGTTCAGCGACTCAGTCATTCCCAAGGTGCCTTCCAGTCCCAATCCCAGAGAGCCGGCCTTGCCAGTCAATGCAAAGCCTTCAGCCATCGCATTATTTCCAAGCAGACCCATTCCGAGCAATGCCACCATAAGACCAAGCTTTCTTTTCATCCCTTTCTCTCCAACCAATCAACAGTATTCCAATCAATACTATTTCTTTTTTCACAATCGCGAATGCGATAGGGTCACAGAACGAGAGGGAGGAGATGTATTCTCATGCAAACCGTTCCCTACGCGGGCTGAAAAGACAAAAACCTGAACCAATCCCTGGCACGGACTTTCGGTTCGATACCATCCTTTGTGTCTGGTTAGCAGAACTTCCCTCCCCTCCGAAATTGATCGGCTGTCCTTGTTGGGAATTAATATACTACCTATATACCAACGCACCCATCAGGAAAATCTTCGGCCATTGTAGGAATTATCTGAAAACATTGGCGCTTCTCGGGGAAGAGAGAATTTGTTCTCTGACCCAGCCACAATTGTTTTCAAATTAAATCTGGACAATAATCGGCTGACTATAAAATTATTCTGAATGGAAGGGAGTCCGATTGAGGAGATATCCACTTGTATCCCACCGTTCGCCACTTCGTCCTCACCTGCCTGCTCTGTCTCACTCTATCTCCAGCTTACAGCGACACATTGACCTGGGTTGGTTGCGGCATCACCAAAAAAGCATTCATGGCTGAGTTGAGCCACGCTTACCAACGGGAGACAAAGACAGAGATCCTGCTCTCCGGGGGCGGAGCCACAAAGGGCATACGCCAGGTCGCTGCCAACAAAGTTGACATTGGCGGCAGTTGCCGTAACAAACTATGGGATGAGCCTGCGGAGAGATCGGTTCAATTTCATCCCGTTGCCTGGGATGCGCTGGTGGTCATCACCCATCAGAAGAATCCGATAGACAACATCTCGCTGCAGGATCTGAAAGCGGTCTACACGGGCAACATCACCAACTGGACACAGTTGGGCGGGAATGACCAACCCATCGACTTACTGATTCGCAAGGGTAAGATTTCAGGTGTTGGTCACACCATTCGGGAATATCTTTTTGCTGCACCTGCCATGGACTTCGCCTCTGACATCATTTTTCCCTCATCAGGCCCGCTGGAACAGGAGACTGAAAGCAATCTCAACAGCCTGGCAATCACCGGTGTCAGTAGCGCCCGAAAACGCAATGTCAAAATCCTTAAACTCGAAGGCAAAGCCCCTACCTATGAAAACATCAAATCGGGGGCCTATCTGCTCTATCGACCCCTCTATCTGGTGAGTAATTTCAGGAGCAGTAACCGACGTGAGGTGATGAAGTTCATCCGTTTTGCCAACAGCCCACTGGGCCGGGAGGTCATCAGGCACAACGGAGTCGTCCCCTACATGGATGGACTCCATCTGGTCAACAAGCTAAACCAGCAACGACGAATCAGTCGCAAGATGCGGCTCGAGAGGAGGAGATCCAACAAGGATTGAGCGTGGTGGCTCCAAGGAAATCTTTCCCCGCCATCCCCGGCGTTACCTCAACGGTCTAAATCAACCCCGGCCCGGACATCCTGTCCGGTCGTTCGCCTTGCTGCGAAGGTCCACTGAACCTTCGATCAAGGCTCACCCTTTTGCCTTTGGCCTTTCTCCTTTATCCTCTCCCCCGTGACCGACCTTCTCAACCCACTATTGGAATGGATCTCGAACCACACACTATGGGCAGGTGTTGTGGTGTTTCTGGTCGCCTTTTCCGAGTCGGTGGCCGTTGTCGGACTTCTTGTACCAGGCGTGGTAATGATGTTTGGTTTCGGCGCTCTGGTCGCCACAGGCACCCTGGCGTTCTGGCCGGTCTTCTGGTGGGCAGTCGGAGGCGCTATCGCCGGGGACGGACTCAGCTTCTGGCTTGGCAAACACTATAAGGATCGGCTGCACAATCTCTGGCCCTTCAGCCGCCATCCGGAAACCCTGCAGCGCGGCACTGAATTCTTCAGAAAATATGGCGGTAAGAGTGTCGCCATCGGCCGATTTTTCGGCCCGGTACGAGCGATCATTCCGCTGGTTGCCGGTATGCTGGAGATGTCGGCCTGGCGATTCTTTTTCGCCAATTTTATCTCTGCCCTGGTTTGGGCACCTGCCTACCTGCTGCCCGGCATCGTCTTCGGGGCCTCCCTCGAACTCGCTGCCGAAGTCGCTTTCCGGCTGGTGGCGGTTCTACTCTTGGGCGTGGGGGGAATCTGGCTGATTTTCTCCGTTTCCCGGCGACTGTTCCGGCTGATTCGGCCTCACGCCACCCGGATCGTCCAGAGCATCACCAATTGGGGCGCGAGACACCCCTTCCTGGGCGAAATCTCCAGCGCCCTGGGTAATCCCGCCCATCCGGAAGCCAGGGGATTCGGCATCCTGGCAACCCTGCTGCTGCTGGGCACCTTTCTGTTCGGGCTGCTCGCGGCAATGGTGTTGGAAGGCACACTGATCAGCCAGCCCGATCACTGGGTCTTCAACGGACTGCAAAGCCTGCGCAATCCCTGGTCAGACAACCTGATGCTCCATCTCAGCCGTTTTGCCGATCTCTCAACGATCAGCGTGGTGACTCTGGCGGTGGGAATTTTCCTGCTCCGGGAGCGCCACCTCCCGGCACTGCAACACTGGCTGGCCGCTGTACTCTTTGGACTCCTTACTCCGCTACTGCTGAAATATGGCTTGCAGATTCCCCGTCCGATGGAGGGTATCGAAGGGCTGGGGCCTTGGGCGTTTCCCAGCGCCCATGTCCTACGCGCTACCGTGACCTACGGCTTTCTTGCCATCCTTATCGCCAGGACACTACCGTTGAATCTGCGCTGGCTGCCCTATAGCCTGGCCAGCTCCATTATCGCAGGCGTAGCGCTCTCCCGGCTCTACCTGGGCGCACACTGGCTGAGCGATGTAGTCGCCAGTCTGCTACT
Source organism: bacterium endosymbiont of Escarpia laminata (assembly GCA_003660235.1). Taxonomy (GTDB): domain Bacteria; phylum Pseudomonadota; class Gammaproteobacteria; order Chromatiales; family Chromatiaceae; genus QGON01. The sequence continues at coordinate 55,596 of QGON01000067.1, read as the reverse complement.
GGGCACGGCCTGGATCGCAGCCCTGGGCATGGCCTGGTATCGGCATGCCGAGTTGGAACGTCACTGGTTGGGACTCACGCTTAGCGCAATGCTCGCCGCCGGTTTCGCCACCGCTCTGGGAAGCCACCTCTATCAGACAGAGGATTTCCAGCGTTACCGCCCTGCCCCACCGGCGCAGACGATCAGCCTGCAAGCCTGGCAACAGGGCGCAGCCGCCTCGCTGCCCCGCCATCGGCACGATATACGTGAACGATTGGATCACCCATTCAACGTTCAGCTTGCCGGAACGCCACAGCCACTGATAGACACCCTGGCGAGCCGGGGCTGGCAGCCGGCAGAGATACTGGGGTGGCACAACCTGCTGCGAATGCTCTCACCTTCTCTGGCACTGCGGGAACTTCCCCTTTTGCCCCAGGTTCACGACGGCAGTTATGAAAGCATCACGCTGGTAAAACACCCCGGCGCAGGTGAACAGTTGGTGTTGCGTCTCTGGTCCACGGCAGTGATGTTACAGCCGAAACAACAACCACTCTGGATCGGCAACGTCTCCCGCCAGAGCCAGGCATACCTGCTCGGCCTGTTGACCTATCCCGTCACGGAGAGCGATTTTCAGACTCCGCTGGAGATCCTGAAAAGAGACACGGCAGATTTCATCCACATAGAGAAGGGCGATTCAAACGCCCCCCTTTTTCTTGGGCCTGTTGACGCAGGCTGAATCGTTTGCCGACGTCGCAACCAGGCAGACACTCGTTGGCTGAGCAAACCACATAACCACTTAATAAATAAGCTTTTGCCCCCTCAGCAGGATGCGGCACTGCTGATTTGTTATCATCCGCGCAACCACCCATCGGACGAAAATCTGATTATCCCCTATATTTCACAACTGGAATCCACAATGAATACAACGACCAAGCTTCTCGCTCCCCTGGCTGCGGCAGCACTGCTCACCGGCTGTGGCGCCAGCGAGTACAGCCCCTCTATCACCACCACCCCGGCAGAGATGTTCGCCGACGGCTGTCAGTCCTGTCACGGGGAAAAAGGCACCGGCAAGTTCGGCCTGCTGTTACGCATCGCCGGATCAGATGAGCCGATTGAGGAGATTTTAGAGAAGATCGAAAAGGGCGGCACGGTGATGCCCAGCTTCCCCGGCATCAATACAGCACAACGCCTCGCTCTGGCATCCTATATAAAAACCCTGTAAGCATTTTCATGCCGCGTAAAAACAGGCTTGTCACTGTTCATGGCGCAGGCCCGATCAAGCGTAGCGGGTCGGGCATTTTCGAATTGTCATGACACATGGGTTGCCGGTTCCGCTACGCTTGAACCGGCCTGCCCTGACAGCCTGGAATCATCCGCCCCAGCGTGGCAAAAGCGCATTTTCCACGCCCAGATGATCCAGGATCCGGGCAACCATGAAGTCGACAATATCATCGACCGATTCAGGGTTATTGTAGAAACCGGGGTTAGCCGGCAGTATCACCGCCCCCATTCGCGCCAGTTTCAACATATTCTCCAGATGGATCTCCGAGAAGGGGGTCTCCCTGACCACCAGGATCAGCTTGCGCCGCTCCTTCAGCATCACATCGGCGGCCCGTTCGATCAGGTCGTTACTGGCGCCGCAGGCGATGGCGGAGAGAGAACCCGTGGTGCAGGGACAGACAACCATCGCAGCCGGCGGGTTGGAACCGCTGGCCACCGGCGCCATCCACTGCTGCCGTCCAAAAACCTGCAACTGACCTTCTGCCGCATTGAAGCGTTGTGCCAGTATTTTCTGCGCCTCAGCGGGCTGGGCGGGCAACTCCAGATCCGATTCCATCTTGAGCACGATCTGCCCGGCCTGTGAAATCATCAGATAGACGTTCCGCCCCGCACCAATGAGGCACTCCAGCAGGCGTAGCGCATAGGCACTGCCGGAGGCACCGGTAATGGCAAGCGAAATGGGGCCGTCTTTTAGTTCCATCGCTGCCAGCCATGGAGAGCGAAGCGAAGGCTGGTAGTCCCCGGTAGCCGCGAGGCCGCACTGCTTACCCGGCGTGCCTTGCGCCAGAGGGGAAGCAAAGTAGGCATCCGAGCGCGGCGTCCAGTCATCGGGAGCTGGCAACGGAGCGGCAACGAGCTTGCGAGGTTGTCGCGTAGTGCCAGTGACCGGGACGGCCGGGGCACAAACAGGTTGTCGAAGGCCGAGTCGATTTTGGGGACTGGGATGTCCCAAAATCTATCACGAGGTCGAAGACTCACTTGATTTACCCTCTATCTTTCCCAAGCACATCCAGCAGACGTTGATGGATACCCTCAAAACCGCCGTTGCTCATCACCAGGAGGTGATCACCCGGCTCCACCATTTCTGTAATACTATCGATAATGGCCTGCACCTCATCGAATACCGCTACCGTCCCACCCAAAGGGCGCAGCACTGTTGCCGCATCCCAGGCAAGATCATCCGGCGCAAAGAGTAAAACCCGGTCCGCAGCCTTCAGCGCCCCAGCCAGCTGGTCGGCGTGCACGCCCCGTTTCATGGTGTTCGATCGGGGTTCCAGTACCGCAATAATCCGGGCATCCCCCACCTGATCCCTTAACCCCTGGAGGGTAGTCTCGATGGCGGTCGGATGGTGGGCAAAGTCATCATAGACCCTGACTCCCCCGACCTCTCCCCGCAGCTCCATGCGCCGTTTCACATTGCGAAAATCACTCAACGCCTCGATTGCTGTCTTCGGCGGCACGCCGGCATGACGCGCTGCCGCCAACGCAGCCAGTGCATTGGAGACGTTGTGACGACCGATCAGATCCCAACTCACCCGCCCCACCCGCTCCCCATCACACACCACATCGAAGCTACTGCCGTCCCGACTGCTGTTTTCAGCATGCCAATAGGCTTCGTGTTCGGAATCAAAATACTCCACCGGGGTCCAACAGCCCCTGTCGAGCACCTCGCCCAGGTTACCGTCATAGAGCGGCGTTATGATCAGCCCACTACCGGGCACCGTGCGCACAAGATGGTGAAACTGGCGCTGGATCATCTGCAGATCGTCGAAGATATCGGCATGATCGAACTCCAGATTGTTCATCACCAGGGTGCGGGGGCGGTAGTGAACAAACTTGGAGCGCTTATCGAAAAATGCGGTGTCATACTCGTCCGCCTCAACGACAAAGAAAGGGGGTTCACCCAGGCGGGCCGATACAGCAAAATTTTCCGGCACTCCGCCGATCAGAAACCCCGGCGCCAACCCAGCATGCTCCAGGATCCAGGCCAACAGACTGGCGGTGCTGGTTTTGCCGTGAGTGCCCGCCACCGCCAGCACCCAACGCCCCTGCAATACATGCTCTGCAAGCCACTGGGGACCGGACGTATAGGGGATGCCCTGATCGAGCATCGCCTCAACCGCCGGATTACCGCGGGACATGGCATTGCCCACCACTACCTGATCCGGCGCCGGTTGCAGATGCTCGGGTTTATAACCCTCCATGAGCCGGATGCCTGCCGCCTCGAGTTGTGTACTCATGGGAGGATAGACATTGGCATCAGAACCACTGACCGTATGGTCAAGTGAACGCGCCAACAGCGCGATGCCGCCCATGAAGGTGCCGCAGATACCGAGAATATGGATGTGCATCAGGTTACCGGAAAGAGTCTGGCTACCATCGACCAGGCAAGCATTGTATAGAGCACCCCAAAGGCCACCCCGATATTCAGGGTCAGACCAAAGGTGTGGCGAATGATGTGTCCCAGCACCACGATGCTCCAGATAATCAGCACCAACAGTAACAGACCCGCTTCGGTGGATTCACTGCGGTGACTCCAGGCCACCAAGGGCAGGGCCAGCAGACCGAGCAGCAGACCGAGCAGCAGTCCACTGCCCATCAGGGCGGTGGCCGACTGTTGAAATCGCCCTCTCAGACGGCGGGTTCGCAACGCCAGATAGAGCGCAGCCAGCATCAGGAAGGTCTCGAAGAGGCTTTCAATCAGCGCCAGGCCTGGACCGTGCCTCGCGTCAACGATCATCAGCAGACTGACCAGGATATTCAGCAGAAATGTCCCAGCCAAAATAACGCTGGACGCAGACAGGTCCTGTGGCGCAGCGCGCAACAGACAGAGATCGACAAAAAAGTTGAGCAACGCCTTCATTCAGCTCTCGCCTGAATTCATCAAGTGACGCATCATACCATCAGCCCGGAAACGATCTATTTTTCTGCAGCCACCCGTACCGATTGTCCCCCCTTCATCTCCGCATCAGGCACTGAAACAACCCACCGCCCGTCATCAAGTCCTTCCACTATCTCCAACTGGCGATCATTCCGCAGACCCAATTTCACGATACGGCGTTTGAGCTTATTGCCCTCGATGAGAAACACATAATGAGACCCGTTCGCAGCTTGCAGCACACTGAAACGGGGCAGAATCAACGTGTCCTGACTGCTGCCGGTGTGGAAACGTGCCTGTAACCGGTAACCAATCCCTATCTTGTCAGGATGCTCAGACAGGGCGACCACGACATTGACCCGCTGTTGCTCCACACCGAGGGAGGAGCGCTTGGTAAAACCCGCCGGCTCAATCCGCTTCACAATGCCCTGGAGGCGCATATCACCCGCAGTCAATTCAACGGCAGCCCCAACACTGAGCCGCATGGCGTCGCGGGTCAGCACATCACTCACCACCTCGAGATCGGCAGGGTTCCCGATTTCCAGCAACAACTGCCCTGCCGGAAGACTCCCCTCCCCTTCGCTATAGCGGTGCAGCACCACACCACTCACCGGGGCGCGCAGCTGTGCCAGATCAAGCTGATACCCTGCCCGCGCCAGCCGGGTACGGGCCTGGGCCAACTGCTGCAGGCTCACCTCGCGCTCAAGCCGTTTCCGGCCCAGCCACTGCTCGACATATTTTGGTCCCAGCTTGATCGCGGTAAATAGAGTATTCAGCGCTGCCTGGATAAACTCCTCCTGCTTGAGGGAGATCTGTGCCATCTGCGCCGCCAACACCGTATCATCCAACTCCTGCTGCGAAACACTGCCCTCCTTCGCAAGTTGGGTGTTCCGCGCCCTCACCTTTTCAGCCCAGGCGACCCGCACCTTCTCTGCATCGACCTGAGCATCGGCTGCCCGCAGTGCATCCCGGGTGGCCTCCACCGTTGCGGTCATCTCAATGGCCAGGGTCTTTTCGATCTCATCATAGGCATTGATCCGCAACTGTTGCTCCATCTCGGACACCGCCGCCTGCGCCTCCTTGACGCGCTGTTCAAAAGGGAAACGGTCAATCATCGCCAGCGGCTGCCCAGCCTCGACCCTGTCCCCCGGCAGCAGACCAATATGACCGATGCGCCCGTCCACCGGCATGGTCACACGATAGGTGCGGGCCAGCCGGGTTCGGGCCGGTTCAGTAAACACGCTGGAGATTCCGCCGCGCACCGGCGTCACGGCCACCACTTCCAACTGCTGGCCACAACCCGGCAACAGCAACAGACAGAACGTAACGAAACTTCCGATGACAACAGTTCGTTTAGACATGGTTACTCCTTGACCTTGAGGCTTTCCAGCCAGTCGAGCCGGGACAGGATACGAAAAACGAGCCACTGCGCCAGCAGGACGAACAGCAGCATCAGCAGCGCGCTGACCGCCAGAGAACCTGGCAAAATCACTGCGGGAAACCGGTAGAGTTCAGTGCTATAGAGCAGTGACAGCCCTTCACTCAACTTTACCCCGGCGTAGAGCCCCAGCAAAATCCCCACCCCGTTCAGAAGCAGGCTCTCTCCGGCAAACAGGCTGGTGACCTGCAGAGGGGTATACCCCAATACCCGCAGGGTGCCTACCTCCCGTTCCCGTTCACTCAATGAGACCAGCGCGGTGTTGAGCACACTGCCGAAGGCGATCATGCCGGCGAAGACCACCATCACCACAATCATACTGCCCATGGTCTCGCCGAAGGTGGCGTCTAACTGTGCCAACGCATGCCGGCGTTCACTCAACCCCAGAATCGCCGGGCGTTTTCTAATATGGGAGAGCAGTTTTTCACTCACCTCTCCGCCCACGCTGTTGGCAAGAAAACGGTTTGCCACCTGCTCTTCGCCCAGCAGACGGCTCAGATAAGCGATATCAGCATAAGCGGCGAGACCGAGAAAGCTTTCGACCACAGCACTCACCTCAGCCACCACCTGTTCACGGCGTCCTGAGAGCGGTCTCAGGGTCACACTGTCACCCGGTTTCAGTTCGAGAATCTCGGCAAGTTTTCGGGTCAACACCAGTCCCTGTGAAGGCACATCAACCCTTCTCCCGAACTGGTCCAGGGGGGTATGCAGGCGATTGTCCGCTGGCAGACCTGTAATGGCGATACGCTTCTGGCGCGCACCGTTACTCAGATCGCAGGCAACCAGCAGTTCCGGCTGGGCCAGGGTAATCCCGGGCAGGCTTTCGACCTCCGTCAAAGTCTGCAGACCAACGGGTTCACGCAGACTGATACTCAGATCCTGATGAGAAACCCGCTCGAACTCATACCCCATCAGGTAGTCCAGTGCATCGACCATGCTGAAAGTCGCGAACACCAGCGCAGTGGCAATCAGGCTGGCAAACAGACTCACCAGCGAACGAAAGGGGTTGCGAAACACCGAGCGCAGAATCGAGCGCCAGCGAAAATTCAATCGCCCCCAAAGAAACCCCAGACGCTCCAGCAGAATGTGACCGCCTGCCTGGGGTGCCGGAGGGCGCATCGCTTCCGCAGGCTGCAGACGGGTCGCCCGCCAGACACCATAACCACTACCGGCAAGGGCAAACAGCAGGCTGATCAACAGTCCAACCAGGGCGATATCTCCATAGAAGTGATAGACCAGTCCCGGCAGTTCGTAAAACTCTCGATAGATCGCCACCATCTCCGACTGCAACCAGACACCAAGTGCGATGCCCAACAGGCCACCGGTACAACCCACCACCACACCATAGGAGAGATAGTGCCGGATCAGGCTGAAACGGCCGTACCCCAAAGCACGCAAGGTTCCGATGATCGATCGCTGTTGGTTCACCAGACGACCAATCAACACATTGAGCACCAAAGCACCTACGCCGAGAAAGATCATCGGCAGAATTCTCGACTGCACCTCAAGCCCGGCCAGTTCATCCTGCAGGAAACGGAATGAGGCCTGCTCGGAGACCGGCGTGGTCAGGGTCACACCGAAGGGGTCGAGCCGCAGTGCTATAGCCAACAGGACGTTCTTCACCTCCGTGGCGTATCGGCTGCTGAGTCGTCCGAGTAGTTGGTTGTAGGCCCCGCTCAGGTCACTCCGCTCCTGCAGAAACCGTTCGCCAAGATAGATCACACCGAAGCGGGCGGGGTCCGGCGCCAACCCACCGCTGGCCGGGATCAGATAGACAAACTCGGGGGACTGGGCAGTCCCGACCACCAGCAGTTCCTGCCGACTATCGAGCAGCAGTGCGCCGATCCGATCACCCGGTTTCAACCCGTGGGCTTCGGCAAAGGCATGATTGAGAATAACTTCAGCCTCTCCGGGGCCGGAGAGGCGGCTGCCGGTGCGCATCATAAGATCATTGAACCGGGGGCTGGCATAATCCGGCAGAGATAGCGCAACTCCCTCAATCGGCCGCACGACACCAGGCAGATCGATCATCACCGATTGTGAAACCCGCCCCTCGATATTCACCACCCCATCGAGTCTTGCAATCTCCTCCACCGCCCATGAAGGGGCGCGCTTCAGATCCACCACAAAGTCGCTCAGGCGATAATCACGATAGTAGGCGTCTCTGGCACCACCCATATCGTGCCAGACACCCGCCATCCCGACATAGGCGCCGACGCCAATTGCAATCACCGCAAGCAGGGTCAGAAGCTGCCCCTTGCGCCGCCAGAGGTCGCGTATCAATTTATGGCGCAACGCCCGGCTCACCAGGTGACCTCGTCCACAGGAACCGGTCTGGCATTCACCTGCAGCGAATGTATGCCCCCGTCCCGGATGGTGGCGATCCGATCACCGATGCCGGCAATCGCGCTATTGTGGGTGATCAGCACCAGGGTCTTGCCCAACTCCTCTTTCAGACGGACCAGCAGTGCCAGAACCTGACGACTGGTGGCCAGATCCAGCGCACCAGTCGGCTCATCACAGAGCAGCAGCTTTGGATTGCCCGCCAAGGCGCGGGCAATGGCGACGCGCTGCTGCTCCCCGCCACTCATCTGCGAGGGGAAGTGATTTTCGTATCCGGCCAGTCCCACAAGCGCCAGCGCTTCCCCAGGATCAAGCGGGTCGCTGGCTATCTCCGTGGCAACCTGGACATTCTCAAGCGCCGTCAACATCGGCGCCAGGTTGTAGAATTGGAAGACAAAACCAACCTGCTGCCGCCGGTATTCAGTCAACGCCTGATCCGTCGCCTGCGCCAAGTCTATCCCTTCGTACAGCACTTTCCCGCTGGTGGGATGATCCATACCGCCGATAAGGTTGAGCAGGGTGCTCTTACCCGAACCACTCGGACCGATGATGACCATGAACTCGCCATCGAGAATATCGAGAGAAGCATCCCGCAGCGCCGGAACCTCCACCTCTCCCATGCGAAAGATACGGCTGGCGTTTCTTACGGATAACAAAACCTTCCGTTCCATTGGCATCCATATTTTGCAGGAATGGTCAGCTCAAATTATAGGTCACGAAGTCTCATGTAGGCATGATCAAGCGCAGTGGATCAGGCACAAGTGTTGGCTCTGACATTGATGCTTGCCGCTTCCGCTGCGCTTGAACCGGCCTACCAGGGATCTATATTCCAAACATAAAAAAGGCCGGCAGAGACTGCCGGCCTTAAAGTGAGGCTGTTACACCTCAAGAGGGTTTATGGTTATTCAGTCGGCGGCTACAGCCTCCGGGTCACTCTGACCTACAAAGAAGCTGGAGATGTAGACTATCAACCCGATCAGGAACACTAAACCAGCACCCTCACGCAGCCAGTAGAACAATGCGATCTGATCCTGCACCGCCATGAACGACTGCGGGCTCTCGGCTATGCGCTGCAGGTAGACCTGCAGGATACCGGCGCCCGTCAGGAACAGGGTGATGAAGACCATGGATATGGTCATCAGCCAGAACGACCACATCTCCAGTATCTGCGACTTCGGCGGATTCGCAGCGTTGCGGCCGCGCAGCAGCGGCATTGCGTAGGAGATGATCGTCAGGTTGATCATTACATAAGCGCCGTAGAACGCCATATGACCATGAGCAGCAGTGATCTGTGTGCCGTGGGTGTAGTAGTTCACCGGCGACAGGGTATGCAGGAAGCCCCACACGCCCGCACCCAGGAATGCCATTACGGCGGTGCCCAGTGCCCACAGGATCGCAACCTTGTTGGGATGCTCGCGGCGACGTTTGTTCACCATATTGAAGGCAAACACGGTCATCATAAAGAAGGGAATCGGCTCCATTGCGGAGAAGATCGAGCCCCACCACTGCCAGTACTCGGGGGTACCAATCCAGAAGAAGTGATGACCGGTACCGATGATGCCGGTGATCAGGCTCATGGCGATGATGATGTAGAGCCACTTCTCGATCACTTCGCGGTCGACGCCAGTAGTCTTGATCAGCACGAAGGCGAGGATGGCACCGAGGATCAGCTCCCAGACGCCCTCTACCCACAGATGCACAACCCACCACCAGAAGAACTTGTCCAGTACCACGTTGACGGGGTTGTAGAAGGCGAACAGGAAGAACACGGCCAGGCCAACCATGCCCAACAAGAACACCAGGTTCACCACGGTCTTGCGACCCTTGAGGATAGTCATGCCGATGTTGAAGAGGAAGGAGAGTGCAACGATTACGATGCCGATCTTAGTGATGGTCGGCTGCTCGAGGAACTCTCGACCCATGGTCGGCAGCAACTCGTTCATGGTCAGATCCGCCAGGGTGGCGTAGGGCACCAGCAGGTAACCTGCCACGGTGGCGCCCGCAGCCGCCAGGAAGATCCAGAACATCAGGTTCGCCAGCCAAGGAGCGAAGAGTTCAGTCTCCGTCTCTTCCGGTATCATATAATAGCCGGCACCCATGAAGGCCATCAGCATCCATACAATGAGTGTGTTGGTGTGGACCATGCGGGCCACGTTGAATGGAATCTCCGGGAACAGAAAATCCCCTACTACATACTGCAGGCCCATGATCAGGCCAAACAGGATCTGCGCCGCAAATAGCGCAATGGCCGCGATAAAGTATAGCTTCGCGACCGATTGTGATTGATATTTCATTGTTACCTTCTCCCCTTAACCCTGGATGTTCGGCGGCCAGCCAGCGGTGTTGATCTCAGATACATACTTCAGAAATTCAGCCAGGGCAGTCAGCTCTTCATCGTTGAAGTTGAACTGCGGCATACTGCGGCGACCGGGTATACCATCTTTCGGGCGGCTCAGGATAAAACCCTTAATCGCATCGGTCGAATTGCCAAAGCGCTTGTAGACGTTGCCCAGCTCAGGCGCGAAGTAGGCGCCCTCTCCCAGTAGAGTGTGGCAGCCAACGCAGTTGTTCACTTCCCAAAGCGTCTTGCCTTGGGCAATCACCGGACCCAGCTCCCCCTCCAGGGCGGCCCGGTTATCACGATTTGGAAGCTGCCCCAACGAGTCGAACGTAAGGGCGAGAAAAAGTAGAAAGAAAAAAGCGCTACCACCATAGAAGATGTTACGCGCCATCGATTTAGTAAAGGCCTCGGCCATGTGATTACTCCTTTGCATGCAGACTTGCGACGTAAATTAGAAAATATTAATAGATGACAAGGCTTTGACCTTGATCAAGTTATGGTTTTGGAGGGCTATTTACACCACGCCCCCTGCTCGATCCAACGCATCAGCAGACTGGTATTCGGGTGGTCACTCTCCTCACCCGGATTGATACCAGGCGGCATACGATTCTCCGTCAGACGCTGGTAAAGCCGACTCTTTTCTGCCTCGTGTGGAATAACGATAGGGATTCCCGGTCTGCCTTGTTTTTTGTTGGTTCGGGAGAAAGCCCCCGTCATGATGGCCTCATAGCTGCTCAGGTTGACCTCATTGAAGTTGGGCGGATCCCGGAACCCGGCGTGGCAGGAGACACAGGCGATCTCGGAGCCAAATGCCGTGGGCTCGGCAAAGAGCGGCAGCACGCTGGTCTTGAAAAACTCGTCATCAGCCGCCCCGCTGTCGATCCACTTTTTGACCTTCTGAATACTTTCGGTGTCGGTCGGATGCAGGAAGGAGACACCCAGCGGCATACGGTTGTTTCGGAGTTTATGCACCAGACGGCTCTCTACTGGCTTGCCCGGCGAGATGACGGGTCTGGCCGGAGCTTCAGTGGAGCCTCGCAGAATGCCTTCACAGCTGGAGAGGTCCAGCCCCCGGTAACTCCGTGACGGGTCATTGGAGCTGTGACAAACGATGCAGGCCGGCCCATTGCCAAAGGCGTTTGGAGTCCGCATCAAGGTGGCGATGTAATCGTAGGTAATAGGAATGTTTCCCTGCAGAACCAATGCCTTGACTGCATCATGATCCCCTTCGATCTTGAGTTCGCCCAAGCGGATCTTGCGCCACATCTGATGGGTGACGCTGGCTGGATTCACTACCCCATCCGCAGCCGACAGTGCCGCTGAAAAAAACAGCGATGGACAACCAACGATCAAAGCGGTAACCCAATAAAATGTGCATCTATACTTTTTCGAACCAAACACATCTTTCTCCTGATTTGGCGCAACGACCCTCGCCAAGTCGATTGCAACAAAGGTCACTGCCGGGCAATATGACTGAAACCGAATGCCTTGTCCATCGACGTAAAACCGGAGCAGATAGTTGATTTCCCCCAGACTCTTTTTTGTCGTGCTCGCCACGCTGACAGCCTTCTCATCAACCTGCGCCAGCGAAGAGAGGGAAATACATCTGCGGCTCCCTCCCGCCTCTTTGGCACAGTGGTATAAACCGGCCAACAAACGCCACGTCTGGCTACACAACATGTTCAAACTGCGCCGCGAGATGCTGGCGGTCTCCGACTATCTGGCACTGGAGGATCAGGCGCGGCTCAAGAAGTGGACCACACGCCTGGCACAGCACTACCGCAAGATTGGCGAAATGGTGCCGGAGTGGCGGGATGAACTGGAGCTCGAACAGATGGACGCACTGCAAAAGGCGGCGGCACAGGGCGATTACAAACAGGCCGCCAGCACACTGCGAAAACTGGGTCTCAGCTGCCGTTCCTGCCATCGGGACTATCGCGCCGTAGCTGCTGCACTCTATCGCAGCCCGGACTTCAGCGTGGTCGATGTGGAGGATTCTGAAACCCTGGAGGAGGAGTCCTACAAAAGGGTGATGGAGCGCCTCACCCTGTTGCTCAACCGGGTAAAGATAGCCAGTGAGGATGAGAGAAAACAGACTGCGCTCGATAGCCTGGGCGATCTTCGCCGGCGACTTGATGACCTTGGACAGAGTTGTGAATCCTGCCATAAGGACGAAGCTCAAAAATCAAGAATCCTCGGCGCTGAAACAGAGAAATCCCTGGCGGCACTTGAACAGGCGATCGAAGCAGGAGAAAAAAAGCAGACAGGACGCCACTTGGGAACACTGGCCGTCCAGAGCTGCGCACGCTGCCACAGCGTGCATCGCACCCTGTATGACATCAAAAAGATGCTTGTACCTTAAGCGAGACTTAAACGGTCCCTCCCCATTGATGTATATCATGATTTTTTCGAATAAAAACGGGTAGACTTCAACCTTGGTGTAATGCAGGTATATTTACACTCCGCATAGATCCGCAGAGATCTATCGTTGTCAGCGCCGCTGATTGGTGTTTACAAGGGGACATCGCCAAGATGATCAACCATTATCCTCCGGCCTCCAGGCGCTGGGTGTATCGCTTTAATTATCTATCTCTTAGCTTCTCTATCCTGATTTTGACACTTGGCTGGGTAACCGCAACCCTGGCCTCTTCAGATCCAAAAATCGAAATGGGCATCTCCGAATATACAGATACGGATGAACGCCATGCGATTATCAAACCTAAAAAAAAGAGCAAGGCAACCACTGATCATGCAAAACTGAAGGAGCTTCAAGGCCCGTTTTTTAGTGGTCCTGAAGTGACCAAAGCCTGCCTGGAGTGTCACAACACAGCAGGTCATCAGTTCATGAAAAACAAGCACTGGACCTGGGACTACAAACATCCGAAGACAGGCCAGCACCTTGGCAAGAGTGTGTTGATCAATAACTTCTGTACCAATGCCAGAGGCAATGAGGGCATGTGCGCCCAGTGCCATGCCGGTTATAACATGGACAGCCCGGATTTTGATTTCACCAACCAGGACAACATCGACTGTCTGGTCTGCCACGAATCCACCGGCACCTACTACAAAACACCCACATCAAAAGGCAACAAGGCCTGCTCCGTCATGTTTGAGGGCAAGCCAGCCATCGACTGGGCGGCGGTTGCCAAAAGTGTTGAGATGCCGACTCGCAACAACTGCGGCAAGTGTCATTTCTATGGCGGCGGCGGTGACAATGTGAAACACGGTGACCTCTCATCTGTACTGTTCGACCCACCCAAAGACGTCGATGTACACATGAGTGAAGCCGGCGAAGGCTTTTCATGTGTTACCTGCCACGTGGGCGAAGGTCATGAGTGGGCAGGTAGCCGCTACGAGATGCTGGTCAACGACGAGACTGGCACGGGTAAGCCAGGCATGCCACGCGATGTTGCTTCATGCGAAAGCTGTCACAGCGCTTCGCCACATCCCATCACCTCAGTACAGGGGATCAAGCTCAACAGCCATACTCAAACAGTTGCCTGCGAAACCTGCCACATTCCAGCCATTGCCCGGGGCGGTGTCGCCACTGAGGTCGACTGGGACTGGCGCACCATGGGCAGACTGAAAGATGGTGAGGGTTTTAAGCTGAAGGAGTATACCCAGGGTGACGGCCATCACCGCGCCACTTACAAATCGATCAAGGGTACTTTCACCTATGCGGAAGACCTGGAACCCATGTACGCATGGTTTGACGGCACCATGCACTACACCACGATCGCCACCAAGTTTGATCCATCAAAAGGCCCGATCGACATCAACAGTTTTGCCGGCTCCCATGATGACCCGAGTTCACGCATCTACCCGTTCAAACGCATGCACTCTACGCAACCCTACGACAAGGGCAACAATACGCTGCCCTATATGCATCTATGGGGCAATGATGAAGATGCACTCTGGGGCAACTACGATTTCGGCAAGGCGATAGAGGCCGGAATGAAGAAAAACGGCATCCCTTACAGTGGTGAATGGGGATTTGTCGAAACTTATTCCTACTGGCCCATCAACCACATGGTGGCGCCCAAAGACGACGCACTGAGTTGTTCCAGCTGTCATTCACATGATGGCAGACTCGATCATCTTGAGGGTTTCTATATGCCAGGTAGAGGCAAGAATGAAATGCTCGATCTTATCGGTTTGTTGGCAGTTCTCGGCACCCTGGGTGGGGTACTTGGACACGGCGCACTGCGCATGATCGCCACCCGCAGGAGGAAAGTCTGATGACAATGTATAAGATTCTGGTATTCAAGCGCTTCGAACGTCTCTGGCACTGGAGCCAGATGGCGCTTATCTTCACCCTGCTATTCACGGGTTTTGCGGTACACGGCGTCTACAGCCTGATCAGTTTTGGCGATGCCGTCACCGTACACACCTGGGCTGCAATTGTGTTGCTGGTGATCTGGGCATTCGCTATCTTCTGGCTCTTCACAACCGGCCAGTGGCGTCACTATCTCCCAACCACCGAGCACTTCATCACGGTTGCGCGTTTCTACGCCTTCGGCATTTTCAAGGGGGAGCACCACCCCTACCGGAAGACCTACCGGCGCAAGCACAATCCACTTCAGGCGCTGACCTATCTTATGGTCAAGATCGTGATCTTTCCCGCGATCTGGATATCCGGCATCGCCTACCTGCTGATCAGTTTCGGGCAAGGGGAATTATTTGACTGGATAGGGATTGGACCCATTGCCTTTATTCATACTGTCGCAGCTATCGCCATCCTGCTATTCATCATCGCCCACGTCTACCTGCTCACTACAGGCCATTCATTCATCGATCATGTGAAACCGATGATCACCGGCTACGATGACGTTGAACTGTCGGATGAGGAGCTGGCCTATCTGAAGGCAGATGAACCGGGTGTGATTAAAGAAGGGGATTAGTTTCACTTCAGTCTAACTTATGCAGGGTACAACCTGCGCACCATGATTGCCGCTTATTCTGGTGCGCAGGTTGCACCCTACCAAACGTCGCCATTCATCTTTTCAGAATGGCTTGAACGCCGACTCTTGAGTTAGAAAGCCGTCAGTGGCTGGCCCTCTATTCACCCCGCCCCGACCAACGCATTGTTGTCTCACGATACTCCCCCCACAAGCCACGCTTCTGTTTAATTGCCTCACTCTCCCTCTGTTTCAATTGATCCCGAAAAATACTGTCCAGCGGGTAACGATTGAGTACCACCGCATAACCATCAGCCACCATCTTCTCATTCAGACTATTGCCCTGATCATCCATCACCACCAGCGAAATACGGCCATATTTATCCCGACGATTCAGATTTCCACTCAACAACACCTGTTGACCTGGAGACACAAGACTCTTGAGATGAGAGGTCGACACATCGCCTATCGACAACAAAACATCCTCACTCAAACCGGTACGCTGGACGTCTCGTTGTAACTTGGGATTAGGGGTATCTTCCGGCGCGTCGATTCCAGCCAGTTGTATTCTCTCAGCGCCTCCAGCGAATTCCACAACCAGTGTATCGCCATCCTCCACCTTCTGTAACTTGTAGAACCGGCCATCCGCCGCTACAGCGTTCATGCTGAGACAAGCCGCGCCGAGCAGCAGGAAAAAATTTCGTAACTGAACAAACATAAAAAAACCCCGTGGACCTATCTTGGCAACCAGAAGATAAAAAACAGACAGAAGATGGTCAATGCAATAAAAAGCAGAACAAAATTTTTCCGTGCCCCGGCACGATAGCCTTTTTTCTGAAAATGGGAAACCGCACCACAGTGGGGACACTCGGCAATATCTTCCGCTATCTTTTTACCGCAGTAGAGACAGTTTACTTCGCCCAATCGGTTATCCCTCTATTTTTAAGCAATCATGGTGCGCAGGTTGCACCCTACGGCCGTCACATTCAGAGAAACCACACCCCATGCCAAACGTCACCGCGAACTCTGAAACTTGAGTTATAATACCGCTCTGCCATTAGTGCCAGGACACTCTACTTGTGATTATAAAGACCAAATGCCTATTTCTCACTCTTCTCACCAGCATACTTGTTGCCGGCTGTAGTGCGCACCCCGGTTCGGGAATTTGGGTGCCCGTCGAGGGAAGCGAGTCGCCCTACTCCAGGATCGAAGTGCTTTTCGAGGGACGGGCCGAGCTCTTTGTCGCAGACAGAGAAGAACATCTCTTCCGCTGCTTCTGGGGTGGGACAACCGCAAACACCATTAGCATGGATTGCATCTCAGCGGATGACGCAACCCAAAAGCCCCTCTTCACCCTGCAGGTTGCCGCAGATGGGACCGGAAAGCTCTCCGAGGCGGGAAAAAATCTCGGCCTTTTTCAACGCACCGAGCAGAGACCCACCCGAGAAGAGTAACATCCGATCAGTGGCTGGTTCCGCGGGAGCGGGTCAGTTTGTTGTGGACGTTGTATTTACCTGATGGCTTTTTCATCGGCAGCCGCTTGATCTCCTCAAGGGTCTCGGCGTCATAGATGACCAGTGCCCCATCCATATCCCAGATACTCACCAGGGCGTATTTGCCGTCCTGGGTGAACTCCACATGGGCGGAGGTCTTGCCGGGGGCCGGTCGTAGCGTTTTGACGATCTCCAGACTCTGCTTGTCGATCACATGCATCAGGTCTTTGTCTGGACCGAAGAAGACATCGACCCAGGCGTAACGGCTATTTTCGTGGCTGCGCATGAAAAAGCCTGGACCCTTTGTTGGAATGCGTTTGATCACCTCCCAACTCTGCATGTCGACGATAGTGACCTCCGGCTTTTTGATATTGGGCGTGGCCAAGACGGTACGCCCCTGATACTCCCAGGTAATGGCGGAGCTCAGATGCGGCATACCAGGCAGGGTCACCTGAGCCACGGCTCGCTTCAGGTCGAGATCAACAACCTGCCCCGCACTTCCTTCGAGCCCCTTATCCAAACCCCGTGACGTGCCGATCACCCGGTCATACTCCTGGGTGAGGAAGAAGTCATCCAGATAACCCTCCACCTGGATGCGACGCACCGGAAACCGTTCCTCTTTATGGGCATCCCCGGACTCTTCCCGGTAGTCATGGACCCAACCGGAAAAACCCGCCGGCGGCTCGTCCATATAGCCGATCTCCCAGACCTCGGGGATATCCTTCAGCGCCGCGATAAAACTCTCCCGCGGGTCAGCCGTATAGACCGCGCTGACCCTTGAGGACCTGCCGCTTCCGTCGACCACATCGATCACCTTCAGCGGCGAGAGGTCGCGGGCATCCAGCACCACCAGCGAATGAGGCAGGTAGTTGGCAGCAATCACATAACGTCCATCGTGGGAGACCGCAATGTTGCGGGTATTGATGCCTGCCCGCACCTCAGCAACATAGGTCAGATTGAAGACATCGAACTTGCTGATCCAGCCATCCCGGGAGGCGAAGTAGATATAGCGGCCACCTTCGGCCCACTTTGGCCCTCCATGCAGTGCGAATCGGGTCGGCAGCCGGTGGATCGGTTCAAAGGTATCCCCATTCAACAGGGTGGCGTGGTGATCCCCAAGTTCGACCACCATGAAGAGGTTGTCGATATCCGCCTCGAATTTAGGGCTGCCCGGCAGTTCTCCCGGTTTATGGTAGACCAGCTGACTCCCTTTGATTTCATCCATACCCCATTTGGGCATAACCTTCAGTGGCGTATAGATCAGTTCCACCAGCGACTCTATCTCCGCCTTATTGAGCTTCTCCTTGAAGGGCGGCATCTGTACAGCCGGACGGCTGTTTTCGATCATTTGAAAGGCAGACTTCCTGCGCAGCCGCTTCAGGTTTTGCGGCAGCAACGCAGGCCCGATGATCCCCAGTCGACCGGGACCGTGACATTCTGCACAGTGCGTTTTATAGAGTGCCTTGGCATCAACTGCGGCAAGACTCTGGCCCGCATAAAAAAGGCCAGACAGGCCGGAAATGGTCAGAAGCAGGGTACGAATCTTCATGGTCAACCTAGCCGGTAAGCACTTGATCTACCGGCGCTTCATCTTCTGTGGCGGAGGAGATACCGATCTCTTCATCAGTAAGATAACAGGCGGGGTCCTCACTCCAGGCATCGCCGGTGAGCTGCATCGCCCGCACCCGGGTATTGCCCCCGCAGATGTTGAAATGGCGGCAGACACCACAACGCCCGCTGACGGTGCGGGGACTCGCCTTGAGACCGGCCATGATGGGATCTGATGTATCCATCCAGATCTCGGAGAAAGGCCGCTCCTTGACGTTGCCCAGATCGTAGTTCCACCACATGGTGTCCGGATGGACCCGGCCCTGGTTGTCGATGTTGGCGATATTGACACCAGAGCTGTTGCCGCCCCACTGGATCAGTTTTGCCTTGATGTGTTCAGTCTGCTCGGGAAAGAGCCGTTTCACCCAATGGAGCAGATAGACCCCGTCCGCATCATTGTTACCGGTGACAAACTCCGTGCCTCGACCCTTGGCCGCATCTTCCAGCGCGCGGTCGAACAGCAGATCCATGGCCCAGCGGGTGGTATTGAGGAAGACGTCATCCTCACGGTTTTTATTGCCGCGTCCCGCATAGTTGAGGTGGGAGAAATAGAACTTGTTAATGCGCTCCTCAACCATCAGATCCAGTAACTGAGGCAACTCCTCCGCATTGTCCTGAGTCATGGTGAAACGCAGACCCACCTTGATGCCAGCATCCCGGCAGAGACGCAGGCCGTGCATCGACTCGTCGTAGGCTCCCTCCTTGCGGCGGAATTGGTCGTGGGTCTCACGGATGCCGTCGATGCTGATGCCAAGATAGTCGAAACCCACCTCGGCGATCTTATCGATGTTCTGCTCATCGATCAGAGTGCCGTTGGTGGAGAGGGCCGTATAGAAACCCATCGCCTTGGCATGATGGGCAATCTCAAAGATATCGGGACGCAACAGGGGTTCACCACCGGAGAGGATCAACACCGGCACCCGGAACTGCTTCAGATCGTCCATTACCTCAAACACCTGTCTGGTGTTCAATTCATTCGGGAAATCGGTATCCGCCGAGATCGAGTAGCAGTGCTTACACATAAGGTTGCAGCGCCGCACCAGGTTCCAGATCACCACCGGTCCTGGTGGGTTGCGTTTTGGCCCCAAGGGTTTGGGATCCAGTATTTCCTGCATGAATTGTGAGATTCTAAACATAGTCTTTAACTAAAGTGACAGGTGACAGGTGACAGCAGAATTGTTTGCTATCTGTTTTCGGTGTCAAGGACAGCCTCATCATTTTCTGCCGTTCCGACTTATAAGGGAATGGTCCCCTCCTCGCCGGGGAGGGACAGGGAGGGGAATCAATCAATCCTGGAACCTGTAACCTGATACCTGTCACCTTTATTGCCCAATTCTCATTCCGGTTTTTTTCAATATCCGGCTGCTGAACAGGACCTCATGGCCCCGGCTATCCCCACCTAAAAGCTCCACGATGATGTCGGTCTTCTCCATCACCTCGTCCCGATCTCTGCCATGCACCATGGCGAATAGATTGTAGTGCCACTCAGGCAGATGACGGGGGCGGTGGTAGGCATGGCTGACAAAATCCAGAGCGCCTATCTTGCGGCCATACTCCTGCACCTTGTCATCCGGCACATCCCAAACGGTCATGCCGTTGCCCTTGAAGCCGAGAGTATAGTGGTTGGGTACGGCGCCAATGCGGCGAATGATGCCGGATTCAAGCATCTTGCGCATACGCCGCATTACCTCATCGGCGGTGCTATCCAACTCCTGAGCAACCTGCTCATAGGGTTCCGGCACCAGTGGCAACCCACCCTGGGTCGCCACCACAATGCGACGATCCAACTCATCCAACGGCCCTGTTATACCCTTTTCCAATATCGCGTCTCCCGGCCCGGCGCTATTCCAGTTTTTTCGAGTCTATCTTGAGATTCGGGAGACTGACTGTCCCCATCACATGCAGCACGATGCCGCAGCTGACAAAAAAGAACACCGAAGCCGCAAAGCTGGCAAAAATGGGGTTGTCCGTACCCACTGCGTAGGCCCGGTAACCGGCAAAAAACAGCATGATGACCGCAGTGACATAACAGATGTATGCCACAGCCAGGGATACCTTCTGGGCAGGTTTTCGTGTCTTCAAGAGTTGCGCCTCATTTTATATAGCATGTGCGGAGAATTCAGGCCGGATGTTACACCTTATCTCCAAAATATCTATTCGTGACGCAAGACGAATTTCAGACCTCGAATCTCAGTCCGACAAAAAACTCCTCTTTTTTCGGCATATTGTAGACTTGATATCCTGTCACATCCTCAATCTCAGCAAGCACCGACTCGATGCGCGCCGGGGTCTCTGTCGCCAGCACGAACCACATATTCAAGCGGTGGTCTCGCGCGTAGTTGTGGGCGACTTCGGAAAACGCATTGACCTGTTCGGCCACACGCTCGAAATCCTCTTCAGAAATACTCATGGCACAAAGACTGAGCCCACCACCCAGACGTTCCGCATTGTAGAGTGGGCCAAAGCGGGAGAGCTGTCTCTTCTCCAGCATCTGCTCCAGACGCTGAATCAGCTCCGCCTCGCTGATATCAAGATGATCCGCCGCCTTCCGGTAGGGATGATCGGAGACTGGGAAGCCCCCCTGCAGGCGATTGATGATGGCGCGGTCGACACTATCCATCATTGATAACGTGCACCACGCTGCTTAAAGCGGCGCCCACTGAACAACACCTTGTGGGGAATGCCCTCGAGGCCACAGGATTCAATGATCGCGTCGATGTAGTTGAGTACCCGCTGACGATCCTTGCCATGGATCATACTAAAGAGATTATAGGGCCACTCGGGCAGATGCCGTGGACGCTGATAACAGAGAGTGATACAGGACTCACTGCCCAGCTTCTCTCCGACCTCATCCAATTGTTCATCAGGCACATCCCAGACCACCATGGCGTTGGCGGTATAACCCAACTCATGGTGACGCACCACGATACCCAGGCGCTTGATGATACCTTCATCCTGCAACCTGGTAATGCGCTCAATGACCTCCCGTTCCTCCATACCGATACGCTCACCCACCTCGGCATAGGGGTGACTTGAGAGCGGCAGCCCACCCTGTATTTCAGCAACCAGGCTACGGTCAGCGTCATTCAGCACCACAGAGGAAACCCCAGATTGATATGGAACTCTTTTCGTAATGGCAGATTGAGAATGGGGAACCCTGTCTCAGACTCCATCCTGGCCAGTACCGCCGCCAGGTGTGCTTCCGAGGGCGCAGTTACCACAAACCAGAGATTGTGTTCGTCCTCACGTTCGTAATTATGATTCACTTCGGAGTAAGCACTGACCTTTGCGGCAATCTCCTCAAGCCGCTCTTCTGGAACTGCCATCGCCGCCAGGGTACTGGCACCGATCTTCTTGGGCTTGAATACCGGGCCGACCCGGCTGATGACGCCCGCATCCTGCAATCGCTGCAGAATCTTCAAGACCAACGCCTCGCTGGTGCCGATCCTGGCAGCCATATCCGCATAGGGCGTCGATGTGAGCGGCAACCCATTCTGATATTCGTTGAGCAGTCTCTTTTCCAAGTCGTTCAACTCCACCTTGCCTGGGTTCAGCGTACGTGGATGGGCCTGTCTGAAAAGCGATGCTGGGTTAGCCATGTCACAATCCTGTCTGGTGGGCACGGGAGGTAAAGAAAATGCCGCTGGGCTTATCCACCGGCAGCCGATGGGTCAGTTCCTGGGTGCGGGTATCGTAGATCTGCACCTCGTCTTTGTCGCGGACAGAGATCCAGACAGACTCGCCACGGGGGCTGAACTCCATGTGCAGCGTACCCTTGCCGGGCTTCAGAGTATTGATGATCTCCAGGGTTTCTGTATCGATAACCTGAATGGTGTCGTTGTGGGGAAAAGCGAAGTTGACCCAGATCTGGCGTCCGTCCGGACGGGCCATGACAAACACCGGCTGACCATGTACCGGAATCTGTTTGATCTCTTTCCAGTCTTTACTATCGACAACCAATACTGCATGACGGCCCACCGCCGGCAGAAAGGCACGATCATCCGCCATCGCCCAGCCTTCGAGATGCGGCATCTTGTAAACCGGGAGTTTTTTCTGGCCGCGGCCGTAGTCACCGAGGATCAGGCGGGTTCCCTTCTCCGGATGCCATAGATCAAGCAGCGACAGGCCGTCCTGTCCGAAGAGACCGGCAATATAGTAGCGCCCATTCGGCGTAATCAGCCCGTCATAGGGCAGGCTGCCGATATTTTTGAAGCGCTGAACAGCCGGTTTGGCCGGATCGCTCATATCGATGATCCAGCTCTCACCGGAATCGTAGAGGCTGACCACGAAGCGCTGATCCGGCGCATCCACCAGCCCCACCGTTTTGGAGCCTTTCTTGTTGCCCTCCCGGTCGGTGATGGTAGTCGCCGGAATGTCGGCAATCAGGGAGAGGTCATCGGCAGAGAAGATCTTCACACCACCGGGTTGGTAGTTGGAGACTGCGATCAGGCTGCCGTCCTGGGATATGGCACCCCCGATGCTGTTGCCACCCTGAATGATGCGTTTGACGATGCTGCCGCAGAGGATATCCACCTTGGTGAGTCCACCGTCACGGCCGAACACATAGACGTAACGCTCATCACGGGAGTAGACAGCGGAGGCGTGGGAGAGATCCCCCAGCCCCTCGACCTGAAACAACGTGCTGTGATGGGTGGTATCCACAACTTTCAGGCTACCTGCCGCTCGTTCGACAATAACGCCCATATCGCCGGTGCCGCGGGTCAGGCACTCAGCCTGGGATAGGCTAGGTAGCAAAAGTATCGTAACAAGCAGGATAGACAGAGACTTCATCACCGACGGACACCCTGCTTCAGTTGTTGCGCCAGCCACAGGGCTTCACCATCAGTGAAAAATGGACGCCAAGGCGGCATCGGCGTACCGGGGCGACCGTGCAGGATAGTGACCGCCAACTGCTCCGCTTGCCAGGGCTGCAGGCGCTTCGGTGTCAAAGCAGGACCGAGCCCACCCTCCAACCGCATGCCATGGCAGGAGCCGCAGTCATGTTTCAACAGATAGAGCAACTCAGCCTGACGCGGGGAGACGATTTCCGCCTGCACGGCAGTACCTGTCATAACGACAGACATGGCCAACAGCAGGGTGGAAAAAGGTTTCATCAGGTTAATACTTCTCTTCAAGGGGGGCCTGAGCAAATCGTGAACAGCCGCTTTGCAGTCCACGACTTCTTCTAAAGACCCGTAAATAAGACATTACTTAAATAGTAAGATATCACCTGGGTTTCGGGAGTGGCTTTGACTTCTGTCAACCTGCCTATTCGACGTGTACCACACCCGTCATTTTGGGATGTGGACCACAGCGATAAGGAAAACTTCCCGTTTGATCGAAGCTCCGTTCATAGGTGTCATCGGGAAACAGGTAATCAGGCTCTGGATCCCCCGCCTGCTCAAACCAGACGCTGTGGTACTGCCGCTTCTCCCGGTTGATCCAGCGCAGCCGCTGCCCGGTCCTGATGGTGATCTCCTGTGGCTCAAACTTGAATTTGATGATGTCTATCTCAGCGACCGGTGCCTGTGCACCACCCGCCGACAGAGACGAGGCAGATAAGGTGAAAACCAGAACCAACAGACTCCGGCGAATGTTTATCAAGTTGGTCGTCTTGCTCTTCATCACTGTGCAGTTGCGTTGATCTCGGCCTTATCGTTATCAAATCCCAGTTTGTAACCCAGGGAGACGTGGTGAAATCTGGCGTTGCTGTAGTCATCGTGGATGGCAAAACCAAAGTTGTAGAGCTGGTCTTTCGCCAGCGGCAGGTCACCCGGATTGCCGGTCTGAAGTTTGCGCTTCATCACCAGAGTCCAGATGTCACCCTCCAACGAAGCAGTCATCTCTGCCGCCTCGCCGCCGCTCATGGTGCGCTGCTCCAGGATGTGGCCATCTTCAACCTCACCCTTGCCGGACTTGTAGCGCACCAACTCCATGTACTTGTGGGCGTCCATCTCCGCCTGCAGTTCGTCCGCGCTCTTCAGCTTGTTCCAGCCGCCGCGTTTCTTGCCGCGTCGGCCTTTGACCTCGATCTTGCTGCGGCTCTCACCGATGTACTTGGTAAGGCCCTGGGTCAGATCGATTTGCTGGGCAACCGGACTGGCGTTTGCCGTTTCGTCATCCGGGGCGTGGGGCATGCTGCGAAGATCATGATGACAGGTACCCCAGCAACCGGAGCGGTCTGCATATTTCACCTTGTCAGTGGCGAACATCAGCGCCAACTTCATCGGGTTGTCAGGGTCCATCTTGCCGCCTTCCACGAAAGGCACAGGCGCATGTTCGGAATCCTCCCAGCTGAAGCGGAGATAGAGGTTATCCCCATCGTGGGTTGATTCGACAGTGACCGGAATGCTGCCACGCTTGCCGGGGATGGGTGTCGGCTCCGCCTTCTGGCCGGTAACCATCTTCTCGCCCATGTCGGCGGTCTCCTTGTCGTGACAGGCGGTGCAACGATCTCCAGCCTTGATAAAGGGGAGTGCGCCGCCGTGGTCCTTACCGGTCAACATCCACTCCATGGAGGTCTGGCCCGGATAGAAGATGGTGATCTCACGACTGCCAGCCTTGGACCAGTCGATGTTGCCATCGACTGAGGCCGCACCGGTTGTGGCTGCCTCTGTCTGAGACGGTGTTGCAGCAGCGGCGGGGGCCGCCGCCTCACGTTTCACCGCATTGATCTCGATATCGGGCGATTCGTTATCGAAACCGATCCGGTAACCCAGGGAGACGTGGTGAAAACGCGCATTGGTATAGTCGTCGTGGATGGCAAAACCCAGGTTGTAGACCTGATCCAGAGCCAAACTCAGATCACCAGGCTTGTCGGACTTGAGCTTGCGCTTCATGGTGACAATCCAGCTGTTGCCTTCCTTACGGGCATCCACCTCGAAGCCCTGACCACCACTCATCTGGCGCTGCGCCAGGATACTTCCATCTGCGGTCTCACCCTTGCCCGATTTGTAGCGCAACAGGTCCATGAACTTATGAGCATCCATCTCCGCTTTCAGCTCATCCCCACTCTTCAGCTTGTCCCAGCCGCCACGTTTCTTGCCGCGACGTCCTTTGACTTCGACCTTGGTACGGCTCTCTTCGATATACTTGGTCAGCCCCTGAGACAGGTCAAGCTCTTGTGCGACCGGACTGCTGTTTGCCGTATCCGCATCGGGGGTATGTGGCATGGAGCGCAGATCGTGATGACAGGTACCCCAGCAGCCGGACCGGTCGGCATACTTCACCTTGTCGGTGGCAAACATGACGGCCAGTTTCATGGGATTTTCCGGGTCCATCTTGCCGCCTTCGACAAACGGCACCGGCACATGGTCTGTATCCTCCCACTCAAAACGCAGGTAGAGATTCTCGCTATCATGAGCGGCCTGCACATTCACGGGAATGCTGCCGCGCTTGCCGGGGATGGGGGTCTTCTCTGCCTTCTGACCAGTGACCATCTTCTCGCCCATGGCTGCGGTCTCCTTGTCGTGACAGGCAGTGCAACGATCTCCAGCCTTGATAAAGGGAAGGGCGCCGCCATGATCCTTACCGGTCAACATCCACTCCATGGAGGTCTGCCCCGGATAGAAGATGGTGATATTGCGCATCGGCACATCGCTCCAGTCGATACCGAAATCTGCAACCGGACCTGCCGCCATCGTGGCTGCAGTCGCCTCACCCGCCAGCTGAGCTCTGTAGGCAGCCAACGCGTCGGCAACGGCTTTTTCCAGACGTACCTTTTCGGCCTTCTTGGCTGCAATTTTGCTCTCGCGGGCCTTCTTCACCGCAGCCTTCTCGGCCTCGGCTTCGGCTGCCTCTTTTGCCTCGACGCGTTTCATGCCGTCAAGGAACATCTGCGGCACTTCGCGGATAAAATCAGGATTCGGCGCCTCCAGCACCTCCAATTCCTCATCGGAGAGCAGATCGCGTATGTGTTTGTGCGCAATACCCTTGTGGCAATCGATACAGGTCTGGCCGGTTTTAAAGGCATTCAGATGCTGTTGTCTCGCCCGGGGTTTCTGAAACTCAGGGTTCATGGATTCAAAATTGTGACAGTTGCGGCACTCGCGGGAATCTGTACTTTTCATCGTATCCCAGACCCGCTTCGCCATGGTCAGGCGGTGCTCGTCGAACTTTTCGGGGGTATCCACGGTCCCCAATATCTTGTGGTAGATCTCGTTACTGGCCTGCATCTTCCGCACCATCTTGTGTACCCAGGGATCGGGAACATGGCAGTCAGAACAGGCCGCCCTGACACCGGTGCGATTGGAATAGTGAATGCTCGGTTTGTACTCCTGGTAGACATTCTCCTCCATCTCGTGGCAACTGATACAGAATTCGAGGGTGTTGGTCGCCTCCATCGCAGTGTTGAAGCCACCCCAGAAGATAATGCCACCGATAAAAAACAGCAGTGCGCCACCCACAGTTGTACCAAGAATGAACCGCCGTGATGCCAAGCTGGGTTTTTTGAACTGATCTGCCATTTGCTTACCGTTTTACACGAGGCGAAAAAAGGCGGGCATGGAAAGCCTCCATGCCCGCTTTCGGTGTTACCCGAAGTTATGCAACCCTGATCAGGTTACGTGGTTAACACGATTGTAGACGTTGAACTTACCCGTCGGTGCGTAGAGGCCCTTGATGCGTGCCTTCTCTTTGAGGGTCTTGGCATCAAAGATGATGATCTGACCGTTGGGCTTCTTGCTGTCCTTGCGATTCCAGACAGAGGTCCAGACCTCAGAACCATCCGCGTTGAACTCGATATGAACGGCTGCATAGCCTTCAACTTCGGTCAGACGAATGGTCTTGACGATCTCGCGGGTCTTCTTGGAGATGACCTGAATCGACTGCTGAACCTCAGGCTCTGGCGTCTTGGTCTGATCAGCCCAGTAGTAGTCGCTTTTGGGATGGGTGCGGATGAATACGCCGGGACCACAAGTGAGTCTTCGACCTCGTGATAGATTTTGGGACATCCCAGTCCCCAAAATCGACTCGGCCTTCGACAACCTGTTTGTGCCCCGGCCGTCCCGGTCACTGGCACTACGCGACAACCTCGCAAGCTCGTTGCCGCTCCGTTGCCAGCTCCCGATGACTGGACGCCGCGCTCGGATGCCTACTTTGCTTCCCCTCTGGCGCAAGGCACGCCGGGTAAGCAGTGCGGCCTCGCGGCTACCGGGGACTACCAGCCTTCGCTTCGCTCTCCATGGCTGGCAGCGTCGGTTTCGACTTCGTAGCAGATCTTCCATGCCATATCAGGACGGCCCTTTGGATCATTACCCCAAACGGTGACCTTGCCAACACCCAGATGGGTAGTACCGCCGACAGGACCACACTTGGAATCGATCCAGTTGGCGCCAGGACCAGGATGTGGTTTCTTGTCGGTATCGATCATCGCTTCCAGCTTCTGGGTCTTGGTGTCAATCACGACCATCTTGTTGGAGGCATTGGCAGCAATCTGGAAGTAGCGACCGGTAGGATCGTAGAAACCGTCATGCAGGTACTTGGCGGAGTCGATCTTGGTCATCTTCAGGTTGTCGATGTCGGTGTAGTCCACCTGCCACATCTGACCCAGCTCCTTCATGGAGACCAACCAGGTAGGCGCCATCGGAGTGTCATATACAGCGGCAACACGAGACTCGTTGACATACTCGCCATCAATATTCACGCCACGGGCAGAGACGACTTTCAGCGGCTCCATGGTCTTGGCGTCGAGGATAACGAAGTGCGGTGGCCAGTAACCACCACCGATGACATACTTGCCGTCACCGGAGACCGCGACGTCACGGGCATCATAAGCAACCTGCACCTGAGCCACCTTCATCTTGTCAGGCATGGCCCAGAGGTCGACCTTGGTCATCATGCCGTCACGACCCATGATGTACCAGAATCGCCCAAGGTCTTTGGCATGCAGAGTCTGGTGATGCTCAACCGCTTTCAACACATGCACTGCGTAACCGGTGCTGATGTGGGCGAACACCTCTTTTGTGTCACCGTCGATGATTGCAATCTTGCCTACGTCACGCTCGATGACCAGAAAGAAATTCTTCCAGTTACGACCGTGCATCGGCTTGGTAGGATAGTCCTTAGGCTCTACAAAAACCTTGTGACGCTCCTTCATCAATGCCAAAGACATCTCCGGTGGAATCGGCGCCACCTGCTGGATGTACTTGGAAATCAGGCTGATCTCTCCCTTCGACAAAATATCGTCGAAGTTGTTCATACCACCCTCTGTACCATAGGTGATAATCTTTTCGAGACGATTCTGACCCAGCTTCATGGTGTTTTCGGGTTCCAGATTCTTACCTGTGGCGCCTTTACGCAGAGTGCCATGGCAGCCGGCGCAACGCTGGAAATAGATCGATTTCCCTTTTTCAAAATCTGCATCTGACATGGTCGGCGCCGCCGCAGTAGCGTTTACTGCGAAACCTGACGTCGCTACACCAAGGGCAAAGCCCAAGGCTGAAAGTGTAAATGTGGTTTTCTTCATTTAGTTGAGTCTCCATCAAGGCCATCGATTATGAAGATTTTGGCAAAACCCCGTACTTTCGTGGGTTTAGTCACAGGCAGACGATAACGCCGGGGAGGAATATCACTCTTTGACATGAATCAAACGCGTTTTTTGTTGCTGGGTGGCAATCAGGTTTTCAAACGTAAAAAAAAGTGACCCACTCACGGAAAATCCCAAGCCTATTCCTATAAAAAACACCGCACCTCAGTATATTAGCGATGATTAATTCAACCGCAACAACTCAATCTACCGATCTTCAATTCGAAGATTTCTGATATTTGTCAGACAACGCAAGACACCCCAATCCCAATTCTTATTGACCTGTGTCAATAAAAACCCGTGTTTTTTTACAACCCATTGGCGCTTGTTTCCCCCTCCCCCAGGGTGAGAATAGCTTTTTCCAATGAAAAACCTGTCAATTTAACCCACATCACGCTGATGGGTTTCTGAAATATCCCAAAGTGGCCTAGAATGTAGGCTGATTTCACGAACAATAATCGATCACGCTGGAAATTAAGGCATGAAAAAATTAAAAACACTGCTGCTTGTCGCCATCATCGGTCTCCTGATTGTTGCCGCCGGACTGGAATTCCTGGTTGGGTTCGACAACCCGGTTGCCTGGATATTGATCGGTGTTGTGATACTGATCATCGTCCTCTATAACTGGAAGGTACGCTCAGATCAGCTGGTATGGAAGGAGTCCTACAGCGTCGGCATCGCGCAACTGGACGATGACCACAAAAAACTGATCGAACTGCTGAACAAGTTTCAGACCGCCTATGAGTACCACACCGGCGAGGAGTTCGAGCGCAAGGCGCTGGAGGAGCTGGTGGACTACACCAAATATCACTTCGATCATGAAGAGAAATTGCTGCAGGAGAGCGACTATCCGGACTTCGCTGCCCACAAGGATCAGCATGTAGCAATGATTGCCGAAGTGGAGCGTTTCGTGAAGGACTACCAGGTACGGGGACATGAAGCACTGGAAGGTGTCGCCCAGTATCTCCAGGGCTGGCTGATCAACCACATCAACGGCACTGACAAACAGTACACCTCTCACCTTCAGGGAAAAGGGATCAACTGAGCCGCGCCATGCAGATCTGGGTCGATGCCGACGCCTGCCCGAAGGTCATCAAGGAGATCCTCTATCGGGCCGCCGAGCGGGTGCAGATACCGCTGACCCTGGTGGCCAACCAGCCACTCAGTGCGCCGCCGTCCCGTTATATCAAGACCATCCAGGTCGGATCGGGATTCGACGTGGCTGACAACGAGATCGTCAAGCGTCTGCTGCCGGGTGATCTGGTGATCACGGCCGACATTCCTCTGGCTGCCGAGGTCATCGAAAAAGGCGGCAATGCGATCAACCCCAGGGGAGAACGCTATACCGAAAACAACATCAAACAGCGGCTGAGCATGCGCAATTTTATGGACGAACTGCGCGGCAGCGGCGTCGATACCGGCGGCCCGCCGTCATTCAACCACGGTGACCGGCAGGCATTCGCCAATCAGCTTGACAGGTTTCTCAAACAGGCGCGATAGCGCCCCCATCATTAGCATTATCAACAACTTGCCAAACACCTTAAAAAAACAGTAGGTCATGTTAGCATAGCGTAGCACGACAATAGTGGTGCATATCGTTGGGTTACGGCCCACAAAACGGCCTAACCCAACCTACCTTAGCAGTTGATTATTGGCACTTTGTGTTTCAAGTCAGTGCCATTTGGTTCTGTCCACTTTTTCTCTTTTCCCTTCCCGGACAAACGGCTAGCGAAACAAAGTGATGATGGCTTGGTTGTTTTTTTCTTCAGCAAGCTGTTGGGCGGTTTTACCCAAATCATTTTCCAGTGTTTTATCGGCGCCATTGGCCAGTAGGTACGAGACAATTTCAGTATTACCTGCTTTTACCGCATAGATGAGAGGTGTAGAAAAGTCCGCATCCTGCAAATTGACATTGGCATGGCGTCCAACAAGATACTTTACGACATCAAGATTATTGCTTTCAGCAGCATAGTGAAGGGCTCCAGCGCCAAAGTTATCCTGAAAATTGATATTTTTGATCCTGGGCAGCAGTATTTCTATGCTTTCATTCCGTCGTTTATTAATTGCAACCATCAGTGGCGTAAGACCCGCATTATTAGGTACACAGGGGGTAACTAGTCTGCTATATCTAAACAGGGTTTTAACGACCTCGGTGTGTCCCGCGTTTATCGCATGCATCAAGGCTGAATTGCCTTTTCGATCAGATGAACGAACATCTGCTGCAAATTCAAGCAGTTGGGCAACGATGATGTCGTCCCCCTTTTTTGCTGCAATCATCAGCGAATTGAGCCCCGACCGGTTGCGATCATGTACGTTTGCACCTAACTCGATCAGCAATGCGGTTATTTGTGGATGACCGCTTTCAGCGGCAAAAATGAGTGCCGTCGAACCTGATTTGGTTCTGGCGTTGACTTCTGCACCATGAGAAAGCAAGGTTGCAACAATATCTGTATTGCCGGATTCTGCGGCAAACATAAGTGGTCTCTTCCCGTATTTGCCCGGTGCATCTATATTTGCGCCTTTTCTGATCAACGAACTGAGCTGCTCTGCTGTTCCCCCTGACGCAACATCACGAAGTTGTTGGTCCAGCAAGCTGTCAGCCCATGCTGTTGAGCTTATAAAGAGGTATAAAATAAGTGCGGTTAACAATTTTGTCTGGTTTAGCATGCTAATGCCTCTGAATATTGTACTGCTATGTGTCATTGTTCTTGCTTCACCTTGGGAGCTGTTCTAAAGCCAGCTCTGAAATCCGGGTTTCTCCAATCCAGATGATCGGCAAGTAATTCATTATCTGGTGTCAGCCGGGAAACATAATCGGCAATTGCTGCCAGATCAGAGTGACTAAAGATTTTAAATTGTTCTACCATTTTTTCGTCTGCATTTCTGCGTTTGCCACTTTTCACCCACTGTAATTGCCGTAGCAGGTACTTGAAATGCTGCCCATGAATACGCGGGTAAAACTCTTTTGCATCACCTTCACCATTGTCCCCGTGACACTTTTTGCAGTATTCATTATATAGCTCTTTGCCTTCTTCAAGCCGCATACCGAAGCCAATGCTGTTATTGGGAACCATCGGCAACTGCTCAATATAGGCTGATATATCAGCCAAAGCCTGTGTGCCTTTGGCAAACAGGGGTTTTGTAAAAGGCATCATGGTGGGATTATCACGATTGCCCTTATGGATATCAGCCAGCTGTTTTAGTATCACGCTTTGATGTTGTCCGGCAATTTGCGGAAAATATCCAGATGGTGAACCCCAACCCTCTGGCGTATGGCAAACTGCGCAGTTATAGTACAGCCTTCTGCCTTTTTCAAGATCAGGTGTCGCATCGAGGGCTTTTTGAACTGCCTCATCAACTTTTTTTGCCTCAGGTTCAGCGCTGGCAACGCCGGAAGCAAGAAAAGCCAGACTCAAACTGAAAACCAGCAATAAACGAAACGATGACTTTGCTATATTAGCGAATAATGATAATGAATAGATCATAAGCGAATGATATCTTTGGTACATAAATAATACTGATTCAGGACTACTTCAGAAGCGCTAAGCAGTTACCATATCTACGGGACTCCGACAGTCCAGCACATGCTGCTTATATATCCAATCATGACCAGTGTCAACAAGGCCAGACTCCGCAAGGGTGAGGCTGGATTCGCGCCCTGCCATCCCAAACTGCCCAACCATTGGCAACGCTAATGCGGAGAAGCCGCACAGAGCAAACATCTCCGAACCTGTTGACCTTGCCTGTATTGTAGAGAAGAATACCCAAACATAAAAATAGAGTGGATATTCCCCTGCAACATTTGGATTTATCCGCACCCGGCCAAACTCGCCGTTTGCCGGGAACAATTCAGACAGCCTCCTGCAATGCCCACGAGCAACTGGGCCAGAGGCTTCGTTTGGTGGCAGATCAATTAAAATCAGAAGGGGCGCCGGGGGAGATAATGAGGAGAATAAACAAGGTCTGGTCAGTGATGTTGGCAGCCCTGCTTGGGCTATCTGCCTTTACTGCCTTTGCTGCTATGGAACAGGCTTCAATGCCTGCATCTGAAAAGGCAAGCAAACAAATCACGCCAAATAAAAAATGCGCCAAGTGCCATGCCGATGATGATGAAGATGAACAGATCTGGGAGTATGAAGATGGCACGACGAAATTCATCTACGTTGACCCGGAAAAGTTCGAGAACAGCGTCCATGGGAAACAATACTGTGTCGGCTGTCATACCAACGTCACCCTGAATAAAGGGGAACATGACGAAAGGTTACCCATTTCCGTCGGCTGTGTGCAGTGCCACCAGGAAAAACTGGAAGAGCAGAAAGACAGCCCCGACCCGAAGCACAAACGGCTGAAGGTGGTATTGGAGCAGGTCGACAGCTACATGCACTCGGTCCATGCCCGCCCCAGTCTTGCCGACCAGTCCAGAACCAATGCCTCCTG
Organism: bacterium endosymbiont of Escarpia laminata; assembly: GCA_003660235.1. GTDB lineage: Bacteria > Pseudomonadota > Gammaproteobacteria > Chromatiales > Chromatiaceae > QGON01. The sequence goes on along the minus strand of QGON01000067.1, from coordinate 22,375 downwards.
CCACGATTGCCACGACGCCCATAACATCGGCACCCTGGGCAGTGAGCAGCGGGCTGAACATCGCCTGAAGAATCCTGAGGTGTGCGGCAAGTGCCATGAGGAGCAGAAACAGGCCTACCTGACATCCATCCACGGCAAGGAAGTGATGGAGAAAAAGAACAGTGATGCCGCAGTCTGTTCGGACTGCCATACCACTCACAACATTGAATCGCCGGAAGCCGATTCAATGAAACTCGCTATCACCCAGAACTGCGGTAGCTGCCATGAGGATTCACTGAAGACCTATCTCGCTTCCTACCATGGACAGGTCAACCGACTGGGTTATACCCATACCGCGAAATGTTTCGATTGCCATGGTGGTCATGAGCTGAAAAAGATCGATGACCCGGCCTCCAGCATACATCTCGATAATCGCCTGGAGACCTGCCAGAAGTGCCATGAGGATGCCCCTGAAGGATTTCTGGGCTTCCATGCCCATGGCAATGCTGATGATTTCGAGCGTTATCCCGGTATCTGGATAACCGCAAAATTCATGGAGGCGCTGATTATCGGCGTGTTCCTGTTCTTCTGGACCCATGTCTTGTTCTGGTTCTACAGGGAGTTTCGTGATCGCCAGCAGGGCAAGGGATACATACCCCCCGCAGCAGAAGAGACGGTCTATTTCCGCCGCTTCAGCGTTGCCTGGCGTGTCATCCACCTGCTGTTCGCCATGAGCACCATGACACTGGTATTGACCGGCTCCACCCTGCTCTTCTCCCATACCGATTGGGCGCCGTTCGTAATCGGACTGCTGGGCGGGCCTCAGATCGAGGCCATCATTCACCGTACTGCGGCGACCATTTGGTTATCGGTGTTCCTGGTACACATCGGCATCGCCGGCTACACCATCTTCATCGCCGAGCGCAAGACGTTCCGCTGGTTCGGACCCACATCGATGATACCCAACTGGCAGGATTGGCACGATCTGAAAGGGATGTTCCGCTGGTTCTTCGGCAAGGCGGATCGACCCAGTTTTGACCGCTGGTCCTACTGGCAGAAGTTTGATTACTGGGCACCCTTCTGGGGCGCAGCGGTTATCGGCTTTAGCGGTCTAATGCTCTTTTTGCCGACAAAAACAGCCATAATACTGCCTGGCTTCGTCTTCAATATTGCGACAATCATCCATGCGGAAGAGGCCCTGTTGGCCACCATATTCCTGTTCACGGTGCATTTCTTCAATGCTCACTTCCGCCCGGACAAGTTCCCGATGAGCACCTCCATTTTCACCGGGGCTGTGCCACTTGATGAGTTCAAGCATGAGCACAAGGTGGAGTACGAACGTCTGGAAGCGAGTGGAGAGCTGGAGAAGTATCTGATGAACAAGCCGTCGAAGGGGATGCAGAGAGGCTCCAATATTCTTGGCGCGATCCTGATCTTCTTTGGGTTAACTCTACTGACACTGGTTGCGATTGGCTTTGCGACTATAACCTAAGAGGCTGTCGGACTTAGCACTGTTTGGCAGCGCCCCAGGGCGCTGCCTTTCATGGCACCATGCGGTCCGCGGCTCTCGCCGCACCCTACACGACTATAAAGAACGCCCCTCCTTCTGATACTCCCTCTCGATAGCCTCCAGCAGATCCGCTTTTTGCAGAATATCGGATTGACGGGAGAGCGTCTGCAGCAATGCATATTGCATGATATTGGCGATATTGGAACCGGTCAGCTCATAGCGCCGGCACAACGCCCGCATATCCAATCCATGCTCCAACCGGACTTGGGTCGGAAGCAGCCGCCGCCAGATCTGATAGCGCTCTTCCGGACCTGGTGCGGGGAAATGGACCACCGACTGAAATCGCCGCATAAAGGCGGTGTCGATGTTGCTTTTCAGGTTTGAAGCAAGAACCACCAGCCCGGAAAACTGCTCGATCCGCTGCAACAGATAGGAGACCTCCTGATTCGCATAACGGTCGTGGGCATCCCGCACACCGGTGCGCTTGCCGAACAGGGCATCGGCCTCATCGAAAAAGAGGATCCAGTCACGATGCTCAGCGCGGGAGAAGACCTTCTCCAGGTTTTTTTCCGTCTCACCGATATACTTGGAGATCACCATCGACAGGTCGATACGAAACAGATCCCGTCCGGTCACCTTGCCAAGCAGGGTCGCGGTGAAGGTCTTGCCGGTTCCCGGCGGCCCATGAAACAGCGCCCGATAACCGGGGCGAAAGACCCGCCCCATGCCCCACTCGTTCATCAGATGGTTCCGGTGGGTCAACCAGTTGCGCAGTTCCGCCAGTTGATCCCGCGTCGCCGGACGCAGCACCAGTTCATCCCATTCACGATCAGTGGTGAGGTGCTGGGCTGGGAAATCGGTACCGAACCTGGGCCCCTCAGCCACCCCGCTCATCAGCAGAGAGACGATTTCACTGGGCATACTCAGACGACCGCTCAAGGTCGGCTCACCCGGCGGGGCCGGATCCAGATAGAGCAGCCCCTCCCGGCTGAACAGGTGGGTCTCTTCAAACAGATGTTTGAGATGCAAACGCAGTTTCAGGTCCCTCCCGGCCAGTAGAAACATCAACGTCTCTCCCGTGGGTATAAATCCCCGAAACTGGGTTCCACGAAGGCCTCCGAGGGAGGGATAATCACCATTTTGCGGCAGGACTTCGGCAAAGATCCGGTCAAAAAAATCGGACTGCAAGTGTGGTGCCAAGACCGTGATCAGCGCCAGGTTTTCCTCAAACGGAAGACACTGACCCGGCAGCAGTTCAAGCCCGGCCAGACGGGATTGAACCGCTTCCACCTCAATCTTATGTTCCCGTCCCAGCAGCTCCGCAAGCCTGTAGTGAACCCACTGCTCCAGTGCAGCCAGACCTTCACTCAGATTTTTCAGTCTTGTTTCCACGCGCCGCTCTTCCCTATTTCAAGAACTGATTCACAACAATTTTACTGGGGCCTGACAATCATTTACTTCACCAGATTCGTAGTCTACTCTAACAGAAGAGAGAGGAGATCAGCACCGGATCTGGTGCTGAAACAATAGCCCCGATCCAGGGGCAAAGACAGTCTAGGGAAGATGATTAAAACCGCATTGGAATTGTTGGTTACCCAACTCAATCTTCACCTCGGTGACGCCGGCAGCAAGCCCGTCACCCTGGGTAATATCGCGCAACTGGAAAACCAGGACAGCCTCCCCACGGAAGCCTCTATCAAGGACAAGGTCGTACTCAGTCTGGTCAACCTCGAAGAGGAGAAGACCATGAAGAACGGCCCGATACATAAACTGCACAACGGCCGAAAGGAGCTTGCGGAGCGCCCCGTCCACCTCAATATGTTTCTGCTCTTCAGCGCCAACCTGACCCACTACGACCTGGCGCTGGAGCGACTCTCCCAAATCCTGCTTTTTTTCCAATCCCATCGCGGATTCGATTTCCATCGCCATAACCAACCGGAAAAACAGCTGTCCGAGGGGTTCAATGTTCAACTCGACCTGCATACCCTCAGTTTTCAGGAGATCAACGATCTCTGGGGCAGTCTCGGCGGCAAGCAGGTTCCGTTCGTGATGTACAAGGCACGGTTACTGCGCCTGGAAGCCGAGAGCAGCGGAGAACCGGCACAACCGATCACGGCCATCGACCTCATTCACGGACAGCGGAACTAGGGCCATGAGCGAGACGGTAGGCATCGAATATCGCCCGCTCTGCACCGTCCATTTTCGCCACGGCTACTACTTCGATCGCGGCCAGGAGTGTTTTGAATCTCTCAGTGCAAATGCACGACAGAGAATCCAGGATCAGGCCGACATCCATCAGGATCTGGAGATCCAACCCACCGCCGACAGCCGGCTGCTGATCAACCGATACCGGCTGGTCTACCGCCAGACCGAAGACGGCTTTCTCGTCGCTGCACCGGTCAGCCGGGATCCCGACAGCGGTGAGCCGGTTTTCGCAGCGGGACTGGAAGCGGGCTTCAAACTGCGTTTCTCACTACGGCTGAAAAACCCCCATTTCCTCGACTTTACCAATCTGCCCCTCGACAAACTGCAAGGGGGGATCTACCACTTCTCAAACGATGCTGATAACCCGGAACAGAACAGCCTGCACCTGTCCCGACCGTTGCAGGGTTTCAGTGATGCCGTTCAGTACCAGCCGGGTGACCTGCTGATTGACGACCCACTCGATCCGCAACAGCGGCTCAGCGCGCCCGACAAAATCGAAGCCGGTGACACTTTCGACATCGAAGACTGGCAGACTTCCCCCCCCTATAAGGTCTATGAGAGCGGTCCAATCCCTGCGGGTGAAGTGGCCACGGGAGATCACGTTATCCACAGCGGCAGTGTCTATGTATCGCAAATCGACGACCCCAGCGGCGATTTCGCCAATTCTGACCACTGGTTACGCCAGTACAGTCCTCTGCTGCAAGGCGTCAGCCGTGATGACTGGCTACTGCTTTATCCCAACCACCTCTCCATTGCCCTGGACAATCCTCAGCACTACCTGAAACTACGGGTATTCGACCTCGACGCACAGATGCTGTTAGAGGAAACCTACGATGGGGACAGCGAACGAAACGAAATTACCGTCGACCTGGCCGGTCTCAAATCCGGCCGCTACCGCCTGCAGCTGTTCGGCCTGATCGAACTGGAAGCCACCACCGATGATTATCGATTACTGGATGGCGACGGGGTTCTGCAGTCACCCGACTACCTCATTAACTTCATCAACCGCGCCACCTACTGGCGCTACCAGTTCCCCAAACCGCTGAGTGATGACCTGATTGCGACTCCCGGCGATGGCCTCACCGTGGAAGCAGGCACAACGCCCAGCCGGTTGATCACCAGCAACGCACAACCGCTGACCAGGGGGTTTATCCCCCTGCTCCGCAACGACACCAGTCAGTATCTGCCTAATCCCACTGACACCCATTCGATCCATCCAGAAGACGGCAGAGTCTTTTCGGACATTTTTTTGACCAGTTAGGGAGACCACCATGGCACTCGTAGTCAAAACCCCCGGCGTCTACACCGAAGAGATATCTCTCTTCCCACCCTCTGTCGCACAGGTGGAAACCGCTGTTCCCGCCTTTATCGGCTACACGCAGATGGCGGAAAAGCGGGGTGAATCCCTGCGTGACAAACCCGAACTCATCCGCTCACTGGCCGACTTTCAGGAACTGTTCGGCGGTGCCCCCGATGTCACGGTTGACCAGGTGAACCTGGACGCCAACAACAGCATCACCAGCGCCAGCCTCACAGCCACCTTTCTGCTCTACGACAGCATGCGGCTCTTCTTCGCCAACGGCGGCAGCAAGTGCTACATCGTCTCGACCGGCGACTACAACGACACTATCAATAAGGATCGTCTCAGCGCCGGGCTCGCCGCCGTCGCCCGCGAGGATGAACCGACCCTTCTGGTAATGCCCGATGCGGTGCAACTGAAGGACGACAAGTTCTACACCCTGCAGCAGGAGGCGCTGAAACAGAGCGGTGATCTGAAGGACCGTTTCGCCATTCTCGATCTGCTGCAGGAGAACAGCGTCAGTATGGATCTGCGCGACAGCATCGCCGACTTCCGCAACAAGGTCGGCATGCAGAATCTCAAGTATGGCGCCGCCTACGGACCCTGGCTGAAGACTAACCTGAGCAAGACGGTAAAAGTCCGTCAGTTGACGGATCATCTCTTTAAGCTCGGCAATCCTGTCAGCCTCAGCAATCTGACCGAGGACGATGACACTCAGCAGGCCATCAGCCGTCTGACCCGAGCCTCCGCCGACACAGATCGTCTGTTCGACGATGCCACTGCCGGATTAAAGAAATTTCTTGCCGACAACACCGCCGATGCAGAATCAGTGGATGCCGGCTATCAGGCAAAATACAACGACTTTCGTAATGCACTCGCCACCTTTAACGCTGACACAACAGCCAACCCGATCGGTCCGGTACAAGATGCCTATCAGGCGCTGTTCGACTACATCTACAACCTGGTGAACGCCATACTGGATGAGGTCGCCAAGGCCGACACCGATTTCAGTCAGCGCGTGGCGGCAGATCCGGGCGACCCTGATGCCCCCTTCGACCCGGACGGCACCACCTTCCTTACGGACTACGCCCAGACGCTGATTAAAAACAGTCTCTTTTACCAGATGCAGACGCTCAACAACTACACCAGAGGCGCCGGGCTATTCATCGCCACAGGCGAGGATGCCGACGCAGACGGCAATGTCGACGAGCATGAAGACTACTTCGCAGCCCACAGTGCCGGGATGACTGCTGCCGCATGGACGCAGGGCGGAGACAACGCCTTTGCCAAAGGTGATCTGCCGGCCTTCGAACTCACTTCCATCTATCCGGAAGGTGCCGCCGGACCGGCTGTCGACGAGGAGGCGAATAAAAAGCGCGGCAAAAACATGGAGAGCGGCGCACGCCTGGTGAGTAAGGTATTCAAATCGGTGGATGAAGCGGTTGCCGGCGTCAAGGCCGAGACCCGTGCCCTGGAAAACAGCTATCACGAAACCCTGGTGGACGGTTTTCCGCTACTGCGCAACCTGATCAGCCGGGTCGCCAATGCGGTTACCGAGCTACCCCCAAGCGCTGCTATCGCCGGTGCCTATGCGGCGGTGGATGCCAACCGCGGCGTACACAAGGCCCCTGCCAATGTCAGCCTCTCCAGCGTCAAGGGCGTCTCCGAAGTCGTCACCCATGCGGAGCAGGCCGACTATAACGTGGACACGGTAGCCGGCAAATCGGTCAACATCATCCGCCCCTTCATCGGCAAGGGGATCCTGGTCTGGGGCGCCCGCACCCTCGACGGCAACAGCAACGAGTGGCGCTACATCAATGTGCGGCGCTTCTTCAACATGGTCGAGGAGTCGGTCAAGAAGGCCTCATCCCGTTTCGTCTTTGAACCCAACGACAAGAACACCTGGGTCAAGGTCAGGGGCATGATCGAGAACTTTCTGCTGATTCAGTGGCGCAATGGCGCCCTCGCCGGCGCGGTGCCCGACGATGCCTTCTTCGTCAACGTTGGCCTGGGACAGACCATGACGGCGCAGGATATCAATGAAGGCAAATTGATCGTTGAGATCGGCATGGCAGCGGTTCGACCCGCAGAGTTCATCATCCTGCGTTTCTCCCACAAGATGCAGGTCTCCTGACAAATGTTTTTTTACAGGGAAACAGAGATGCGCAGACCAACGGTCTGCACCCGCTAACGGATACGAGGTACAGTCATGGCAAATTATCCTCTCGCAAAATTCCACTTTGTGGTCGAGTGGGGCGGTTCCAGCGTCGGTTTCAGCGAGGTCTCCGGCCTTGAGGTCGAGACCGAGATGATCGAATACCGGCACGGCATGAGTCCTGAGTTCAGTAAGATCCGCATGCCGGGTCTGAAAAAGTACAGCAACATCACCCTGAAAAGGGGCACCTTCGCCAGTGACAACGAGTTCTTCAACTGGTGGAAGGATACCGCCAAGTTGCAGACCGTGGAGCGGCGGGATCTGGTGATCAGCCTGCTCAACGAAAACCATGAACCGGTGGTGGTGTGGAAGGTTAAGAACGCCTGGCCATCCAAGGTGACGGCAACCGACCTGAAGGCTGACGGCAACGAAGTGGCAATCGAAACCATGGAGCTTGTCCACGAAGGTCTGGTGATCGAGAACGAATAGTCCGGGACAGACCAATATGTCGGAGTACGACTTCTATCCCGGGTTCCACTTCCAGGTCGAATTCATCAGCGTCGATTTCGGCGCTAATGACAGCCGTTTCCAAACCATTGGAGGCCTGGAGGTCAGCATGGAGACAGAGACCATCAAAGAGGGTGGTGAAAACCGCTTCGAGTACATCCTGCCCACCAAGACCAGCTACGGCACGCTGAGTCTGAAACGGGGCATGATGCGTAACTCCGATCTCATTGACTGGTGCAACCGGACCATGCAGACCCTGGAGATCAAGCCGGTCGACATACTGATCACCCTGCTCAACGAAAAACACGAGCCGGTGATGAGTTGGAACATCTTCCACGCTTGGCCGAAGAAGTGGTCCGTCTCGGATTTCAACGCCATGAACAATGAACTGACCATCGAGACACTGGATCTCCAGTACCTCTACTTTACGAGAGATTAGTGCCAGATGCCGGTAGAGATCAGAGAACTGGTAATTCGTGCCGAAATCGGCGGGCAGGAACAGCGCCGGGAGGGCAGCAGTAGCGGCACCCGGCCAGCCCCCGAGGATAAAGAGGCACTGATCGCCGAGTGCGTCGAACGGATCATGCAGATACTGCAGGAACGGGAGGAGCGTTAGCGTGGGACAACTGGAAAAAATGCGCCTCATCGCCTACAGCGATCCGCAATTCTCGGAAGAGGTGGCGGACGGCACTTTCGTGGTGCAGATCAACCCGGAGAGTTACTCCTTCAAATACAAGATCGAGCGCGACGAGCAGCAGGCCTCAGGCACCAGCGCCGCTCCCCCCCGTTTCAACAAGATTCTGCCCGAGGAGATGGATTTTGAGTTTCTCTTCGACAGCACCGGGGCCATTCCAAGCAGCCTCTCGGAGTCTTTCAGCAACCGTTACCTGAAGGGCGACGGCGTGGTCGATGCGATTGAGCACTTCAAGGAGGTGGTACTCAACTACGACGGCGACACCCACCAGCCACGCCACATCAAACTCAGCTGGGGTACCCTGCTCTTCAAGGGCAGCCTCAGCGAGATGGAGATCACCTTCAAGTTGTTCAAACCCGACGGCACGCCGATCCGCGCCGTGGCAAGGGCGAAATTCAAAGGCTTCGTGGAGGACGACCTGCGGGCCGCCCGGGAGAATGCCCAATCCCCCGACCTCACCCACCTGCGCATCGTGCGTGACGGCGACACTCTGCCCCGCCTCTGCCACGAAATCTATGGAGATTCCAGCCTCTACCTGGAGGTGGCCGATGCCAACAATCTGGTTGACTTCCGGCAACTGCAGACCGGCCAGCGACTGCGATTCCCGAAGCTGGAGAGATAACCGATGCCTCGTGAACGACAGCTGCCTCTGCCCCGCGCATCAGATCTGGTCACCACCACCATAACGGCGGGCGGTGAGGTTTTGCCGCGTCAATTTCAGGTGCTCTCCGTCCTGGTCAGCAGTGAGATCAACCGCATCCCCACGGCGCGCATCACCCTGGCGGATGGCGACCCGGCCAGCGAGACCTTCGCCATCAGTGAATCAGAACACTTTGTTCCCGGCCAGACCATCGAGATCCAACTCGGCTACCGTTCCGAACAGGAGAGCGTATTCCAGGGGATCGTGGTGAAACATTCGATCCGCGGCCGCACCAACGGCGGCAGCAATCTGATCCTGGAGTGCCGTGATGCCGCCATCCGCATGACCCTGGAACGACGCAGCCGCTATTTCGAGGAGATGAGCGACAGTGATGTTGCCGCCGAGCTGCTAGGGGATCACGACATCGAATCCAATATCGAGACGACCAGCATCACCCATCCCCATCTTGTGCAGTATCAGGCCACCGACTGGGATTTTCTGCTCAGCCGCATGGAGGCCAACGGCCTGCTCTGCACGCTTGAAGCGGGAACACTCACCGCGGCCAAACCTGGGCTGACAGGCTCCCCCGAGACAGGGCTCCTCTTCGGCGCCACGCTGCTGGATTTCGATGCAGAGATCGACGCCCGCGAACAGGCCACCGAGGTCACTGCCACAGGCTGGGACGCCGCTGGTCAGGAACGCATCGAGGTCACCAGCACATCAACCAGTTTCACCGAACCCGGCAACCTCAGCGGCGATGAACTGGCCGGAGTCCTTGAGCAGGGCCGCCATAATGAACACAGCGGCGCCGTGGGTCAGGAAGAACTGCAGACCTTCAGCGACGCCCGTCTGCTGCGCCACCGGCTGGCCAAGATCCGGGGCCGGGCAAGCTGCCAGGGACACGCTCAGGTAAAACCCGCCGCACTCATCGACCTGCAGGGATTGGGGGCAAGATTCAACGGCCCGGTCTTTGTCTCCGGGGTACGCCACCGGGTGAGCGAAGGCAGCTGGATCACCGACTTCCAGTTCGGTCTCGACAGCCGGGCCTTCAGCGAAGCCTTCGAAATGGATGCCCCTCCCGCGGCAGGACTGACGCCGGCGGTCTGCGGTCTGCAGATCGGAGTGGTCTCGCAAATCGCAGGTGACCCTCTCGGAGAGCACCGCATTCAGGTGCGCCTGCCGGCGATGGACGGCCAGGCAGACGGCGTCTGGGCGCGCCAGGCCACCCTGGATGCCGGTGAGAGCCGCGGTACCTTTTTTCGCCCCGAGGTCGATGACGAGGTGTTGGTGGGTTTTCTCAACGACGACCCGAGACACCCGGTGATCCTCGGCATGCTCCACTCCAGCGCCAAGCCCCCCCCGGAAGAGGCGGAGGAGGAGAACAAACTCAAGGGCTACCACTCCCGGGAGGGGATGAAACTGGTCTTTGACGACGACAAAAAGTCGATTCTTCTGGAGACTCCGAACGGCAACAAAATTTTCATCGATGACGAAAACGGCGCCATTGAGATCGTCGATGAAAGCAACAACAAAACAACCTTCAGCAGCGACGGCATCCTGCTCGAATCCGCCAGTGATATTCAGATCAAGGCCTCCGGTGACATCAACCTGGAAGGTACAAACATCAATATCAAGGCCAGTGCGGCACTCAAGGCCGAAGGTGGCGCCAGCGCCGAACTGAGCAGCAGTGGAACCGCCACGGTGAAGGGTTCAATGGTCATGATCAACTGAGTATGTGGATTGGGTTAGCGCAGCGTAACCCAACAAAATCAAAAACCTGTCGGGTTACGCTGCGCTAACCCGACCTACGTTGAGGCGATGCATTCCAATGCCCCCAGCCGCAAGAGTCAGCGATATGCACGTCTGTCCCCTGGTGACCGGGACCGTGCCTCATGTCGGCGGCCCCATCCTGCCGGCGGGGGCGCCCACCGTGATGATCGCGGGCTTGCCGGCGGCTCGGGTGGGTGACATGGCAGTGTGTGTGGGCCCGCCGGACACCATCGCCGCAGGCTCGGCCACGGTGTTTATCGGCGGCGCTCCAGCGGCCCGTCAGGGTGACTCCACCGCCCACGGCGGCAGCATCGTGCTGGGCGCGCCAACAGTGATGATCGGATAGGAAGCACATAATGGACGACGACAGGGATTTTCTGGGCAGAGGTTGGGGCTTCCCACCCACCTTCGGGGAGGGCGGCAAGACCCTGCACATGCTGAGTGACGAGGCGGACATCGAGAGCAGTCTTGAAGTCCTGCTCTCCACGCGTCCCGGCGAACGGCTGCTGCGTCCCGATTTTGGCTGCAACCTGGATCGCATGCTCTTCGAGCCTCTCGATACCGGCCTGAAAACCTTTATGACCGATCTGATCGCCACGGCAATCCTCTACCACGAACCCCGCATCGATGTGGAGCGCATATCGCTTGCGGGCTCCGATGATAACGAAGGGCTGGTGTTGATCGAGATCGAGTTCCGTGTCCGCGCCACCAATGCCCGCCGCAACATGGTCTATCCCTTCTACAAACAGGAGGGGACTGACCTGAGATGAAACGCCCGATTCAGAAACCCTATCCCCTGGAGCATCAGGGCACTAGCCAGTCGGAACGGCAGGCCCCGGCGTTGCCGCCGCACAAACTGGCCATTGATGGCCGGGACCGCGATCAGCTCATCGCCTTCGGCCGCCGTCTCGCGGCGCATATCCGTTTCGCCACCCCCTTCGGGAATGAGGGTAACTGGTCACCGCTGTTCGAGTTACTGGAAAACCCGGACAGACTTGCAGAACGCCACGATGCGCCACCCCAGGCCGCGCTCTTCCTGGCTTTCATCAAACTCTTCGAAAAGGCTCAGGGCGAGTTGAATCGTCTGAGTAAAAGCCACCTCGATTACTACTACCGGAAACTGTTGCAACTTGCCCCCAAGCCTGCGCAGGCTGACCATGTCAACCTGCTCTTCGAGGCCAGGCCCAAACGGGATCAGGTAACAGTGGCTACAGGCACTGTGTTCACAGCGGGGGATCTGCGCTACGCCACGGACCGTAATGTCTGGATCAACCGCACAACCATAGAACACCTCTGCTCGCTCTATCGGGAGCCGGCATCCGGCCAGCTCCACTTCGCTCTGCAGAGCAACTCACTGGACGGACTGGGGACCGCACTGCCCAAAGACCAACCCGCCTGGCCAGCCTTCGGCCACAGCGGCATACCCAAAGCCACAGTGGGATTTGCCTTGGCCTCTCCCCTTTTACAGCTCAGTGCCGGCAAACGGACGATCACCGCCTCACTACGACTGGAGCTTGGTGATGAAGATCCGCCTCTCAACGAAGCGGCCAAGTCTCTGCTGATTGAATTCAGTGGCGAAAAGGGCTGGCTGGGACCCTTCTCTCCGCAAAGTGTGGAGATCACCGAATCCAGCGACAACTGGCAGTTGCAGTTCGTGGTGGTGCTGAACGCAGAGACAGAGGCGGTAACCGCCTACGACGCAGAAGTCCTCGACGGCGGATTCGTCACCACCCTACCGTTGATGAAAGTAAGCGTCAGCCCCGAGACTCCGGCACTGCGGGAGTGGCTTGAACAGCACGATCTCGTCGACATGCAACTCCAGACAAAGGTGGAAAATGCCGGGGAACTGGTGGCGGAAAATGATCTGGGAAGACTCGATACCGGCAAGCCGTTTCTGCCTTTTGGCCCAGCGCCAAAGGCCGGCAGCACTTTTGCCGTCGCCAGCCCGGAGATGCTCAACAAGCAGGTGACGAGTTTCTCCCTGAACCTCAACTGGAAGGGTGTCCCGGCAAAGCGGCTGTCTGACCACTACAGCGCCTACCGTTTCAATAGCAGTGGGCAACCCTGTGGTACGAATGAGTGCATACGGCGAATCAACAGCAATAATGCCTTCAGTGCCCAGTTGATCCTGGAGCGGGAAGACAGCAGCCGTATCGAGCGTAAAGTAAAACTCTTCAACAACTCCGATGCCACTCAACCACAAACCCTCACCAGCGATGAGCCACCCGCCAGGCTCATCCCGCTGACGGGGCTAGCCTATTTCTACATGCCGCTTCAGACCCGCAGCTCCTTCAGTGCCCTTCCGTGGGCCGGCTTCAACATGATCAGCAGCTTCTCGCTGCTACCACTGAACCTGATTGCCAGGAAAGCAGCAACCCCTTCAATCAAAGAGTTACAGGGCGTCAACCGTCCCGGTTATATCAAACTGCGCCTCGACCGGGATTTTCTGCACCAGGACTACCCCATCGTGCTGGCGAAAAGCATGGCGACGGATTCCGGGATGGCCATCCCCAACCCACCCTATACCCCGGAACTGGAATCGGTCCAACTCACCTACGAGGCACAAACCGGCTGGGTCGATCCTACCGATGAAAATGCCGCCGCCTATATCGGCGCCGAGATCCGGCTCTACCAGACCACACCGTTCGGGCAGCGGGAGGTCCACGGCTTTCTGCAATCGCAGCTTGACGACACCATCGAAGACAAGGTTCGTCTGTTGCCGGACTCAAGCCCGGAAGGACAACTCTTCATCGGCCTCAAGGAGCAGCCGGACGCCGCATTTCTGGATCTACTGATTCAGGTGGACGAGGGCAGCGCAAACCCGCAGAAAGAGATCGAAACCGTCACCTGGAGTCTGCTGGAGTCGGATCACTGGCGTGACCTGACAGAGGGGGAGATCCTCTTTGACGAAAGCAACGGCCTGCTCACCTCGGGTATCCTGCGGGTCAATATCCCTGCCCGCCCCCCACAGACAAACCACTGGATGCCGCAGGGTCTGACCTGGCTGCGGGCCAGGGTGGAAAATAACAGCGATGCGGTCTGCCACCTGATCGATCTGCATCCTCAGGCAGCCTCTGCACGCCTGCTGGATGCAGGGAAAAATCCTCCGCATCTGACTTCATCGCTGCCTCCGAAGTCGATCGGCAAACCCGTAAAATCTCTGGACGGCATCAAAGGGGCCAGCCAACCCTATGCTTCGATTTGCGGCCAGGCGAGGGAGAGCGACCCAGCCTTCTATACCCGAGTCAGTGAACGCCTGCGCCACAAACAGCGGGCAGTCACACTCTGGGACTATGAGCGGCTTGTACTGCAGGCATTTCCCGAACTCTATCGGGTAAAATGCCTGCCCCACCTGCCGGGTCCAGGGCATGTCTCTCTGGTGGTCATTCCCGACATCCGTCAGCGTAAGGCCTACGACCCACTGCAGCCTCGTATCGACAAGGATACTGAAAGCAGAATCGACAAACTGCTGGCGGCACTCAACAGCCCCTTTGCCAGCGCCAAGGTTTTCAATCCGGACTACGAAAAAATTCGTCTCGACATCGCGGTCGCTTTCAAACCGGAGTACCCGTTTGGCGCTGCCAGCCAGGCACTGCAGAAAGTGCTGCAACAGCACCTTGCCCCCTGGACCGGCGACGCAACGACGATGCCCGCGTTTGGCGGACGTATCCACAAAAGCATGCTGCTGGCCTTCATCATGGACCAGCCCTCCGTCGACTATGTGCAGCAGCTGAAGCTCTACCATCTGCCCACCGAAGAGACTCCCGAGGTCGACCGGGATGAAGTGGTTTCACAGAATCCGAAGGCGATACTGACCAGCCATCACCAACACACCATCCGCGATGCCGCCAGCGGGGGAAGCGCATGAAAGAGTCCCTCACCATTCGCCGCGATCCGAACAGGGCAGAAGCACTCGATTACGCCCAACTGCGCCAGTCAGGCCTGGAGCATATCGAGGCACTGAGCCACGATTTGTGGACCGACTACAATGCCCACGACCCGGGCATCACCCTCCTGGAACTGCTCTGCTACGCCATCACAGACCTGAGCTATCGCACCCGACTGCCGATGGCCGATCTGCTGGCAGTCCCGGCTGATGCCGACGCCGAAACGTTGAAGAGGCATCAGGCCCTGCAGCAGCACAGCACCCTGCTCTCCGCACTGGAGATCCTGCCCACTGAACCGGTCACCGCCATCGATCTGCGCAAACTGATCATCGACCAGGTGCCGATGGTGCGCAATGTCTGGATCGAGCAGGACAACAGCGTCAATTACTTCGTTGACTGCAGCAAGGGCACCCAGTCGGCAATCGCGCCACCGGAGGATCACAACCAGAGCGAGTACAGACTCAACGGCCTCTACCGACTGCGCGTGGAACCGCACGACCGTATCACCAAGAAACTGACAAAACAGATCACCACCGACGTCGCAAAAGTCTTCCACCAGCACCGTAATCTTTGCGAAGACCTGGCAGGGATCGATCTGATCCGCGAGCAGGCTATCCGGGTCTGCGCCGACATCGAACTCACCGAAGAGGCCGATATCGATCTGACCTGCGCCCGCATCATCCACGCCATGCAACAGCGCCTGTCACCGCCGGTTCCCCGCTACACCCTGCAGCAGTTGCTGAAAAAGGGTTTGGCACCGGATGAGATCTACTCCGGCCCACAACTCGACCACGGTTTCCTGCTGGATGAAGATCTGCAACAGGCCGGGTTACCGACCCAGGTCAATGCCGCCGACCTTATCGACGCAATAGTAAAAACAGAGGGCGTGGCGGCGGTGCGTAAGCTGGTCCTGCAATCGGGCGCAGCCGCCAAGACATCCGGCGATCCCTGGAACATCGAGCTGGAGAGTGACCGCAGACCGGTTTTCGACATCGATCAGAGCGCCCTGCACTTCTTCAAGGATCTGCTGCCCTACCGGGTGGATCCGGACGAAGTCGCAAAGGCACTGCAGCAGCTACAGCAGGAGGCCCGGCAACAGCGGGCCACAACCAGTGACCTGCCGACCCCGGACAGCCGTTCCGTCGCGGTGGAGAGCTATCTCTCCATCCAACACGAACTGCCACCGGCATACGGCGTCGAGCCCACCGGGCTGCCGAGTCACGCCACCAAGACCCGGCGCAGCCAGGCCCTGCAACTGCAGGGATTTCTCCTGCTCTTCGATCAGCTATTGGCCAACTATCTTGCCCAATTACGCCAGATCGGCACGCTCTTCTCCGCCGACCCGGCGTTGCACCACACCTACTTTTCCCAGGTAGTACCTGGCATCGGCGAGGTGGATGAACTGCTCGACCCCAAGATCCACGGCGACTATGCAACACTGCTGGAGGCGCTGGACCGGCAGTCAGAGCCGGACAGCAAACGCCGCAACCAGTTCCTCGACCATCTGCTGGCCCGTTTTGGTGAGCGCTTTACTGAATATGCCCTGCAGATGCAGCGTCTGCGGTTGGAGAACAACGGCCTGCGGCTGATCCAGGAGAAGGCGCGTTTCCTGCAGGAGTATGCGCTGTTGAGCCGCCGGCGCGGCAGCGCTTTCGACATCACCGAGCGGGATCAGATCTGGGGCAGCTGCACGAATATCCCCGGGATACAGCATCGGGTGGGGCGCCTGCTCGGCTTCCGCAGCATCCGCCGCCGCAACCTGGCCCTGCTCGATACCGACCTCTACGAACAGATCGATCAGGATAGCGACAACGACTTCCGCTTCCGCATAAAGGACAACCTGAGCAACAAGATCCTGCTCAGCAGCAGCACCAAATACAAAACGCTGGATGATGCCGTCAGAGAGCTTCGCATCGCGCTGGACTTCGGCAGATACGAAGAGTACTACCAGCCCGAGACGGCAAAAAACGGCCGCCACTATTTCAATCTGGTGGATGATAAACAGGAGATCATCGCCCGGCGTATCGAGTATTTCGACACAACGGATGCGCGGGATGCCGCCCTTGCCGGGACGAGGGAGGCGATCAACCGGGTCTACGACGCAGAAGGCATGCACATCGTCGAAAATCTGCTGTTGCGCCCACGCAAATTCAGAACACCGACTGATTCGGCCCTGGTCGAGGACAACTTCATCTCCGTCTGCCCCGACAGCGATTGCGCAACAGCGGGAGAGCCGATCGACCCCTACTCCTGTCAGGTCCAGGTTTTAGTCCCGGCCTATGCGCCGCGCATGCACGATATCGACTTCCGCCATTTCGTCGAACGCACCATTCGCATGGAGATGCCCGCCCACATTTTGCCGCGCATCTGTTTCGTGGACGCCGAACAAATGGCCAATTTCGAAGAGCATTACCGCGCCTGGCTCGACTATCGGGCGCGCCACCCCGCCGGAGAGGTGAAAAGCAGCCGGCATCTGAACAGATTAATCGCAGTCCTGCAGCAGATACACAGCGTCTACCCGACCGGTGAACTGCACGACTGCCAGGAGGATGAGGGTGAACGGCCGATCCTCCTGAACCGGACCCATCTGGGCAATGAACCAGGGAACTAGCTACAGGTAGCTGCCATGAACGACAAAATCGAACTCACCTCATTGAATGAACCTGTGCCGGACTTCGACTACTTTGCCGACAGCCAGGTACTCACCGCCGGCCAACTCAACCGGGCAGTCGATTTTCTCGATGGCCAGCATCGACTCACCCGCGCCCGTTTGCTGGGCCAGGGTATTGTTTGTGGACTCACATTCCAGGTCACGGCAAACCGGGTGGCGCTTGAAGCGGGAGTCGGCGTTACCAGCGAGGGGGATCTGCTGCAAATAACCGAGACCCAAGGTTTTACCCACTATCGGATCTTCACTGACGATGCCGCAAAGTACCCGCCCTTCCACGCCAGGAAGATTGTCAGGAAGAAAGCCGTGATAAGCGGCAATCGACTGCTGGTACAACCGCGTCTGGACATTCAGCCAGTCAGACCCGGCATCCAGCCGATCGAACCGATTCTGGACATTCAGCCGCTCAGGCCCGGTAGCCAACTGATCGAACTGTTGCAGGATGGAAGTGAGGCGGATGCACAGCCACTGAACCTGACAAGGGCTCAGCTCACACAACGGGTATTGGTGCTCTATCAGGAGACCTATATCAAGGAGAACGATCTCTGTAACGCCAGTGACTGCGACAACCGTGGTCCGACCCGCACCGCCAACCTTAAACTTCTGCTGGCGCCTAAAGACCTGTTGCCGAAGCTCCCGCTGACACCAAAGGATGAGTATCTGGCACTGAATGAGGTGGACGCACCTCGCCTCGATCTCGACGTCGGCACGATCAATCAATACGATGGCAACAACGGTCTGGCCAAGCGTTACATCACCGCCATCGACAAGATGAAGCTCGATCTGGGCAAAGCGTTTGACGACGCACCCACCAATGGCCTGTTCACCTCGACCATGCAGCAACTCTACAGCAACGGCAAGTGGAGTCAGCGCATGAACCAGGCACGTTTCCAGGTCACCACCAACAGCCAGGGTATCCAGTACGTCTACAGCTTCTTCAAGGATCTGATCGAGGCCTATCACGAGTGCAGAGAGGCGCTGTTCGAACTGGACGACAACTGCATGGGCAATCCCGCCAGTTTCTCCAAGCATCTGGTACTTGGCCTGGCCCACAAAGGGGGGGGTGTGGATGATGTCTATCGCTACCGCTTCCAGGCAACCCCAATACTGCGTGCCGAAGATGAAAAAAAGAGACGATTCGTGTTTCTGCTGCGCCGCATGGACGCCATGCTGCGCCACTTCAAAAAACCGTCTGGCGAGATCCGCCTCTCACCCTCCCGCAAAGCCATTGCCCTGCTGGGAGAGCGTGCCATCCCCGCCTATTTCGACACCAACAGTCAACCCCGCATCAACGAGCTATGGAACTTCGACCTGAGCCGCAAGCAGCGTAGCGACCGGATCCCCGGTTATGGCATGAGCGACTACAGCAGCCATACTCATGACTCGATCTACCGCCAATCCATCGATGATTACGACTTCATCCGCATCGAGGGCCATCAGGGCAGGAAGGTCAAGGATGTACAGACTGAGTTGGAAACCATGGCCCGCAGACACAACCTGGCCTTCAAGGTGGAGGCGATCCAACTGGAGGATGCCGACCCGGTATTCATTCGTCCGTTTCACTTTCCCGACATCGATATCCTGTTCAATCTGCAGAAGGCGGATATCCGCCACACCCTCAAACAGGCCGGTCGGTTCGGCGCCGATCTGCAACAGACTGTTTTGCAGGATAGCCGTATCGATGAACTGGAGCCGACCACTCCCAAAGCACTTTTCTCCGCGCCCCGGCAGAGGGCCGGCCGGTTACAGCTAAAGGTCGCCGAAGCCATCCCCTTCATGCCGAAAAAACTGGTGGATGCAGAGTTCAACAAAGCGAAGGTCACGGCATTTCACGAAAAAGTGAACATCTGCGCTGTTCAGGCAAAGGCGGTAAGTACCGATATCAAAAAGGTCGCCCGGCCTATCCTGCCCACGCCGGCAGGATCACTGCTGGATGGAAGCAAATTTCTCAACCTCGAAAAGCTTCTGGATCTCTGGGAAAGACGCAAAAAGAAGGTAAGAAAGGAGTCTATCTTCGATCGTTTCCTGAAACACCATCCGGGACTGGAACATCAGGGCGGCGTACCCAGAGGCGGAACGTTCGTGCTGGTCTACGATGCATCCGGCAGTCGAGTGCTGGCGGATTTCTGTCTCCCCTATTACAGCTACTTCGATCCATCGATCCTGGAACCCGAGGAGGAGGCAGCACCGGAATTAGACCTCCCAGTCTTCAAGCCACCGGTCTGGTGGATAGACAAGATAGACATGCCCATCTTCACCATCCAGGGCATTCAGCTCAAGGACACGCTAAACTTGGTGGATACACGGATAACCACCACCAAGGAAGATCTTCAAATGGAGATTTCCTACCAAAGCCAGATCATCGAATCTCAGTTCACCGGATTCAATGTCGGCAGTGGTTTCTACGCCGCTGCGCAAAACCCTGATTTCGGCTTGCCCGCCGTTATGGGCAAGGAAAACTTCGATCGCGAACAGACTCTGATGATGGCAGAGATACTCAGGGCGCAAAGAGAGAAAAGCGCTATCGAAGAGCGTATGAATAAGGGCCTTGCTGTTAGCGGTGACGAGGAGAAATTCATGGCTGCGGAACAGCGTCTCGCAGAACTGATCGTAAAGGCTTCACAAACCTCCCGTGTCAATGACGCAAACGCCACACCCACCGCTGCCGACAAGCAGTTCCTGAGTAGTGTGCGTGATGCCGCCCTCGATCTGTCAGGTTCTGAAGCACGCCAGATGGTCGGCGAGGAATTTGCAACCATCCAGCAGGGTGCCGGCACCAGTGAGATGAATAACATGATGAAAGGAAAGCTGGGCCAGATCTCCGGTGCTTTCTAGCCGGATTGAAGACAGACCATGTCCAGACATCAGGTGCAGAAACAGACCTTCGAGATCCAGGTGCCCCGCCAGGAGGATGCCCGGAGTCTGCAGGACCGCCTCTCCACCTTTGGTCATCACCAGCTGCCGCTCATCCTCGATGAGATTTTTGAGCAACAGACAGCGGGCACGGAGAGTGTCTGGCGCATCGACCGTCTGGAGATCGACCTCGGCCATCTCTCGGAAAAGGCGCTGGAGTCCCAACTCACAGAGGGCATACGACTCAAACTGGCAAAGGCGCTTGAAAAATATCGACTGTCGCATGAGAGATCCGGCCAGGAGGGCCGCCAGTCAACAGACAGACTCTCTCTCCGGCAGCGTACCCTTGAAAGCCTGCAACACTATCTGAAACATGGTGTCCTGCCCTGGTGGTCTGAAAGACCGCCGCCCTGGATGGAGTCTCAACATCTGACACAACTGCTGCAGAGACCGGAAATTTTGATCGAGACACTCTCAGTCGTGATCAATGGAAGCCCACCCGCACTCGAACGGCTGATGCAGCACATCCCGCCTGCGCTGATCACCGGGATCATCGAACACGAGGCTCCTCCAGGAGAGACTCAATCCATCCGAAAACTGGCAGCAAAAGCGGCCTGGGAAAGCGGCGAGACTGAGAAGTTGCTTCTCCTCCTTGCAGTCAATCATGTAGAGGACAATGACAAAATAGCAGCAATTCTCGCCCGGCACTTTACCCACCAGGCCCTGCTTATTCTGCATGAAACGCTCAACAGACGAATCGGTAGACGGACGACAGAAACAACACCTCGCTGGCAGCGGTCACTGGCCATACTTCTGCAACGGGCAACCGGTAGCCAGCGTGATACCGGCAGACCCAAACCGCCAGTACCTGAAGCAATCGCCAAAAAACGCAGTAAAGCCGGACACAAGCGGACTGAAACCCCCGCTGATCTCAAACTGCGGAGGCACTCCAAAATCCCAGACGAGTCTGAAGCGGCCGAGTTAATCCAACAGACAGACCGCATCGATGAGACCATCCAGGAGAGTGGCGACACAGATAAAGCCAGCGGCAACCAAGTCTATGTCGAGAGCGCAGGAATCATCCTGCTGTCGCCTTTCCTGCTGCCACTGTTCGAGGGCACAGGACTGGTCATCGATAAATCATTTGTTGACGCTCAAGCCCGTCATCAGGCGGTCTATCTGCTGGAGTATCTTGTCTGGGAAGAAAACCAACACGTCGAGTACGATCTGGCACTGGAAAAGTGCCTTTGCGGTTTCCCCACCGAAGAGCCACTGATTTCATATTCGCCCACCGATGAACAAAAGAGTGAGTGCAACACCTTACTCAAGGCCGTTATCGATCATTGGAAGGCCTTGAAATCCACCAGTCCGGATGGCTTGCGGGAGGCCTTTCTGCAGCGTGAAGGCCGTCTGGAACCTAACCGGAGTCCCCCCAGACTCAGGGTCAACCCCTTGCCCCAGGATATGCTGCTGCAACGTCTGCCATGGAGTTACAGCATCATCAAGCTGCCCTGGATGGATCAGCGACTGCATGTGGAGTGGGGCTGAGTCATGTCGACCCACGCCGACAAACAGCAGCGGTCAAACCGAATCAGTCGGCAACCCTTCTTTAACCATCAGGGTGCAAAACCGGAAAAAGGCTTTATCTCCACCAATCAGGTGCAGGCAAAACTCAAAGTCAGCAAACCCAACGATCCCCACGAAGTTGAGGCAGAGGCGATGGCGGATCATGTCGTTGCCCGGCTGGCCACCCCCGCTTTTTTTCATACCGACCAGACTTCCCGCAGCCAGCTTAATCGTCAACCAGAGGCAGAGGAGGAAGAAGCACTCCAGACGCTCCGGCGGCAACCCGAAGAGGAAGAGGAGGAGTTGCAGACACTCCAGCGGCAGCCCGAAGAGGAAGAGGAGGTGTTGCAGACACTCCGGCGGCAGCCCGAAGAGGAAGAGGAGGAGTTGCAGATGCTCCGGCGGCAGCCCGAAGAGGAAGAGGAGGAGTTGCAGATGCTCCGGCGGCAGCCCGAAGAGGAAGAGGAGGAGTTGCAGATGCTCCGGCGGCAGCCCGAAGAGGAAGAGGAGGAGTTGCAGATGCTCCGGCGGCAGCCCGAAGAGGAAGAGGAGGAGTTGCAGATGCTCCGGCGGCAGCCCGAAGAGGAAGAGGAGGAGTTGCAGATGCTCCGGCGGCAGCCCGAAGAGGAAGAGGAGGAGTT
>QGON01000015.1 GCA_003660235.1 bacterium endosymbiont of Escarpia laminata | reverse complement strand
GCCTCGATCTTCTTTAGGAACTCGTCCTTCAGTGCGTAAGCGACTTTCCGTGGTCGATTCTGTACGGGAGCGACAGTTGTGTCAATCTCGATGTTGTACTCACTCGGAAGACACCCAAGTCCGGTGAAGACATCCGCATACTCCGTTATGGCAGCATCGATGTCGTTTGTTCGATCCTCGACCAGGCTGACGTGTTCACTCACCGCGATCAGATCGAGTTTCAGACACGTGTCGAGGGACAGCAGTGTGGCGTGCCTCGTTTTGACGACTTCGAAGATCAATATCTCCTCACGCTGGTCGATTTCTCGGAGTGTTAGGGAACATCTACCCTTCGACGGCACCTGCGAACCATCGTACATCGTCAAGTTCGAGGTACTCGCGCGTAGTGGTGGAGAGCCCAGTAGTCGATAGTCGGTGACGCTGAGGACATTGCATGTTGCGGCGGTGTCGAGTTGACATCTCAGTGCAGTAGGAGCTGAACGACTCTCCGATGATACGTTGATCGTTGCCATCAGACGTCGACCCTCCTTGTCCACTTGTATGCGTAGAATGCTGGAATCGCTGTCACCGTCGACGAGGTAGACACGCTTCGCCTTTGACTGTGCCTGCGGCGCTCGGCAACACTTGGCGTAGTGATTTTTCTTTTTACAGGCGTAGCACTCACTGCCGAATGCTGGACATTGTCTCGGCGGGTGCTCTGTGCCGCACTTCCCACACTTGTCCGCTTTGTTGCTCGACGTGTGAGTCGGTTGAGATCTCGGCCTGCGTTTAGCCTTCTTCTGTCTCGTCTTGTAGACCGCCTGCACTTCCTCGTTCAGTTTGAGCTTCCGCATTTCGCCTTCCGTGTCCTCCGCTAGGCGACACAGGGTAATGGCTTTCTCCAGGTCTAGGTTCTTTGTTTCAAACAGACGCCGACGCGTCCGTTCTTGGTCTAACCCCAACGTTAGCGCGTGAAGAACCATGTCGTCCCTCAGATCGCCAAACGCACATTCACGGACCTGCTTCTTTAGGGCCGTAATGAAGTCATCAATAGAGCGATCGTTCTGCTTCATGGTGAGGAAGTGATGTCTGGATGCAAACACGCTCACTCTAGGACGGCAGAATTCATCAAACTTCGCGATGACGTCATCAAACGTTGGAACGCCTTCAAACGTGAAGTTGTCATAGATGTCATTCCCTTTGTCACCGATACAGCGTAGTAGAATCGCCGTTTTCGTCTTTGCGTTCGCGTCAGCTTTGTCACTGGCGTCGATGAACTGCGTGAACTGCTTTTTGAAACGCAGCCATTGCTCTGGCAGATTGCCGGACACGGGAAGCGGGTCGGGGAGAAGGAATCGTTCCATCACTTTTGTAGTCAAAATAGAACGGACTAACCTTCTTTCACCGCGACTTTACGTTCACTGAGTTCCAATTCACCTCTAGTTCGCTCTTTCTGACACCATGTTTCAATAATCGTTAATTGACAACCGATTATGTATCACGAAATGACTTTTATTAAACTCGGGTTGGCGTGGTCGAACCGGAACTGAGACTGCGCATGCTCGCATCAAAGATTGTAAACACGAAATGCAACTCTAAGAAATGTCACGTAACATAAACGTCAATAGCGCCATCTGGCGACCGGATAGAATAACTACTTATTCTAACATCCCCTCTTTTTTTAAAGGAGCATAATAAAAATGTTGGCTTTATGAGCCCATGGCAACATAACAACACAATGCAATCTAACCCTAGAGTCAATTGGGCCACTATACTATAATGATCAGAGGCTACTAGCACATGATCAGGTTTGGACAACAGGGGGTTGGGGCTGGTCTTCACTGGAACCGTGCTGGCTTTGTGACGACTCGCCCAGAGCGCGTTTTCACTGGCGAGACGACTTTCGCAGGAGACGCGGGCACGCTCGGTGTAGGAGTTGTCACTTCCGGCGCGATGCTCGGCACGTCACGCGGTTCGTCTTCCGGTAGCGTCTTCTGTTTCCGTTCACGCGGCTGTTCGCGTGGTTGCTGTACGCGTGGCTGTAGTTCGCGTTGTTGTATGAGTGGTTGTCGTTCGAGTGGTTGTTGTTCGCGTTGTTGTACGAACTCGTGGGGCGCTGTGGCATCGTCTCGTAGATAGCGTCGATTGCGTCGGAGTAGACGACCTTCACTTTCTACGATGTATGACCTGTCGTTACAGTCATCGACGACTGTGCCACGCGACCATTTGATCGGTTGGTGTTTCTTCAGCGACTGGACGAAGACTGGAGTGCCTTTCTGTAGTGGTCTCAGATCGCTGACACTTCGGTTGTAGTATCGCTGGCTCTGCATTTGTTTTGTAGTCTTACGTGAAATCGTTTGCTCGACCTCGGGAATCGCTGGTTTCAGCAGAGACTCGGCCTGTGGGACGACTGCTCGTGTGCGTCGATTCATCAAGCGCTGTGCCGGACTGCTGACCATCTGACTCGTAGGAATATTGCGCCATTCCAGGAGTGCTTTCATCGGGTCGGAAGATTTCGCTAGCAGCTGTTTTGCAATTTTGACAGCGGCCTCCGCCTTTCCATTCGACTGACTGTGATAGGGTGACGATAACGAATGTTCGAATTCCCAACTCTGCGCAAAGCGTTCAAACTCAGCGCTTATGAACTGTGGCCCACCATCGGAGTGGACTATGTTGGGAGATCCGTGACGTGCAAATTGCTCTTTACACGCCTCAATCGTAGTGACCGCTCGTTGATCATCTAGCTTCGCGATCTCGAAGAAATCGGAGTAGTAGTCGACGATTATGAGGTATGTGTCCTGACCGTGCGCGAAGAGATCCATTCCGACCTTAGCCCACGCTCGCGGTAGAATCGTGTGGCTACGAAGACTCTCTTTCTGTTGCGTAGGTCGTTCTCTGGAACACTCACTGCATCGCTCGACCGTCTGTTTTACGTCGTTTGTCATACCGTGCCAGTAGAGACTGTCTCTGGCTCTGCGTAGAGTCGACTCAATGCCTTGATGACTGCTGTGTAGTCTCACTAACATGTCATTCTGGAGTGACTTTGGGATGAACATACGCTCTCCTTTGTACAGGATACCGTTGTGCCCAGCGATGACGTCTCGAAACGTCCAGTAGACTTTCAGGTCAGACGGTAACTGTGACCTGTCCTGTGGCCAGCCTGATGCGACCAGCACGAGTAGTTTCTGCAGAACCGGGTCGTCGGCTGTGGCCTGACGTATCGCGTCTACTCTCGGCTCGCTGATGTTGACGTACTCTCTGGGGTCGACTGTCTCGACTTCCTCAGCGATGGCGTTCTCCGTTGTCATCTGGAATATCTGCTCCTTCGTCAGCTCAACTGGTTGTCTACGTGTCGACGGCGCTCGCGACAGCATGTCTGCGACGAGTTGCTCACTTCCTGGCTTGTAGACGACTTTCATGTCGTAGCGCTGAAGTGCCATCATCATGCGTTGAAGTCTTTTCGGAGCCTCCAAGAGTGACTTTCGGAAGATCGTTTCCAGTGGCTTATGATCACTGTGAATCGTCACGTCTGGATGTCCATAGATATATTGGTCGTATTTGCGGCAGGCAAACACGATGGCAAGACATTCAAGCTCGATCGGTGTGTAGTTGCGTTCACTCGCTGTCAGTGAACGCGAAGCATAGGCGACTGGCTTCTCGTTTTGTAGAAGTGTCACTCCTAGCCCCTGCGTACTTGCGTCACATTGAAGTACCACCGGTTTCGTCACATCGTAGTACGAGAGAGAACGTTCTGCGGTTGCGATGTCCTTCACTCGCTCGAACGCTTCTTGTTGGTCTGGTCCCCACACGAACTCGGCGTCTTTCTGCACCAGACGTCGTATGGGCTCGCAGACTGCAGAAAGATTCGGCATGAATTTCGCGATGTAGTTCGTGAAGCCCAGGAACCGTCGTACTTGTTCGACGTCCATCGGCGTCGGCATATTCTTGATGTCGCACACTTTATCAGGATCGGGCTTGACCCCGTCCGGAGACAACACATGCCCGATGTACACGATCTCTTTCGTGTGAAGCCTCATTTTGGATCTGTGCAATTCAAGTTCTGTTCGCGAGCACGCTGTAGTAGCTTGATGAAGTTGCTGTCATGGTCTCTGCGGGCCTCTGCCTCTGTCTGACCACGACCGACGATCAAGATGTCGTCAGCTACTGTGGAGATCCCTTCGAGACCCTCCAGCGCTTGCTGCAAACGACGTTGAAATTCCTCCGGACTCGACGAGATACCAAATGGCATACGCAGCCATCTGTATTTTCCTGCCGGAGTCCAGAATGTCGTCAGGTAACTGCTTTCATCTGTCAGTTTCACCTGCAGGAATCCGTCTTTCGCGTCGACAAGCGAGAAGATTTTCGCATTCGTCAGCGTTGGCAGAACCTCTTCGATCGTAGGTAGCGAGAAGTGGTTGCGTCGAATCGCCTTGTTCAGGTCAGAGGGGTCGATGCATACTCGCACCGAGCCGTTCGCCTTACGTACTGCCAGACAGCTCGAAATCCACTGAGTCGGTGTCTCGACTTTCGCGATGACGCCCTGTGCCTCCAGTGCCTCGATCTTCTTTAGGAACTCGTCCTTCAGTGCGTAAGCGACTTTCCGTGGTCGATTCTGTACGGGAGCGACAGT
>QGON01000016.1 GCA_003660235.1 bacterium endosymbiont of Escarpia laminata | reverse complement strand
TCTGCCGTCCGTCCACACGGTTAACTGAGTGTCGAGTAGCTGAATCGTCTATCAGACTACTCACGCCATATTGTTCTGTCCCGATTGTTTTGACGTCTCTTCTGACTTTCAGTTTGCGACACTTTACGGCGAAGTGGTTCAGGCCCTGGCAGACTCTGCATTTCTGTCTCCAGGCTGGACATTTGCCTCTTTCATGTGTCTTTCCACAAAACGAACAGTTCACAACTGTGCTTGTTTTCGCGTACATTTTTTCTCGAGGTCTTGCGTGATCTGCCTCGCTGCCATGCTTTGCGAACTGCCTCGTTCTTGTGTTTTTCTTCATCGAGTGCACATCTACGTCACCGACGGAATTCCATGCCTTAGCTCGTTCAGCTTTCACTTCCGAATTTCTGATGATGTCTAAGGCTTTCTCCAGCGTTACATCGCGTTTTTCGAGGAGTTGATTTCGGACTCTCTCGTCTATAACACTCGAAACAAGATGGTCACGGTAAATTTCATCCATCGTGATCTCATCAAACGCACAGTTTGTTCCGATTCGCCGCAGCTCGTTATACCACGTCGTGACATCTTCCCCAGCCCGCTGTTTACGAGAATGAAAGATGTGTGTCTCATACGGTATGTTCACCCTTGGCGTACAGTAGTTCTCGTACATTTGTAGAACTGGTTCGACTTCGTAGCGATGTGCAGGATCAGTCCACGGGTGATTCTGCCAGATGTCTTTCGCATCCTGGCCGATCACTGACAACAACGTACTCGCGCGTTTCCGTTGTGTCTTTTCATCCAGATCTGTGGCGACTTCATATTCTATCCAGGCGCTTTTCCATAGACGCCAAGAATTCGCACCAGTTAGTGCGTCGATTTTCAACGGCGGCGGTGGTGGAATACTGCTGTTGTGCGTTGTCACAATACGATTAAGTGGAGGCGATGTTGGCGACGGTGGCGTAGCCAGCTCACTGGACGGAGGCGTTGCCATCACAGTGTGCCCCTCACACTTAACGGAGTCCAGCTGATCTTATCAGGCACTGTTGTCGCAATCCCGCTGAGCCGGTAATTCAGCGATCATCCAGATAACGTAATCCAATTAACACGTAACGGGTAACGGTAGGTCACTTCCTGACACCATGTAACGGTATTGCTCGTATCTATGTATTATATAACATACAAACAACACGTCGAGAAGAATATGTTTAATACGTTACTATCTGGTTACACAGCTGCACTGGTCTAAATCCTAGGCTAGACTGATTCACTACTCTAACAGCGGCGGCAGCGCCCATTACTCTATATGCTAATTAGAGTCCAGAGGTTGCTGCTAGGCAATCAGTCCAAATATACCCTCCCTGCTGGGCATCAGCTGGGGTATCTCGTGACATCCCTTTTTGTTTTAAATTTTTTTGTTTTGTTTTTTCAGTTTGGGATTCACATTTCGTTAATGAGCCGTCGTGGTGGCTTAATGTCAACACGATCTCGAAGTGTCATGCGTCTTGCAGCTGGCTCGTCTCGCCTCGGCATAATGCCCGGTGTCCCCCGCGGCGTGTTCGGGCGAGGACACGGCGATAACGGAATGTCAACAACAACAGCCGGTTGTCGTTGACCGGTCGGGTTGGAGATCATTGCACGGGGCACGGAATCTCCCACGTCTGGCGTTACGTCATGAGCAACAGTCACTGAGGGCGCCGATTCGTTGGTTGCCCTCAACTGTCGTCTGTTGCGCCGATAGGTGTGTCCTTCGACATCCACGGTGTAGGATCGCTGTCCTAGCGCTCGTTTACATACACCCAAACTCCAAGTGTTGCGTCCAGGCAGTTTCATCCGGACTGCCTGTCCAACATTTAGCTCTTTCAGCGGCTTTGAGTGGGTGTCGTAATGTCGTTGGTACTTTCGTTTTCGTCGTTCGATTGCATCGCTGACATTTCTTCCTTGGATTTTTGGTGCAAGTAGACTGTTTCGCGTCGGCAACTGTGTCTTAGTCCGGCGTGACATCAAACGTTGCACGGGCGAGCTTTGCAAGCCTTCTGTTGGTGTGTTGCGCCATTCCAGAATAGCTTTCAGTGGGTCGCTTCCATCCAGTTTGGCCTTCTTGAGCAAAGCTTTAGCTATTTTCACAGCGTTCTCCGCTTTCCCGTTGCTTTGCGGGTAGTGCGGGCTTGATGTTATGTGCACAAAGCCCCACTCACGAGCAAATTTCGCAAATTCCTGTGACCCATACTGTGAAGCATTGTCACTGACCAGAATTGAAGGAACTCCGTGACGTGCGAAGTGTGGCCGTAGAGCGTTGACAACAGCCTGTGTCGTTGTCTTCTTCAGCTCGTTGATCTCGAAGAAGTTACTGTAGTAGTCTACCAGTATGACATACTGGTGTCCGTCGAGCTCAAACATATCTGTTGCGACCTTGGCCCATGGCAGATGGGGGAACTCGTGTGTTTGCAGCTTCTCACGGCACTGTTCCGGTCGGTGTGCGTTGCAAACGTCGCACTTGCTGATGTGGTCCTTCACCTCAGCGTTCATACCGGGCCAATAGATGACTTCGCGCGCCCTGCGCAGGCATCCTTCTATTCCAGTATGGCCCTGGTGTATCAATTTCACCATTCCCGGTCGCATCACATGGGGGATTACTAATCTGTCCCCCTTGAAGATTAATCCATCTTCAACTAACAGTTCATCTTTGAACTGCACGTACGGTTTTATTGCTTCCTTACCGGTATTCGCTGCTGGCCACCCTGACTTGATGGCCTTCTCGAGTTCTCGCAACACTGTGTCTTCCTTCGTGGCGTGCTGCAGCTCGACCAATTTATCTTCAGGCAGCATGATGTTGTCGCTGTACATCATCTCGTCTAAGTCGTCAACTTTCTTGACATCGGCATTGGCATCTTGCCGAGTGTCTCGTTTAGCCTCCGCGTTGTACGCTCGGCTCAATGTATCTGCAACGTACATTTCCGATCCTTTCTTGTACCTCACTTCGAGTGGATACTTCTGCAGTCGTAATCTCATGCGCTGCAGTCGCTTCGGTGCCATGTGTATTTCTCTCTTGAAGATAGTTTCTAGCGGCTTGTGGTCAGACTCCACGTGTACTACATCTCGACCATATATGTAGTCGTTGAACCGCTCACACGCGAACACTATCGCCAACAGTTCCTTCTCGATCTGTGCGTAGTTTTGTTCGGTATCCGTCATGACTCTACTTGCGTAACATATCGGCTGGCCGTCCTGCATGAGCGCAGCTCCCAGGCCTGTTTGCGACGCGTCTGCCTGGATTGTTACGTCTTTATCCACATCATAGTAACGCAGCACTGGGGCGTTACTGAGCTTCTCGTGTATCGCACACACTGCTTTGGTGTGCGACTCGTTCCACGTGAACTCGCTTTCCTTGCGTATCAATTCACGCAACGGAGCTGTGAGGTCGGTCAGTCCCTTCACGAACTTGCCTAGGTACTGCACTGTACCAATTAGGCGGCGTACTCCTTCTACGTCCGTGGGCATTGGCATCTCGATTATGGCCGCGATTTTCTTCGGGTCAGGTTTAATGCCCTCGTCTGTCAGCAGACATCCCATGTAGCTGACTTCGTTTAGCTTGTAGCGTACCTTTTCCGCGTTTAGGACTAGGTTTCTCTCACGACATCTCTTGAGGAACGCATGCAGATTGACGTCATGTTCGTCGTCGTCTTTCCCCGTGATGAGAAAATCATCTGCGATTACTTCGATGCCATGTAATCCTTCGATGATCTCATGCATCTTCCTCTGCCAGACTTCCGGTGCACTGGAAATGCCAAATGGCATACGCTTCCATCTGTAGCGTCCAAACGGCGTGTTGAATGTTGTGAGTCGGCTGGATTCCTCATCCAATTCGACCTGCCAAAACGCATTTTTGGCGTCTATGACAGTGAAGACACGCGCACCGCTTAGTCGTGTGGCAATTTCCTTTATCGTTGGCATTTGATAATGTTCTCGCTTGATAGCTCGGTTTAGATCCCATGGATCCATGCAGATACGCAGTTTTCCTGGCTTCGACACGAGCAACAAGCTGGAAACCCAATCTGTCGGTTCACTGACTGGCGCGATGATGTCATCGTTGACCATCTCACGCAGCTCATGTTTCAGCTTGTCCCTCAGAGGCACTGGTACTCGTCGAGGGGCGTGTACGACAGGATTGACGTCTCTGTCAATCTTGATGTGGTACGGGCCTGGTAATTGTCCAAGTCCCTTGAAAACATCTGCCTACTGGTGCTGTGTGTCAGCGGTGTCAAAGCTGGGCATCTTCGTTGCCTGCTTTGCATCAACGTTGTTTACGCTCGGGGTCTCCGGCGATTCCTCTAATGGCCGAATGGCGTCCACATCAATCCACTGCAGCGCACCGACGCCAACGCATGCCTGGCGGCTGAGAAGCGGTTGGCGGTGTTTACCGCTCATCACTTTGAAGTGCAGATTGTGTTTACGGCCGTTTCTGTGGACTTGAAGTGTTGTGATCCCCATCACTTTAACTTTCGTCCCTCCATACACAGTCAGTGTGTCTGTGACTCGTGTCAGATTCTGCAAGTTAGTATCTCCTGTAGCTAACTTATAGTCACTCAGCGGCAGGATGTTACATTGGGATCCGGTATCGCACTCGAACTGCACCTTGTGCGACCCGATACCAAGCGTTATGTATCCAGCGTCCGTCTGCCGTCCGTCCACACGGTTAACTGAGTGTCGAGTAGCTGAATCGTCTATCAGACTACTCACGCCATATTGTTCT
>QGON01000017.1 GCA_003660235.1 bacterium endosymbiont of Escarpia laminata | reverse complement strand
TCCTCCATGACGTGTGCGAGAACTGCGCCAACACCATATGGCGAGGCGTCGCAGGTGAGCACAATCGGCTTTGTTGAATCGAAGTGACACATCACCTGCGGCGAGATCAGACTCTCCTTTGAGCGAGCAAATGCCTCTTGGTGAGCTTTGTCCCAATGCCATTTCGACTCTCTTTTCAACAGGCCATGCAATGGGGCCATGATGGTCGAGAGGTTGGGCACAAAGCGGCTGTAGTGATTTACCATACCCAAGTACGAACGGAGCTCTGTGACGTTCGTAGGGGCTGGCGCATCTCGGACGGCTTCGAGCGCGTTCCCCGATGGATGGATGCCCTTGGCATCGATGCGATGGCCCAGGTATTCTACCTCTTTGTTCATGAACAGGCACTTCGTCTTTTTCAGGCAGAAACCCGCGTCCACCAGGCGTCTCATGACTTGGTCGAGCGCCTGCAAGTGTTCCTCATCGTCCTTGCCCGTCACCAGTATATCGTCAAGATAAACCATTGTGTTTTTGATGCCCTTCAGTAATGAGTCCATCACTCTCTGATAGATTCCTGGTGCCGAGGACACTCCATAAGGCAGGCGTTTATATGTGAATAGCCCCCTCGGTGTGTTGATGGTAACGTACTTTCGGCTGTCCGGATGTAACTCGATCTGTTCGTACGCGTGGCGCATGTCGAGTCTAGTGTATGAAGTACCATTTCCCAGTTGCGCGTACAGATCTTCTATCTTCGGAATTGGATATCTGTCCAACTTCGCGACTTGATTCACGGTGAGCTTGTAATCACCGCATAGCCGGACCGTCTTGTCCGCTTTCATAACCGGCACCACTGGGGCTGCCCAGTCTGAGTACTGTACTGGCTCTATGACATCATCAGCCAGTAGCCGGTCTAGTTCTGTATCCACCATGTCGCGCATTACGTACGGTAGCGGTCGTGCTTTGAAATACTTGGGTGTGGCGTCTTCCTCCACGTAGATCTTCGCTGCGTCTATTTTGACGGTTTGATGCGAATCTTTGAAAGCGGCCTCATACTTCTGAAGTAGAGCCTGAAGTTGTGGATGTTGCTCGTCTGTTGCGGACGATGTGTCCACGTGATGAATGGTACTCCAGTCGAGCCGAAGCACACTCAGCCAGTTCCTGCCCAGTAAGCTCGGCCCATTGCCCGGGACTACCATGAGTGGGAGAATGTGTCGTTCACCATTGTTTCCCTCCACTGTCACGTCGGCAATGCCACTAATCTTGACACACTGTCCAGTGTATGTGCGAAGAGTGTCCTGTGTACCTTCTAAACGAGGTCGTGGAGGTGACCACTGTCGACGCCATGTCTCTTCGCTAATGATTGACAGCGTGGCGCCAGTGTCTACCTCCATCGGTAGCAGTTTTCCATCGACCTTCAGCGATGTCGTGATCGGGTCAGGACGTGGCCCCTTTACTGTATATAGGGTGTACATTGCCCCTGACGAACTAGGCGGCGTGACGATTTGTCTCTCGCTGGGAGCCCCTGTCGTCATCTGGTTTGTGTGGTTCCTGCCTGTTTTCTTCTTTGTAAAACAGTTGCTCTCGATGTGGCCTATCTTCTTGCAAAACCGACATTCAGCGTTCTTAAAACGACATTCACTTTGTAAGTGTGTTGTCTTCCCACACCTGAAACATGCTCTCCCTTGAATGGGCGTTACTTGTTTCGCTCTGCGAGGTGTTTGTCTGTGCGTAGTTACCTTATGAACGTCAGCACGATGCAACGTTGGGTCACTTCCGGTAGAGCGGAGCTGCGTTGTGTTAGCGGCAGCTGACTCCATAGCGAGGGGTATCTGGAATGCTTTTTCAAAACCCAGATCTGTCTCCCCCAGTAGCCTGCGTTGAATGGCGGGGTCGGCCACGCCACACACCAATCGGTCCCTTAGATTCTCGTCTAGGATCAATTGTTCGGACAGATTTACTCCCTCTCGCGTTTTGCCAAAATCACAGTTTCGTGCTAACTCTTTTAATTCAGCCACAAAGTCTTTTACGCTTTGGCCCTGTTTGCGGTATGCCGAGTAAAACGAGTAACGCTGTAATATTGCGTTAGGCTTAGGCTCAAAATGCGAGGAAAGTAAAACACATAGTTCCTTGTATGTTAAGTCTGCAGGAGCCTTGGGCGCTGCCAAGCTACGCAACAGAGTGTAAGTCTCTGTGCCGACAACTGACAGTAATATAGCCCGTCGCTTGCTAACAGCGTCAAGCGCAATGTCATTCGCCTCGAAGTAAAACCCTAGTCTATCTTCGTAGGACGACCAATCCTTTCCCGAAAATTCAGGCAAAGTTCCCCCGAGCAGTGACATTACGGCGGCGTAGCACAGTAAACACGATACGAATGTGGATACTTGCGGTTTTTCGCCTCTTCGCCGTGTTTGTTGACAGCTTGTTAGCCACAGTGTACGTCGCGAGTGGAGTGCAAAAAGTTCAAAAGTTCACGCTACTAGCACGACGCTGTCGAGCGTCATTGCGCCTGCCATCCCGAAAGTAGCTTCAAAGTTCATTTTTTACACGTTGTTTCGGAAATTCGGACGATGTTCAGTGGTGACGGCTGACTTGCTGCGTTGACTAGCATGTTCAGTGCACGCTTGCTAACAATTAAACGTTCAGAATACTCAATCCGATCCTCGTCGCCAAATATGTGGTGTATGTAGCTTTATTGAACTCCGTGCAAACTCAATGTATACCCCGTAGCGGATCAATATCCGGGGATCGGCTCATAAGTATGAGAGCGTGCTAGTTACGTATGCAACATCCCTCCCCAACGTCAGTAGCTGAGAGCATACAGTGTACTGTTAAACTCAGAATGTTCAGAAATGCCACTAATTAGAGTTCAGTGATAACGTGATAAACACATGAACGACTTAAAACTAATATCGCAATGCGCGTGCCCAAGTGGCAAAAGTCAATAACTAAGTAGCCAACTGGCATATACTATGTTCGATCTATGAATCGCAACAGTCACAAATCTAAGCGTTTAGGCTGATGCCTGATTCTCGATGACCGTCGTAGTTCCGTCGCCGTCTCTGGAGACGCGACCTCAGTCGTCTGGGCTGGCTTTGGCGGTGTAGGCGGCAAGCACGGCTGTCCCGGCGGCTGCGTTGCCATGTCGATCACATCAGGCGGGTGTGTCTCCTCCATTTGTGACGCAGGTGTCTCACGGCGATCACCTGATGACTCGAAACCCTTCCTTGTAGCTGGTCTACGTGACGCCGGACAATGTGGCCTTCTTCGAGTCGCACCGTGTAGGACACTGGACCCGTCTGTCTCGTAACCGTACCCGGAGCCCAACTGGTGGCATTTCCGCGGTACGTTAGCACGTACACCAGGTCGCCAGGTTGATAACCTCGAACCCGAGTACGCCGGTCGTGCAGCTCTTTCTGTATAGTCTGTTTAGCGACCGCCTTGCTGGTCACATCTGGTGTTATTCTACACAACCGTGTCTTCAGCTTTCGCCCAACCAGAAGTTCTGCTGGCGATATACCGGTTGTGGTGTGGGGGGTGATTCGGTAGTCGAACAAGAAGTGTGCGATTCTCGTATCTAGATCACCCTGTAAATGTTGTACTCCTCCTTTGAGGATACCTACGTCTCTCTCGGCGAGACCATTTGATGCTGGATGGTGAGGCGCACTCGTCAGATGTTTGATGCCGTTGTGTCGACAGAAACTCTCGAACTCTTCGCTGACGAAACCTGTCGCATTGTCGCTCACGATTACGTCCGGTATGCCATGTGAACTGAATATCCACCTCAACTTGCTTATGGTGATGGCGGACGTGGACCCTGACGTAGTGTATGCCTCGATCCACTTGGAATGTGCGTCGACGACCACCAGGATCATTTTGTTCATAAACGGACCCGCAAAATCAATGTGAATGCGGGACCATGGTTGATCGGGGAATTACCATGGTTGTAAAGGAGCTCCCGCAGGTTTGTGACGACTGCGTCTGCAGACATCGCACGAGTTAACGGTACTCTCAATGTCACTGTCAATGCCAGGCCACCACATGAAGCTGCATCCCACGGCTTTCATTCACACAATGCCTGAGTGTGCGTTGTGCAGCTCGCCCAGCAGTGCGTTACGATAACGACTGGAAATAATAACCCTGGTGCCCCACATGAGGCACCCGTCGTTGATACTGAGCTCGTCTCTCCGTTGAGTGTAGGGCTTCAATAGGTCGTTGACTTCCTGTTGTGGGAAACCGTCTCTAGTTCTGATGAATACTTGCGAGAGTATCGGATCACGTGCCGTCTCGCGTCGAATGTCGGCGACTGTGACTGGCAACATGTCCATAAACTGCATGGTCAGTATGGTGTCTCCTGGCACCGATACGTGAGTCGGTGCGCCACCTACCGGGAGGCGGCTGTGTGCGTCGGCCTGTGGTATACTCAGGCCCGGCTTGTGGACGATCTGATACTGATAGGCTGCCAACATTAACGCCCAGCGCTGCATGCGCGGCGATAACATCTGTGGAACAGGCTTCTTCTCACCAAAGAAGCCCAGCAGCGGCTTATGGTCAGTAACGATCACGAATGAACGTCCCCACAGGTATTGATGGAACTTTGTAAGTCCCGCGACGACAGCTAGCTCTTCTTTGTCAATTTGAGCGTAGTTCCTTTCGGCTGTCGACAAACTTCGTGAATGGTATGCGATGGGTTTTTCTACCCCGTCCTCCATGACGTGTGCGAGAACTGCGCCAACACCATATGGCGAGGCGTCGCAGGTGAGCACAATCGGCTTTGTTGA
>QGON01000018.1 GCA_003660235.1 bacterium endosymbiont of Escarpia laminata | reverse complement strand
CTGTCACCTGTCACCTGTCACCTGTCACCTGTCACCTGTCACCTGTCACCTGTCACCTGTCACCTGTCACCTGTCACCTTAATAGCCAGTAGCCCCTCCCCCCAAATTCCGCTAGCATCTCCCCGACAACCCCTCCATCCGAGTCCGGTGCCCCATGAAAGCCATGATCCTGGCCGCTGGTCGGGGTGAGCGTATGCGCCCCCTGACCGACCACACTCCCAAGCCCTTGCTGCCGTTGGCTGGCAAACCCCTTATCGAATATCACATCGAAGCGCTTGCGGAAGCAGGTATCCGGGAACTGGTCATCAATCACGCATACCTGGGGAAACAGATCGAAGTGGCGCTGGGCGACGGCTCCCGTTGGGGCGTCACTATCCACTACTCAGCCGAATCACCTGCGCTGGAAACCGGCGGAGGTATCTTTCGTGCGCTACCCTTATTGGGAGAGGCCCCTTTTCTGGTGGTGAACGGTGATGTCTGGTGCGAAATCGATTATGCGGGACTGGTTCTGCCCCTTGGCCGGCTGGCCCACTTGGTGATGGTGCCAAACCCATCGCACCATCCGGCGGGGGATTTTTCGCTGGAGGGTGATACGCTGGTAGATGCCGGCAGTGGACGTTTGACCTTTAGCGGTATCGGACTCTACGCTCCGGCACTGTTTGCCGGATGTGATCCCGCTGCCTTTCCCCTGGGACCGCTGTTGCGCAGTGCAATGGCGGCAGGAGAAGTGAGCGGTGAGGCCTTTTGGGGGCGCTGGTCCGATGTGGGTACCCCGCAGCGGTTGGCGGCGCTGGAGCAATCCTTGTCTGAGTAACAGGAGATATGGGACAGGAGATCTCATCAAGCCATTTTGGCCCCGATGACTTCGCTGAGTTTCATGCGCGGCTGGAAGCGGAGACAAGTCTGCTGGCGGACTGGTTCAAAGAGGGACGTTTTGTCCAAGAGCCGCCGACCGGTGGCTTTGAGCTGGAGGCCTGGCTGATCGGACCCGATGCGGAACCTGTGCCACTGAATCAGGTACTCATGCAGCGCTTGGATAATCCCCTGGTGGTCTCCGAACTGGCCACTTTCAACCTGGAACTCAACAGTTCACCCCGCCATCTGGAAGGCAGTGTCTTTACCCGCATGGCGGAGGAGCTGGGGCAGCTTTGGACGGCGTGCAATCAGACAGCCGCCTCGCTGGAAATGCGGCTCGGGATGATCGGAATTCTACCCAGTCTGCGCCAGTCGCACCTGACCCTGGCTAATATGTCTCCCCTCAATCGCTACCGGGCGCTCAATGAGCAGGTCTTCCGGCTGCGCCAAGGGCGGTCGATTGAAGTGGATATCGAGGGTCGGGACAGACTGAAGTTGAGTCATGACGATGTCATGCTTGAGTCTGCCACCACCTCGTTTCAGATACATCTGCAGGTCGACCCGGCCAAAGCTGCCCGCGCCTATAACCTTTCAAAAACAGTATCGGCCCCTATGGTGGCGGCAACCGCCAACTCCCCCTATCTCTTTGGTTATGATCTCTGGGATGAGACCCGCATACCCCTTTTTGAACAGGCGATCTCTGTCGGGGCCTCAGACCTGACCAAGCGTGTCAGCTTCGGCGTCCGTTATGTGCGGGAGTCGATGATGGAGAACTTCAGCGCCAACCTCGAACGCTATCCGGTACTGCTGCCCCGGTTGATGGATAAACCGGTTGAGCGGCTTGCACATCTGCGGCTGCACAACGGTACCATCTGGCGTTGGAACCGCCCATTGATCGCCTTTGATGAAAGCGGTGGCCCCCATCTGCGTATCGAGCACCGGGTGGTGCCGGCAGGACCCAGCGTGCAGGACACCATCGCCAATGCCGCTTTCTACTTCGGTATGATAAGTGGGTTGATAGAAGACGATGAGAGGCTGGAGAATCTTTTGGGTTTTATGCGGGCGCGCAGTAATTTTTATGCGGCGGCCCGTCTGGGACTGGAGGCGGAGGTGCACTGGCTTGACGGGAAGCCAGTGCGTGTCGATCAACTGATTCTGCAGCAGTTGCTGCCCAAGGCGCGCCTTGGACTTGCGCTGCTCAGCGTGGATCGGGCCGAGAGTGATCACTGGCTGGGTATCATCGAGGCCAGAGTCAAGGCGAAGATGAATGGTGCTGCCTGGCAACGTGCCTGGGTGGCGCGCCATGGCCGTGATATGGCGGCACTGAGTCTGGCCTATCTTGAACGGCAGGAGAGCGGTCTGCCAGTGCACGAATGGGGATTTTGACTGGACGTGACCCTAGGAGACTGTCGGGTTTAACACTGTTTGGCTGCAAATCCCTGGATGACGATCAACTCAGCTTATCGAACTCGTTAAATAGGTCCACTATTCGCCTCGTTCGATAAACTGATTTGATTCGCCCCCAGTGATTTTCGCATCAAACGGATAAACCCGACAGCCTCCTAGGCCCGATCAAGCTTGGCGGATCGGGAAAATCGCCGGTTCCACAAGCTTGAACCGGCCTACCTGTCTTTTTCTGGAAGGACACTAACGAGTACAATCACAGGATGCTGCAGGAACTGACATCACTTCCAGAGGGGCTGCTCGGCCTTCCAGCGGATCAGCTTGAAGCGGCACTTGGCGGTCCGGTTCTGATTCATCTGCCGGGAAAACGCCCCGCGCCCCTTTTTCTCTCTGTACTGATGCACGGCAACGAGACGGTGGGTTGGGAGGCGGTTCGCAGGCTGCTCAAACGCTATGAAGGGGGCAGGGATCTACCGCGCGCTATCTCCCTCTTTATCGGCAATGTTTCCGCCGCAGCCCTGGGGTTGCGTCGGCTACCGGGACAGCCGGACTACAACCGGGTCTGGCCCGGCAGCGAGACAGATGGCACGCCGGAGCACACCATGATGTGCCGGGTGACCGAGCTCATCTCCCGACTCAAACCGTTCGCCAGTGTCGATGTGCACAACAATACCGGCCTCAACCCCCACTATGCTTGCGTCAACCGGCTGGATACCAGTTTTCTCCATCTTGCCAATCTGTTCAGCCGCACAGTGGTCTATTTTCTGCGGCCCAAAGGGGTGCAGTCGATGGCGCTGGCGGAGATCTGTCCTGCAGTCACGCTGGAGTGCGGCAAAGTGGGGCAGGCCAGAGGGGTGGACCATGCGCTGGAGTATCTCGATGCCTGTCTGCATCTGTCTGAGCATCCGCTTCATCCCGTTGCCGATCAGGATATCGATCTCTTCCATACTGTGGCGCAGGTAAAGGTGCCGGAGACACTGAGTTTCAGTTTTGGCGATTGGGAGGCAGATATCCTTTTTGCACCAGATCTCGACCACATGAACTTCCGGGAGTTGCCCCGGGGTACCAGCCTGGGACGGGTTCTTGTTGATCGTCGGCCGATTCTGGATGTGCGGGATGAGCGCGGCGAGGATGTGACTGCACACTTCTTTGCCGTGGAGGAGGGTGAGTTGCGACTGCGTACCTCGGTGATGCCCTCCATGCTGACCACCAATAAAGCGGTGGTGCGTCAGGATTGCCTCTGTTATCTCATGGAGCGTTACGACACTCATCTGCATGAGCGGGATTGATAATGAGGTTAAAGGTTAAAGGTCAAAGGTGGCTGTGGTACGGGTTGTCTGTTTTAGATGCCCCCGGCAGGCGCCTCTGGAGAGACTACTAAGATGCTGCTGCTTTTTATCTATATCTCTATCGCCTTGGGTTTCTCCTTTTTCTGTTCGGTTGCAGAGGCGGTGATTCTCAGTGTTACCACGCCCTATATTGCGCTGCTGGAGCAGGAGGGGAAAGGTTCCGGCACTCAATTACGCAGACTCAAGGAGGATATCAACACGCCTTTGGCGGCGATCCTGACACTGAACACAACCGCACATACCATTGGCGCTGCCGGGGCGGGCGCCCAGGCGGCGGTGGTGTTTGGCAATGCCTATGTGGGTGTGGCCTCCGCAGTTTTGACGTTGTTGATTCTGGTGTTCTCCGAGATCGTGCCCAAGACACTTGGCGCCCATTACTGGCGGCAATTGGCGCCGTTGACCGCTCATGCGCTTAAATACCTGATTTTCATACTCTACCCGTTCGTCAAGATGGCAAAATGGTTGACCGGAAGAATAGCCACCGAACCCACCCTGCGGGGGTTCAGTCGTGAAGAGTTCGCTGCCATGGCCGACCTCGGGGCCGAAGAGGGACAGCTGGGACAGAAGGAGTCGTTGATACTGAAGAATCTGTTCCTGTTTCGGGATATGCAGGCAAAGGATGTGATGACGCCACGCTCTGTGGTGTTTGCTTTAGATGAAACGATGAGCGTAGAGGATTTTTTTCTCAAGCATGACAGCGTTCGATTTTCCCGTATCCCCCTGTATGAGAGAGACCGGGAGCATATTAGCGGTTTTGTCCTGGTGTGCCACGAAAAGTTTCGAAGAAACTTTAACTGTATATTAAGATGAGGGTAGGCCCCTCGACGTCGGTTTTCGGATGCTGGCGTCAAACCACTTCATGCTGCTGGAGTAAAGAGCTTTGGTAGTGAGCGATGAAGAAAAGGCATTGTCATAAATGTCAGGTGTGCGATCTGGAGGCGAGCGAAAGCGAACCATTGATGAGGTATCGAAAAACCGTTTGTTGTCGTCAAAACCGGGGAGCTTGGACATTCCCGGGATCAGCATGAAGGAAAACCGATTACCGATCATGCGGCGGCCGGTATAGAGATGGCGCGAACTGATCACAGGCTTATATATGGAACGTGGGAACCTGTCGTCTGGGTGTTAAGGGAGAAGCTTGTTATCAAGTGAGAGTGCCAATACCAGGCACAGGGGCGG
>QGON01000019.1 GCA_003660235.1 bacterium endosymbiont of Escarpia laminata | reverse complement strand
AAAAAAAAAAAAAAAAAAAAAAAAAAAAAAAAAAAAAAAAAAAAAAAAAAAAAAAAAAAAAAAAAAAAAAAAAAAAACACAAAATTGGTTAACTCAAGCCGATATAACTTAACGTAACACATGTGTATAATAACTAAATTCGTGCGTATTAAATACAATACAACAAATGAGTTAAATAAAGCAATAACAGATCAGCGAGTTATTTGCGATTATCACTGATTAAACGCAGTGAGACGTATATCAGGAGGACAAGCCGTACACCTGCCAAACTTGGTGTTTACAGAGTCAATCATCTGTACTCAATCATTTCTGTTGAGCTACTGCCATACTGCTGTACTCTGGTGAAACGCCCGGAACAACTTCCATCCCCACTCTAGTATTGAAACTGACATAAGTTTCATATCACTTTGGTTACATCCCAGTGCCCGACACATACGGGCGGACAATGGCGACATGGCCCCTCGCCAGTTGAAAATGAGGGCCCCGAAAGAGACACCCGCCGGCACCTCAGGAGAAGGCCAGTGCGACTGGCACCAGTCACGAACAGCCGGGGTGTCATACTTGGCACATTTGCTACGATGGGCTTCGTCTAGATCCGCATTATCAGCTACTACTGACGCGTCTATAACCCAGCAACGGCCGCGAGCGTATAGAATTCCATCCGGCTTCTGTGGCGTGCCTCCCACCACAAGAATAACCGGGGCTCGCATAACCAGCCATCCGCGGTTCTCCATCCCATGGAGGAACTTCTCCATGAGGGCATCATGCCTCTTAATACGGGTCCCCCAAGTTCTGTGGCAGACTTGGAGCACATGCCCCAAAGTCTCCGTCCGCCCGCATGCGTCACACTTATCTGTTGCTAGAGGGCGCCCACGAGCTGCTCGTTTTGCCGTGGACACTGTAGCCCCTCTTATTTGCACGGCGTGTATGAATCCCGCCCCAGTCATAAGTCTAGTTCCGTCTCTAACCCATCCATGAATGAATGGGACTGCGGGAGAGGCCTTCAGACCATAGCCATCAGCTGACTCGTATAGAGACGACGCCCATGCCTCTCTTGCTTCCTCACGGTTTGCAATTACTGAGCTACCGACCCTAATCGGAGGATGATGGCACCTTTGAACCTCTTCAGCAAACGTGTGTGAGCTGGCCACCAACGCCTGTATAGTAGGGTCTTTCACTCTAGCCAATCTGGCTAATCTAGCCTCTTTCATTAAGGGCACGGCTATCTTTAGAGCCGGGATCCCCAGTCCCCCATCTTTGGCATCGGCGTGTATATACGAGTTGGTTGTGTCATGTGGTAGCTTCAGCCAGGCCCTTAGGCCCCTCCGAACTAGTTTGTCCAACCTACGGAGCACTGCTCCGTTTGATCTTGATAGCACTAAACGATGGAAAAGTTTGTTTATCAAGTGGTTACATAGTATGTATATCCTTTGTTGAGGCTTGAGGGGGGCCCTGGTGATTTGATTTATCCCCCTCGTTAACAACTCTTCGGGAGTAGAGTCCCTTTCTCTGGCACTGATCCGGATACCAAGATATTTGTATCCGTGGGAGACCGGCACCGCGGGCAAGATGCCCCCCGCCAAGGAGAGGAAGGGGATGGGGTCGCATAACCACTGCTTGGCTTTCCCGTTGACCGCAATCCTCAGCGTCCTCGACTTGTCCGCATTCAGAGCCAGGCCACAGTGCCCCAATGCCCTCTGCACCTGCCAGCAAAGATGCTGAATGCCAATCTTAGACTCAGCAATCAGCACGATATCATCGGCGAATGCTAAGTGATTGAGGCGGGGGCCGTCTTTACCAACCACGACACCCATCTCAGTCTCGAGGGACGCCAACGCCCAGTCGATGACACAGTTAAATAGCAGTGGTGATAACGGGTCACCTTGCTTTACTCCCCTGTTCTGCTCGAGTGGGCTGCTAAACTGGCCATCGACGTGCAATGAGGTTGACGTCTCCGAGTAGAGGCTGTGAAGATAGCTGATAAAGGGCCCGGGCACTCCCATTCTCTTCACTGCCAGGAGCAGCGAGCTGTGAGACACCGTGTCAAATGCCTTGGACACGTCAAGGAACGCCAAGGACAGCGGCTTAAGTTCCTTACATCTGTCTCTTAGAATGCATCTTAGCAGGAACACATTGTCCGCGATGCCGTCTCCCTTTATAAAAGCTCGTTGGCGAGACTGGAACTCCAAGAGCCCTGACATTCGACCCGCCAACAGTCTGTGGAATACTCGTGCTACAAAGGCCGAAATGGCAATCGGCCTATATTGACCTGGACCTGAAGGGACCTCCACCTTCGGAATCAAGACGGTACGGCTATGGCGAAACTCTTTCGGCTGATAACCCGCGTACAGCCACAGGTTGAAGTGCGCGAGGAGGGCTCTGGGATCTAACTTACGCACCTCTTCGCGCGAGATCCTGTCTAAGCCTGCAGCTCCTTCCTTAGTCTTACGCAGGGTAGCATAGATCTCTTCCAACCGTACTGGCCTCACAAGGTCCCACAAGATCTTCCCTTGGGGTTCGATGATCCTATCATCGGCTAAGGACTTTTCACCGAAAACCTTCTTCCAAAAGGTTACCTGATCATCTAGTGGTATTGTCGGGGTCACCGAGGTCCTCCACTCCCCAGTGAGAACCTTGCGAGCACACTCTGTACGGTTGGTGCGATAGAGTTTTTGGATACGAGCGTACTCAGTCCTCCTCCGCCTTCTTCGCCCCATGACTGCAGCGGGCTCAACTTCCTTCCTGGTGGTTTCCTTCCTCAAAGCAGCCTGCCGTCGCCTTGCCCTCCGGCGCGGTCCCTTCCTCGCACCTGAGACCCTTAACTCATGGTCAACCCAATCCTTGTACTCCTTATCGATGTTATCTTTGTTGGCTTTGCTCAAATTGTCGGGTCTGAAGTCGAGGAACTCCGTGGAGTCCAGCCCCACCAGATATCCCTGCGTTAGGATGAGTTCATGCTGAAGATCCTCAATCCAT
Source organism: bacterium endosymbiont of Escarpia laminata (assembly GCA_003660235.1). Classification (GTDB taxonomy): domain Bacteria; phylum Pseudomonadota; class Gammaproteobacteria; order Chromatiales; family Chromatiaceae; genus QGON01. The sequence continues at coordinate 1,819 of QGON01000019.1, read as the reverse complement.
AACTCGAACTCTATGTCGCTCTGATTAGTCACATTCAGTGAATACTCGTCTAGGTTATCTCCTCTCATCTCCGTTGCCGATTTTCCACCGTCTTCCCCGACTTTCGGACTCACGTCCTCTGGACGGGGAGTACATGACGGACCCGGCGAAAGGTCCGGACTTAAAATCCGGCTCACATGCTCTTCATTGCTTGGTCTTTCTGGCGTTACTACGTCCCTAGTACTCATCTCCTCCGGGGAGACGGGGCTGGTCATTGGAAGTGACACAATCAACTTTGCACTCGGGGTCATCGACCCCCTTTCTACTTCCTGTTGAGGATGACCAGACGGTCTCCCGGCTGGATGAGCGACAGGACCCTTCCTTCCCCTTAGCAGTGCTCTATACTTGGGCGACTGCCTCATCTTTTTTATAGCATCGAAGCTACGTTCTGGGAAGGCTTTTGCCAGGTCTTGATTTATCGTTCTGGTCCCCGCCGTCACCAACCGGTCCTCCGTCTCGGCCATCCTCAGTAGCAATTCCTCCGACCATCTGACCTTCAGCCCCGTCCTGTCTCTTTTCTCCGGCGTACACCACTGTACGGGGTTTACTCTAACCCTTCTTTGACTCTCAACTCCCTCTTGGGTGGGTCCTGACGGATCACCACCTACCACCCTCTGACTTTGACTCGTTTCTTGGGTGGGGCGAGGAGGAAGACCTCCTGCCACCAACCCTATTCTCGACAACCAAGGTTTTTCGTATTCGATTGGAAATTCGACTGGGGAGGCCCCGCTCATCAATCTTTCTCTCAGATTTTTATATTTCTCGGACTTTCTCAAGCCTTTAATGGCGTCTGCCGTTCTCTCAGGGAACTTCCTGAATAGATCAAAGTTTACACGAATTTTTACATTCGGCCCCTGCACCATCTTGCCGGCCTCCACCAGCCGAATCTCCTCTCTTGCTACAACGATCATCTCATCCGTTGACCATCCGGATCTGGAAACATCCGCTATCCTTACACCATGGAACCACTCCGGGTGCTTCATGCGTTGATGTAGTGAAAGGCCTCTTTGAGAACCAAAGGACCTTCCACACACCTGGCATGGAAGCACACCGGAGGGCCCTCCCACATTCTCTCTGTTAACCACATTTGGGCTTGTAACATTCTCGTCCTCCACTGTAACGCTTGAAGGCGCAGTGGCTCCTTCTATACCAGGGGCAGACATCTGTCTTACCCAAAATCTTTACACATGCGCGTAAATTTACAACACCGCTAGGAACCCCGCCCGACGGTGAGGGACAGAACTCTTAGCTACCGACCTTCGCAGATCGGCACCCAGGTTGGACCGCGTGGAGGTGATTCTGCCATCCCAACCCTAAGAGAGTCATAGTTACTCCCGCCGTTTACCCGCGCTTATTTGAATTTCTTCACTTTGACATTCAGAGCACTGGGCAGAAATCACATTGCGTCAACACCAGGCTGCGGCCATCGCAATGCTTTGTTTTAATTAGACAGTCGGATTCCCCTGGTCCGTACCAGTTCTAAGTCGGCTGTTAGACGCCGGCCGAAGAGACGAGCGCCCGAAGACGCCGCCGCGCAGCTGAGGCAGTCCACGGCCAGGTCCCGGCGACGGTCCGAGCTCGACCTTGCGGCCTCGCCCAGCCCCTGCCGGTCGCCAAGACCGCTTCGTACCCCAGCCCGACCGACCCAGCCCTTAGAGCCAATTCTTGTCCCGAAGTTACGAATCTAATTTGCCGACTTCCCTTACCTACATTATTCCAGTGACTAGAGGCCGTTCACCTTGGAGACCGGCTGCGGATATGGGTCCGGCCCGGCACGAGA
>QGON01000020.1 GCA_003660235.1 bacterium endosymbiont of Escarpia laminata | reverse complement strand
GATAGTAGATAGGGACAGTGGGAATCTCGTTAATCCATTCATGCGCGTCACTAATTAGATGACGAGGCATTTGGCTAGGGTTTATATCGATTTTTATTCACGTACTCATATAGCAGTTATAATTCGTTCTCCAATGATATACACATATTCACCATACATGCATACAATGCAAGTATAGAAGACACCAAACGAGACAATTCATCAAACCCCCAAAATGGTTAGTTTTCAGACGTACATCGACATGATACATTTATATAAATGCATGCAATTACAGATAGAATAAAGACGGGTACACTTCTCGGGTTCGGAACCCCGTGCTACAGAGCGCGCACGAACTATTACGATATAATTTTCTCAGATCTTTTAAGCCCCGAGAGCGGGCTATTACGCAGAACACTTATCCAACAATACTCGGACTATCTTCACAAGAAGATAGCTCACCGTCATGTCTGCATACCAAATTCCATCGGACGATACTACTCGTAACACTACAAATTTCTACATTTATAATACCATTTCAACATTATCTCTCTTAGTACAATTCCATGTGGTCTTATCGAGCGCGATGGCCAAAGAAGGCGGTAGAAGATCGGAAGCATGCAATGCTTTTTGCCCCCCACTCTAAAGTTCTGACGCTCATGATCGTCCAGTCCGCCTTGCTGATTCCTAGCCGCCCCAGTTCGAGGACGGATCGTGCCGCCGGTGTCCCTCTCCAGTTCAAGACGCAGGCCGTGAATTCCACTTCAGTCGCCGCGATCCCCGTCTCCGTGTGGCACCATTGACGAATGGCCGGCTTGTCGTAATACTCCGTCTTCCGTTGGTGGGCGTCATCCATGCTGTAGTTGTCGGCAACGATCGTCGTGTCGATGACGACACATTTGTTCTCCTTCCAGACCACGAGGTCTGGGCGCCGGATACCCGCCGGGGTAGGGATAGAGGGTTCCTCGCGCGTGGAGAAACCCTTTTTCCCCAACACAGTTTTCAGGAACTGGTTGACATGGTCGTGTCGGTCACACCTGGTGTTATGGGTTCGCGGACACACCTGCAGGATGTGTCCCAATGACTCCACCCCTCGGCAGGCGTCACACCTAGTTGAGGCTTCCGGCCTACCACGAGAGGCACGCAACGCCGTATGGACAAGATTCCCTTTGATCTTTACGCAGTTCACGTAGCTACGTCCCGACACCAGACCCGTGCCGGACGTCATCCATCGGTTGGCATATCCGGTATTGTTGCAGCCTCGTAGGCCATGACCGTCAACTGAGGAGTACAGACACTCCGCCATGGCTCGCTGAATATCTCGCCTACTTCTCAGGACGATGCCAAACGCACTTATTGGCTCGGACCACCGCCTCAGGTCCCTTTGGAAGTTTTTAAGTTCCGTGATCGCCTTGACCACTGAGTCACTGGAGCCAACAAGGCGCTCCATTCGTTTCACCCTGAGGAGGGGAATCAGCCATCTGAGCCTAGGAAGTCCCATCCCCCCATCTTTGCACTGCGCGTGGAAAAAGCCCAATGGGGTATCATGCGGAAGCTTGACCCAGCACCTAACCGCAGCTCTGGAGATCTTATCCATATAGTCCAGGGTGGTCTTGGACAGGCGGCCCAGCACCGCTTGATGAAGCAAGCTCGGTAACAGATGACACCGTAGGATATACATCCTTTGCTCCGGCTTCAGGGGGGCTCGCGAGAGCTCTTCGACCCCTTGCTTCAAGATCTCCAGAGTAGTACCGGCCAATCTCCCAGCTCCCACAAGATTTCCCAAATACCGATACCCTTCGCATATGCTGAGGGCCTTTATCTTTTCGCCTCCACGGGACACCAAGAAATCGAAAGGATTACAACTCCAATGCTTTGCCTTACCTAATACATCAATTCTGATGGTTGCTGATTTTGATGCGTTCAGGGTAAGTCCAGATAATCCTAGAGCCTTTTCCACCGTCGAGTACTGGGACTGGAGGCCGCGTGGTGTTTTGGCCAGGAGAACAAGATCATCTGCGAAGGCGAGGCACGAGAGCACCTCATCCCCCACAGGGACCCCGATGGATGGGTCCAGGTGACGTAAGGCTAAATCAATCACCGCGTTGAATAGGACCGGACTTAGTGGGTCTCCTTGTCGGACCCCCCTATTCACGCTGATCTCCTGGCTAAGTTCCCCGTTCACTCGTAGTCGAGTACTCGGACTCTGGTACAAGGAACGGATATAACCCACCAGCGGGCTAGGTATTCCAGCAGCGGCAGCTGCCAAGAGGATGGAATCATGTGACACGGAGTCGAACGCCTTTGAGACGTCCAGGAAGGCAATCGCAGTGGCCTGACACCGTGTTTGTCTATCAGATATCACGCTACGAAGGATGTGCGTGTTGTCACTCAGGCCATCGCCTTTCCTGAACGCTTTCTGGCGTTCACTAATCGTATACCCAGCCTCGATTCTTTCAGCCAAGATTTTGTGATAGAGTCGGCACAGTATCGGGCCCATCGTGATGGGGCGAAACTGCTTCGGCTCGACACTCGTCTCGGTCTTAGGAATCAAGACGGTTTCTCCATGCCGAAAAGATTCCGGCGCGATACCCGTCAGTAGCCAGATGTTGAATCGGCATACGAGCGCCGCGACACGAAGATTGGTCAAGTCCTTTTTGCGCCTAAGGTCCGGCCCGGGCGCTCCGTCCTTCAAACCCCTCAGGTGGCGGATCACTTCTGTTGTAGTGATCGGTTTTACCATATCCCATTGCGGATTCGTATCCGTCGGGGGACTCCTTCTATCTTCGATAGAGGCCGTTTCCATAAGGGGTTTCCAGAATGCCGTCTGATCAGACAGCGGAAGGTTAGAGGCCACCCGTTTCCACTGGCCGGCCAAGACAACCCTCGCGCACTCAGACCGAGAGGTTTTGTAAAGCGCCTGGATACGAGAGTATTGCGCTTTACGCTGGGCGCGCGCGTTCCGGGCTTCTCGGCGAGGCGGACCGTGTTGCCGTCGCTGACCTGGTCGCTCGACCGGAGGTAGAAACTCCAGGAGGTCCTGGTCAATGAGTCCTTGCAGGTTATCATAGTCGCCAAGAGGCATATGTATAACCTGCTGAAGAAGATCCGGAGAGACATTCGCCTCATCTGCCTGGGCGAGGATGATCTCGATGATTGGTGCCCGCCAATCGTCTGTCTCCGGAATTTCTTCAATGTCAATATCTTGGGCATCACCGGGGTGGGTCTGAGTAAAGATGCCCCACACCGGTGTTGGTCTCGTAACGCACGATTCTCCGGCAGCCGTGCCTGCCACTTCATGTGGAGCTTCTCTGGGGGGAGATGTTGGAAGAGCCGCCCCCGCGACACGAGTCGCGTTGCCCTCGGGGAGCGGCTCTATCCCACCCTCGTGGACCACTTCCGCGACACGAGTCGCTTCCCTCCTGGGAGGTGGCCCTATTGCACTCTCACCAAGTCCCGGGGGAGATCTTGGGGTTAAGCCTCCGGCGACACGAGTCGCCAACTCCCTGGGAGGCTTCACCATCACGCCCTTTGTGCTTGTCTGTGTCCTTACTACTCTTGTGGTCCTTCTGAGAGGAGGCATCATCACCTCTCCCTCCGTGGTTGTCTGTGTCCTTGATGTTCTGGGGTTTCGTTTAAGCGGAAGCCTAGGAGAGCCAGCCCCCGCGACACGAGTCGCTTCACTCCTGGGGGGCGGCTCTACTTCACACCTATACTGTTCCGGGGGGGATCCAGGCACTGGGCCCCCAGTGACGAGAGTCACTTTTTCCTTGGGGGGCACCAGTCTCCCACGCCCGCCTCTTGTCTCTCCATCCATTGTTCCGGCACGCGGAGGAAGCCCATTCGAATCTGTCCCCACGACACGAGTCGTTGTACTCCTGGGGGGCAGTTCAGCTTCACTCCCGTCAATGGTCTCATTTGCATTCTCCGTCACCTTCTCACCGGCCCGACCCGTCCCCAACCTAGACGGCACGGCAGTCCCATGTGTACTGCTAGCTTCCTTACAATAAGACACCACCATGGCCTTATATCCCTTGTCTCTCCGTCTAGCCTTAATAGCCTCACGGGTGCGGGCTGGCATAAATGCCTCAAGCTTCTCATTCATGTTGGAGGCTCCCTGTCTACTCAGTCTGGCTTCCTCCCTAGCCATCCCAACTATCTCTTCAGGATCCCACCTACTACGGACCTGTGTTGCTTTAACAGCACTAATGATAATTGTACGTCTCGCATGATAAGATTCCTTATGGGCTGATCTCATATGTATAGATAAACCACGAGTCCCTTTGAACTGCCTACCACAGTCGGGGCATCGTCCTTCAGGAATCTGGTCTGCAGTGTTGGACAGTGTTCCACTTTTCTCCCCAATCGGGAGGGGATCGTCAGAGGACGACCCCTGTGTTTTCGTAATTTGTTTTGGAACCCGATTTGTAAGTCGGACTGACTGGTTAGGACAGTCCAACTTGGGCCTTTTTAGGGGCCCGGCGAGCGAGGCTGTCGCTCATGTTAGACGTGGGATTAACCCTCCGCCCAACGGTTTTGGTTTTCTGAGGCTGTCTCATGACTTACGGCTACCTCTGCCGAGAATGACGGATCCGTCCCCCACCAGTGGGGTGGACCTTCCGGGGAGTTCGTTCCATCTCCCCACGACGTCCCCTCAGACGCCTCGCCCTATACCGTTGGGTGCGGTATAGGACTAGTGAGTTACTGACGCTGACGGCTACCCTGCCGAGGCCGAGTGATCCGCCGAAGTGAACCTTAGTTGGAGGTCGACCATTTCCCCCACACAAGGTATAAGGTACCTTACCTTCGCTCAATAGGTTGTCCCGTGGCTTGGGCTTCACCCTTACCGAGGTTGGGCGACCTCGCGAACACCCGAACCACTGGCTTGT
>QGON01000021.1 GCA_003660235.1 bacterium endosymbiont of Escarpia laminata | reverse complement strand
GGAATTCGCAAGTGAAGACTTCAAGGAATTTGTGAAACTATGGAAGATCAAGCACATCACTTCTAGCCCGAGGTTTCCACAATCGAACGGCAAAGCGGAAAACGCAGTGAAGACGTGTAAAGCACTCTTCAAGAAAGCACGAGAAGACCACAAAGACCCACTGCTAGCGCTGCTAGACTGGAGGAACACCCCGAGCGAGTATATCGGAACATCGCCGGTACAACGGCTGATGGGAAGGCGTACAAGGACCCTCCTGCCGACAACTGAGGAGCTATTACGCCCAGCGATACCACCTACAACAGAAGAGAAGCTGGCCTCACAGAAGGAAGCTCAGACAAAACACTACAACCGAGGCACGAAGAAGCTCACGGAGCTACACGCTGGTGACAACATCCGAATGAGGTTGCCAGGTGATCGACGCTGGTCACTGGGGCTTTGTCGCCGTGTGTTGGGACACAGATCCTACGAGGTTGAGGTGAACGGCGCGCGCTACCGTCGCAACCGTCGTCAACTGCGGTCGACAGCTGAACTGCCAAACATGGACACGGCTATTGATGACATCGAGTCGACGCATCAGGACGAGCCACATCAGCGAAACCAGACGACCGAACCAGCTGACGTGCACTGCGGTCCGGAGTCATACAGCACGCCGCCACGACCCGTGCCGGCACCACGACGTCCCATCCAAGACGGCCCAGGGACACCCAACCAACCAACTCCACCTATACCGATGCTACGAAGATCTACCCGAGATAGAGTTAACCCCAAGTGGCAAGTAGACTACGAACTGTAGGTGTTATACATTTTGTACCATTTATTACACCTTACGGACTGTAGCAAGTATAGCAAGTATTCACAGTATACTTCAAGGACACTTACTTAATGTCTAGTACATGCATACATTGTTGAGAAAGGAGATGTGGCGATATGTCATTTAAATTTAGTATAATCGCTAGGTAGCGCTACTGTATTTCTATGTTCCCACTAACTTGGCATAGTTTAGACAGGTGACACCATCACGTGATTTCAGCAGTCCTTGACCTAGCCTCGTGTAGCAGGTCTGCATGGAGATGTTCAAATAAACCAGTCGTCTTTATAAAACACGCGTCCGAAATTACTTTACGTTATAACAACAAAACGTTACATGGTGTCAGATGTCCCGTCATATCGTCGGTTAACGAACCAGGATCAGCATGTGTTATTGACGAACTTTGCATTGAAGCACGCAGCTTGCAAAAGTGAACTTTGAACATTTTCGCCGTGACTGTGACATCACGCCGACTGACAGCGCCAACTGACAGCGCAATGCAGACATCGCGGTAGGCTTGTCGAGCGTTGTTGTGACTCGGGCGACAACCAAAGGTACGTGACCTTTTGACTCTACTACAACACAGATTGTACAGCATGGCCGAGTCAAACACAGCCGACACTACCGGGTGTGGGGCAAGTGCAACGGCGATGTTGATACCCCCCGCAAACATACCACCCCCGCGACCATTGATTATGGACAATAATCTGGCCACAAACTGGAAGCAATGGCGTAAAATATGGCAGCGCTATGAAATAGCTACTGGCATATATAAGCAAGAAGGCTTAATTCGCGTCGCCACACTTCTGTCTGTGATAGGAGAGGATGCGGCGAAAGTGTATGACACATTCACTTGGGTGGACAGTCAAAATGAACAGTGTGTAACCGATGTGCTAGCACAGTTTGATAGATATTGTGAGCCACGCACACAAGTGATCTACGAACGGTATCGGTTTAACAACCGGAACCAGGCGGTCGACGAAACGATATCAGCTTACGTCACGGATCTACGAACCATCGCGAAGAACTGTGCACATGAAGACATCACACCAGACGAGATCATCCGCGATCGGCTCGTGTTGGGTTTGCGTGACGACAAGATGCGTGAGCGGCTGTTGCGCATGAATGACCTTACCCTGGAGAAAGCCATCGACATCTGCAAGGCAGCCGAGCAAACGAGTGCTCAGCTGCAGGTTATGCAAGGTGCCACGCAGGATGTCAGCTTCATCAGGAAACGGCAGACGCGACAAGCAGCCAGCACACCACACAACCGCACACAGCAAAGGTTCACCACACCGAAGCCAAGAGCACCAACGGAGCAGCATCAATAAGACTGCAAGTACTGTGGACGCCGCCATGCTAAAAGAAAGTGCCCCGCATACGGCCAAACGTGCCGTAAGTGCGGAAAGAAGAACCATTTCCAGCTCAAGTGCAGGGCGACGGCGTCAACCGTCCGCACGACAAAGGAAATCTTCTTCGTCGGTCTTGTTGAAGACAGAGCGTCGAAGGCAGTCATCACAGTAGAAGTTGGATCTCCGAGACCAAGTAGCCGGGTTCTGTTCCAAATGGACACTGGAGCAGAATGCAACGTGCTTCCACGAGAGACGTACTGCAGAGCGACAAGGGACCGCCAAATGAAGAAGCTGCAACACTGTACCCACAAGTACATCAGGACGTACACTGGAGAAAAGTACCAGATACTTGGTTGGGTGACACTTCCGGTATGGCGACAAGGCAAACAAAGCAATTTGACCTTCAACATCACGAACGATGACTTTATGCCACTGTTGTCATTGAAGACCTGCACAGAGATGGGTTTCGTGACGATCAACGACAGCGACAGAAACGTGCACGCAGTGAGCGACACGTCAGGAACGCGCGTGTCGTCAGGCTACAGTGACAGTCCACATCCAGCCCCACGATCATCGCTGAGGAAAGCGGTGCGAGCGGCAGTGAAAGAAAAAGACGATCTACTCACAGAGTTTAAAGATGTCTTTGAAGGTCTGGGCGAGCTGCCTGGCGAATACCACATCGTCACAGACGAGAGTGTTGCACCCGTGATACACCCACCTCGTCGTGTGCCAGTGCCGTTGAGAGCGAGAATCAAGGAGAAACTTGATGAGATGGTGCAGCGAGGAATCATCAAGCCAGTCACCGAGCCTACAGCTTGGGTGTCGAGCATGCTTGTTGTCGTCAAGCCCGATAAGTTGAGGATCTGTATCGACCCAAGAGACTTAAACCGAGCGATCTGTCGCGAGCACTACCAGATGCCGACGATCGAGGAAGTCGCGACACGTCTGACTGATGCAAAGAAGTTCAGCGTATTCGATGCCAAGGAGGGATTCTGGCAGAAGCGTCTGGACGAGGAGTCGAGCTTCAAAACGACTTTCAACTCGCCCTTTGGAAGGTTTCGTTGGACACGCATGCCCTTCGGAATAAGCTCAGCGCCGGAAGTCTGGCAGAGAACGATGCACGAATTCGTTGAAGACCTTGACGGAATAGAGGTCATCGCAGACGATTTTCTAATAGCGGGATTCGGCAAGACGGAGCAAGAGGTAAATCAGAGTATAGAAGACAATGAGCGCGCATTCTTCGAGAAGTGCCGAGCATGGAAGCTGAAGCTGAACCGCAGCAAAGTGAAGCGAGGACAAGCAAGCGTCCCCTTCATGGGTCACATACTGACGCCGGACGGCCTGAAGCCCGATCCAACGAAGATATCGGTAGTCAGAGAGATGCCGGAGCCAGGCGATGTGACCGCTCTGAAGAGATTTCTAGGCATGGTGAACTACTTGTCTAAGTACCTGCCACGACTCTCGGAGATGACTGAACCTCTGAGGAGACTTGATGACAAAGACGCAGAGTTCAACTGGACAAACTCGCACACGGCAGCGATGGATGCTATTAAGCAGCTTGTCACCAAAGCACCAGTATTGCGCTACTATGACGTCAAGCAACCGGTCACGATCCAGTGTGATTCGAGCGAACGTGGTCTGGGAGCCGTGTTAATGCAGAACGGACAGCCTGTCTCATACGCTTCGCGGGCTCTGACCGACACAGAGACACGTTATGCCCAAATAGAGAAAGAACTTTTAGCAATCGTGTGGTCGTGTGACAAGTTCGATCAGTACATCTATGGGCGAGACGTGGTCACCATTGAATCAGATCACGAACCGCTGAAGACAGTATTCAAGAAAGAGATTCACAAGTCACCGAAGAGGCTACAGCACATGTGTCTTGCTCTACAGAAGTACAACCTAGACGTACAGTACAAGCGAGGTCCACTAATGTATATCGCCGACACGCTCAGCCGCGCCTACAGAGACACAACAGAGGGCGGCCAGCATGAGAACTGTGAGATTCGCGCACTAGAATTATTGAGCCACGAGAACATCTCGGTAACCAAGACGAAACGAGACGAGTTCAGGGAGAAAGTGGCCGCAGACGAAGAAACTCAGGCGCTGATCAAGATCATACGACAGGGATGGCCTGCGAGGAGAGAATGTCCGCAAGCAGCATCGCCATATTATGACGAGCGCAGCAGCCTGGTTGAAGCCGAAGGACTAGCGTTCCGAGACGAGCAGCTGGTCGTTCCGAGGTCACTGAGAAAGGATATGCTGCAGCAGATACACAGCAGCCACATTGGAACGGGAGGATGCGTTCGACGAGCCAGAGAAGTGCTGTACTGGCCGGGGATGAGTGCTGACGTCAGATACTATGTGTCCAGATGCAGCACTTGTCAGACATTCACGCCACAGCAGCGTAGTGAGCCCCTACATCCGCACGAACTGCCATCTCGTCCGTGGGAGAAGTTAGGAGGAGATCTGTTCGAGTTCAACGGACAGTCGTTCATCATCATAGTCGATTACTGGTCCAACTACTTCGAGGTAGCGGAGTTACACAAGAAAACGTCACGGTCTGTCATAAACCAGTTAAAAGCGCAATTCGCTCGACATGGAATACCTTCTGTTATGATGACAGACAACGGACCGGAATTCGCAAGTGAAGACTTCAATGAATTTGTGAAACTATGGAAGATCAAGCACATCACTTCTAGCCCGAGGTTTC
>QGON01000022.1 GCA_003660235.1 bacterium endosymbiont of Escarpia laminata | reverse complement strand
CACATGTGTTATTAAGGCTAAACTCTACAGAAGTGGGCGGGATGGGAGGGACGCAAAACTCTCAACCGAATAGTTTGCTCTCTCGAACCAAAGTGGCCGACTTCTAGCGCGCGCTACAACTGCTCGCTACTACTATGCGCTGATTGGTTCTTTGCGCCCACGGCTAAGCTGAATTAGCATATAATTAGAATAATCCACTGGGCCAATCATCACTTGTCTGCATTGTTGCCCGCACAAAAATATGTATGCCGCATCGTGCCGGTGCAGCATACTCCCATTTATGCAAGCAACAACACAGAGTCCAATATAGTGATGAAGAAAGGCCAAATGAATGACGTTTATTTATTAACGTGATAAGAGAGAAATGTGGGCTCGACATCCCAAGGCCAGGCCTGTGACTGAGCCCATACTAGTCTCCTGTACCTCAGGTTGACCGAGCCCACATTTCGGCACATAAAACAAGCAGTATTGGTATACATGATATCATATATCAAACAATGTCATTACTGCTAAAATCACCATAGACCTACTGCACAGTATAATACTAGCCAAGCACACCAGTCAACCACACCAAATCTAAAACCAACACTACCCGCTAACGCATTACACTATACATAACTGAGGCTAAACCTTAAAAGTGGGGTCGATTATGCCACCGGTCACCTTAACCTGTGACCACCCCACGAATATAAAACTGTAAAAGGACGACAACGCAAACGCTCTCATTCAAGCAATCCTAATGTATTTCTTAAACGCATCCGATGTCCATCTACCTGCCGCCCTGATCTGTGCATCTGATTCGCCTCTCAGAGCCGCAGCAGTGGCTGCCCCGATCCGGAAGCTGTGTCCCTTAAAGGCGCTAGTCTCATAACCACAGAAAACCAGCAGCGTCTTTAGGGACCCATCAAATTCCCTACGCAACATGGGGGAGCCATCGGGGTGCGCAAAGAGCGGACCTGGAAGTGCACCTCTAGCCTGCTGAAATTCCCGGAGGAAAGCAGCCGGATGGATAGCTGACCCATGTATGCATTCGCCTCTGACCTGGAGAGATTGCGGACCCTGCCGAGCGCTGTGTTTAAAACGCCGGAAGGAAAGCATAATCAACTCTCCTGACAGTAAAACGTCGCCCATATGCAAACATCCGTGCACCATATTCCGGGCCCGAGGCACCATTTCCCCAATGCGCAGATACGCTTTGAAGGCAAGTACCATCATTGCCCGGAGCATGAGACACTTGTAATGCGATGAAAACACCGTGGGTAACGCCTGTATCAAGCGTGCAAGCACTGGTAGGGTGACAGGCAGACGGACATCAGGCACTGCCCCGAGATTACGTGCACCTGCTAACAACTTAGCTACCAGGAAACAATTGGATGGGTCGGCAAAACCATTAATCTTATGGAAATAAGCGATAGCTGACACGGTTGAAACAATGGATGCCGGAGCAGAGCCAGTAGCATGGAGGTGGGCAATAAACAGCAACATCATAGGCATAGAAACAGGCATACAAGTTGTGAGAAATAATGACTCATGGAATGCAACCAACTTTTTCCATGCGCGCTCATAATGTAGTCGAGAAGATGGTGCCAATGAGGCCTCCATCAACCTGCTGAAAGACTGTCTAAGCCGGCTGGGGACACACTGTGGGGCACTTCCACTGGGTTGGCATTCGCCCATGGCGCCAGTGCATGGAACTCTTCCACCTGCGAACGAGATAGTTTATCAGCCAGCGTGTTAAAACGGCCTGGGATATGTCGTGCTGTAAAGTTGATATTAAACCGCAGACATGCCAATACCAGGGGACGGACTAGGGCCATGATGTGGGGTTCCCGCGATGTCTGGTTATTAATCACAGGTACCAGGGCCTCGTTATCCGTAAAGAAGCATACGCTTTTATTCTCCCAAACATTACCCCACACATGTACTGCTGCCACTATAGGATACAACTCCAAAACCGTGACATTGAATGAACGCCACTCCACCGGCCAGAGACCACAAAACCATTCTGCCCCATACAGTGCCCCGTATCCTACTCCCCCAGCTGCATCAGTGTATAGTCGGAGATAGTCACCTGTCAGAAATTTCTCATCCAGAAAAAAGGCCTTGCCATTAAAATGCTGGAGAAATTCCAACCATACTCCTAGGTCAAGTTTAGTTTGTCTGTTTAAACGAATGTGATAGTGCGGTTTAAGCCTACCCATGGTTTGGTCGATTAAACGCCTGAGAAATGCCCGGCCAGGGACTACGACGGCCGAAGCAAATGAAAGGACCCCGATTAACTGTTGCAATTCCTTAAGTGTGACCTTCTGCTTAGACTGAAAACTCAAAAGTAATGCCCTAGCTTTCTCAAGCTTATCATCTGGAAGTCTAGCATGCATTTGGACGGTATCCAGGATGATACCCAGAAAAGGGAGTGCGGTGGATGGGCCCACCGTTTTTCCCGGAGCAAGTGGTACCCCAATCTGTTCACACATGGCGATAAAAGCCCTAAGGTCATCATTGCACTTCTCAAATGAGGGTGCCAGCAGGAGAAAATCATCGATTACATGTATCACTTCAGTTACCTGTAATTTAACCTTGGCAGCCCATTCTAACGCTGTACTAAAACGCTCAAAGATAGCACATGCACTCGAACAACCCATAGGAAGCACTGCGTCCATGAAAAACTGGCCCCTCCACTTAAAACCCAGTAACGGTCTGTCTGCTGGTGAAATTGGAATTATCCGAAAAGCTGATTCAATGTCGACCTTAGCCATGTACACAAGCCCTGCTGAACGCTTAATAAAATCAATGGCATCATAAATCGTTGCATATTGGACAGAAGAGAATTCTTTAGGAATAAAGTCATTGACTGAAGATCCTTCCGGGTAAGATAGATGATGTATCATGCGAAATTCACCTGGTGTTTTCTTAGGGACAACGCCCAGAGGCGATATTCTATAATTAACATCAAATGGTGGAACAGCATATGGACCAAGTATTCTGCCTAATCCTAACTCCTTTGCCAATTTACTGTCAATAACCCCCGGAATTTCATCAGCAGACTTGAGGTTACGGATGTCTACACCGCGCAGAGGTGGCAGGCCAACACAACCTATGGAAAAACCAGATGTGAAACCATGTAAGAGGTAATTGAGTGAGGTAATATCATAACCATGCAAAATGTGCTGGAGTGCTGCTGGGGAAACTGGTGTGGATATTTCACTTTCTAAACCAAGAGGTGGACGGGCCACCAGGGGGGCTAGAGGACGGTGGGCCGCTGGGGCGGGGACGCTTACCCTGGGCCTTAAAGCACCGGACGAAGGGGTGGGAGCCACCGCAGAAGTTACACTTGTGGGCGTATCTACATGTGTCCCGATTGCACAGCTCCCCCCTGTTGTAGGCAAAGCATGGACTGGTAGACTGCGGCCTGGCCCTGCCCTTGCCCTGAAAGGGGGACCCAGTAGCCGACCTGCGACCAGCCTGCGACGCCTTTAGCCACAGCTCCCAGCTGATAACATCCCAGGACCACCCCCACCGATACCGCAAAGCCCGAAAGGCCTCGTCATATGCTCGCCAGTTGCCCCCATCCTCTGCTAGACCCCGGATGACCTCGATGTACTTAAGCATCTTTACTGCTGCATGCAAGTTTGTTGGCTGCAGGAGGTAAACTGACATGTACAGTTGAAAGGCCTGCCCCCACTGCTCGAAAGACAACGCTGTGCTTTTTGGTTTTGTCGGGGACACGCAGAAAGTTGGGGTACTAACCCCTCGATGGATAGAGAGGGCATAGTCTTGTTGCTGGGTCAGGGTGGGTGTGAGAAGGAGGGACAGGTCGATAAACTCGCCTGCCCAGATCTTCTCGCGTAAGGCATCGGGAATTTGGGAATCCAGGGGGAGGGAGGTTGAAGTACAAGAAGAAATTAGATTCTGCGTGTCCTCCGACAGTGACCCTACAACACCATTACCTGGGCAGACCGCCTCTGCATTGACCCATGGGACGTCAGGTCCCACCGGGTGCGGCTGAAATGCAGGGCCCGGCTCCGCCCCCACAGGTTGAAGCGGGACAGGATGTCCCCAGTCCACCACCGGAGGTGCTGCCACGTCAGCAGCAACCATCTGTGCAGCGCTGCCTAGCGCAGCTGGGGCCGACAACGCTGCAGGGGGAGGACGCAAGGCCTGGACCATGGCGTGTATCTCCCCCAACAGACGTTCGGTCGACGCAACCCGATTTTCCATGTTGGTTTCCCATGTGCTCCGCGCACCGGACACGACCGTCAGCAGGCCAGGTGCATCATCAAAATGCTGCTGGACGGCGCACTGTGGAGGCGGTCGTCCCATCGACACCGGAGGCAGATACGAGACAGTGGCGGCTTCGAGAGGCACTGCGCTGACCGGGGGGCGAGACAGTCTCGACGTAGCCCTGGACGGCCGACTCGGCAGTGGCGCGACACTTCGTGGTTGATGTGACTCAACAGCCCGAGTGCGTGAACGGGTCTGTCGTGTGGTCGCCTCGCTCCGTGGTGGGCGCCCGCGTCCCCGTGGTGCTCTGGCTGGAGGCATGCTACAACCGCAAAACACTGCATAAGGGAAAAAGATAACAATGACCAGCCGCACACATCCCCACCTAAATGGCAATACTGTGTGTGCTGACAACTGTCAGGTACTGAAACATGAGCCACCCAGTACGCACCAACCAACTGTCACAGCAGCAATCGTGACAAGGCACTCGATGAGTGTGTAAATTATACAAGACGTGTGAGAGAGTAAGACAGTGTGTGTAACTCTAAAACCTGCCGGAGCTGTAAATTGGAAACACGCAACAAACTGCACCAAGCAGCAAAACAGTGACTTAGCACTACGTTGAGTGACAGAGCACTACGTTACGTGCGAGAGAGTAAGACAGTGTGTGCAACTCCAGAGTCTGCCAGAGCAGCAAAGTGGAAAAGAAGGTATACTGTGTCGACACGCAACAAACTGCCCAAGGCAGCAAAACAGTGACGTAGCACTACGTTGCGTGTACCCATACCCTCATTTATAAAACCGTATACTGTGTGAAACGCAACAAACTGCCCAAGCAGCAAACAGTGACAAAGCACTACGTT
>QGON01000023.1 GCA_003660235.1 bacterium endosymbiont of Escarpia laminata | reverse complement strand
GGATTGGCGAGTGGCATGCGAACGGTTTGGCATCGGGGTCAATCATGAGCTGTAGGGGTGGACCACTCATCATCGGGAGTGGTTGATGTTCGCATGTGTTGAAGGTCGAGCCCTTGTAGTAGTCTAGCAGGAACTGCCGTAACGTCTCGCAGTTATCGTCAGTTGCCGGACATGGCAGCTGAGTGGGTGGAGGAGGCGGCAGTTCACGTTTCGGGCAGTTACAATCGGTGATGAGGCCGCTATTGTTACGGAGATGATCGGGAGCATCGGACGTGGCATCCGCAGCTGTATGTCTGGTGATCTCGCCGACCTTTGGGAACTGCTCGGTTATCATCCCGAGCGCAACACAGGCCTCCCTGCTGAGGAACACTTTGTTGTCAACATCTGTGACGTAGACGATTTGACGAGTCTCGAGGACTCCATTCGATGTTCTACCTGAGAACCTCAAGATGGCGGTGCCAATGATGTTTATACCGCGCTTGTTTGCAGCATGCATTTTCATCGTTACCGGTATCAGTTCCCGTTGATTGATGCCGAGGCGATGGATCGCCTTGATACCGGCAAGACAACTCTGGCACCCCGTGTCTGCCATGCACAGTATATCTGCGTGTCTAGGGGTGCGGGTGAGGAGAGAGTCGAAGCCGAAGAGTTTGTAGTCATCGACGAGGACGTCCACACCAAGTTTGACGAACGGCTGAGGTTTAGAGGACTGCTTCAGCCACGTGTCAGACAGTTGGTTGTACAGGTGGTGATCAAGTGCAATGAAGCGTTCATTGCGACGTCGGCCGGTGTTGTTGATGATGCAGAGAGAATCAAACACGGCGCCTTCCTGTAGCTCAACCTTGGTGTCTTCTCGTTTGCGGCGGTACTTCCCCCGGCAGACCACTTCGAAGTGATGCTTCTTGTGGCAGGCGGTGCACGTCGAGTTGTATGCGGGGCATTCGGTGCGTCGGATGTCCTGTGGGGCGTTCCTTCCGTGCCCTTTTTTGCCGCAGTAGGAGCAGGGGTTCTGGTCGGTTGATCCTGCCCTGGGTTCATGCTGTCGTTGTAAGCGGTCGAGTCGTTTGCGAGTGTATGAGCTCTTGGCTGCCTCTGCCCCGTGCGTGTCGACCAAGCGTGAGGCTGATCGTTTTCCGGCTTCTTTTGCTTCAACAAAGCGTAGGACTTCCTCAAAGTTCATGTCCTGATTTTTGTCGCCGAGCAGGTCCAGTTGGATTTCCGGATCCTCCAGGCCCCTGATCACCACGTCTCGTAGCACTTCTTCTGTGTAGTTAACGGTCTGTGTGCAATTTGGGCACGGGAGGGAGAACTTGCAGACGCCGGCTTGGCCGCGGATCCTGGCACTGAATGACCTGACAGTCTCGTCTCTGTCTGGGCGCATGTTATGCAGGGTGACCCGAGCGACCATCGTGTTTTCTTCCCTGACAGCCAAGGTACGCACCAACGTCAATATCTCCTCCTCAGGGCGGTCAGTGAGTGTACGACCCATGCCAATGGAGCGTGTGACGTCCTTTCGCAATTGTTCGTCGCAGCATTCGAGTAGTTGAATTATTCTATCTTTGCCCGATACTTTGGTTGCTTCCACGTAGTCGCGCCATCGGACCAGGAAGTAGTCCCATTCTTCGCTGCTCCCCGCCGATGTGACCGTTGGTCGTTTCACCCTTTCCACTTTAGCAGCGGCGGCGTTTGTGGAGGATGTTGGGGCGTGAGTGATCGCGTGGGTGTTGAGTAGCGCCACGGCGATGATCGCGTCAACATCGTCTGTCACGTACGTGCAGTTAGGGATGGGACAGGCCACCACAGGCATGGTGATGCTCGAGTACGTCTGGTAGTCGTCGATGGAGATTGAGTTGCGATCATAGATAAGATCAGAGATCAATTTCCACGATGTATTGTGTACATCAGTACGAATGATCGCAACTCAATGAGAACTGCAACCAGAATACATGGATTAGTAAATAACAGTAACTATATAACCCTCTACGCCCCCCAAGTCTTTAAACCACTGAAGACTGATATGTCGACAAATAATAATATGGCTTGTGTTAGTAGAACAAAAATAGGAACAAGAAATAACATAGTTCACTGAGTGTCAACAGTGGAAACATAGTCCTTTAGCCATGTTGGCGGGGCCGCGTTGCGGGCCGAACGTCGCAATGGGGCGGCAGGAGTTGCACGTGGTGAAGCAGGAGCCGGGCGTGGCGCCGGCTTGGGTGACGCAGACGATTGCGGCTGTGGTGGCGAGGCGTCTGCCAAGGGTGGGGACGCAGGCGGAGCGGGTGGCAGCTTGGTCACAGGCGCTGGAGTCATCGCAGGTGGAGTGGGCGATAACAGTACGGTTGGCGTAGGTGTCGGTCGAGCGCGTTCTTTCGGTGATGAGGCTGATTGCTGCTGCGCCGCTGGTGCTACAGAGTAGGCGACTGGCGGTGGAAGAAAGGCGTTGATGCCCAGTTGGCCAGGAGTCGCGCGCTTGATGGCGGGGGTGAATCGTCTCAAGAACTTACGGTTCCGCATGGTGATGCGGCCCGAGCCGTCCACGCGGATCGCGTACTGATCATGTTGCCGAACCTCGATCACTATCCCCGTCTTGTCCCATTTCCGCGGGTTGGGGCCGATTTGATTTTGAATGCGGACGAAGTCGCCCACCATGAGTGGCGGTAACGTCTTCGTGTGTTCTGCCCATCGTTCGGCGTCCTTCATGTGGCGAATCCGTAGCGCCTCCTCGCGTGCACTTAGTGTCTCACGCCACGTTGTGTGAGGTTTGTAGAGTCCTGGAAGGATGGGGATGAAGTCTCGGATAGGGCGTCCGAATATGCACATTGCCGGGGAGAACTTAGTGTCTTTGTCGGGTGTGTTTCTGTACTGTAGTATGGCCCGCTGGAATTCATCAGTATCAAGCTCGCCGTTGGGGCTTGTATTGCCTGTTATCAAGCGCTTCACCGTTTTCACGCCGACTTCCGCTCGACAATTACTGTGGGGATACGCAACTGAAGACAGGCGATGATGAACACCCCATGATCTGAGGAAAGTCTGCGTGGCGGATGATGAGAATTCGGGGCCGCCGTCTGATGATAGCTCATCGGGGATGCCGAAGGTGCCGAATATCTGCCGTAGACTAGCGATCAAGCCTTGCGCCCCACCTCTACACCGCTCCACTACGGGCCAGTTTGAATACCGGTCCACAGTAACGAGATAGTTCACGCCTTTGTAAGTAAAGTAGTCTGAGCACATACTTTGAAACGGGTAGACCGGTAGTATCTGGTGGGAAGGTGGTGCGCTGGGCTGCGAGGGGGCCATCCTGTTACAGTCGTTGCAGCGGTTTCTGAGGTCAGTGATGGCCGAGGTAATTCCGGGCCAAAAGACGCTGTGTTCCGCCCGAGATATCATTGACGATATGCCCTGGTGAGCGGCGTGCAGTGATTGCAGTACATCGAGGCGCAGTGAGCGGGGGATGACTATTCTGTCGTTGTATAAAACTACACCGTCCACAGTGTAGAGGTTGTCGCGATACTGGTGGTACTGGCGTAGTTCTATTGGCAGCTCGTGACGGAATTCTGGCATCCCCGACTCGATGATTTCCATCAGCTTGACCATGGCCTCGTCGCTATTGGTTGCCATGCGGACTCCATCCCAGGTGACGGCCTTAAGGGAGCAGAGTGATGAGAGGGCGGCGTCGTGAACTGAGTGTTCTACATCGTCCTGAAACTCTTCACCGCATCGGATGCCGGCCAGGAAGGAGGAGCGTACTTCCGGGAGTGTTGGTAATCCTGCGGGAAGAGCACCGTCTTGCAGGGACGCGACGTCATCTGGTAGATGCATTTTGACGGGGTTGCCGGTAGGGTGGCGAGAGATCGCGTTAGCGGCTCGGTGCTTTACACCTGGTATGTGGACTACACGGAAGCGATATCCGAGGGTCTTTTCCTTGAGGTTTCTCAGACGAGTGTTTGAAATCTCCTCAAGAGATCTGTCGCCGAAGATCTTTAGCAGCGGCTTATGGTCCACGGCGAGGGTGAGGTTTTCGCAGCCGAGGATGAAGTATCTGGCCTTGTTTAGTGCGTCAGCGACTGCCAGGGCTTCGCCCTCTACAGGCGCGTAGCGTGACTCAGCCGGGTGGGTGAATCGACTTCCGGCGAGCGTAATCTTCCACCCAGCACGGCAGCAGAAAGGCTTGTTGCCGCGGCACTCACAATGCTTTTGGAATAACCAGAATCCTATTCCTGTCTTGGACCAGTCAGTGGCTAGGCATGTTGATCGTGACGCATCAAATATTCTGACCCCTTCCTCGATTTCACTGATGATGACGCTTTTAGACTCTTCGAAAAGTGATTGCATCTCATCGTTCCAGGTGAATGTGGTTCCGGGCTTCAACAGGGCCCGGAACGGAAGCATTCTTTCCGCAGCGGCGAACGCGTACGCCACTTGGTTGACAAGGCCGAACCAGGCGCGTATGTCCGTGATGGTCTTGGGTGTCGGGAAGTCGAGGATCGATTCTAAGAATTTCCGGGATGGACGGACACTATCTGGTGTGATCTCGAATCCGGCAAATTCGACAGTGTTCTGAGCAAAGACGAACTTACTCGGGTTGAGTGTGATACCATGATTGCCACATATATCGAGCCACTTCACTGCCTGGTGGAAAGCCGCGGTTATGTCGTTGGACCACAGGATTGTGTCATCGATACACTTCGTCTTGTTCGGAAAACTTGACACAATTTCGTCGAATCTTCGGGTGTAACCGTCTCCAGAAGCAATGTAGCCCTGTGGTGCCGTCATGTATCTGTAGCGTCCCCACGGCGTGATAAATGTTGTCAGTGGGCGATCTTCTTCGCGTAAGGGCACATTATGGTAGCCATTCCAAGCATCGAACACGGTTTTCTTCGTGCATTGTGGCACAGATCTCGCCTGGTGGAAGGGTGGCTGAGTATGATGCGTCTCGCGAGTGGCATACTTGTTGAGGGGCTGAAAGTCGACGGTGCGGCGTGGCTTGCCGTCCTTCTTAGCGCACACGACCATGCGGTGACACCACGTTACCGGCTCGCCCACAGGTACTGGCTCGATGACTCCGAGGAGAACGTCGCGGTCGAGACCGGCTTTTACATCTGCTCGCCAGTGTAGGGGTACTGGGATTGGCGAGTGGCATGCGAACGGTTTGGCATCGGGGTCAATCATGAGCTGTAGGGGTGGACCACTCATCATCGGG
>QGON01000068.1 GCA_003660235.1 bacterium endosymbiont of Escarpia laminata | reverse complement strand
ATCTGTAAAACATGAATATTTGCTGTAAATACTTCATTCATGAGCAAATGTTGCTGCAATGGCAACATGGTCTGCATCTACCCAAGGTTCATCGGCCAAATGAGCCTTGGGTGCAGCAGAAAGTCAAAAAGCTATTTTCTTAAAGAGCGGTTCTGCTTAACTGCTGTGGGCTTGTCCAACAAACGGTTCAGATCGCGGCTTCGCGCGATCTAACCTTATTCGTTATGTGTGGCTTTAAAGTGGAACCACTTTATTTGCACAAGGACCTTTTTGACCTTGGCCAACTTCAAATTCAACAGCTTGGCCATCATTCAGTGTTGCGTATTGACCACCACTTTGAATTTCTGAGTGATGAACAAAAAGGTCTTTGCCCCCATCTTCTGGTGTAATAAAACCAAAGCCTTTGTCAGCATTGAACCATTTAACTGTACCTTTACTCATATAACTTACTCTATATTATTGGTGAAATTGATAAAATTTATACTCGAATTCACCGGTTCGAACATAAACAAATATTTAGTGAATACACATAACTATATATGGGCGTCCTAAACGACGTGATCAAACACGTCAAAACTGACGCCTAATCCGCCAGAATACTTTTAACTTGTTGATTTTACTTCCCACCAGCATAATATAGATGACCTAAAGGAAATAGGGAAATACATCATGACTAAGGAAGGTAAACCCCGTCTGTTGGACCGTGTTCGAGATAAAATCCGAGTTAAACACTATAGTATTCGGACTGAACAGGCGTATGTCGACTGGATCCGACGTTTTATCCTCTATCACGGCAAGCGCCACCCCGATCAGATGGGCGCCAAGGAGATTGAAACCTTTCTGTCTCACCTTGCCGTCGACAGAAATGTTGCCGCATCGACTCAGAATCAGGCGCTTAGCGCCATTCTCTTTCTCTACCGGGAAGTGCTCGAAAAAGAGTTTCCCTGGCTTGAAAACGTCACTCGGGCAAAAAAACCTCAAAGACTTCCAGTGGTCCTTAGCAATGAAGAGGTCCAATCGGTCCTCTTGCACCTTGAGGGAACTCATCTGCTGATGGCGAGCCTTATGTACGGTTCAGGCCTGCGCCTCATGGAGTGTGTAAGGCTGAGGATAATGGATGTGGAATTATCTGGCCGACAACTGGTGGTGCGTAACGGAAAAGGGGGCAAGGATCGTGTCACTCTGCTCCCGGATTCTCTGCAGAATCCGCTCAAGGCGCAAATAGGCCGTGTGCGCGCTCTTTACAGACAGGACATTGTCTCTGGATTTGGTGCGGTGTATCTGCCTTTTGCGCTGGAACGAAAATATCCAAATGCCCCGAAAGAGTGGGCCTGGCAATATATCTTTCCAGCTGCTGATCTCTCGAACGATCCCCGTAGTGGTGTTACTCGCCGGCATCATATCGGTGAGCAGAGTATCCAGCGGGCCGTGAAGCAGGCCATACGCAAGGCAAATATTGAGAAACAGGCATCATGTCATACCCTGAGGCATAGTTTTGCTACGGAGCTGCTGACCGCTGGTTATGACATCCGAACAATTCAGGAGCTGATGGGACACAAGGATGTTAGGACCACCCAGATCTATACTCATGTAATCGGTCGTGGTGGCCAGGGAGTACTTAGCCCACTCGACAAGTAGCGCCAGAATCCACGCTTATTTCTGTGATCACCTATGATTGAATAAGGGGAGACGGTTATTTCCCCTTCGCTTTGGAAGAGGTGGATTGAGACTTGCTTGTTCTGATGCCAAGCTGCTTGATTCTCTCTCTGACCTGCTGACCCCCCATTTCTGTAACGAGTTTGCCTACTGCGGTTTTTATCGCTTGCTCTGCCGCTGCCCGGCCTGGCATCTCCAGCGCCCTGGCCAGATATTGCCAGTCATGGCGTTGAAGTACCTTCATCATCAGTAACCGCTGTTCATCGGTGGTGAGCAGTGAGGAGTGCTCGGCATTGGCAAAGAAACGAAGGCAGAGTGTGGTGATTGGGGGCAGGGTGATCTCAAATCCGCGATTGGCAAAGCTGAAGGCGATAAGGTCGAGCCAGTCCTGTGGTTCCAGGGTTGGGAGTGAGGGTTCTTCCTTCTGCAGCAGCAGTGTGAGTGCCAGTGACGGCTCCATCTCCTGCAGGGAATCTCCCAGCAATAGCGGGAAGTGGTTGAGGAAGCGAGTCCGAGCCTGTCGAAACATCTTCTTGCCGGCAGTGGAAGTTGGATGCAACACGATTATGGAGTGGGCGCCACTGCTGGCGCCGCGACGTATGCCGACCCGGATGGGGAGCAGTCCGCCTGCCTGCCAGAAGTACATCAACTCCTGGGTGGCGCCGAAACTCGCACCGATATAATCCAGTCCTTCCGCTTCTGCCTGCTGCCGTAACGCAGCCACCATGCGGCGGCCCAATCCCTGCTGCTGGAGTGCAGGGTGCACCGCGATGCGCATGATGCGCGCGCCCAGCAGGCAGGCTGCGGTTTCCAGTCCAAGATGGGCGCTTAGTGACTGGGCGAGCAGATGTCCCCTGGGACGGCGGTGTCCGGCCCAGATGGCTTGGGCGATGGCCGGGGTGAATCCACCCTCGCGGGCGACCAGTGCCGTGGCAACGATGCGTCCCTGGTGGCGCAGCACCGTGATACTGAGGTTTGGGCCATCCAGGAGTTGGCGCAGATCGAGAGGAGTGGTGCGGTAGTGGGCGAGCACTAACAGACCAAAGAGATCGGAGAGATCGCTTTCATTGGCGGCAAGCTGATCCCGATCCAGGGTTTCCAGGACTATCTCTGCCGGATCTGCGTGCTGCAGTTCATTGTCAGGTACAGGCGTGGCGTCAAGTGCCAGGGCGCGAAAGATGAATCTCTCCAGTGGATCACCGGTGGCCCAGCGGATTGGGGTCTCCAGGAAAATCTGCCGCCATTGCGGGCGGCGCTGGTCGAGTATCTTGCGGAAACGCACTGCAAAACCCCGGCCGGTACCTTCGTAACCGTGAATGGTGGAGGCAAAGGCGATGCGGGGATAGTGCTCCAGCAGTTGCTCAAGCATGGGGGAGGGGATGGCGGCTGCCTCGTCCACCAACAACAGGTCGCCGGGAAGCGGGGAGTGGATCAGTTCATCCGGTGCGATAAAACGCAGTTGTGCCTCTCCGAGGTGGATGGCGCCCCTGCTGCATTCTGCTTCCGGCAGCAGGCTGCAAGCGCTTTGGAACAGCGGCTCGACCGCTGCCAGCCTGGGGGCGGTGACGAGAATCTGTGACACGCCCTGTTGCAGAAGTCTGGCAGCGGCAATGCCCATAGCCGCTGACTTGCCGCGTCCCCGGTCGGAGATCAACACTGCCGGGCGTCGGCGGTGTCCTGTGACGACCTTGATCACCGCTTCCACCGCAATGAGCTGGTCAGCTGTCAGACAATCCGGATCTTCAACGGGGGGCGGGGTGTATGTCGGTTGAGCTGCCGGAAGCGGGGGCAAGGGCTTATCCTGTTCGATCTGCAGGATCGTTGCATCATTCGTAAGCAGATGGGCGAAACGGGAGAGGAAACGGCCGCTTATATCGCGGGATTCATAACCTGCCACGGTGATACGGGCATATTCCGGATCGTCGAATCCGGGCCACTCACTCAGTGGGGGAGAGAGCATCAGCAGTAGTCCCCCGGCCCGGACGGTGCCACTGGATGCGCCTAAAGCATCCACATCGAGTCCACAGAAGGCATCGAACACCAGTGCGTCGATCTCCTGCCCAAGCAGGGTGGTCGCTTTGCTCGCGGGGATGCTGTCGATCTCCGGGGGACTGTCCAGGCCGATCCATATCGAACGATTGAAGGTGAGTCTTTTTAACAGTTCAGCAGCAACCGAGCGGCTCCATTGAGGTTTACCGGAGAGCAGCAGCATGCCCCGGTGGGAGGAGAGACGCCGGTTTGCAAGAAACCTGGATACCAGTGAGTTAAGTTCATCAGGATCAGGCATGGTTGAGGATGATTCCAGTTAAACAGGCCACTATTATAAGTCAGAAGTCTATCGACAAGATTGCTGCGTGACTGATAGCTTTAACTGAAGATATTTCAAATAGTTCCAAAGGAGCAAGTTATCTCTGCTGAAACGATCCGTGTAAGAGGATTGGTCCAGGGTGTGGGGTTTCGTCCTACAGTCTGGCGCATTGCCAATGAGTGTGGGTTATCGGGTTATGTTTATAACGACAGCGAAGGTGTTCTGATCCGGATTTGGGGGGAGCAGAGCGCTTGTGACCGCTTCTGCCGCCAGTTGCTGGAAGAGTCTCCGCCATTGGCGCGGATCGACAGCCTGGAGAGGGAATCATCGGCCATTAACTACGGATCGGCAGGTTTTACTATCACCGAGAGCCGGGGGGGTGAGGTCCATACCGGCGTAGTGCCCGATGCCGCCACCTGTCCTGCCTGTCGTGCTGAGATCTTTGATCCGGCTGATCGCCGTTATCGTTATCCCTTCACCAACTGCACCCATTGCGGCCCTCGTCTGACCATTGTCGAAAGTATCCCCTACGATCGGAAAAACACCAGTATGCGGCACTTTCCGATGTGTCCCGCCTGCGAGGGTGAATATGCCGATCCGGCAAACCGGCGGTTTCATGCCCAGCCGAATGCCTGTCCGGTCTGTGGTCCTGCGGTTTGGATCGAGGCGTCTGACGGGCAGAAGATTGAAGTTGCCTTGATGGAGAGGCCTGACCCAATCGAAGAGGTCAGTCTGCGCCTGGAGAACGGAGAGATCGTTGCGATCAAGGGGGTGGGAGGATTTCACCTCGCCTGCGATGCCACGAACGGTGCAGCAGTGGCCAGACTGCGGCAACGCAAGGGCCGTTTTCACAAACCCTTTGCGCTGATGGCCAGGGATATTGCGGTTATTCGAAAATATGCCCTGGTGGATGAAGATGCCGCCGGGGTGCTGGGCAGTCCAGCCGCGCCGATTCTCTTGTTGGATCGGAGGCCGGGCCTGACCCTGCCGCAAGCGTTGGCGCCGGGACAGAGCACCTTGGGTTTCATGCTGCCCTATACCCCGTTGCACCATCTGCTGCTGGCCGGTTGGGAGGTTCCGCTGGTGATGACCAGTGGCAACCTCAGCGATGAACCTCAGTGTACCGATAATGCGGATGCGGCATCACGGCTGCATGGATTGACGGATGCCTATCTCCAGCATAATCGTCCCATCGTCAATCGGGTGGATGACTCGGTGGCGCGTTTTATGGATGGAAAACCCCGGTTGCTGCGACGGGCACGGGGTTATGCGCCCAGTCCGATTGTTTTGCCGGAAGGTTTCAGAAATGCCCCTCCGATTTTGGCATTGGGAGGGGAGCTGAAGAGTACCTTCTGTCTGCTACAGGACGGCCAGGCTGTTATCTCCCAACATCTAGGGGATCTGGAGGATCTCCTGACATTCAGGGATTACGAAAAAACGCTTGACCTCTATCGCCATCTCTTCGATTTTCAGCCGAAATCTCTGGTGGCGGATCTGCACCCCGGTTATCGCACAACCCGGTTTGGTCGCCAATATGGAGAGCGTGAATCGATCCCTCTGCAACAGGTGCAGCACCACCACGCCCACATCGCCAGTGTGCTTGCCGATAATGGATGGCCGCTGGATGGGGGGCAGGTGCTGGGTATCGCGTTGGATGGATCCGGTTACGGCGACGATGGTACCGTCTGGGGCGGGGAGTTTCTCATCGCCGACTATCTGGACTATAGAAGGGCCGGTTTCTTCAAACCGGTGCCCCTGCCTGGTGGGACAAAGGCAATCGAGCAGCCTTGGCGCTCCGCCTTTGCCCATCTTTTCAGCAGTTTCGGATGGGATAGATGCCTGCAAGAGTGGGGGAGGCTGGAGGCGATACTCGACTTGCAGACAAGGCCTTTGACAGTGCTCCAGGAGATGATGAAAAAAGGGGTCAACACGCCCTTGACCAGTTCTTGCGGAAGGGTGTTTGATGCGGTTGCCGCCATTTTGAATATCTGCCGGGAAGAGGTGAGCTATGAAGGGCAGGCGGCAATCGAACTGGAGGCCTTAGTCGACGCGGGTGAGATGGTGCAGTCTGGCGCTTACCCATTCGAGTCCGCTACAGGCATGCTCGATGCCACGCCGATGTGGCAGGCACTGCTGGAGGATCTGACTCAGGGTGTGCCTGTGGGCAAGATTGCGGCGCGTTTCCATCGTGGTTTGGCTGATGCGGTGGTTGCGATGGCCGCTTCGCTTGCGCTTGAAGGAGGGGTATCGACGGTGGCGCTGTCCGGCGGTGTATTCCAGAATCGCACACTTTTCGAGGCGGTGGTGGCCGGGCTAAAACGGGCAGACTTGCAGGTCTTGAGCCATCATCAGGTACCGGCAAATGATGGTGGTCTCTCTCTTGGTCAGGCAGCCATAGGTGCGGCCCGCCACATCAAGCGCAGAAGCCTGCTAGATTGTTAGTAGATGCAGATAGATTTGAGAGTGCGTCATGAAAACAGTCGTTCCCACAAAATACTGGCATGCGCTGGAGGATGGTCGGGTCCAGTGCGATCTCTGCCCCCGTTTCTGTCATATCAAGGAGGGCAGACAGGGGTTCTGTTTCGTGCGGGAGAACCGGGGAGGAGAGGTGGTCCTCACCACCTATGGCCGTTCCAGCGGTTTCTGTGTCGATCCCATTGAAAAAAAACCGCTGAACCACTACCTGCCGGGCACACCAGTCCTATCATTTGGCACTGCCGGTTGTAATCTGGCCTGTAAGTTCTGCCAGAACTGGGATATCAGCAAGTCCAGGGAGACCCACACCCTGGCGGATGAGGCTTCGCCGGAGACGATTGCCAGGGCTGCCCTGGATCTAGGCTGCCGTAGTGTCGCCTATACCTACAACGATCCGGTCATCTTCCACGAATATGCCATCGACGTGGCTCAAGCCTGCCATGAAGTTGGGGTTCAGTCGGTCGCTGTGACCGCAGGTTATGTCTGTCCTGAACCGCGTGAGGCGTTCTATCGTCACATGGATGCGGCCAATATCGATCTGAAGGCCTTTACCGAATCGTTCTATCACAAGCTCACCGGCTCCCATCTGCAGCCGGTGCTGGAGACACTGCAATATCTCAAGCATGAGACCAGTGTCTGGTTTGAACTCACCACCCTGCTGATCCCCGGTGAAAACGATTCCGAGACGGAACTTGAGGAGATGACTCAGTGGGTGGTCGACAAGCTGGGTCCGGATGTGCCGATGCATTTCTCGGCTTTTCACCCCAGCTGGAAGATGATGGACACCCCATCGACTCCTCTGGCGACCCTGACTCTGGCTCGCGGTATTGCCATGAAAAACGGGGTGCGATACGCCTATGTCGGCAACGTGCATGATCCAAAAGGGGATAGTACCTGGTGCCACCAGTGCGGTGAGCTGCTGATCGGTCGGGACTGGTACCAGCTCAGTGATTGGAATCTGACCCCTGAGGGTAATTGCAAGGCGTGCGGTGCTGCCTGTGCCGGGGTTATCGAAGCCGCTCCGGGGGATTGGGGTCCCAAGCGTCAACCTGTGCGGTTGGCGGATTATAAGCATTGACGGGGATTGGAGGAGGAGATTATGAGCAATATCAGATTGCCCGCTGTGGCGGGACTTTTCTACCCGGATGATGCCCGGACGCTGCGAGACATGGTCCAGGATTATCTGGATAGTGCCGATACAGAAGGTACACTGCCAAAGGCCATCATTGCGCCCCATGCGGGTTATATCTATTCCGGGCCTGTCGCGGCCAGTGTCTATGCCAGGCTTGCTTCAGGCAGAGAACGCGTCCGCCGGGTGGTGCTGCTGGGGCCCTCACATCGGGTGCCGTTTTACGGTTTGGCAATGAGTTCGGCAGATGCTTTTCGCACCCCGCTTGGGGATATTCCGCTGGACCATGAAGCCATGCAGTCGATCGCCGGTCTGCCTCAAGTCAAACTGCTCGATTCCGCACATGTGCAGGAACACTCACTTGAGGTTCAGTTGCCGTTTCTACAGTTGATGCTCGATCAGTTCAGTCTGATCCCACTGGTGGTGGGTGACGCGACGGCTAAAGAGGTCGGGGAAGTGCTGTCCCGGCTCTGGGGTGGCGAGGAGACGCTCATCGTTATCAGTTCGGATCTCAGTCACTACCATGACTATCTGACGGCGCAGAAGATGGATAAAGCGACCTCAGAGGCGATTGTCGCCATACACCCTGATGAGATCGGTTATGAAGATGCCTGTGGCCGTATTCCTGTCAAAGGGCTGTTGCATCAGGTTCGATTGCAGGGACTGGATGGGGAGCTCGTCGATCTGCGAAACTCCGGCGATACGGCTGGATCGAGGGATCAGGTGGTGGGTTATGGCGCTTATGCCTTTTCCCGGCGCGCTGTTTCCTGAGAGGCTGCTTCCTGCCGGATCCCCGTGTTGTCCACCTGATCCCTCTCCTCTCTGCTGATTTAAGAAAAAATAGTGCTGGCCGCTATTCTATGTAATGGAAAAGAGTCAATAAAATCGGATTTATTGACTATTGGCGGGAACTTTATGATTACTAATAAAAATCCATATTGGTTTGTGCTCGGCCGAAGCAGAGGCGGGACGCTGAATCCAGCGTAATCAGAGATGCAGAAAGATCTGAAGAGTCGAAAACCGACCATTTTCCTGGTCGTGATTTTGATGCTGATTGCAGCTTTGGTGGCTGCTGCAACCTTTTTCCTGCTCTATAGGGCTGCATTCGGCCAGCATCTTCATCACCTTTCAATAAACGTCAACCAACAGGCCCAGCTGATTGGAGCTGTGGCCCGCTTTGATCGGGAACATGCCGTTTATTACGCACAGGATGCGGTGAATGCCACACTGTCCCAGATTGATGATGCCTTACGATCCCAGTCGACCCTGAAGGGGTCTGAAGAGTTTATTGTGGGCCAGCGTCTGGGAGACACCATAAAAGTCATCAGCCGAACAAAAAATTTTGTGGCGGCAGATCCCCCGAATACACTCCCTTGGTCAGCAAAGCCCGGTGAGGCCGGTTCCCCCATGCGTCAGGCCCTGGCCGGCAAACAGGGTACACATGGTGTTGTGGGACTATCGGGGTGCAGAAGTGATGGCCGCATTTGCACCGGTGAAAGAACTCGGGATAGGTCTCGTCATCAAAACGGATGTGGCGGATGTCAGGGCGCCCTACCTCCGCGCAGGCTTTTTAGTTGCAGTGGTTTCAGTATTGTTGGTTTGGTTGGGATCGCTGCTGGTTCGGAGGGTCACGCAGCCGATAATCAACAATCTGGAGTCCTCTGATGCACGCTATCGCAACCTGCTGGATAATATGGCTAACTGTGTTGCCGTCTACCAGGCGGTTGATGATGGTGAAGACTTCATCTTCAGCGATTTCAATCAGGCGGGGGAACGAGCTGAACGGATTGTGAAAGCGGACTTGATCGGCCAGCGTGTGTCGAAAGTTTTTCCTGAGGTTAAGGTATTTGGTCTTTTTGACGTACTGCAGCGGGTATGGAAAACCGGAAAACCGGAATATTTTCCCATGGCGTTTTACCGGGATGACCGTATCTCTGGATGGCGAGACAACTACATTTACAAACTCAACTCTGGAGAAGTCGTCGCTATTTATGAGGATGTCACCGAAAAGAAAACCGCAGAACAAAAACTGGCGGACTCAGAGCGAATCTTACGCAGTATCGTGGATGCTACGCCGGATTGGATCTTTATCAAGGACCACCAGTATCGCTATCTGTTTGCCAACGAGAGTTATGCCCGTGCAATTGGGACGCAGGTTGAATCGATGCTCGGTAAAACTGACGAGGAGTTGGGATTCCCAACGGAACTGATCCAGGGTGATGAGGAGAGGGGGATTAGGGGGTTTCGCCACGATGATAGAGAGGTTTTACAGGGAGAGCACATCCACAATCCCCATGATCCTGCAACGTTTGCGGATGGCTCCCTGCACGTCTTTGATACACATAAGATGCCCCTATACGGCACGAATGACCAAATCTATGGGGTGCTTGGTATTGCGAGGGATATCACGGCTCTTGACCAAACCCTTAACGATTTGCGCATCAACGATGCCAGGCTTTCCCTGGCTGAGGCTATCGGCCAGCTTGGCCACTGGGATTGGGATATTGTCAGTAACAGACTGACTTGGTCTGATGAAATCTTCCGCATCTTTGGGCAAGAGCCTGGAGGCGTGCAGGAGACCTATGAGACTTTTCTGAATGCTGTGCATGCTGAAGACCGCGAGCGGGTCAAGGATGCGATCAATGCGGCACTTGAAAGTGATGAACCCTATAGCATCGATCATCGAATAGTCCTTGCCGATGGAAACATCCGTTGGGTCCATGAAGAGGCGGAACTGGAGAGGGATGAGGAGGGATATCCGCTCAAGATGCTGGGCGTGGTTATCGATATCACCAACCTGAAAGAGGCTGAAGAAAAAGCGGAACAACAACGTATCTTCCTGCAGAATACCATCGACGGTATTACCGATCCGGTGCGCGTGATCGATCACGATTACAATATCCTACTCATGAACAGTGCTGCCAAGGCCGCTGCGTTCAAGCAGGCCGATAGCAAGCAGTGTCTGAAGTGCTACCAGGCGGGACATGGACTGGAGCGTCCCTGTGATGAACTCGAAGATCCACTCTATGATCATCCCTGTCCCATGAAAACGGTGTTTTTTACCGGCAAACCGATGGTTATCACCGAAACGCTGGCTGACAGCAGCGGTAAGAAGAGAACCTATGAACTCTCATTCAGTCCTCTGCGCACGCTGGGAGGGGAGTTGCAGGGTGTCATTGAAACGAGTCGGGATATCACTGATCGCCTGGGAATGGAACAGAGCCTGCTTGAGAAAGAGAGTCACCTCGAACAGTTGACCTATCTGGATCAATTGACCCAACTTCCCAATCGTCTGCTGTTCATGGATCGTCTGCGTTTGGGGATCAGCGCGGCCCATCGTGAAAACCATCCACTGGCAGTGGTCTACATCGATCTTGATCGTTTCAAGCAGATCAATGAGAGCTTTGGTCATGAAGTTGGTGATCAGCTACTGCTCGATGTGGCGTCACGCCTGCGGGGTACCTTACGGGAGGACGATACGCTTGCCAGGTTCAGTGGGGATGAGTTCGTCGTGATTACCGGCTATCTGAAACAGCCGGAACATAGCGCTGTTCTGGCGCAGAAACTTCTTCGCAGTTTTGACCAGCCGTTTGAAGTGGCACAGCATCAGCTCTATCTGACCGCGAGTGTCGGTATCAGTATCTATCCGCAAGATGGCGCGGATGCCGATGACCTGTTGCGTGATGCCAACACGGCAATGTTTCAGGCCAAGGGCGAAGGCATAAACAGTTTTCAATTCTATAAGGACGAAATGACAGCCCAGGCCTTCGAGCATGTGCTGATGGAGACCAGTCTTCGTGGCGCTTTGGAAAAGGATCAACTGCGGCTCTATTATCAGCCTCAGATCAGTCTTGAGAACGGCAGAATCATTGGCGCCGAAGCGTTATTGCGCTGGGAGCACCCAGATATGGGGCTTGTTTCTCCCGCCAAGTTTATCCCGTTGGCTGAGGAGACAGGTTTGATTCTGCCGATCGGAGAGTGGGTGACACGTACAGCCTGTCGGCAGCTGAAAGCGTGGCAGGACGTAGGTGTCGAGTTGGGAAGCATGGCGATCAATCTTTCAGCCAAACAGTTCAGAGCATTGAATCTGCTGGAGACAGTGACTGGCATACTCCAGGAAACGGGCTGCCCGGCGCAGAGGGTCGAATTTGAGATCACCGAGAGCCAGATCATGGAGAATTCCCAACGATCCATCCAGATGCTGGACAAGCTGCGTGATCTTGGCGTCGGGGTTTCGATTGATGATTTCGGCACGGGATACTCATCCATGGGGCAGCTGAAAAGCTTGCCGATCACGAAACTGAAAATCGATCGCGTCTTCGTGCGGGATGTAGCGGAGAATGCTGATGATCAAGCGATCGCTGAGGCTATAATTGCGATGGCCAAAGCGTTAGGGCTGGTGGTCATTGCCGAAGGTGTGGAGACGGAGTCGCAGAAACAGTGCCTGCAACAAATGGGTTGTCAGCAAGTGCAGGGTTTTCTATACCTGCGGCCCGTGCCTGCAGAAGAATTTGCTCGATATGTAGAGGAGGTGGGGTTGGCGTAGAGTGGGAATTGAGAATGGATCTCAACCAAGTCTAAAGAACAGGGTTTACATGCAGCGTCTTCCAGTGGAATGGCTATGGAATAGTGTATAATCCTCCGAGGTTGGGAAACAACGGACGTTTTGCCTGTAGGTTTTATTGAGAGTCAGCTCTGATTACGAGTGTCTATAGACTTGCTGATCCAATATTTTGGAGTGAATTGACTGTTCGATGATCAGGTTGTTCGGCTACTTCATTTCAAAGTCATTTCTTATTTTGGGGGAGATTGAGATCCTTGTCTTTGGAGGATCCGTCTGGCTGGCCCTCTACCTCCAACACAGTTTTTCCTCCCAAAACATGGGTGGAATTCCCGAAGAGATGCTGCCGTCAGCCAGCGTCTATGCGTTGGTGATGATGAGTTCCATGATCGCTCTGGGACTATACCAGCGCGGTGTCCTGGAGCGTGCGTCAGGGTTCGTGCTGCGGCTGCTGATCGTCTTTGGTATCGGCGCGGTCCTGATGAGTCTTATCTTCTATATATGGCCCGAGATTTCGATTCCACGAAAAGAGTTCGGTCTCAGCCTGCTGATCTCCATGGCGGGCGTGCTGATTTTGAGGTCGATTTTTGTCCGGGTAACGGGGGCTGATTCCCGCAAGCGGCGTGTATTGGTTCTGGGAACCGGCATCAATGCCGACAGAATAGAAGAGCTCTATATTCAAAACCCGACCCTGGGATTTGTTGTCGTCGGTTTTGTAAACCTGGGGGACAGCATCAGTCTCATTGATGACTACCGGCAGATTCCCAAGGAGCAGGATCTCTACGACATTGCGATTCGCATGGCGGTGGATGAGATTGTGGTTGCGGTGGATGACCGCCGAAAAGGCTTGCCCGTCAATGAGTTGCTCGATTGCAAGATGCGTGGAGTGGAGATATTGGACCTGCTGACCTTTTTTGAAAAGGAAGATGCAATTATCAAGATCGACCTGTTGCATCCCAGTTGGATCTTCTTCTCAACGGGTTTCTACAGTGGCGCGTTTGCCATCCATTTGAAACGCCTCATGGATATCTTCACCAGTCTCTTATTGTTGATCGTGTTCATGCCGGTGATGTTGCTTATCGCAATCACCAGTCTGATCAGTTCAGCCGGACGCCATCCTGTGTTCTACCATCAGACCCGAGTCGGTAAGGACGGCAAGCTGTTCCGCATCCATAAATTCCGCAGCATGAAGATGAACGCCGAGGCGGATGGTGCCCGCTGGGCGAGCAGGAACGATACCCGCGTGACCCGTTTGGGCGGGTTCCTGCGCTTTGCGCGGCTCGATGAACTGCCCCAACTCTATAATGTACTCAAGGGGGATATGAGCCTGGTCGGTCCCCGGCCTGAACGTCCTGAGTTCGTGCAGCGCCTGAGCCAGGAGATTCCATTCTATTCGGAGCGCCACCGGGTAAAACCGGGAATGACCGGTTGGGCTCAGCTGATGTACGCCTATGCCGCCAACCGGGAGGATACCCGTAAGAAGCTGGAGTATGATCTCTACTATGTAAAAAATACCGGTCTCTTTCTGGATCTGATCATCCTGCTCGAAACGGTGGAAGTCGTGCTGCTGGCCAAGGGCGCGAGATGAACCGGCCTACACTAAATTGACAGGAATAAACGTAGGCCTGATCAAGTGTAGCGGATCAGGCATTCTCGACGGGATCAGCTGACCGCCGCCAGCGCCAACAGAGCGGTTCCATAGGCTGCCTGTTGCTGCACTGCCCGCTCCACCGGAATACCCAATAATCTCTCCCGAATCCGCCGCCAGGGTTCATTGCCCGCACCCCCTCCTATCGAGATAACCCGCCTGGGTACGGGTGCGCCCAAACGTTGCAGAAGCGCGTAACCCTCCCGCTCGATATTGGCGATACCCTCAAGAATGCCCTGAAAGTAGCGCGCATCGTCTTCAGGACGGGGTTCGAGACGGGGTGCAAAACCGGGATCATTGAGCGGGAAACGCTCACCTGGCTGTAACAGCGGGTAGTAGTCGAGTTCGGTCGGATTATCCGGCTCTATCTGCTGTGTCAGAGTGGCCATCTCTTCTCTGCTGAATAGATCTGCGCAGACGGCGCCGCCACTGTTGGAAGCACCGCCAACCAGCCAATGCTCTCCAAGCCGATGGCTGTAGATGCCAAATTCCGCTGCAAATACCGGCTGATCAGAGAGGATCTTCAACACCAGTGTACTGCCCAGGGAGGTGACGGCGTCACCGATCTCCGCCGCGCCGGTCGCCAGTGCCGCGGCATTGCTGTCGGTGGTGCCTGTGACAATGCGTGTGCTGGCGGGCACGCCTGTTGCGTTTGCCACCTCAGCGCTTAATCTGCCGATGACCGTCCCAGGCGGTCGCACGTCGGGCAGGCAGCCCGACGGCAACGCCAGGGATTCCATCCAGGTGGGCCAGCAGCGTTGCACCGGGTCGTATCCCAGTTTCAGGCAGTTGTTCTCGTCACTGAGGCCAAAATGGCCGCTGAGCCTGCCGAGTATCCAATCTGCCTGATGCAGTGCCAGGAAATTTTCAGTATCGATCTGCCGCCGCAGATAGAGCAGTTTGGCAAGGCTGGAGGATGCGCTGTTGACCGGACTGCTCGCAGGGGCCGCTTGAGCCAGCTCGGGCAGGTGAGCCTTGCTGCGGCTGTCGTTATACATCAGGGCCGTGGTGAGCGGCGAACCCTGCGGGTCGCAGAGCAACAGGGTGGAGGATGTACCGTCGACTGCGATGGCCTGTACATCGCCCCCTTTGATCTGCTGGGCGACCGACAACAGCACTTCCAACACCGCGTCCCACCAGCACTCCGGGCGTTGTTCGCTGCTGCCTTCACCCCCCCGTTTGGGAGGCGGAAGGTCGATAACGGCCTCTGCAATGATCGATTTTTCACTATCAATGGCAATTGCCCGGACGCCCGAGGTGCCGAGGTCGATGCCGATGCAGCTATCCATTGGGTCAGGGCAGGGTAACGGGGTCCGGCGCTGTCCAGTCGTCGGCCTTGTGGTCGGCCACCACCGTGGTGTAGATGCCGCCGCGCACATTGAATTCTGCGGTCAGGCGCATATAGCGGGGCTGGGTGGCGGCTACCAGATCGCTCAAAATCTCGTTGGTGATCGCCTCGTGGAAGGCCCCCTCTTCACGAAACGACCAGATGTACATCTTGAGCGCCTTGAGTTCAACGCACTGTTTGTCGGGTACATATTCAAGGGTCATCTCGGCGAAATCCGGCTGTCCTGTTTTGGGGCAGAGACAGGTGAATTCGGGGATGCTGATGCGGATGGTGTAGTCCCGCTCCGGCCGTGGATTATCGAAGGTTTCCAATTCTTTGCTGGGCTGACTGGGCATGCTTTTTTCGTCACGGGATGGATTGATTTACCGGTGATTATACGGGAGTCTCTCTTCACTCAGAAGAGACAGCTTAATTACAATAAAAAACAACAAGATAAATTAATATATTAAAGTCAATTATTCTATAATTCGCCCTGTATCCACGGCGAATTTTCGTGTATCTTAGCGGCCCATGCGACTGGAGAAAATCAAACTCGCCGGATTCAAATCGTTTGTCGATCCGACAACGGTTCCTATGCCCAGCAATCTGGTGGGTGTTGTTGGCCCGAATGGCTGTGGAAAATCCAATGTCATCGACGCTGTGCGTTGGGTGATGGGGGAGAGTTCCGCCAAGATGCTGCGTGGCGAATCCATGGCCGATGTCATCTTCAACGGCTCCAGCGTCCGCAAACCGGTTGGCACTGCGGTTGTCGAACTGATCTTCGATAACAGTGAGGGCAGGGCCGGCGGACAGTACGCTCAGTACAGCCAGATCTCGATAAAGCGGCAGGTCTCCCGGGACGGTCAGTCGCTCTACTCTCTCAATGGCATCCGCTGCCGCCGCCGGGATGTCACCGACCTCTTTCTCGGGACGGGGCTCGGGCCGCGCAGTTATTCGATTATCGAACAGGGCATGATCTCCCGCCTCATCGAGGCACGCCCGGAAGATCTGCGCGTCTTTCTGGAAGAGGCGGCGGGTATCTCCAAATACAAAGAGCGTCGCCGGGAGACGGAGAAACGCATCCGCCATACCCGGGAAAACCTTGAGCGCCTTACCGACCTGCGGGACGAGGTTGCGAAACAGCTGCAACACTTGCAACGTCAAGCCGCCACCGCAGAGAAATACCAGCATTTCAAGCAGGAGGAGCGGCAGGTAAAGGCGGAGTTGCTGGCGCTGCGCTGGCGCACCCTGGATGAGGATCTGCAACAGCGTGAACGCAAATTGGCGGAGATGGAGAATCTGCTGGAAGCCGCACTCGCCGGTCAGCGCAAGTTAGAGGCCGACATCGAATCGGACCGGGAAAAACATACGGAAGCCAATGATCGCTTCAATGAAGTGCAGGGACAATTCTACGCCCTGGGCGCAGAGATCTCCGGATTGGAGCAATCGATTCAGTTTGCCCGCGATTCCAAGAGGCAGCAGGAGTTGGATCTGGAACAGGTCGAGCAGACCTGGCAGGAGTCGGATGCCCACCGTTCCCAGGATGAGGCACGACTGGAGGAGCTTAACGGCGACCTGATGCTGGAGGAGCCCCGCCTGGAAGAGGCGCGGGCGCTGGAGAGCGAGACGACTGAGGCGTTGCTCCAGGCTGAGCAGGCGATGCAGACCTGGCAGGCAGAGTGGGATCAGTTCAATCAACAGGCTGCGGAACCGGCGCAGACCGCGCAGGTCGAGCGAACCCGCATCAACCACCTGGAGCAGCAGGACGATAATCTGCAGCGCCGTCTGCAGCGTCTGGATGAAGAGCTGGGGCGTCTCGACGATACCCGGCTGCTGGCGGAGATTGACGAGCTCGAGGCACTGGAGCAGGAGCAGGAGGCGTGGGTCGAAACCCTGCAGGAGCAGCTTGCCGGCAAAGTCGGGGAGATCAATGCCCAGCGTGAGGCCAACAGCCAGTCGGCCCGCCGGCTCGATCAGGCAAGGGCCGAACTACAATCGGGAAAAGGGCGGCGGGCCTCTCTGGAAGCCTTGCAGCAGGCGGCGCTTGGTAAGCAGGGCGACGAGGTGGCGCAGTGGCTGAAGCAGAGCGATTTGCAGCAGGCGGCAAGACTGGCCCAGAGACTCAAGGTAGCGCCTCGCTGGCAGCGTGCAGTCGAGATCGTACTGGGTTTTCATCTGCAGGCGGTTTGTGTCGATACGCTGGATGATTTGAAAGATCATCTGGAAGGGTTGCAGAGAGGCGCCTTGACTCTGGTCGAAAGGTCGGCCACATCCTCTTCCGGGAGTGTTGGCAACGAGAGTCTGCTGGCACAGGTCGAATCGCCATACCCAATGGAGAGTCTGCTGGGCAGTGTGCGCATTGCTGAGGATCTGGACACTGCGTTGATGATGCGCCGCAGCCTTCCTGCCGGTGCCTCAATCATCACACCGGAAGGCCACTGGATCGGTTCCAACTGGCTGCGCGTTACCCGGGAGCGTGATGAAAGCGCCGGTGTGCTGGCCAGGGAAGAAGATCTGCGAAGACTGCTGGTAGAACTGGCGGAACAGGAGGCGATGGCTGAGAGTCTGGTGGAGTCGGTGGAAAACGGCAGGACCGCGCTGCAGCAGATTGAACAGGCGAGGGAACAGGCCCAGTCAGCCTATAACGATGTCAATCGCAAACTCTCCGGGATCAGGGCCAATCTCAGCGGTAAACGCACCCGTGCCGATCACCTGCGTCAGCGCCGGGATCAACTTCAGCAGGAGCAGCTTGAGATCCGCGAACAGATTGGGTCGGATCGTGAACTAATGGAGCAGACGCGGCAACATCTGCACGCTGCACTGGAGGCGATGGAGACCCTGGGAAAACGGCGTGAGACGTTGGTGCAGCGAAGGGATACCCTGCGGGATCAGCTCACTCAGGTTAGAGAGCGTGTCAATCAGCAGCGCAGCCTGACTCATCAGGCGGCACTGCAGATTGAATCGATGCGCACCGCACAGCGCTCCCTGGTGCAGAATCTGGACCGCATGCGCAGCCAGCTGAGCCATCTGGTCGAACGCAGGGATGAACTCAAGGGGCTGCTTGCTGCCGGTCATGAGCCGTTGCAGTTACAGATTGCCGAACTGGAAGAGAAGCTGGCGCAGCGTGTTATCGTGGAGAAGACGCTCGCCGATGTACGTAGTGGACTTGAAGGGGTGGATGCGCAACTTCGCACCCTTGAGATGGAGCGCCACAAGGCCGAACAGCAGGTGTTGGAACGGCGCGGCCATCTCGACCAGAGTCGTCTGCAACGCCAGGAAGTGCTGGTGCGGTGCAAGACGCTGGAAGAGCAGCTGCGGGAGATCGGCATGGAGGCGGAGGCGCTCTTCCGCGAGATGCCGGAGGAGGCCACTGAGCAGGTCTGGCAGCAGCGGGTCGAAAGACTGGGCACGAGAATCCAGCGTTTGGGACCGATCAATCTGGCGGCTATCGATGAGTTTCAGGAGCAGTCGGAACGCATCAAATATCTGGATGAGCAGCATGCGGATATCACCCAGTCCCTGGAGACGCTGGAGAACGCCATCCGCAAGATCGACCGGGAGACCCGGACCCGTTTCAAGGAGACCTTCGACCAGGTCAACTCCGGCATCAAGGAGCTGTTTCCGCGTCTCTTTGGCGGAGGTCACGCCTATCTTGAGCTCACCGGCGAGGATCTGCTGGATACCGGCGTCACCGTAATGGCGCGTCCACCGGGCAAACGAAACTCCACTATCCATCTCCTCTCCGGTGGCGAAAAGGCCCTGACTGCGGTGGCGTTGGTCTTTGCCATCTTCCAGCTCAATCCGGCCCCCTTCTGTATGCTCGACGAGGTGGATGCCCCCCTGGATGACGCCAATGTCGGCCGCTTCTGCGAACTGGTGAAGTCGATGGCTGACCGTGTACAGTTTATCTTTATCACTCACAACAAGATCACCATGGAGATCGCCAATCAGCTCTCCGGCGTCACCATGCACGAACCGGGTGTCTCCCGACTGGTCACCGTCGATGTGGAGGAGGCGGCTCAACTGGCTGCCATTTAGGACGATGGAAAGTGGACTACTGCGACTGATTCTGCTGTTTTTGGGCATCGCCTTCCTGGTGGGGATCTACCTTTGGGATCGTACCCGGCGTAATCGGGACAGCCTCCAGGCAAAGCCGCGTATCACTCCGGAGATGGACATGGTTTCCGGCGATCAAGACTCTGAGGATGCCCAGTGGGGTCTGGCGTCGCGTGATCTGGAGAATATCGAACAGGAGTTGGAGCACCTCGGCACAATAGTTGCCGATGACAGGAATCTGCTGGATGAATCTGCGCAGGAGACCCCGTTTGTCAAAACCAGCCTGCCTTTCGTAGAGCAACAGGAGCTCTTCAGCTTCAGTGCGGACGAAGCCTCTCCCGTGGATGTGCCGATTAAGATATTGCAGATCAATCTTGCCGCCAGGCGGGATGATTTCGCCGGACCTGCAATCATGGAGGCTGTCAAAGCCAATGGTTTGGCAGTGAGTGAGATGAAGATATTTCATCGCTACACCAAAGATGGCAGGCAAAAGACCCTGTTTAGTGTGGTGAGCATGGTGGAACCCGGTATCTTCCCCATCGAAAAGATGGAGGATTTCACCACCCCAGGTCTGATGTTGTTTGCGCAACTGCCTGGGCCTGAGGATGGGCTGGCGGTTTTCTCCGATATGCTGTTCACTGCAGAGTGTCTGAAAGAGACCCTGGGGGGCGAGTTGCAGGATGAAACTCATAGCTCATTGACCAAACAGACCATCGAAAACATGCGCAGTCAGATTTTGGAACATCGGCGTCTGGTCCGGCTTGCCAGGAGCCGTGGGTGATATCTGTTAAAGAAGCGGCCAACCGGATCGACAAGCTGCGAGACGAAATCAACTTCCATAACCAGCAGTACCACGTCTACGATGAGCCCCGGATTCCGGACAGCGAATATGATCGCCTGATACGGAAACTCCAGTCCCTGGAGACAGACTTTCCCGACCTGATTACCCCTGAATCACCCACGCAACGGGTTGGCGGCGCGCCGCTGGAAGGTTTTGACACGGTCAAGCATCGTGTCCCCATGCTCTCTCTTGATAACGCCTTCAATGCTGTCGAGATGGAGGATTTCGATCGACGGGTTCGTGACCGTCTCGAACTGGCAGGTGATGAGTCGATTGCCTATGTCGCCGAACCCAAGCTGGATGGGCTGGCCGTCAATCTGAGATACGAACAGGGAAGACTGGTGCTGGCGGCCACACGGGGTGATGGTGCCAGCGGCGAGGATGTGACGAGCAATGTTCGCACCATCTCCGCGATTCCCCTGCGTCTGTTGGGAACCGACTATCCGGCTCTACTCGAGATCCGGGGGGAGGTCTTCATGCCGAAGGCGGGATTCGAGGCGCTAAATGAAAAGGCGAGCAAGATGGGTGAGAAACCGTTCGTCAATCCTCGCAATGCCGCTGCCGGCAGCCTGAGACAGCTCGATCCCAGGATCACGGCCACGCGTCCACTGGCCTTCTACTGCTATGGATTTGGCGAGATCGATCCGGCGCCTATCGGCGAGACCCAGAGCGACAGCATTCTGCGATTGCGGCAGTGGGGGTTGCCGGTTTCGCCGGAATTGCAGGTAGTGCAGGGCGCTCAGGGCTGTATCGATTACTATGAAACGATCGCCGCACGCCGGGACGATCTTGAATACGATATTGACGGGGTGGTCTATAAGGTGGATCGCCTCTCCCGGCAGAAAGCTCTGGGTTTTGTTTCCCGTGCGCCGCGCTGGGCCATTGCCTACAAATTTCCTGCCCAGGAAGCGTTGACAGAGGTCGAGGCGATCGAGTTTCAGGTGGGGCGTACCGGTGCAATTACCCCGGTGGCCCGTCTAAAGCCGGTTTTTGTCGGCGGCGTGACGGTCAGCAATGCCACGCTGCATAACATGGATGAGGTCGAACGCAAGGATGTGCGGGTGGGCGATACCGTGTTCGTGCGCCGGGCCGGAGATGTGATTCCCGAGGTCGCACGTGTTCTCGCTGAACGGCGCCCGGCAGTAACCCGTAAGGTGGAACTGCCTGCAAATTGCCCGGTCTGCGGATCGGACGTGGTCAAGCCGGAGGGTGAGGTGGTGGCCCGTTGCAGTGGTGGGCTCTATTGTCCCGCGCAGCGCAAAGAGGCGTTGAAACATTTTGCCTCCCGTAAGGCGATGGATATCGAAGGGCTGGGCGACAAACTGCTGGAGCAACTGGTTGAAAGGGAACTGGTTCATGACCCTGCAGATCTCTTCGAGCTGACACTGGAACAGGCTAGTGGCCTGGAACGCATGGCAGAGAAATCCGCCCTGAATCTGCTCGAAGCACTGGCCAAGAGCCGCCGGACGACCCTGGCCCGGTTCCTCTACTCTCTCGGCATCCGTGAGGTGGGTGAAGCAACGGCTCAGGGGCTTGCCCGCCATTTCGGCAGTCTGGATGCCATCGAGGCGGCTGATGAGGAGTTACTGCAGGAGACCCCCGATGTGGGGCCGATCGTGGCTAGCCACATCGTTATGTTTTTCCAGCAGTTGCACAACCGGGAGGTGATCGACCGGCTGCGTGCGGCGGGCGTCGAATGGGAGGAGGGGGTGGCGG
Organism: bacterium endosymbiont of Escarpia laminata; assembly: GCA_003660235.1. Taxonomy (GTDB): domain Bacteria; phylum Pseudomonadota; class Gammaproteobacteria; order Chromatiales; family Chromatiaceae; genus QGON01. The sequence continues at coordinate 183,000 of QGON01000068.1, read as the reverse complement.
AACCCGCTCGTGCCCAACCCCTTGAGGGGAAGACGATTGTTCTGACCGGTTCTCTCAGCCGTCCCCGAGGCGAGATCAAGGCTGAGTTACAGGCGTTGGGCGCCAAGGTGACCGGCAGTGTCTCGAAAAAGACGGATTATCTGGTGGCAGGTACAGAGGCGGGATCAAAACTGGCCAAGGCGGAGAAGCTGGGCGTCAGGATTCTGGATGAGATAGAATTGGAAAAGTTGCTCGCCCAAGGCGAATGAAGAGATAGCTTACGTAGCGGCGCCTCGACGCGAGGACGCGATCCTTACAACGATAAGAGCCGCTTTCCCGATTCACCGGTGGTAATCGGGGTTTCAATTCCGGTAAGCTTGGCAACATTATTGAGCATTCGGAACCGTTTTCCGGATGAGAGCTGAGATTTACAGGGTAAGGATTATGAGCGAAGAGTCATCCAAAGAGCGGGATGTCATGATGGTCATGCGTAAAGTACTGACCTCCATCATCCGAGATACCACTCCGGAACACCGGAGCCTGCAGCATCCCCTGACGGAGAACACCATTCAGGACATCCGTCACTGTCTGGTATTGATTACAGCGAGGGAAAAGGAGCTGGCAGATGCGGCCGGGCGCACCGTTCAGGAACGTCCCTATTATGCGGATGAACCGCAGCAGTCCACTGTAGTGCCCATGACGGGTATCGGCAGGATGAATAGTAAAGACGAGTCGTAGGCCTGATCAAGCATGCGGAGCGGGCTGGGTCTTGTCGCCGGTTTCGCTGCACTTGAACCTGCCTATATTGAAAGTAAAAAACCCGGAGGTCATAGACCGTCCGGGTTTTTTTTATACCGGCAGATCAAGGATAGGGATCTGCCTGTTTGGCTGAATTAAGCGCTTTTGCGACGTTTAACGGTAGCCAATGCCACCAGACCGAGGCTCATCAGCGCCAGCGGAGCAGGAGCGGGTGCAGCAACAGCAGGGGTGGTGAAAGAGATGTTGTCGATAGAGAAGTCGAGTGCAGAAGGGGCATCGAAGGTCACAGTCAACAGGCTGGCGGTTGCCAGATCAAAACCCACCATGGCGAAGCTGAATGAGCCAGCGGCGTTTGCCGCCAAGCTGCCACCAGAACCATCGATATCATAGGAGATACCAAGGCCGTGGTCGGTGGAGAGTACATCGATGTTCAGCGCATCAATGATGCCGGTAACACTGCTCAGATCATAGGTGAAGATGGCGTTTCCCACATCACCGTCGAAGGCGTTGTAGGAGAATTTGCTGTCAGCGATGATGACATCGGCGTAGAGCATGTCCGGGCTGCCGCCAGTTGCAGTCATGTTGATAGTGGTGTTTCTGTCACCACCGAGTGCTGCTCCGGTGTCAGTCAGGGAGATACTACCAGGTGCTGCGAACTGAACAGCAGGCCAGCCTGCGTCGTTCTTGACATCAAAAGTATCGATCATCATGGTGTCGGCAAATGCGCCGGAAGAAACCACCATACCAGCGCCGAGAATTCCTGCGCCAAGCAATTTACGGATATTATTCATGTTTACTTCCCCGTGAATATTATTAATTAATAGTTTTAGGCCGCAGGGGGATTTTAATTCAGTCTGACATGGGAAAGAATAGGAATTAACATATTTTTGCAAAGAATTAACAATTGGTAATGCTTTGTAAAATAAGGGAAAATAGATAGACTAGGAGGGCGTTAAAAAGAAGAAATAAGTTCCTAATTTTCGATTATTTCAATAAAATTGTCAAGTTTTCTCCAGAGAGGGCAGGCGTCTGCTCCGACGCCTGCCAGAATTCAGCTTTGCGGATCAGCCTTCCTCTCTCTTTTTCAGGCCGGCCTGCTCATTGAATTCGAGTTTGCTTTTTGCCCGCAGGCCCTGAATGTACTCGCTGAGTACCTTTTGCTGCAGTTCGGTCATCAACTCCTTGCGGACCGCCTCAAGAGCGAGGGCGGGCTGTTCCCTTGTCTCTTCCAGCAGAATGACATGCCATCCGAACTGGGTCTTCACCGGTGCTTTGGTATAGCTGCCGGCTTCCATCGTCTTGACGGTATCGGAGAAGGGTTTGACCATCTGATCTCCATCAAACCAACCCAGGTCTCCGCCGTTTTTACCCGTAGGTCCGGTAGAGTGGGTTTTGGCCAGTTCAGCAAAATCAGCATCCTGTTCCAGTTCGGTAATGATTGACTTGGCCTGCTCCTCCTCTTTGACCAGGATGTGTCGTGCTTTGTACTCGACCGAGGATTTCCCCGCGTATTTTTCATCGTAAAGCTGCTGCAGATCCGCATCACTGGGCAGGTTGGCTTTGACGTACTCCTGAATCGCGGTCTGGGTCAGCAGCTTGGCGCGCAGCAGCGCCAGTGTGGCGGCGACTTCAGGGCGTTTATCAATATTTTTCGCTTCCGCATCCTGGGCCACGATCAGCACATTGGCCAGTTCGTTGAGCACCGTCATCTGCATCTCCTGGGATTTGTCGGCACCGGGAATGCGGCCGGCACGGTCCTGGAAGTAGATGCCGTACATGGGTTTGGTGACCGGCTGTCCGTTCACGGTGAGCAACACATCCGGAGTCAGTACCGTGTCATTACGGGGATGGGTCGGCGGTAGGATCGCAGAGCGTTTCTCTTCACTGGCCGGCGCGGCAGTTTTCTGATTGTCGCTGCTGCCGGCTTTTTGGCTGCAACCAATAAGGAGTGCAGCGCTGCAGAGAGTAGTTACGAGAAGTTGTTTCTTCATTGTCGGGCCTTTGATAGATAAAATTTGGTTTGAATTTTAGTTAGTGCCTGTCCGGAAACGCCGTTTTTTACCACGAAGCGCACGAAGTACACGAAGGTAATTTATTGTTAATCAATGTTTTACCTTAGCGCTCTTCGCGTTCTTTGCGGTTAGATATGGGTTTCCGGACGAACACTAGTTAGCGTTCGTAGGAGCGGCGAGGATCTTCATTTAACCCGGCAGAACCTTCTTGAAAGGTTTCACCGTCACTCGATTGTAGACGCCGGCCGCTACATAGGGGTCGCTATTGGCCCACTCGCGGGCGTCTTCCAAGCAGGGGAATTCCGCCACCACAAGGCTGCCACTGAAACCTGCCGGTCCCGGATCTTCCGAATCGATGGCCGGGTGTGGGCCTGCCAGCAACAGCCGCCCCTCCTGTTGCAGTTTTTCCAGTCGACGCAGATGATCCGGGCGAGCCTTCAAACGTTGCTCAAGGCTCTCTTCATGATCTTCTGCGATGATGGCGTAAAACATGTTTCAATTCTCCTCAGGCGCTTCCTCAGTATCCCGCATATGACGTGCCAGGTAGAACGCCTGCAGAATAATGAAGACCATTGTCAGGCCCATCATGCCGAAAAGTTTGAAATTTACCCAACTCTCTTCAAGAGACTTTGCATTAAGGCACATTTCCAACTCATTTGACTGAAACAGGGTGCTGCACTGGTCGAAGTCGATCTCTGTAATGCCTGTTTGATGGATCAGGGCCTGTTCGGCAATAAAAAAGTCGTTGGCCACGTAGAGGTTGAGAAAACCAAGCAGGATGAAGAAGAGCCCCCAGGTGGTATTCAGCTTTCGCCAGATGAGTGACGGGACATTAATGCTGCCCCCCATCATTCGTTCCAGCAGGGGTTTTTCCCCAACAAACAGACTGCCGAGAAATACTCCACCGAAAAGCCAGTTGATGACCGAGGGTTTCCACATTATGAAGGTGCGATCCTGCAGAATGAGGGTCAGGCCGCCGAAGACAACCAGGATCCCCAATGTGATGAGATGCATCTTCTCAACATGGCGGTGGCGCAGCCAGCCATATCCCACCTGAACGAAAGACGCCGCAATAGCCACAGCGGTGGCTGCGTAGATCCCATACAGTTTGTATGCGACAAAGAAAAGTATGACCGGGAAAAAATCGGCGAGAAACTTCATTCCAATATTGAGTCCTTAGTGCTCTATCAACGTGATTATTACACTAGTGTAACGTGCGCTGGGCGCTCCATTTATGAAAGTAACGCAATACAATATCACGCACGTGATCCGGGTAGTTTAACGCCTCCATCTGCTCCATTCCCTGCCTGAAAAAACCAGCCGCATCCTCTGGCAGTTTTTCCACGAGATTTCCGTATGCCTCTTCCATCAGTTCGCTGCGGTGGCTGCGAGTGGCGATAATCGCACGGTTGAGCAGGAGCACGCGCCAGGGGCGGTTGGGGTTGCTCCTGTCCCGGTCGCTCTGCAATAGCGGTGACACCGCATCCTGAATCTCCCCGGTGAGAAGATAGAGTTGTTCAAGGTGTAAAGGTTCCCCGATCGTGTTGGCCAGAATTGCCAGTGCATTTACCACGGGTTCCAGGGTGCTCAACTCACCGCATTGGCGGGCTATCCAAATGGCGAGGGGGAAGGTGAGATTTTCCAGCTCATGGCTGTGTCTCTCCATTTTCAGGTTTTTGGCGCAGATGGAGATATCAATCAGCAGATTGATGCCGTAGTCCCCAAGTTCATGTATGTCATGATTTGCCATCATCGACTGATCTTCCCGGCTTTGCTCGGGGATTGGGGCACAATCGATACGGCAGTTGTCGAGTGTTCTGAGCAGGTCAAAAAGCTTGTACATAGCCTGCATGATGAGATCCGGAGGCTGGATCTCTCCAGAGGATGGCAGGCCGACATCTTCGTAAGCCTCGGCCACGTCACTGGCGAGGTCATGGAAACTGTCGGCAATTGAGTTGATATCCACAAGTGGGAGTTGCATGCCCGGATTGTAGCAGGCAGTGGTGGCTTCGTCTTCTGCCCTTCTGGGATCCTGGTGAGACCTGTAGGATGGTCTCAAAATCGAGGCCAAACAGGGACACAGATATGTTGAAACAGTACAAAAACCTCTCATTTATTGGTTGTTTTCTACTCATTTTACTCTGTCTCCCAACCCAGGGGGTGGCGGACGACACTATCAGCATCAAGATCATCGGCATGGAGTTGGCACGTGATATTGCAGATGCAGCAGTTTTGGCCTGCCGTGCCAAGGGATATCAGGTGAGCGCGGTTGTGGTCGATCGCAACGGGGATATCCGTGCTGCCTTACGGGATGACCTCGCTTCCAGGTTTACCCTGCAGATTGCCGAGGAGAAGGCGAATGCTGTGGTGATGTCCGGGCTTAAATCCGGGGAATTCCGGGAGAAACGGCAGGATATCCGGCAGGAAATGAACCATGTTCGTGGAATATTGATGATGGTGGGAGGCGTCCCTATCAACGCGGCGGGAAGCAGACTTGGCGCAGTGGGTGTCAGCGGAGCGCCAGGCGGGGAAAAAGATGAGGCCTGCGCCATCAAGGGGCTTGAGTCGGTTGAAGAACGGCTTGAATTTGCCGAGTGATGAAACAACGGTAGGATGGTTAGAGTAATAAGCCTTCATCAATGCGGTGATAGATACTCGTGGCATCAATGAGCGAGTTGGCTGTGAGCGCCGGTACGCCATAGACTTCAGTCGTGACGCCATAATCCTCATTGATCTTTTTCAGCAGTAGATCAAAGTCTCCATCACCAGACAGCAGTACCACGGTGTCAACGTCTCTTGCTGACTCCATCACATCAATGGTAATACCAACGTCCCAATCACCTTTGGCAGAGCCGTCACTCCGCTGAATATAGGGTTTGAGCTTTACTGTGAAGCCAATTTGCCTGAGCGCATTTTGAAATTTCAGTTGTTTGTCGTCACCTCGATGAATGGCATAAGCGACTGCGGAAACAATCTCTCCTCCAGCGTTTATTCGTTGCCAAAGATTTCGATAATTAAATTGGCGGCCGTAGGCCTGTCGCGTGGTGTAGTAGATGTTTTGCACATCGACGAAAATAGCGATTTTTTTCACGGCAGTGACCTGTTGGTGAGATAAATATCCTCGAACAAAGATGACCCTATACCAACAGGCGGGGGGTGTGAAGCGACTCGCTGTTCTTCCCAAACCTTCATAGCGGAAACCCGGGGTTCAGGCTAAAGTTTTTCATCGAGTTGCCGCAAACAGGAGAGGTACTACATTTTGTTGGCTGCCCATGCACTGAGACAGCGCTCAGTCAGGGCCTTCTCATCGGCGTGGGTAGCGGCGGTAACCGAAGATAGACAAGCCGTCAAGAAACCGGCGCATTGGCATTGGCGATGTGCCGCCTAGAGAAGGAAAAAATGAACCAAGATCAGAAAATTATCCTCGTGGTCGATGATGAGCCCCTCAATCTGACGATCATCTGTGACTATCTGGAATCCGCCGATGCTGACTACCAGTGGGAGACGGCGGAGGATGGCGCAGCCGCTTGGGTGATGCTGGAGCAGGCGCCGCATCGATATGCCGCAATCCTGCTCGACCGCATGATGCCTCGCATGGATGGCATGGATGTTCTCTCACGCATCAACAGCCATCCGGTCCTGAAAGAGGTTCCGGTTATTATGCAAACTGCCCGCGCTTCCAAAGAGGATATCGAGGAGGGCATCAGGGCCGGCGCATACTATTACCTCACCAAACCGTTCAGGGAAGAGGCGCTGGTCTCAATTGTACACACGGCGGTTAACGACCAGCTGCGCTACCTGAACATCAGGAGAGCATTGGACAGCAACAGATTTACTCTCGGTCTGTTGCAATCGTGCCGCTTTCAATTCCGCTCGCTGAACGAAGCGCGTGACCTCTCTACCTTATTGGCGCAGGCCTGCCCAGACCCTGAAACCGTTATCACCGGGCTCAATGAATTGATGATCAATGCGGTGGAACATGGAAATCTCAGGATCGGCTATGAAGAGAAGGGCCGGCTCAACGAAACGGGTAACTGGGAGAGGGAGGTCAACAGACGCCTCGGGCTGCCAGAGATGCGAAACAAACAGGTGGAGGTGACGTTCGAGCGCCGCGATGGAGAAATCCATGTTCACATCACAGACCAGGGTGAGGGTTTTGATTGCACCCCCTATCTGGAGATATCAGTGGAGAGGGGGAGCGATAACCATGGCCGGGGGATCGCTCTGGCGCGGCTTATTAGCTTCAGTCGGCTGGAGTACCTGGGCAAAGGCAACCGGGTACTCGCTGTCATCAGCGGTTCAGCATCCGCCCAGAGCGAAGAATGAATGCTGGTGACTCAGTGATGACAACCCCTGACAGCAGACTGCGACTTGATAGCAAGCATATCCACCAGGAGGCATTCAATCGCTCGGAAGATGCAATCCTGCTGCTGCAAGGTGAGACATTTATCGACTGTAATCCAGCGGCAGTCAGGATGCTGCACGCGGTAGACAAATCGGAAGTGTTGAACTCACACCCGGCTGACCTCTCGCCGGAACGACAACCTGACTGCCGTCTCTCCAGCGAAAAAGCGACAGAAATGATCATCACGGCCTTGGAAGCGCACTTCCACCGATTCGAATGGTGGCATCGGCGCATCGATGGTGAGGAATTTCCCTGTGAAGTAACACTCACCACACTCCAGGTTGGTGACGAAACTCTCCTCCATGTCACCTGGCGTGATCTAACCGAAGAGAAAGCTGCCCAACAGCAACATCAACTCCTGGAGGCCGCCTTCAAGCAGTCGCCCGATGGTATTGCCATAGCTGGAGTGGACGGGATCATCCGCACTACCAACGAAGCCTGGGCAGGGATGCACGGATATTCGGCAGACGAGCTTCCCGGCAGACACCTTAGCCTCTTTCACACACCCGAGCAGATGGAACGGGATGTGAAACCCTTCAATCAGGAGGTCGTTGCCCAAGGGGGGCACAGCGGGGAAGTGGGGCATGTCCGGCAAAATGGCGAGGTTTTCCCCACCTGGATGACCGTCACCCAATTACGGGACGATGAAGGAGTCCCCATCGGTCTGATCGGATCGGCACATGACATCTCGGAACGCAAGGCTCAAGAGCACCGTCTTCAGGAGTCCGAGATTCGCTATCGTACCCTTTTCGAGCTGGCGCCAAACGCCATAGCAACGATTGATTTGGAGGATGGTGTATTTGTCCAGTTCAATCGTTTTGCCCATGAAAATCTCGGTTATACACGGCAGGAGTTCGAAAGATTAAAGATCACGGATATCGATATCATCGAATCCCCCGAAGAGGTGCAGCAACATCTACAGAAGATCAAACAAGAGGGTCATGACGTTTTCGAAAGCCAACACCGCACAAAGGATGGCCGGATACGACATGTGGAGGTAATCTGTCAGCTGATCGAGATCGATGGCAGGCAGTTCAATCAATCGGTCTGGCGCGATATCACTGAGCAGAAAAGATCGCACAAGGTGCTCAGGCAAGAGATGCAGCGCCGAACCAGTCTCTCCAGGTTACTGGAGATATCCCTGGAGAGTCATCAGCAGCAGGAATTATTGCAGCGATTTCTTGTAGAAATGCTGGACCAGCCACTGATGAAGAACCGCGATCAGGGGGCCATCTTTTTAGCCAACGAAGCAGGTGATCAACTGGTCCTCGCAGTAGAGCATAATCTGGAGAAATATTTTATCAGCCACTGTGCCAGCGTATCCTTCGGCCACTGTCTGTGCGGCCGTGCGGCGTTGCAGGGAAAACCCATTCACTCCCTCTGCAGTGACGAACCCAGACATGTGATCCAATTCCCTGGGATGGGGTCCCACGGACACTATGTCATTCCTGTGGTCAGTGACGGACGCACGCAGGGCGTGATCAACCTCTATCTCGATGCCGGGACTGAATATGATCCGATGGATGTTGACTATCTCAACGCAGCGGCGGATATCCTCGCCGGTGCACTCAACCGCTTGCGTATCGAGAAGAAACTGCGACAACACAGCCTGCTTCTGGAACAGACAGTGAATGAACGTACGAGAGAACTGGCCAAGGCCGCTGCAAAGGCCGAGGAAGCCAACTTGGCGAAGTCCCGCTTTCTGGCCAATATGTCCCATGAGCTGCGTACACCGATGCACGCCATTCTCAGCTTTTCCAGCATGGGTATGCAGCGTCTGAACCAGGCGACTCTGGAAAAACTGGGGGCCTACTTCACTTATATCAATGAGAGTGGTGGCCGGCTGTTGTTCCTGCTCAACGACTTGCTGGATCTGGCAAAGTTGGAGTCTGACCGGATATCGATGACCTACACAGCCTCTGATCTTCAAAGAATCGTCAACCAGTGTGCAACCGAGCAGATGACCCGACTGGAGGAACAGGAACTGACGCTGGAGATCATCCCGCCAACCTGTGAAACCAGAGGTTGGTTCGATTCGCAACGCATTGGCCAGGTCATCGGCAATCTGTTGGACAATGCGATTAAATTCACGCCGGCCCGCCGGCGTATCACCATCACCTTCAGTAACGGCACGCTCCTCTGTGGCCGCCGTAAAGAGGATCAAAACCAGTGCCTTTCACTGCGGCTGAGTTTGCGTGACGAAGGCATAGGTATTCCAGAGGATGAGTTGGAGACGGTATTCGACAAGTTTATTCAGAGCAGCAAGACTCGCAGTGGAGGCGGGGGGACAGGCTTGGGATTGGCGATTAGTAAAGAGATCATAGAGAACCATAACGGCAGAATATGGGCGCAAAATCATCCGCTGGGCGGTGCGGAGTTCATTTTCGAGTTACCGCTCAAAAAAGAGGAAACGGAAGCTGCCGAATTCGCCTCCCAAAGTGATGATTGCAATGTAAATGAGAGGTGAAAATATGCATGCCAGAGTGCTGACCATCAACAACTCAGTCCTGTTGTTTCTTCTGCTTGCATGCCTGATGCTTCTGTCGCCTTTCCGAGCCACGGCAGCCACCTGCCTGTGGGTCTCCTCTTATGCGCCAGGGTATGAATGGAACGATGGCATAGGAAAGGGCATCCACTCTGTACTGGATGGCCGCTGCGAAATCAGCGAGTTCCATATGGATACCAAGCGTAATAAAAGCCACGACTTTGCCCGTAAGCAGGCGCTCAAGGCGAAAACCCTGATATCGCAGCTCAAACCTGATGTCGTTATCGCTTCCGATGATAATGCTTCCAAGTTCCTGGTAGCCCCTCATTTCAAGAACCTGGAGATACCCTTTGTCGTCTGTGGCATCAACTGGTCAGTCAAAGAATATGGCTACCCCTACTCCAATGTCACGGGTGTGGTTGAGATATTCCCGGTTAATCCATTAGTGCGCAGTGTGAAGGAGATACTGTCGATCGGCGCCGGACACGGCCTGTTGCTTGTGCCGGATACGCGTACTGCGCATAAGAACTTCACACATCTAAAACGACATTTCAGTCATAGTGATTTTCAGCTCGACGCCCTCTTTGCCAATACCTTTGATGAGTGGAAACAGGGTTTTCTGGAGGGCCAGAGTTATGATTTTATGGTGCTGCTCAATAACTCAGGCATTGAAGGTTGGAATGATGCCGCAGCCAGGAACCATGTAATCACGCACGGCAAGCAGTTGAGTATAAGCTTCAATCGATGGATGCTGCCTTACAGCATGGTGGTGTTTACCAAAATTCCCGAAGAGCAGGGAGAGTGGGCGGGCAACATGGCCTTGGCGATTCTGGAGGGGAGTGACCCGTCACAGATTCCAATGACCTCGAATCAGCGCTGGAATGAATACATCAATACCGGACTGCTGAAAAGATCCGGCATCCGGCTGCCCAGGGAGTTGCAGGAACGGGCCATCAGGGAGAAACCCTGAACGGACGCTATTGCGGAACCCATATGACCCATACTTCCCAACTGCCGGTTGTAACGATCTGGCTCATTGGCGCCATATCCACAGCCTTGCTTCTATTCCAGGCCCGTAGCTACCTGCTGGATCTGGAAGAGGAGCGCTTTTACCAGGAGAGTGCAACGTTGGTGCAGCGGCTTTCCGGCAATCTCTTCAGTGTGGAACGTGGAGTCCTGGGGCTGGCCAGCTTTCTGCAGATCGCGCCTAAGATTTATCCTGATGATTTTCGGCTTCTCTCCCAGCCTCATATCGACGCACCCTTTATCTCAACAGCAGCATATCTTCCTGCAGTCTCAGCAGATGAACGGGAAGCGTTCGAGCAACTGCAGGCAGAGTGGCATGGTTACATTGGATTCAGAATTCGCGATTATCAACGGGGGCAGCCGCTGATAAGGGGGAAACAGGATCTCCACTTCCCCGTACTGCTATTTGAGCCCAGAACCGTTATTAGCCTGGGTATGCTGGGACGTGATCTCTCCACCTGCAAGGATCTTGAAACGACTCTGCAGCGGGCGATCGACACGGCAGCCACCACTATTGCTTTCGGCGACCAAGAGAGTTGTATCAAAACCCTGGTGGCCCTCAAACCTGTCTATCACGGACGGCAACCACCGAATCAGGTCTCTGAACGCCAGCAAAGAATCAAGGGTTTCGTAAAACTGGATCTCGACAGCAGACAGCTGCTGCTACTGGAATCCGGGAAACACCTGCAGGTAAAGCTGGAGGCGGATTTTGCAGCGACCCCCCTGGCAGAATGGAATTCTGACGATACTCCTCCTCAATCAGCGCTCTTCAAGGTTTTTAGCAACGTACAGCCTCTGTCCGGTGTTTTCAATGATCAGCTGCGGCTCCGCATAACCAAAACCATTGAGTGGTCCGGGATGCAGTACATGCTGCTCTTCCTGAGTGCGGCCACCGGTCTGCTGTTTACCCTGTTTATACACCGTTTTTTCGTTGCCCATCATGAACGTCTGCGAATCTCCGAATTGCATCGGCAAGAGATCCAGCAGGAGGTCGATCATAAGACCCGGGCGCTGGAGAGCGCAAACAGGAAACTCGAAATACTGTACCGGAATGCCATTGAACATCAGGAGGCCCTTGAACATACAATGCGCAGGGCAGAGGAGGCCAACAGCGCCAAATCCGAGTTTCTGGCAAATATGTCTCACGAACTGCGTACCCCTATGCATGCGATTCTCAGCTTCTCGGCCTTCGGTCAGAAGAAGTGGGAAACAGCAGCGCGAAAAAAACTGTCTGGTTATTTCTCCCATATTCATGCGAGTGGCGAGCGTCTGTTGATCTTGCTAAATGATCTGCTGGATCTCTCGAAACTTGAGGCGGGGCGCATGATATTGGAGTACCGGAAAAATGACTTGAGGATCGTGGCAGAAAATTGTGTGCATGAGCTGGAAGGATACATAACAAACCGCGGAGTGCAGTGTGAACTCCTGCCTGCAAAAACGGATACCCAGGGCGAGTTCGATGCCATGCGTATCAGTCAGGTGATAACCAACCTGCTCTCCAATGCCATAAAGTTCACAGCTACCGGGGGACATATCCAGATATCTGTCAGTCAGGAGAGACTGGAGATTGACGGCCATGAGATACCTGGGTTGCAGCTGAGCGTTCTTGATCAGGGCGTTGGGATCCCGGAAGCAGAACTGGATACTATCTTCGATAAATTCATCCAGAGCAGCAAGACCCGCACCGGGGCTGGAGGCACCGGCTTGGGGCTGGCAATCAGCAAAGAGATCATCGAGGCGCACGCTGGGCGGATCTGGGCTGAAAACAACTTGGAACAGGGGGCGCAGTTCCACTTTTTGATCCCGCTCACTCCCCCCATCCAGCCAGCAGCGGAAAACAGAGCACAGTGAGCATGCGACTATTCCAACCTCACTCTGAACTGACCTCCCTGAGCATGGAACAGCAGCGACAGGCGGATTCTGCGGGCAGTGTTGACCTCGGGCGGCGCTCAGGTGTCATCGCACTGGCCTATCCAGTACTTCTTGGCATTTTTGTACTGAGCAACCGTGAACTGTACACCAAAATGGATCTATTAAGCCTGGTGATTATCAGCCTGTTCGTGGTTAGTTTTGTCAGGTTTTTCTATGGTCGCCAACTCGCTCAGGCCACTGATGAAAGTATCGATGGACTAAGGTTACGATACGTTTTCTGGACCCTGGGAACGACACTGCTGATTGGTGTGATGCTCTGCATAATTGTGATCGTTACCGAACTCTCGCTGCAAGGTATGACTGCGATTGTGATCGGCCTGGGAATATGTGCCGGTGCCCTGGCTACAATGAATCTCTATCAACTGCCTTGGGCCTTTTTTCTCTTACTGTTCTGGTCCCCAACCGTGTTGGCCTGCTTATATCTGGGTATACAGGGAAACGGTTCTGTGCTCCTGTTCGGCACCCTCATCGCTGTCTATTCCCTATTCATCTATCTATTGGGCAATCGGTTGGCAAAAGAGTATTGGCGCAGCCAGTGTATGGTGGTCGAACTTGAACATAAAACAGGGCAACTGGTCACTGCCAATGAACATCTGACTTCTGCACAACAGGAATTGATGGAGCACCAGAACAATCTGCAATACCTGATAGATGAACAGACAAAAGATTTGATATTGGCCAAGGAGCAGGCCGAAGAGGCCAATCAGGCAAAGTCCCGGTTCCTTGCCAATATGTCTCACGAACTGCGTACGCCAATGCACGCTATTTTGAGCTTTTCATCCTTTGGCCTGAAAAAGGGAGAAACCGCAGAACGAAAAAAGCTAATCGACTACTTCTCACATGTTCATGCAAGTGGTGAGCGTCTGTTGATACTGCTCAATGGTATTCTCGACCTGGCGAAACTTGAATCAGGCCGTATGGAGTTGATACTTAAGCACAACGATATCATGGTGGCCGCAGAAGAGGTGGTTACTGAACTGAGGTGTTACATCCAGGATCAAGGTCTTCACTGTGAACTAACATCCCCGGAAAAAAGCGTGTACGGCGACTTTGACGCCTTGCGGATAGGCCAGGTCATTCGTAATTTACTCTCCAACGCCATCAAGTTCTCCCCGTCCGGGGGCCATATTCACCTGACTGTCCAGACGGGCAATATGACGCATGGCAAGCAGATAATCCCCGCTCTACATTTCAAGATTCAGGATCAGGGCATCGGTATTCCAAAGGTCGAATTGAAGAAGGTCTTCAAAAAATTCATCCAGAGCAGCAAGATTGAGGCAGGAACCGTAGGTACAGGTCTGGGGCTTGCCATTTGTAAAGAGATCATAGAGGCCCACAGAGGCCATATATGGGCAGAGCAGGCTCCCGATAAAGGGGCCATTTTCCAGTTTCTGATACCAGTGTCCGACAATCGGGAAAAATCGGGGCACTGATTAAAGAAAAACCGTGAGATGCCGATAATTCTTGCATTCAGAAATAAAATAAAGGAACCCCTGATTAATTAAGTCACTGTCATCTCGACCGTGGGGAGAGATCTAAAACAAATTTTTTATCAATAGGTTACGAGGATTAAGATTTCTCGCCATGCTCAAGTAGTACTAAATGGATGTAGCGTTTACGGACCAAAGGACGGAGATGACCATTAATCAGAGGCTCCAAAAATTATGGGAATATAAGAATGGAAGAGCAGATAAAGACTCAACCCCTGATTCTTGGTGTTGACGATGAACCGCTTAACCAGATCATCCTCGAAGAGCTTCTGGCCAACGAATTTGAACTGATATCCGCTGAAAATGGCCAGGCTTGCATAGAAACCGTGGCAACCCGCAAGCCCGACCTGATCATCATGGATGTCAACATGCCGGTACTGAACGGGTTGGAAACCTGCCGGCGACTCCGTAAAGACCCTGACTTCGGTGAACTCCCGATCATTATTGTATCGGCTCTGGCATCACCCGAAGAACGCCTGGCAGGGTATGAAGCAGGCGCTGATGACTACATTACCAAGCCATTTAATGAAGATGAACTTAAAGCCAAAATCTGCATCGCACTAAAAAACTACGATCAGAAGAAAAGTCTGCGCAACTCTTCTCAGGATGCCATGCAGATGGCGATGACGGCCATGACCAGTGCCGCAGAGTTCGGGGTGATATTAAGGTTTTTCCAGAACAGTTTTTCCAGTAAGGATTTCACCGAACTTGGGCAGCAAGTCTTTTCTGTTCTGGATGAATATGGATTATCAGGAAGCCTGATAATGAAACAGCAGCAGGAGACACTTTTCATCACGAAAGACGGGCTGGATCGCCCTTTGGAGCAATCAGTGCTGGAAAGCCTGGTCGGAGGCCAACGCATCTTCGAGTTTGGCAGCCGAGCCGTCTTCAATGGTGAGAGGGTATCACTGCTGATCCGCAGCATGCCTTATGATGATGGAGAAAAAGTGGGGCGTCTGAAGGACACTCTGGCGGTATTGATTGAGGGTGTGGATGCAAGAATCAAGGGCATAGAGACCGAGCAGAAACTCTACAGGCGTCAACAAGATCTCTCCGAGGTCATTGAAATGGCCAAACAGAGCCTTGCCGGGATCGACAGCAAACATAAGCAGCAGCGCATAGAGAATGCTCAGATACTCTCTGATATGGGGGTAGACATAGAGAGATCCTTCATGCATCTGGGTCTCTCAGAAGAGCAGGAGAAGGTGCTCATGGAAATGGTCACTGAAACAGAAGCCAAGACTGATGCCTTGTACGAGTCCGGGCTGGAGCTGGATGTGCAGTTCGGAAATATCATGCGCCGTCTCAACGCTTCCCTGAAGGAAACTACTGAAACTGGCAGATAAAATGCCACGCTGAGGTTTAGCCGGTATCGGGTTGTATTGCTGACGGCGAAACAGGCACAATTACCACCTGCGCTTATGGATCGGCATGCTGCTCACGAACCTCGACCAGCTGATCCAGAATAGTGTTGAATGCGGTGACCAAGGTCGGATCAAAGTGGATGCCGGACTGCTCATTGATCAGTTTCATCGCGTCCTCAATCGGCCAGGCGGACTTGTAGGGCCGAGACATGGTCAGGGCATCGAAAACGTCGGCAACAGCAACAATACGGCCTTTGATCGAAATCTGATGACCTTTCAGTCCTTTCGGATACCCGCTGCCATCCCATTTTTCATGGTGTGTCAGGGCGATAGTACGGGCACATTCGATGAGCAGGTTGGAACCACCCCGGAGAATTTTGGCGCCGATGCTGGTATGTGTCTTCATTATCTCCCACTCAACAGCATCCAGCTTTCCCGGCTTCAGCAGAATCTTATCTGGAATACCAATCTTGCCGATATCATGCATTGGCGCTGCATAGAGTATCCGTTCCGCCTCATCCACACTTAACCCGATCTGCATGGCAAGAAGCCTGGAGTAGTGTCCAACACGAACCGTGTGTTCTCCCGTTTCGGTATCTCTGAACTCAGCGGCATATCCCAGGCGTTTGACGATCTCCGCCTGGGTTTCCAATAGCTCTCTGGTTTTTGCTCTGACCGCACGCTCCAGGGTCGAACTGTAGTGAGTGATCAGTTTGTGGGCGAGAGATACTTCAAGCAGATTGTAGGCGCGGCTCAATACCTCTTCGCTGTCGAACGGTTTGACCAGGAAATCCTTGGCGCCTCCCCGTAAGGCTCTCAAGCGCGTCTCCCGATCACCTATCGCAGTGAGCACCAGCACCGGAGGTTGGGGCTCGTACTTCTGCTTGCAGAAATGCGACATTACCTCGAATCCGTCCATACCCGGCATGTTGAGATCCAACAGTATCAGATCGAATCGTTGCTGCTTGAAAAGCGCTACGGCCTCTTTTGGGTCTGTAGTGGATTGGACGTTTGGGTAGCCGGCGTTATCAAATATCTCCTCCACCACCAGGAGATTCAGTGGTTCGTCATCAACTACCAGAATCTGCCCAGCTTTGATTTCCGACTCGGTGATCATGCATATCCCATCATATTGGTACGGTAATCAAATACTACTCGCCCCGCAGCTGGTGTTTGAGTAAATTGACGAATATAGATTTGTTGCGTTGTTTAATGGATGTTTTGTACATTGTCGAAAATAGTGATTTAGTTGATAACCAGCAGAGTTGAAATAGATTGATAATCATAGCAAATATACTGGTAGGGTTTGTCGCCTTTCTTCACGTTTGTTTCCTTGTTCTTGAAATGTTCCTTTGGGATAAACCATTTGGTCATACTAAAGAATCTGCTGGCGCATCAAATTTGCCAGGCTGCCTATCAGGGGATGGCCTGGCAATCATTAACCCGTGCCCATCCAGTAACCCATATCTAACCATAAAGAATACGAAGCGCATGAAGGTAAGAGATTGATATAAAAATATATTTTCTTTATGTCCTTCGTGCGCTTCGCGGTAAAAACAGTGCTTTCTGATGCATAGTGTTAACAGGCCCTAATATCCTCCTGTTTCAAAAACACCTCCTCGCTTTCCTGTTCTGCCTGAATGGGCTCTCCAAAAAGCTGCTGAAATTCATCAACTGCAATATAGGACCAGGCAGAGCGGTCACTGAATAATTGTCTCATCAAGGCATGATTGAGCGAATGGCCTGGCTTATAGGCGTAGTAGTGGCCGAATATCGGTACGCCCGCAAGCGCAAGATCACCAAAAGCGTCGAGCACCTTGTGGCGAACAAACTCGTTGTCGTAACGCAGTCCACCTTCATTGACGATGCGTTCCCCATCCACCAGTACAGCATTATTCAACGATCCTCCAAGGGCAAGGCCACGACTCCGCAGTTCATTCAGTTGCTGGGTGAAACCAAAAGTCCTTGCTCTTGCGATATCGTTTCTGAACGCCTCATTCACCAACTCCACGGAGAATGTTTGAGCACCGACCGCAGTACCTGGGAAATCGATGGCAATCGTAATCCTGGGCGTGGGATGCGGCATCAGGATGGCGAACTTGTCACCCTCGCGCACCTCAATCGGCCGCTGTACCCATATCGCATGCCGGGGCACACTCTGTTTCCGGGTGCCGATACCCTCGATGGTGGTAGCGAAAGGTGCCGCACTGCCGTCCATGATTGGGATTTCCGGGCCGTCCACTTCAACCAAAGCGTTATCCACGCCGCAGCCGAAAAGGGCGGCCATCAGATGTTCTACCGTATCGACGGTTGTTCCCTGTTTATTCATCAGCCGCTGCCAGCCATGGAGAGCGAAGCGAAGGCTGGTAGTCCCCGGTAGCCGCGAGGCCGCACTGCTTACCCGGCGTGCCTTGCGCCAGAGGGGAAGCAAAGTAGGCATCCGAGCGCGGCGTCCAGTCATCGGGAGCTGGCAACGGAGCGGCAACGAGCTTGCGAGGTTGTCGCGTAGTGCCAGTGACCGGGACGGCCGGGGCACAAACAGGTTGTCGAAGGCCGAGTCGATTTTGGGGACTGGGATGTCCCAAAATCTATCACGAGGTCGAAGACTCACTTGGTCGTTGACATGGTCGTGGCCTGCACGTTGTACCAGCGTGCAGGGATCAAACCGGTGCCTGGCTTAACATCTTTGCGCAAAAAGTAGATCCCACTGCTGTTCATGCTCGGTTTAAGTGTGATCTTGGCTCTCTCTCCGCTATGCAAGCCGATACCTACGAAACTGATAGGTTCCCGAAGGGTTTTCTGATATTGGATATGATTGTTCATGGCACATCTCCTAGTGTCATGCTCAACACTAAAGGAGAGGGTTAAACTGAGCTGGTCCCTTACCGCCAATCACATGTCTGAAGGCGCCACTCGATCATATTTGTGAGGGATGTATTTGGGTCTGTTCTCTGGACGTTTCCCTGAACTGCTGCGGGCTCTGTCCGGTCCAGCGTTTAAAGGCGCGGGAGAAATTGCTCGGTTCACTGAAGCCCAGCATATAGCCGATTTCGATGATCTGGCGCTCGCTGTTTGTCAGATACTCCTGTGCCAGTTGCCGACGTGTCCCTGCCAGTATCTCTTTGTAACTTGTCCGTTCATTTTTCAGCTGCCGCTGGAGGCTCCGCAGGCTCATATTGAGTCGCTGTACGATCGATTCTTCACTGATGGTCCCACCGGGCAGGGCGTCGATGATCAGCGTCCTGAGCCGTGCGGAAAGCGTCTGGGGGTCAAAGCGTTGCAGATATTCGATGACGACCTGATCGTTTATTCTTGCCAAATCAGGGTTGGCGGTGGGCAGTGGACGGTCGAATGTTTCCCGATCAAACAGGATCTGGTTGTTGGGACTGGAAAACGTGACGGGGCAGCCAAAGTAGTGCCGGTAGCGGGTGGCGCATGTGGCTGGGGATTTTCTTTGCAGATTGACGTGAACAGGACGCACTGTGGAACCGGCCGTGATGCGGGACATCTCCACAAACACAGCCAGGGTGCCGTCGATGGAAGCGGGATCCGGCGTGGCCCGGAAACGTTCTGTGGAGAAGTCGATTCTATAGCGATCACCCTCTGGATTCAGGCTGATCTTGAATGCAGTGGAGAGGAAACGCTGATAACAGACGACCCGTTCGATCGCCTCGCGCAGGCTGTTGCTAGAGATCATGGAGAGCCCAATTCCATGCAGTGCCGCAGGTTGCACCACATCTGCCAGTCCCAATCCGAAACACTCGTCCCCGGACCATTCCACTGCCAGCCGCCATGCACGCTGCATCAAAGGGACCGGGATTCGCCCATTCGGATCGTTGTATTCATCGGGTCTGATACCCAGCTGTGCGAGAAATGCATCGAGGTCGATACCCTTGGCAATGACGGCCTGGGCCAGCAGAGTGGCGGCACTGACCAGGGTCGTGTTGATGCTCTGTTCTTCCGATGCCTTCATGGACGACTTGGATATTCCAGATATTATTTTGTTGTCCATAGGGTACAATTCGCCCCCATGTTTTGCGAATACGATCTTCACAACCACTCCACAGCCTCAGACGGCACTCTGACGCCTGCCAACCTGGTGCAAATGGCGGCAGATGCTGGTGTGCGCGTATTGGCACTGACCGATCATGACAGTACCGAAGGTGTTCCCGAGGCGTTGGAGGCGGCCGCACGGCTGGATATCCATCTGATTGCGGGGGCTGAAATCTCCGTGACCTGGCAGCGGCAGACGATCCATATCGTGGCGCTGAATCTCGACACCGATTGCGGCGTACTGCAAGAGGGTCTGAAAGGCCTGCGCCAGTTGCGGGATCGACGTGCAGAGGAGATATCGCGGCGGCTGGAGAAGAGCGGAATTCCCGATGCACTCGAAGGGGCGCGCAGTTTTTCCAACGGCAGACTGATCAGCCGTACTCACTTTGCACGTTATCTGGCAAAGATTGGCGCAGCTTCCGACGAGCGGGCTGTTTTCAAACATTTTCTGGTCAATGGCAAGCCCGGGCATGTTGCGGGCCAGTGGGCCTCCCTGGGTGAGGCGGTTGGCTGGATCAGGGAGGCTGGTGGGCAGGCGGTAGTGGCGCATCCGGCTCGATACAGAATGACGCGCACCAAATTGCGGCGTCTGCTGGCGGATTTTGTCGAGGTTGGGGGCGTGGGACTGGAGGTTGTCTCCGGCAGCCACAGCAAGGATGAGGCCCTTACCATGGCCCGACACGCTGAAGATTTTGCTCTGCTGGCATCGACCGGCTCAGATTTTCACACACCGGAAAATCCCTGGATTGCGTTGGGACGCTTACCGCTGCTTCCCGATGGCTGTGTCCCTGTTTGGCGGGATTGGGACCTCGCGCTGGAGAGCCCAATACGAGCATTGTCAGTTTGACGGACGAGAGATATGGCGCAGTTTTTTCAGATACACCCCGATAACCCCCAGCCGCGTTTGATCCGCCAGGCGGTAAATATCATCCGTCAGGGCGGCCTGATAATCTATCCGACTGACTCCAGTTATGCCTTGGGCTGCCAGATTGGCGATAAGGGGGCGATGGAGAAGATCCGGCGTATTCGCAAGTTGGATGAGAGCCACAACTTTACGCTTGTGTGCCGGGATCTCACTGAGATCTCCAACTATGCCAAGGTGGGTAATCAGGAGTTCAGGCTGCTGAAGACGCTGACACCCGGCCCCTACACTTTTATCCACCAGGCCACGAAGCAGGTACCCCGCCGGTTGCAGCATGCCAAGAGAAAAACCATCGGCATCCGCGTGCCGGACAACCAGATTGTCAGGGATATGCTCGAAGAGCTGGGAGAGCCGATCATGAGCACCACTCTGATCCTGCCGGGTGACGAAATGCCGCTCACCGATCCCTATGAGATGCGCCAGATTCTGGATCATGAGGTGGACCTGATCATCGATGGCGGTTATTGCGGTTTCGAACCCACCTCTGTGGTGGTGATGACGGAAGAGACGCCGGAGATCGCCAGGGCCGGCAAGGGCGATGTCTCCCTGTTCGAGGTATAATCCGCCGATGGACGAAATCTTATACAAGCTTTCCATTTTTGCACTGCCCCTGCTGTTTGCCGTCACCGTGCATGAAGCCGCCCACGGCTGGATGGCGGAGAAGCTGGGAGACAGCACCGCGCGTATGCTCGGGCGGGTGACGCTGAATCCTCTCCGGCACATCGATCCTGTCGGTACAGTGGTGGTGCCGATTGCAGTTTATCTGCTTAGCGGATTTATATTTGGCTGGGCCAAACCGGTGCCGGTCAACTGGAACAATCTGCACAATACCCGGCGGGATGTGGCACTGGTGTCCCTGGCCGGGCCGGGTGCAAATTTCCTGATGGCCCTGATCTGGGCGCTGCTGATCTATCTGGGATTGTGGATGTTTAATTCACTTGAATGGGTTGCGCGCCCATTGATCTACATGGGTGTGGCCGGTGTCCTTATCAACGCCATTCTGATGGCGCTGAACCTGCTGCCGGTGCCGCCTCTGGATGGGGGTCGCGTTGTCTATTCACTGTTGCCGCCGAAGATGGCGCAGGTCTACTCCCGTCTTGAACCCTATGGCCTGTTTATTGTTGTCCTGCTGTTGGCCACTGGCCTGCTGGGGATGATTCTCTGGCCCCTGATCGGCTTGACCATCTCGATCCTGCCGGCAACGGATATCGTGACTCAGCTGATCCCCGTCATCCTCAGTCCCGCAAGGAGTTGATCTTGAATTCTGTTTCCGCACAGCACTCGCGCGTGCTCTCTGGCATGCGCCCTACCGGACGTCTTCATCTGGGCCACTATCACGGCGTGCTGAAAAACTGGGTGGAACTCCAGCACGAGCACGAGTGTTTCTTCTTCGTTGCCGACTGGCATGCATTGACCACTCACTACGATGACCCCTCAGTGGTTCCGGCGAGCGTACGCGACATGGTGATCGACTGGCTGGCAGCCGGTGTCGATACCGAGAAGGCGACCTTGTTCGTGCAGTCCCATGTGCCGGAACATGCGGAGTTGCATCTGCTGCTCTCCATGATTACCCCGCTGGGCTGGCTGGAGCGGGTACCCAGTTATAAGGATCAGCAGGAGAAGCTGAAAGAGAAGGATCTGGCTACCTACGGTTTTCTCGGTTACCCACTGCTGCAGTCAGCGGATATCCTGATCTACAAGGCGGGATATGTTCCGGTGGGCGAGGATCAGGTGGCGCATGTGGAACTGACCCGTGAAGTGGCGCGCCGCTTCAACCATATCTATGGGCGCGAGGTAGATTTCGAGCAGAAGGCGGAACAGGCGAAGAAGAAGATGGGCAAAAAGAACGCCAAGGCGTTCGATCGATACCGCCGCGCCTATCAGGAGCAGGGTGATCTGGAAGCGCTGACCTCGGCCCGCAACCTGCTCGAATCCCAACAGAACATCACCGACAGCGATCGGGAACGGCTGTTCGGTTTCCTTGAAGGGGGCGGCAGGATCATCCTGGTGGAGCCTCAACCATTACTGACCAAGGCCTCCAAAATGCCTGGTCTCGACGGCCAGAAGATGTCCAAGTCCTACGGCAATACCATCTCTCTGCGGGAGAGTCCGGAAAAGCTGGAAACCATGCTCAAGCGCATGCCCACCGACACCAACCGGGTGCGGCGCACTGATCCTGGCGATCCGGCCAAATGTCCGGTCTGGCAGTTTCATGAGGTCTACTCCAATGATGAGACAAAGGCCTGGGTGCAGGAGGGGTGCCGCTCCGCTGGAATCGGCTGTCTCGACTGCAAGGCGCCGGTGATCGAATCGGTGCTGGCGGAACTCAGACCGATGCAGGCGAGGGCGGAGGCGTTCGAGGCTCAGCCGGAATTGGTGGACGACATTATCGCTGCAGGCTGTGATAGGGCACGGGAAGTGGCGCAAGAGACCATGGCAGAGGTACGTCAGGTAATGTCTCTGGATCATTTCTGAAGCGGCATTCGAAAATGGAACCCACAGAAACGCATCCTCATCACCATCCTGAGCAGGAGGAGATGCCCTTCGCCGTGGTTCAGGGTGAACCTTTGGCAACGCCGCCGACGGATCTCTATATCCCGCCGGATGCGCTGGAGGTGTTTCTCGATGCCTTCGAAGGACCATTGGATCTGCTGCTCTATCTGATCAAACGGCAGAACCTGGATATTCTCGACATCCCCGTCGCGGAGATTACCCTGCAGTATGTCCAGTACATCGAGATGATGGAGGATCTGCGACTTGAACTGGCGGCGGATTATCTGGTGATGGCGGCGATGCTGGCAGAGATCAAATCCCGTATGTTGCTGCCGCGTCCGGTCAGTGAGGACGACGAAGGTGAAGACCCGCGGGCGGAACTGGTGCGCCGCCTACAGGAGTACGAACGCTACAAGCAGGCCGCAGAGGATCTCGATGGCTTGGAGCACATGACCCGCGATAACTTTCAGGGGCATGCCGAACTGGTCGACCGCCATGTTGAGACGAGGGATCCTGATGTGGATCTCAAAGAGGTCCTGTTGGCCTTTCGTGACGTGCTCCACCGGGCGGACATGTTTACCAGCCATCGAATCGAAAAAGAGGCGCTCTCAGTCAGGGAGAAGATGTCTCTGGTGCTGGAAAAGATCAACGGCGAAAGTTTTACCGAATTTACCGATCTGTTTGATTTCACTGAGGGCCGGCTGGGTGTCGTGGTCACCTTTCTGGCCGTCCTGGAACTGATCAAGTGTTCACTGGTTGAACTGGTGCAGGCCGAGCCCTTCTCCCCCATCCACATAAAAGCGGTGACATCCTGAGGAAATGAGCCATCATGTCATCTGAAGAGAGATTGAAACAGATTATCGAGGCAGCGCTGCTGGCGGCGGGCAGACCACTGAACCTGGACCAGATACAGGCCCTGTTCGAAAAGGAGGCTGTGCCGGAAAAAAAGATCCTGCGGGATCTACTTGCCGAACTGACGAACGAGTATCAAGGGCGTGGAATCGAAATCAGAGAGGTCGGCAATGGCTTCCGTATCCAGGTGCGCAGCGAATTCTCTCCCTGGGTCTCCAAACTCTGGGATGAGCGTCCGCCAAAATACTCCCGTGCACTGCTGGAGACCCTGGCGCTGATCGCCTACCGTCAACCGATCACCCGTGGTGAGATTGAGGATATCCGTGGCGTCAGTGTCAGCACTAATATCGTCAAGACTCTCACTGAACGGGAGTGGGTGCGAGTGGTGGGACATCGTGATGTGCCGGGTAAACCGGCGCTATACGCCACCACCAAAGAGTTTCTCGATTACTTCAATCTGAAGGGTCTGAGTGAGTTGCCGACGCTGGCGGAGATTCGAGACCTCGATTCCATCAATCGCGAACTGGAATTGAAGGACCCCGATAAACTGGACGAAGAACCCGCCGAGTCTGAGCAGACGCCAGACGAAGTCATGGAGGCTCAACAGATGGTGGAAACAGATCAACTGGACGAGAATGAAACCCAGGCAGAAGCTGCCGACGGTACCGATCTCCAGGATGAGTCTGTCCAAAAGAGTGAGCATTCGACGGCATTGGAGAGACAAGATACCCGTGTCGATGTAGAAGAAGATGAATTGGAGACTGATCAGATTGATCAGGCTGAGACCGGTCGTGTAGATGAGTGATAAAAAGATAAATTCAGGTGAGCGCCTGCAAAAAGTGCTGGCCAATGCCGGCATGGGATCCAGGCGTGAGATAGAAGGCTGGATCAGTGCAGGCCGGATCGAGGTCAATGGGGAGACAGCCCAGCTTGGGCAGCGGGTGCAACCCAGCGACCGTATCGAAGTGGATGGACGTCCTATCTCCAGCAAACGGTTGGCTGCTCCTGAACGTGAAGTGATGGTCTACAATAAACCGGAAGGGGAGCTGGTTACCCGTAAGGATCCGGAGGGACGCCGTACGGTTTTCGAACATCTGCCGCGACTCAAACATGGTCGTTGGATTCCGGTGGGACGCCTTGATCTCAACTCATCCGGTCTATTGTTGCTGACTACCGATGGCGAACTGGCCAACCGGCTGATGCACCCGAGCCGCCAGGTGGAACGGGAGTATGCCGTGCGCGTCATGGGGCCGGTCACCGAGGATCAACTCAAACAGTTGACTCATGGTGTCGAGCTTGAAGACGGTCCTGCGCGATTCGAAGAGATCGTGGAATCGGGGGGAGACGGCATCAACCGCTGGTATCACGTCGTTATCATGGAGGGGCGCCAGCGGGAAGTGCGGCGTATGTGGGAAGCCGTTGGGGCACAGGTCAATCGCCTGAAGCGCGTACGCTACGGTAGCGTGATGCTCGACAGTGCATTGAAAGTGGGACGTTGGCGCTATCTGAACACGCCGGAATTAAATGAGCTACTGGAAGCAATGGGACTGGAGCCGGAAAAGCGTCAGCGCGCACCGCGCTCGGGTGGCGACGATCGGTACAGTGGAAGAAGATCCAAAGACGGGGCGCGCCAGCGTCGCGAGGATGGTCCGAAGCGCCCCTGGAAAGGTCGTGACAGTGAAAAATCCAAGTCACCACGGCGAAGCGATGGCGAAAACAGCCCATGGCAACGTAAACCTGGAAAGAAATCCGCACCCACCAAACGTCGTGAGGGAACCTCTGATCCCTGGGGACGTAAAAAACGCTAGCCTTGAGACTGTCAAAACACTCACTCAGCCGAATCTTCGATGCCCTGCTGTCGGCATACGGGCAGCAGCACTGGTGGCCTGGAGATACACCCTTTGAGGTGATGGTCGGGGCGGTGTTGACCCAGAACACCGCTTGGTCGAATGTGGAGCGGGCAATCTGCAATCTCAAGGAGGCCGGATTGCTCGACGGCCAAAAAATGGCGGAAGCCGATCCGCCTCTCCTGGCGCAGCTGATTCGCCCGTCCGGATATTTCAATATCAAGGCAAAACGGTTGCAGAATCTCTGCAATGCATTGATCGCAGCGGAAGCACTGGATTCGATGTCCGATGAGGTGTTGCGGAAGTGGTTGCTCGATATCAATGGCATCGGCCCAGAGACCGCTGACGATATCCTGCTCTATGCTTTTGAACGTCCTTTTTTTGTGATTGATGCCTATACCCGCAGACTCTTTTTTCGATTTGGACTGGTATCGGGGAATGAAAGTTATGAGATGCTGCGATCAGAGTTCGAGCAGACGTTGGGTCCGGATGTCGAGCTGTATAATGAATACCATGCGTTGATCGTACGGCATGCGAAAGAGGTCTGCCGGACCAAACCGTTATGTGAGATCTGTTGCTTACGCCGCTCCTGTGGGTGGAAAGGAGATCAATCGATTGGGAAAGGTCTTCGATAAACTGCAGGCCGCTTCAAACTTGCGGATCCGGCAAACAAGGGTTGTAGATTTATTGCCTGATTCGCTGTGCTTGATTATGCCTACGAACTATTGGGTTCATGCTGCGACTGCAACCTGATTACGACCCTTATCCTTGGCTTGGTAGAGCGCTTCGTCGGCCCTGATAAAGAGATGTTCACTCTTTTCGTTGGAATTGAGTGTGGCGACACCAAGACTCATTGTGATGCTCAGCCCCTTTGAACTGGCAAAGACCAATGCTTCGATATTCTGTCTTATGCGTTCGGCAAGAAGAAGCGCGCCCGCCTGGTCAGTTCCACTCAATACAACCGTGAACTCCTCGCCGCCATAGCGATAGAGTGCGTCGCTGCTGCGAATAGTGGCTTCGACTGCCTGGGCCACGCATTTCAGCACATAGTCTCCAATGGAGTGACCATATTGGTCGTTGACCTTTTTGAAAAAATCGATATCAAGAACGATGAGGGAGAGTTCAGATCCGTTGCGATGACCCAGTTCTACCTCCCGGTGGAAATTGCTGTCGAAGGCTGTCCGGTTTTTTACGCCAGTCAGTGAATCAACAAAGGCGGATTGGATCGCTTCCCGATAGAGCAGGGCGTTGCGCAGCGGATAGAGCAGGGTAGCCAGAAGATTCTCCAGCACTTTGGCTTCCGTGTCTTTAAATCGTCTACTGCGGCTGAAACCAATATCTCCGAGTGGCTGACCCAGCACCTTAAGACTATAATTGATTTTATGACGACGTTGTTCTCCCGTGGTGATGGTTAATGTATCACTCGGCAGTTGGAAAGTTGCGCTGTCATATTTGAAATGGGATTTGATGACGTCAAAGAAAAGCTCAATCAGGTTCTCCAGTTCAAGCGTGGTCTGTAGCTTGGTCGTGAGTTCCACCACCTGAGCAATCTGCTGTCCACCCTTGCTGCCCCGTGCAATGCCCTCGGGTAGAAGAGAAACACCTGCTGGAGAGTTGCTTTCTAAGCTTTGGATGTAACCTGTCATTTTTCTGACCTGCATTTTTGTGATTTGTATTGTCTATAGCGATTAGCGTGCCAGAAAATCAATTACCAATAAAAACAATGGTATATGGCAGTCTATCCTAGCTAATGTCAAAAAAGTGTCGCGAAAACGGCATCTGCATTGGGACTATAATTACTTTTATGGGTGATCCGTGACACTCTATCAAACCCATTTCCCCGGCATGAATGCGGTTTACAATTGGATCCGGCTTTTTGATCTTGTGCGCATAACATATCGAAGCAGGCAGCTTGGCCAACGACCATAAGGTATAGATCGTGAATCTCATCTCTGATGATTAAATTACTGGGTTGTATTTTGCTGGTAAGCACCCAGACATTTGCTGCAGAAAATGAGAATGTGGCGTTAACTGCCGGGCTGATCAATCCTGGTTTTCATGAAAAGCCTGATTGGTTTCGCCACTCTTTTCTCGATCTGCGGGAGGATGTCGAAGAGGCTGCGGATTCCGGTAAACGGATTTTGCTTTTTTTTCATCAGGATGGTTGCCCCTACTGTGCGAAGCTGCTGAATGAAAACTGGTCTCTCAGGCCGCTTGTGGAAAAGACCCAAGAAAACTTTGAAGTCATCGCAATCAATATTTGGGGTGACCAGGAAGTGACCGATTTGCGGGGGACAGAAACCACCGAGAAGCGCTTTGCAGAATCCCTCAAGGTGATGTACACACCAACCTTGATCTTTCTGGATGAGGCGGGAAGACAGGCTTTGCGTATCAATGGCTACTACCCACCGCATAAATTCGAGGCGGCGCTCGACTATGTGGCTGGACATCTCGAGCGCAAGCAACCCTATCGTGACTATCTGGCAAGTGTTCGGCCGCAGGCGGTGAGTGGGAAATTGCATCGGGAGATTGGCTTTCTGCCACTGCCACTGGACTTGCGCGCCAAGGCCAGAACGCGCAATAAGCCCTTATTGGTGTTGATGGAGCAGAAAGCCTGTTCCGCTTGCGATGAATTACACGGTAAAATCATGCGAACATCGGCAGTCAGAAAGACTCTGGATGCATTCGATATTGCACTCGTCGATGTCTGGAGTGGAGAGACTTTGACGACACCTGGAGGCGTACAGCTGACAGTGAGTGAGTGGACGAAGGAACTCGGCATTCAATATGTGCCCAGCATGCTCTTTTTCGATCCGACCGGAAAAGAGGTATTTCGCGCGGAGGCGTTTTTGAAAACCTTCCACACCCATGCAGCGATGGATTATGTATCCACTGGCGCCTATCTTAGTCAACCCAATTTCCAACGATATGTGCAATCCAGGGCGGCGGAGATGGAAGCACAGGGCATCACCGTCGATCTAATGGAATAGTTTCCAATCTATAAAATATAAGGAAGACTATGGAGAAGATTATTGGGTACATCCTGCGTTTTGCCATGCGGGTCTACACAAACAAGCTGAACAGGGTTGCGGAGCGCAACACTACCACTTCAAGGGAGAAGAGAGATCGATACGATATTCTGATTACGGGAACTTTCTATTCCGATCAGTGGATCATCTCCCATCTACGGCCGATGTCGGAGTCTAACCGGGTCGGCCGGATCTATATGGTTGCCGCGACGGAGTTGCCGGAGATTGACAAGGTCACACCGATCTATCCGAATGCCAGATTACAAAAAATCGTGGGTGGCACGATTGCCCGCCTGATCACCATATCAAAGGTTGCAAAAGAGAAACGTCCCGATGTGATCGCCGGATTTCATCTGTTACTCAACGGACTGCTGGTTGTGATGCTTGGGAAAAAATATGATTGTCATTCGGTCTACCTTTGTGGCGGCGGTCCCTTGGAGGTGCTCGGAGGCGGTTATCTCACCGAAAACAAGATATTCAAACAACTTGGCAAGCACGATGCAGTGGTGGAAAAAGCGCTGGTTAACGCTGTCTCCCATTTCGGCAGTGTCGTGGTGCGGGGAACCGATGCCAAGCACTTTTTCGAAGAGCGGGGTGTCAAGGGTGATGATATCTATATCATGTCCGGCGGGATTGATGGCGCCAGTTACTACCCTGGTGACGAAGAGAAGCGTGCTGATCTGATCTTTGTCGGAAGAATCTCCAATATTAAACGGGTGGATATTTTGCTACAAATCGTTGCAAAACTGAAACCTGAGCACCTTGCAATTAAGGCATTAATAGTCGGTGATGGTCCGGACCGTGAAGAGATGGAGCAGATGGCTGCCTCCCTGGGTATCAGTGAGAATATTGACTTTGTTGGCTGGCAGACAGAGGTGGGTGACTGGTACCGGCAGGCGCGTGTATTTATTCTGACTTCCGACTCCGAAGGACTCTCCCAATCGATGATACAGGCGATGATGACGGGGCTTCCTGCCGTAGTTTCGGACGTGGGGGATCTCAGTGAGTTGGTTGAAAATGATCGAAATGGATTCCTGATACAGAACCAGGATATTGATGCATATGCTTCTGCAATTTCGGGTTTGCTGGATGATCCGGATAAACTGGCGACTTTTGGGGCGGCAGCAAAGGTTGTGGCCGATCAGTGTGAAGTTGGAGAAGTCGCCAAAAAGTGGGACCGGGTTTTCGCGGATCTGGATAACAAGCTTCAGGGCTGATCTGAAGCACTCATTTTGAGTGTTCTGTGTTGAATCGGGATGAAAGTTTTTTTCCCAGGATGATTCCGGGCTTCTCTATGTATCGATAGGTAAGCCAGGAAAATATCATCGTCATAATCAGGGTGCTGACGAACAAAAGTAAAAAGTAGTCTCCCCGCGCCAGATCAAAGTAGCTCAGGAGAACGCTTGAGATCAGCGTGATGACGAGGGTGTGGAGCAGATAGATACTGTAGGAGACCTTGCCCAACCAAAGAGAGATTCGATTGAGAAAAATGGGGGCGATAATGCGGTGGCTCAATGACTCCTTCGGCTCCAGCATGAGTGCAAAAAATACCAGCCACACAGCGATGGGGAAAAGCCTGAAGTCATGTCCAGAGGTAAAATAGATCATGACAACGGTTGCCATCGCTGTTGGAAACAGAAAATCGGGTTTAATCACACTGTTGTGCAAGTGTCTGTAGATGAAGTAGCTACAGGCGCCGAAGAAAAAAAACTCGATATGAAAAGGTAGAAAAGCGCCATATTCCACACGGGGCAGTAGTTTTCGGGCGATGATGTAGGTCGCCAGACAGGCAACAATCACCCCCAACCGGGCAAATCGCCCACGAGTTGCTGCCAGGCTGAATAGCAGCGGTGCAACAAGATAGAACTGCCACTCGAGCGAGATGCTCCAGGCGGGTCCAAGGAAGGCTCCGGGAACAAAGGGTACCCACTTTTCGGGAACCATACCGTGCAGCATGGTGAGATGAGTGAGGATATTGAATCCAAGCCAGTCGTTGCGGATATCAAGTTTATAGGTAAGCTTTTCGATGTTTTGTTCTATGAGATAGGCGCCGCTCTGGCTTATGTTTTCCATCTCCAACGGGGCTAATATCACTGCGACCAGAAAAAGTACGAACAGCAAGGGATAGAGGCGGAAAAATCTCTGCGTGATGTAGGTGGAATAATTTCCGCGAACCTGATCGATAAGCAGAAAGATGACGAAGCCGCTGATGATAATGAAGATATCCACCGCGTAGTTACCCAAAATCAGCAACTGTGGTAGACCTTCCACTATCTCGGAGGTGTAACCGGCCGCGCCCAATACATGGCTGATCAACACCCAGAGTGCCAGAAAGGCCCTCAAGCCTTCGATTTCCCTGATTCTCCTCATACAGATTGTTTATTCTGTGGGAGTGGCGTCGAATGCCTGCCCGGTGACCCCTTTGCTATCCGGTCCCATCAGATAGAGATAGGTTCTCATGATCTCTTCCGGCAGTGGGAGCGTTGCCGGGTCCTCTCCTGGATACGCCCAAGCCCGCAGGCTGGTACGGGTTGGAACGGGGCAGATACTGTTGACCCTGATTTGGCTCTCTTCTGTCTCATCCGCCAGGGTCTGCATCAACCCTTCGATGCCGAATTTTGAAACGCCATAGGCACCCCAGTAGGCCTTTCCCTTACGTCCCATGCGATCAGAGGTAAAAAGAATTGAGGCATCCCCGGAGAGTCGCAGCAGAGGCAGGCAGGCCTGAGTCAGCATGAAAGGGGCGGTCAGGTTGACCTGAATGACCTTGTTCCAGCTCTCCAGGTCGTAATCATCGATACGACTCAAGAGCGCAAGTTGAGCCGCGTTATGCAGCAGTCCATCCAGTTTGCCGAACTCACGGTGGAGCGTTTCGCCAAGAGAAAAATAGTCCTGTTGCGGAGCGCTCTCCAGGTTGAGGGGTATGATCGCAGGTTGGGGATGTCCTTCCTTTTCGATGGCGTCGTAGGTCTCTTCCAGTTTACTCAGGGTGCGGCCCAGCAGGACGACAGTGGCGCCATGGGCAGCAAATGTCTTGGCCGCCACTTGCCCAATGCCACTGCCGGCACCAGTAACAAGAATGACGCGCTCTTTCAGCAGGTCGGAAGAGGGGGTGTAGTCGTCGTGCATCGATTATTGATCCTGCAGATTGAAACCTCTCGGTAGTATACAACAGGTAACAGGTTTCAGGTTTCAGGTTGCAAGATTGTTTGACTCTCTCCCTTTCCCTCCCCGATAGGGAGGGGACCATTCGTTTAGGGTTGGAGTGAGTGGTAGAAAGTAAAGAGATTTTTCTTGACACCGAAAGCGGCCAGGCAATAATCCTGCTGTCACCTGTCACCTGTCACCTGTCACCTGTCACCTGTCACCTGTCACCTGTCACCTTTAACCTTTCTCCCCACCCGCCATGCAGTCCATAGTTTCTGCAAAGGCGTCAGGTGGGTGCGCCCGTCAACAACGTTGAAACCATCTGTCACAAGCACGGCATGGAGCCGTTGTGCCAGAGCAAGCTGGTTGAGTACCGGGCGCAAACCTGTTGGAGGTTGTGTCGGCAGGGATTCCAGCGCTTCGATTCGCCACTGGGTTGCGATATCGGATAGCGTCTGCAGCATCTCCTGGGATCTCGCCCGTGACTTTGATTGCAACAGTTGTTCCGGTCTCAACTGATGTTGTCGTAACAGTGAATCGGGCAGTAGACAGTATCCTCGGCGCAGGTCTGCACCCAGGTTGCGCAGCAGGTTGACCAGTGTGACATAAGCGCCTATCTGTCTGATTGTTGTTGTAAACGTTTCGTTGCTGCCGGTTGTATGAGAAAGCAATTCAGCGAAGTTACCGCCATGGCTGAGACAATAGAGGTGAAGATCTTCCCACTCGGCCATAGATGCCTTTTCGATGTCGTTTTCGATATTGTCCGCGATTTTCTGGAACAGCAGCTCCGGTAACTTGTGCGTTTTGATGGTTTCGCCCAAGGCGATTGCAACAGGATGCTGGGCGTTGCCATTGACGGATCTTTTTATCTCCTCTTGCCACCACTGCAGCCGGGTTTTGGCCACGCCTGGGTCACTGCACTCCAGGGGGATGTTGATGAGTTCGTTCCGCCAGGCGAAGAGGTGAGTCAGAGCGCTGCGGCAAGGTGCGGGGGAGAAGCGGATTATATAGTAGCTGCTGGAGCCGAGGGGGACCGCTCTCTCAATGTGCTCCCGGCTCAGTCCAACCACTGTAGAATTTCCAGCGGATGCTTAACGGCGCCTGAAGCATGCCAGTCGTCGGGTTTATCCTCTTCCGCCAGGTAGCCAAAGAGGGCCACCAGCGTTTGAGTACCGGCGTTTTGCCCGGCTTCGATATCACGTTTGGCGTCACCTACGTAGAGACAGTGCGTCGGGTCCACGCCGGCCATGCGGCAGGCATATAACATTGGGGCGGGATGAGGTTTCGGGTGGTCCGCAGTGTCACCGCTGACAATACAGGCGGCGCGCCTGTGATAGCCGAGCGCCTCCATCAGGGGGTCGGTGAGCCAGGCAGGTTTGTTGGTGACGATGCCCCAGGGAATGTTACGCAGTTCCAGTTCCTCCAGCAGTCTCTCCATGCCGTCGAAGAGTTTTGTCTTTCTGGCAATATTTTCCCGATAGATGCGCAGAAACTCTATGCGCAGAGTTTCGTAATCGGTGTCACCGGGCTGCAGGTCAAATCCGACTTTGATCATAGCCTGACTGCCGTGGGAGACAGCAGGCCTTACCTGTTCGAAGGGCATGGGTAATTCGCCACGGCTGACCAGAACCTGGTCCAGGGCATAGTGAAGATCGGGTGCGGTATCTGCGAATGTCCCATCCAGATCGAACAGGACGCATTCGATCCCGGGGCTCTGACCCCTAGTCATCTTTCCGGGTATGCACCATGTAGTTGACATCCACGTCCGGGCCGAGCTTGTAACTACGGCTCAGAGGGTTGTAGACCAGTCCGGTCATATCCTTTGTCTCCAGCCTGGCACCGCGAATCCAGCGATCCAGTTCAGACGGCCGGATGAACTTGCTGAAGTCGTGGGTACCCCGCGGTAACAGACGCAGCAGGTACTCCGCCCCCACGATGGCGAACAGATAGGATTTAGGATTTCGATTCAGGGTCGAGAAGAAGACATGGCCGCCCGGTTTAATCAGCGTGGCGCAGGCGTTGACCACGGAAGCAGGGTCGGGTACATGTTCCAGCATCTCCATACAGGTCACCACATCGAAGGATGCGGGCTGTTCTGCTGCCAGGCGCTCTACCGGGATACGCTCGTAGTTGACCTCCAGTCCCGATTCCAGCAGATGCAATCGGGCAACCTGTAGCGGGGCTTCGCCCATATCGATACCGGTGACGTCAGCCCCTTTGGCCGCCATGCTTTCAGAGAGGATTCCTCCACCGCAGCCGACGTCGAGCACGCGTTTTCCAGACAGTGAGGCGATGTCGTCAATGTAACCGAGGCGCAGTGGATTGATCTCGTGCAGTGGTTTGAACTCACTGTGAGGATCCCACCAGCGGGAGGCAAGCGCTTCGAACTTGCTGATCTCGGCGTGGTCGACGTTGAGGTTTTCCTGTCTCATTTTTCAAGACCTGTTATTCGATAATGTCGCCATTATACCGGATCACCTTGATGGAGTATCAGCCGATGCGGTCATCAGCAACACGATAGGTTGGATCCTCCATCATGTTGACCTCAACCAGATCACCGGCCTTTACCAGCAGGTTCTGGCACTCCTGATTCAGATGCCGGATATGCAGGGTTTTGCCCGCCCGCATGTAACGCTCAGCGAGGGAGTCGATCGCCTCCAGCCCGGAGTGGTCGTAGACCCGGGTATTGGCAAAATCGACGATGACCTCCTGGGGGTCGTTCTTGGGCTCAAAGATGTCGGCAAAGGCCTGGATCGAGCCGAAAAAGAGCGGGCCGTGCAAACTGTAGTACTTGATGCCGTACTTGTCGGTGTGGGTGTCGGCGCGCATCTGCTTGGCATGTTCCCAGGCAAAAACCAGGGCGGAGACGATCACACCCACGATGACCGCGATCGCCAGATCGGTCAAAACGGTGACCACGGCCACCAGGATGCCGACGAAGGTATCCGCGAGGGGAATACGCCCAAGCAGCCGGAAGCTGGCCCACTCGAATGTGCCCATCACAACCATAAACATGACGCCAACCAGTACCGCCACCGGAATTATCTCGATCAGGCCGGAGGCAAACAGGATAAAACCGAGCAGGAAGAGGGCGGCGGAGATTCCCGACAGGCGGCCCCGGCCACCGGAATTGATGTTGATCATGCTCTGACCGATCATGGCGCATCCGCCCATGCCGCCAAAGAAACCGTTCACCGAATTGGCCACGCCCTGGCCGATGCACTCCTTGTTACCGCGGCCGCGTGTCTCGGTGAGTTCATCGATCAGACTCATGGTGAGCAGGGATTCGATCAAACCCACAGCGGCCAGGATAAATGCGTAGGGCAGGATGATGCGCAGGCTCTCGAACGTCAGAGGAATAGTGGGAATATGGAATGCCGGCAGGCCACCGGCAATGCTGGCAGCGGGATCACCGGTCATATCCTGCAGTGCCCCCTGAACGGTACGGGCGTCGAGTCCCAGCGTAATGGCAAGCAGGGTAACGATGATGATCGCTGCCAGCGAGGCCGGAACTGCGGTGGTCAGTTTGGGCAAAAAATGGATGATCGCCATGGTCAGCGCCACGAGGCCGAGCATGGTCCAGAGGGATGTGCCGGTCATCCATACCATGCCACCCTCATCGCCGGGTATCTGGAACTGCTGCAACTGCGCCAGGAAGATCACGATCGCCAGACCATTCACAAAACCCAACATGACCGGGTGCGGCACCATGCGGATGAATTTGCCCAAGTGCAATATCCCGGCGGCGATCTGAATTACACCGGCAAGGACAACGGCAGCAAACAGGTACTCCACACCGTGCTGGGCCACCAGCGCGACCATCACTACTGCCATTGCACCGGTAGCACCGGAGATCATGCCTGGCCGGCCGCCGATAACCGAGGTAATGATGCCCATCATAAAGGCGGCATAGAGGCCGACCAGAGGTTCAACGCCGGCAACGAAGGCAAAAGCAACGGCCTCCGGAACCAAAGCCAGGGAGACGGTCAAGCCGGAGAGCACGTCATTCTTGACGCACTTACTGCCTGGACAGGTCAGTTGAAACATTGGATACCTCTGAGGCGCTTAGGCAAAACGGCTCACTATATCAGAAGTTGCTTATATATACTATGCCGACAGGTGGATTCAGTCATAGAGATGTCCGCTGTTTTGAATGATTGCGGCCAAGAGATGCCGCAAATGCAAGAGCAGTTCGTTGCATACTTTTGTTCCAAATTTGTCTTTTACACAAAGGATTGGTTGGCAGTCATCCAAACCAAAATAGATGGAATATACTTAAGGATATTCTGACTGAAGGAGCAGGAAGCGTGTTCCAGAATTATGTGCAAAATAGTACCCAGAAGGTTCTGCAGACGCTTGATATGGCAGTCGCCGAAATGTCGGCAATGCACGAAAATTTGCTGACGCCGGACTTTATCCTCATGGCTTTGCTGTCACAGAAGGATTCAGAAGCGGTCAAGATCATCGAAGGTTTACTGCCGGATCACGTCAGCGTAATCCAGAGGATTATCGACAATATCATTACGCACCATCAGCATGCAGTACCCACACGAGAGACTCAGGTGGTGGCGTCGCCGGAGGTTGGGGAGCTGTTTCGCATTGCCTACAAGGAGGCCCAGGCTTTTGGTGATGAGTATATCGGCACAGGTACGTTGTTCATTGTGCTATTCGACAAGAAGGTTGGAAAGAGCGCCGAACTGCTGCGGGATGTGGGCATCAACCAGGATCAGGCGACTCAGGCACTGAAGGATCTGCGGGGAGGCCGGGCACTGAAGGCGCAGGATGCGGAGACCCGGCAGGATCCCCTCAAGAAATATACCAGGGACCTTACGGAGATGGCGCGCAACGGTGAACTCGACCCGGTCATCGGCCGCGAAGAGGAGATCAGCCAGGTAATCCAGACCCTCTCACGCCGAAAGAAAAACAATCCCGCGCTGATCGGTGAAGCGGGTGTCGGCAAGACTGTCATCGTCGAAGGGCTGGCGCAGCGCATCGCGGATGCGGATGTACCCGATACCCTGCTCAACAAGCGGCTCCTTTTACTGGACATGGGTGAGATCATCGCCGGGCTAAAATGCGGGGTGAGTTCGAGGAGCGGCTGAAATCTGTGCGTGATGCCGTCATCGAAGCCCGAAACCAGGTCATTCTGTTTATCGATGAGTTGCATACTGTGGTTGGCGCTGGTGCCGGCGGGGGAGGAATCGATGCCCCCAGCCTGCTGAAGACCGCGCTTGCCCAAGGCAGTCTACAGGTGATTGGCGCAGACACCCTGGATGAGTATCACCGCTTCGTCGAGGCTGACAAGGCCTTGGAGCGGCGTTTCCACCCGATCATCGTCAGGGAACCCAGTATCGGGGAGACGATCCGTATCCTGCAGGGGATCAGCCCCCGCTATGAGACACACCACCAGATACATTACGAACGGGAGGCGATCGAGGCGGCAGCCCATCTCTCAGAGCGCTATCTCACCGACCGCCGCCTGCCGGACAAGGCCGTGGATCTGATCGATGAGGCCGGATCGAGAAAACATCTGCACCTGATTGCCATCCCGCGCAATGTAAAAGAGCTGGAGCGTGGACGTCAGCGGCTGCTGCAGGAGAAGACGAAAAGCTTTAACGCACAGGCCTTTGAAGAGACCGCCCGTCTGCAGATGGAACTCCTCCAGTTAGAGCAGCGACTACAGGAGGCGCGTGGCGCTTGGGAGGCTGAACGCGTCGACGAGGAAGCGTTAGTGACAGCCGAGGATATCGCCGAAGTGGTTGCCAGGTGGACCGGCATCCCTGTCGCCCGCATGGTGGAATCGGAGGCGGAAAAGCTCTCGCGCATGGAGGAGAATCTGCACAAACGGATCATCGGGCAGAATGATGCG
Source organism: bacterium endosymbiont of Escarpia laminata (assembly GCA_003660235.1). GTDB lineage: Bacteria > Pseudomonadota > Gammaproteobacteria > Chromatiales > Chromatiaceae > QGON01. The sequence goes on along the minus strand of QGON01000068.1, from coordinate 145,336 downwards.
GTGAACGCGGTAGCCGATGCCATTCGCCGCAACCGGGCAGGCATTACCTCGACACGCCGTCCCATCGGCTCCTTTCTCTTTCTCGGCCCCACGGGTGTCGGCAAGACCGAACTGGCCCGCGCGCTTGCGGCCTTTCTACTGGATGATGAGTCACGCATCATCCGTCTCGATATGTCCGAATACATGGAGCGGCACGAGGTCTCAAAAATGATCGGGGCGCCACCGGGTTATATCGGCTATGGGGAGGGGGGGCAGCTGACGGAGAAGGTGCGCCGCAACCCCTATACGGTGGTATTATTGGATGAGGTGGAGAAGGCGCATCCAGATGTGTTCAATATGCTATTGCAGATCCTTGAAGATGGTCACCTGACCGATGCCCAGGGCCGTACGGTTTCCTTCCGCAATACTATTCTGATCGGTACTTCAAACCTCGGTACCGAATCACTCTCACCGGACAAACGGCCGATTGGTTTTATGCGCTCAGCCACCCCCTCTTACAAAGAGGCGCGGGAGCTTGTTCTGCATGAGGTGAAAAAATTCTTCAAGCCGGAGTTCCTCAACCGGCTCGATGATGTCATTGTCTTTCACTATCTGGAACAGGAACATTTACGCCGGATCGCCGACATGTTCGTTAATGAACTCGTCGAGCGGATGCAGCAGAAAAATATTACCTTGAGGGTCAACGAGGCAGTCACCGACAAACTGGTAAAAGAGGGATCTGATCCAGTCTACGGCGCGAGGTAGAGCGGCAGGTGGAGAATCCACTGGCCATGAAGATCATAATGGGCGAATGTCCGGGAGGTAGTCGAGTCGATGTCACCCTGGAGGATGGCGCCATCGTGTTTAAAGTCTGAAGGGCCTTGGATTCAGCGCCTGGAGCTTGTGGTTATGGGTAAGCGAGAACGCGACTATTATCAGGTTCTGGGCGTGCCGTCCGATGCGCAAAGGGAGCTGTTCAAGAAATTACGTGCGCTGCGTCAGGGTGGAACTGACTAGCAGGCTGTTAACGCTATGCGGATGCACAGCGTATCCGCATAGCGTTAACAGACCCCAGGAAAATGGCGCTCTGTAGATTCCTCAATGCCCCGAATAGAGCGCCTCTACCTCGGCCGAATGTTGCTCCAGGATGCGGTTGCGGCGTAGTTTCAGTGTTGGTGTGATCAGCCCGTTCTCAGGGGTCCAAGGCTCCTGGACGAGTGCGATACGACGAATTCTGGCGTAGCCGGGAAAACTGCCCAAGTGGCTTGCGACACGCGCCGTCAACCGTTCGAGTTGCTGTTCGCTGGTATCGGTCGGATCGATCGACTCTGCTTCGCAGGCCTCCTTATTGAGTACGATGAGCGCGGTGAGAAAGGGTTTTGCCTCACCGATGACCATCGCCTGTTCGAAGAGTGCATCGAGGTCAATGCACATCTCCATATCGGCAGGCGGGACTTTTTCGCCATTGGAGAGGACGATGATCTCTTTGAGACGTCCGGTGATGAAAATGTGCTCATTCTCGATTCTGACCTTGTCGCCGGTATGCAGCCAGCCTTCACTGTCGATGACGTCTGAAGTCGCCTGCGGATTATTCCAATAGCCCAACATCACGCTTGGACTGCGGGAGAGCAGTTCGTCGTTTTCACCGATCTTGGTCTCAATACCCGGCAGCACTCTGCCCACACTGGCGGGAACATTGTCCTCCAGTAGATTGGCGGTAATGATCGGGCTGGTCTCTGTCAGACCATATCCCTGCAGGATCGGCACGCCCAGCCCGATGAAGAGCTTGGCGATCTCCGGGGTCAGAGCGGCGCCACCGGAAACGGCGATACGCAAGCGTCCACCGAGTTTGGCCTGAATCTTACTGGCCACCAGTTTTTTATAGAGTGGCCAGAGTGCCAGTTTTGCGCTCCATGGCGCCCGCCCCTGGTCATGTTCAAAGCGCAGCCAGCCTGTCTCGACCGCCGCATTGAAAAGCTTGCGGGCAACGGCGGAATCGTCCGCCAGCTTTGCCTGTATCTTGGCGTAGACACGTTCAAAGATGCGCGGCACGGAGATCATAATCGTCGGTTTTATCTCCATCAGATCCTCGCCCAATTGCGGGATGGATCTTGCATAGGCGACATTGGCGCCGACCGCGATCGGCATGTAGTAGCCGACGGTGCGTTCCAGGGTGTGGGAGAGTGGCAGGAAGGAGAGAAAACGGTCGGTGGGATAGATGGTAATGAGCTTCAACCCAGCCTCGATGTTCCAGAGGATGTTGCGGTGGCTGAGCATGACCCCTTTCGAGCGTCCGGTTGTGCCTGAGGTATAAACGAGAGAGGCAAGGGCATCGGAAGCGATATCCGCTGCCTCATATTCACCCGCTTCTGCGGGTAGCCAGTCGGCCAGGGAGGCCAGGCGTGGCTGCAGTCCCATAGGATCGACAGGTTCAATGGTCAGGATACGATTGAGTCCAGCCAACTGGTGACGAATCTGTTGCAGATTCTGCCACTGCTCATCCCCTTCCAGCAGTAACAGACGCACGCCTGCATCCTGCAGAATGTAACCGATATTCTCCGGGCGGTCGTTGGTGTAGATGGGGACGGTGACCAGCCCCAGTCCCTGGGCGGCAAGGTCGAACATGGCCCACTCGCGGCAGTTGCGCAGCATCAGGGCGACCCGTTCGCCGGGTTTCAGATCCTCCTGTTGGAAGGCGGCCTGCCAACGGGCGACTTCACGTCCCATCTCATGCCAGGTCATATCCCGCCAGCGCTCCGATGCCGGATCGAATTGAGTATAAGCGACAGTATCAGGTGTACGGCGAACCCGTTCCTGAAAAAGCACGCCCAGGGTATCTGCCTCCTTGAGCAGAATATAGTCGATCTTCTGTTCCCTCATCTCATCCATTCCGTGATTGTGATTGCCGTTATCTCGCACCGGTTTGGAAGCCGATGTTTCCGCATGGGTTGTATCAAAGAATAGCATGTCAGGCACCACTCAAGTTAGTCCAGCCGGAGTCCGGATGAAACTGGTCGCCGTGCAACTGTTCCAGCTCATTCAGGCGTTGGCGCATACGTGTTAATCCACCGCTGTGGATGTAGTGCATCGGGCCGCCGCGGAAAGGGGCAAAGCCGGTACCGAAAATGATGCCGGCGTCCAGCAGATCCTCATCTTCAACCACCTGTTCTCGCAGACAGGCCACTGCTTCGTTGAGCAGTCGAAAGATCATTCTGTCAGCCAGATCATTAGGCGCGTGAAACTGGCTATCCAGGTCCTCCTTGATCGCCTTGCCCTTTTCGTAACGATAGAAACCCGCTCCGGTTTTTACCCCCAACCGTTTCTGATCGACCATCACATGCAGCTGTTCCGGCACCTCAAGATTGAACACAGGCGCCAGCTTGTTTGCCACCGCAAGACAGATATCGAGTCCGACCCTGTCTGCCAGTTCCACGGGTCCCATCGGCATGCCAAAGTGGGTGGCGGCATTGTCGATCAGCGGACCGGGGACTCCTTCCCCCAGCAGTTCTATGGCTTCCAACAGATAGGGCATCAGGATGCGATTGACCAGGAATCCTGGACTGCTTCTGACCGGCAGGGGAAGGCGGTCGATGCTGCGGGAGAAGGCGGCGCCTTTTTGCATTAATAGGGGATTGGTCTCTCTGCCGGAAACCACTTCGATCAGTTGCATCTTCGCAACCGGGTTGAAGAAGTGCAGTCCGATCAGACGTTCAGGATTTTCGAGCGCTTCGCAGATACTCTCCAGCGGAATGCTGGAGGTATTGGTGGCGAGCAGGGTGTCCGGTCCCACTTTTGATTCAAGGTCGCGGAACAGGGTTTGCTTGGCCTCCAGATCCTCGTATATCGCCTCGATGACCACATCTGCGTGCTTTACCCCATAGCCTCTGGGGTCAGGCATTAGACGGTCCATGGCAGCCTGAACCAACCGTTTGGACTTCAGTTTGCGTTGAAACAGTTTGTGGGCACGGTTTACTGCCTGGGTGAGGAATTTTGCCTCCCGATCCTGCAGTGTGACGCGCTGACCTTTCAGCGCGCACCATGCAGCAATGTCTCCCCCCATGATGCCGCCGCCGATGACATGCACTTGCCGGGATTTGAAGTCGATACCAGCGGCAACCGATTTGAGTCGCTCCTGCAGGAAGAAGACCCGAATCAGATTTTGCGCCGTTGGACCGGTGATCAGCTGGCCCAGATTTGTCGCCTCACTGGCAAACATGAGCTGCTCGTTCCCCCCGCTATCACGCCAGTGATTGATCAACGCGAAGGGGGCGGGATAGTGCGCTTCGCGAACTTTTTTGGCCGTCGCTCTGTGCAGTATCGGCGCGAGCAATTGGCGCGCGGGAGTGATGTTCAGCAGTTTTGTCCAGGCTGCCGGTTGATGGGGTGGCGGCGCCGAGGTTATCAATTGCGCTGCGGCATGTTTCAGTTGGCGCTCCGGTGCCGTTTGATCCACCAATCCCAACCGTTTTGCGCTGCGTCCACTGATGCTGCGTCCACCCAACATGAATTTCATTGCCGGAATTGGGCCCAGTAAGCGGACACTACGCACACTTCCCCCATAGCCGGGAAAGATGCCGAGCCGGACTTCGGGGAAGGAGAGGCGGGTCCCCTCGTCATCCCGCGCAATGCGATAGTCGCAGGCAAGGGCGAGTTCTAGACCGCCACCGAGGCAGAAACCATGAATCAGCGCCAGGGTGGGACAGGGCAGATCCTCCAGACGTTGGAAGATTCTGTGAACATGGTGGATGTGCGCTTCAACCTGGTCGGGCTGCTGGGCCTTGCGGAAGTTTTTGACATCTGCACCGGCGATGAATCCAGACTTTTTGTCGGAGAGGATGATCAATCCCTTGGGGGGATCGGCCTCGATCTCCGCCAGTATGCCGTCGAACTGCTCAAAGGCTTCTGTGGAGAGGATGTTGACCGGCGAGTCGGCATGATCGAAATGGAGCCAGCCGATGCCGTCAGGGGTTCGTTCCAATTTCCAATGCTTCTTCATTTCACCGCCTCCACCAACATTGCGCCGCCCTGGCCGCCACCGATACAGAGACTCGCCACACCTGTCTGCGCATTATTTTGATGCAGGGTCTTTAGCAGATGCAGAACCAGCCGGGCGCCGCTTGCACCGACAGGATGGCCGATGCTGATGGCGCCGCCATCCACATTCAATCGATCCTTTGGGATAGGCGCGAGCGGTGTGTCTATACCCACTCTATCCTGCATGTAATCGGCATCCTTCCAGGCGGCGAGACAGGCGAGTACCTGGGCCGCAAAGGCTTCATTGATCTCCCAGTAGTCGATGGCTTCACTCTCCAGGTTTCTGCGCCGCAACAACCTGGCCATGGCATGCACCGGGCCCAGCCCCATCTGGCTGGGATCGAGTGCACTCCATTCTGTGTCGATGATGCGGCCAAGCACCGGCAGATGGTGCTGTTCGACGGCACCTTCGGATGCGAGCAACAATAGAGCGGCGCCGTCAGTCACCTGGGCGCTGTTGCCGGCAGTCACCTTGCCGACCGGGCGGTCGAAAACCGGTCGCAGACGGGCCAGCTTTTCCATATCGCTGTCGATCCGCAGTCCCTCATCCGTCTCGTAGAGATTGCCCTTGCTGTCGAAGATCGGTTCGATCTCATCCAGACGTTTTTCGTTGACGGCCTGTGCGAGATGCTGGTGACTCAAAAGGGCAAAGGCATCCATCGCCTTACGACTGATGTTGAAGCGCCATGCGAGTTTTTCCGCAGTCTGTCCCATGGAGAGACCGACGATAGGATCTGTCAGACCCCGCAGCAGGGCGATGATCAGCTGAAAATGGTGGGGACGCAGGGCTGCAAGCTGACGGCCGTGGGTGCTAAAGCCTTTGGCCCGGTTCCACTGGGCCAACCAGTTGAGCATGCGGTCGTTGATCAGTACCGGGTGGTGACTCATCGCCTCGGTACCACCGGCCAGAACCAGATCACTTCGCCCAGTGGCGATATTTTGTGCGGCACTGTCCAGCGCCTGTAATCCCGAGGCGCAGTTACGCTGTACAGTCCAGGCAGGCACCTTGTCGCCGCAGCCGATACGCAGCGCGGCAACCCGTGCGATATTGACCTCATCCGGACCGGATGAGACGCATCCGAGGATAACTTCATCCAGTTGGGACGGACTGAAATTGTGTCGGGCCAGCAGTGGCCGTCCTGCGGCAACTGCAAGATCAGATGCCCGGAAGGGGCCGGGACGGCCCTTCATCTTGATGAAGGGTGTACGGCTGCCATCCACGATATAGACGGGTCTCTTCTCTTCCATTACTCCTCTCCGTTTCTGATACATTCAATCTCTTTATGGTTTGCCCCACCTACGGAGTTTTCGCGGCGAGGGCGCCGCTCCTACGCAGCGCCAAGATGTCTGATCGATGTCCCACTCTGTTGGGATTTTTCCTTGTTTCTTGGCGACAAATCGTCAAAGGCGTCGACCTGTATGACTTGATCTCTTAGTCTCTGCGTCTCCAGCACGAGCTGGGCATCGCTCTCCGTGAGGATGCCGATCTCCACTGCTTCGGCGACCATTGCTTCGTTTGTGCCGGGGTGAATCTGTCCGGCCCGCCGTGCCTGTCGCAGTGTCTTCTCGACCGGGGCCGATGCCGCTGCGGCCGCTAACGCCTGGTCGAGACGCGCCACAGGTTCGTGGAGATCGCTGCTGAGAAATATCCCGGCGGTAAGACGCGTTCTGGCCTCACCCGGCTTCAGGATGGCGCCTGCTACGGCATGATCCAGGTGGTCTGATGGTTTGTGGTAAGGCAGTCCTGTGGGGAAGGTGAGCAGTCTCACTATCCAGGCCAACGGGCGAAACGGTAGATTGCGAAAGATGCCGGTGAAGGCTTCCTGCATGCGATAAAGGGAGTCCTCCATCGCCCACTGCAGCAGAGGGATGTCGGCGTAACGCTGATGCCCGTCGATAAAGTGCTTGAGGGCGGCACTGGCAATGTAGAGTTCGCTCAGAAGGTCACCCAACCGCGCAGAGAGGCGCTCTTTGCGTTTGAGTGCGCCGCCCAGGGTCATCAGTGCGAGATCCGCCGATAGCGCGAAGGCGGCGCTCATCCAGTTGAGCTGCTGAAAATAGTGCCCAGCCACACCCTTTACGGGACGCTCGGAGAGGCGTCCATGAGTGATGCCGAGCCAAAAAGTACGCGCCAGATTGGTGACGAGGAAACCAATGTGTCCGAAGAGCGCCTTGTCGAAGGTACTCAGCGCATGCTTCCACTCCTTCTCTTGGGCGGCGGAAAACTCCTGCAGGATATAAGGGTGGCAGCGAATTGCACCCTGACCAAAGATGATCATGCTGCGGGTCAGGATATTCGCCCCTTCCACAGTGATAGCAATGGGAATGGCCTGATAGACCCGGCCCATGAGGTTACGCGGTCCCAGGCAGATACCGCTGCCGCCCTGGATGTCCATCGCATCGTTGACCACCTGGCGATAGCGTTCGGTGAGGTGGTATTTCACAATGGCGGAGATCACCGACGGTTTTTCACCACTGTCGAGCGCACTGACTGTCAGCAATCGGGCGGCATCCATCTGATAGGTGATACCGGCGATTCTGGCGAGTGCCTCCTCGACACCTTCAAAATTACCGATGGGTTGTCCGAACTGACGGCGGACCGCAGCATAGGTGCCGGTGTAGCGGCTGGCGGCCTTGCCGGCCCCGGTTGCCAGTGCCGGTAGTGAGATACCACGTCCTTCGGAGAGGCTTTCAACCAACATCCGCCACCCCTGTCCGATGCCGGACTGCTCGCCAATCACCCAGTCGAGGGGAATAAAGACATCTTTACCCCGAATGGGGCCATTCTGGAACGGGATGTTCAGTGGCATGTGACGTTGCCCGATTTCAACGCCTTTGGTTTTACTGGGAATCAATGCAACAGTGATTCCCAGAGAGGTATCACTACCCAGCAGGTGATCGGGATCGTAAAGTTTGAAGGCCAGTCCTATGAGCGTGGCCACCGGACCCAGTGTGATATAGCGTTTCTCCCAGTTGAGACGGATGCCGAGCAGCCGTTGGCCATTAAACACGCCCTCGGTAACCACACCGCGATCGGGGATCGCACCTGCATCACTGCCGGCATCGGGGCCGGTAAGGGCAAAACAGGGGACCTCCTCACCTTTGGCCAGTCTTCTGAGATAACGCTCTTTTTGTGCCTGAGTCCCATAGTGCAGCAGTAGCTTTGCCGGTCCCAGAGAGTTGGGAACCATCACGGTGACGGCTGCGGTGATACTGCGGCTGGCAATCTTCATCACAATGGTGGAGTGGGCAAAGGCGGAGAACTCAAGACCGCCATAGGCGCGGGGGATAATCATGCCGAAAAATCCCGATTGCTTGATAAATGACCAGACCGTTTTTGGCAGATCCTTGTCGTGATGGGTGATCTGCCAATCGTCCAGCATTTTACAGAGTCTATCGGCTGGCCCGTCGATGAAGGCCTGCTCTTGTTCCGTCAACTGGGGTTCGGGCTGTTCCAGTAACCGTTGCCAGTTGGGTTGGCCGCTGAAGAGTTCACCATCCCACCACACATTTCCGGCGTGCAATGCCTCACGCTCTGTTGATGACATGGCGGGCATGACTCGTCGGAATTGCCTCAACAGCGGTCCGCTGATCAAGCGAAGACGCAGGCCCGGAAGCAGGTAGAAAAACATACCGGTGGCGTAGCCGATCCAGCAAACAGTTGCCCCGAACGTGCCGATCAGGCCACCCAACTGCAGGGAGATGAGCAGGGCAGGGGGCAATAAAGCCCAGACGATAGCCTTGGCTGAACTGTAGGCCAGAGCCCACAGGACGATCAGTATCAGAAGAGTGCCTATTGCCGCCATCTTCACGCTCCCGCTGCTGCGCAGCTTTACATTAGGTTTTATTCTCTAACTGCTGATACGTCTCATCCCCGGTTTTCGGTTTCACCTCATGCAGATGTGTCACCGTGGCACAGGGTTCACAATAGTTCTGCGCCTGTTCCGTGAATTCAGACTCATTGTCGTTGTACATCATCGCTTCATCGCACCAGGGCAGGCGCCGATAGACGCCCACGTCGTCCAGCCCGAGAAACGGGTATTTGATGATGTTGAAATAGGGGGAGTAGTCGAAATCCTTGGGCGTGAAGAGCCTTGGATTGCGTTTGAAAAAACGGATGCTGCCATCATCGCTGCGATCGATAAAAGGCAGGATGGGAAAATTCACCTGATTGAACGCCTCAGCCAACAGGCAGGAGCAGACCGTCCGCGTGGGATCGCCTGCATTATGTTCAAAGAGACTGGATCGCCAGCGTCGCGGCAGTATCGCCCAGGGGAAGAAGAAGCGGGCCAGATCAAGCAGATGGCGGATATCGTAGCTGCTTCCGATGCCTCGTATTGCATGACCTATCACTGCATGCGCGTCATCCGGATCGAGTCCTGTTGGGCGGCAGATGCGCAGGTGATCCATGTGGTACTTGGATACCGGAGCAACGATGGTTCCTTCATGCAGAAGAGACTCAATCAGTAATTGTTCACTGGGATCGCCCTGAAAGTGCGTTGCAACCAGAGCCTGCAGGTCGGGATCTCTGATGTCGTACAGCCGGCCGATGTAGATGGCGGAGTGTGTCCAGGAGCTTTGTGTGATGATTTTGATCACCTCACTGATCCTGCTACGCCCCTCAACCAAAAGAACATCGCCGGGACGTAACTCAAAATTGAGGCGTTTGAAATCGCACAATGGAGAGTTTGGCGGTGGGCCGTCTTTGACCAGCCAATCCGACAGCGTCTTCGATAACCACTGGACAACATCACTCATGATTAATAACCATCCATTTTACTGTGGTACTTCCCAGTATAGACAGTCATATTGGGTTCAGGGTTGCGCTGTTTGTTTAAATAAAAGAGGCGTATAGAAATAACAAGCATAAAAAACAATATGTTACAGTTAACTAATGAAGTAATATCTATATGAATTAATGTTTATTGATGAACAGCCGATAGGTTATTGGATGAGATAAATTGTATTAGCCATTAACCACTTGCCTACATATAGTGAACATTTTTCCGCGCAGCATTGACGGTAACAATTGAGGATTTAAACAGATAAATACCAAACACCCAGAGAGGGTTCTCAAGGAACAGGTTCATCTGCTGTTTGAAAATGCTGTCTCCGCAAACCTTACTGTGATTGCAGCAGCGCTCCTGTTCACTATGATTATGAAAGATAGCCTTGACCGCTCACTGCTTGTTCTGTGGGTGGGTTCAATGATATTTTTTTGCGGCGTCCGTCTGCTTGTTTGGAAGCGCTACAATCACAGTGAAAATGCCGTTTCCCCGGAAATCTGGGTGCGGCGATATGTACAGAGTACTCTGTTTGTCGGCATGCTCTGGGCGAGTCTATCCCTGTTCCTCTATTTTTCTGACGATCTGGTTGTGCGAAGCCTGGTCTTTATGATGATTATTGGTGCCATTGCGGCTAGCGTCCCTGTTCTCTCCAGCATACTGCCCGCATTTTACACCTACATCACCCCGATGACTGCCGGACTGGCGGCTGCATTCATATTGGAAGGTTCAACGTTCAATATTGCTATTGGCGTTGCGGTGCCTGTCTATGCCGCGTTAATTGCACAGACAGCGATAAACACCAATCGACACCTGCGGGAATCCCTGATACATCAATATAGGAATCAGGCACTCATTTCAGAACTTAATAGAGAGATTACGGATCGAAAGAGCGCGCAGCAGGCGCTGAAAGAACACGGTGAGCAACTCGAGAAGCAGGTTGATGTACGTACCAATCAGCTGGTCGTGATCAACAGGTCGTTGGAAAACGAAATCAGTGAGCGCAGGCGCGCAGAAGATAATCTCAAACACCTGGCCCACCATGATGCACTAACCAATCTTCCCAATCGTTTGCTGCTGGATGCCCGGCTTGAACACGCAATTGAAAGAGCACGTAGAAACGAGACCCAGGTAGCCGTATTGTTTCTGGACTTGGACAACTTTAAAAATATAAACGACAGTTTGGGCCATGCCGCAGGGGACGAACTATTGCGCATGGTCGGCGAACGGCTCCGCACCAGTATAAGAAAGGATGATACGGTTTCTCGATTGGGTGGCGATGAATTTGTCATCGTCATGGAACAGGTCGAAAATCAGAATGTGATCGAACATCTGGCACAAAAACTGATGTCTACTCTCGAAGAGAAATTCGAGATCCAGAATCAGGCGCTTTTTATCGGCACAAGTATCGGCATCAGCCTTTTTCCACAAGACGGTGATTCTGCTGAAAAACTGGTCGCTAATGCCGATGCCGCAATGTACCGGGCTAAGGAACAGGGGCGGCGTAATTACCAGTTTTACACCCATGAGTTGACAGAGACCGCGTATGACCGGGTTATGCTTGAGGGTGGTTTGCGAAATGCGCTGGAAGCACAAGATCTGGTGCTCTATTACCAACCACAAATCTCACTTGCAGATGGCCGGATTACAGGCGTAGAAGCTCTGATACGCTGGGAACACCCTGAACTGGGCCTGCTTCTACCGGGGCGGTTCCTGCAAGTTGCTGAAGACTCAGGCCTTGTCATACCTATGGGCAACTGGGTTTTGCAGACTGCCTGCCAACAGATGAGCGCTTGGAAAAAGTCGGGATTCCGGCTTGAACGCATGGCGGTCAATCTCTCAGGCAGGCAGATCCGTGACAACAACCTGGTTAATACTGTTGAAAAGATGCTTCAGTCCACCCATTGCAGGGCAGAGTGGCTGGAGCTGGAGATAACCGAGAGCTTCATTATGCAGGAGACAGGTCACTCCATGGAGACACTGGACAACCTGAGAAAGCTCGGCACACACATGGCTATTGACGACTTTGGCACCGGATACTCCTCCCTGAGTTATCTTAAACGGTTGCCCGTGGACAAACTGAAAATCGATCGCTCCTTTGTCCGTGATCTGGTCAATGATCCCAATGATGCAGCCATAACACGGGCCATTATTGCCATGGGAAAGACACTTCAGCTCACCATCACGGCAGAGGGCATTGAGAACATGGCCCAGGAAGTCTTCTTAAAGGAGCAGGGTTGCGACCAGGGTCAGGGATTTCGTTATGGACGTCCACTACCTGCTGCCGATATCACGCAAATGCTGGAACGGGAATCACTCAACCTGAGCAGTAGTATGGCTTGCTTCTAACGGCGCTACGAAGCACTTGGCGGCTGTTCTCAGTAATCATGGTGCCCACGGTGCACCCTACATTCAGCTAAAGAAATTCTGACTTTGGCCGAAAGGAAGTAAACAGCTTTTTTATAAACAAGAAAGGTTGACTGATTTATGAACATACTTAAAGGAGTACCTGGTGAATAACCTCAACAATCTCACTATTAAAACCAAAATCATCGGAAACTCATTGATCCTGCTGGCCCTACTCCTTGCCAGTTCGGGTTATGCGTTATACGCGATGACCCAGATCGGCAATGAACTCGATGCCATTGCCGAACAGGATATCCCGATGACGGAGAACCTCACCGCGATCACGGAGCATCAGTTGGAGCAGGCCATCCATTTTGAACGGGCCATGCGCTTTGGAGAGCTCCTGGAACAAGAGGACAACGCAGCTGCTCGTTTCAAGGCAGAGATTGCAGCGTTCGACAAGTTTAGCAAGCAGGTCGACGGGGAGATCCAGGCAGGTGAACGCCTGGCTGAAGCGGCCAAGGCAAAGGCCCGTAGCGAGGAAGATGCGAAAGAGTTTGAGCACATCGATCAAGCGTTGAAGAAGATCGAAAAAGAGCATGCGGATTTCGAACACCATGCCCATCAGGTCTTCACCATGCTTGTAAATGGAAAGAGACACGCAGCCGAAGCACTTGCTGAAAAGGTGGCGAACGAGGAGGAACAGCTGACTGTAGAACTCGAAGCCCTGCTGACCGAGATCGGGAAGTTCAGCGAGGCGGCCGTACGCCGTGCGGCGGAGCATGAACAGACCGCGATCTACCTGCTGAGTGGTCTTACCCTCCTGGCGATTCTCATCGGCGGCCTCGTAAGCTGGAGTGTCTCCCGCAATGTCGTGAGCCGCATGGGTGAGGCGGCCCGTGGACTCGAAGTTCTTGCCTCGGGTGACCTTACCCACAAGGTAGCAGTGGATGGGCGGGATGAAATCGGCAATCTGCAACAATCGATGCAGACGATGCGCAATAACTTGCTGGAGATAATCACACAGATCAACGCCACTACAGCCCAACTCTCCACGGCGGCTGAAGAAGTGTCTGTGATAACGACACAGACCAGCGCCAATATTCAGCAACAACAGTCTGAGACGCAACAGATAGCAACGGCGATGAACGAAATGAGCGCCACCGTGCGGGAGGTGGCGGTGAATGTCAGCAGCACGGCCTCTGCGGCTAATGGGGCCAGCAGCGAAACTGAGAAGGGACGAAAGATAGTCGCAGGAGGGGTGCAGGGAATCCAGCAACTGGCAGCACAAATTGAAGGCGCAGCGGATGTCATCGCCCAGGTAGAGACGGAAAGCGATAATATCGGCACCGTGCTTGACGTGATCAAAAGCATTGCCGAACAGACCAATCTGTTGGCGTTGAATGCGGCGATCGAGGCGGCCCGCGCCGGTGAGCAGGGCCGCGGATTTGCCGTGGTGGCGGATGAGGTGCGCACCTTGGCGAGCCGGACCCAGGAGTCCACCGCAGAGATCAATCAGATCATCGACAGGCTCCAGACCGGCTCCCGGAATGCGGTGCAGGTGATGACTCAGAGCCGGGAGCAAGCCAAGTCTGTTGTTGATCAGGCGATGTTGGCAGGTTCTTCATTGACCGCCATTGCAGAATCCGTATCACAGATCGATCAAATGAGCGCCCAGATTGCAACAGCCGCAGAAGAACAGAGCATTGTGGCGGAAGATATGAATCGCAACGTCGTACGGATCAGTGACATGGCGACCCAAAACGCCACTGGTGCCGAGCAGACTTCCCAGGCCGGGAAAGAGTTGGCGCACATGGCAGCAGAGCTGCAGGGATTGGTGGTTAAGTTCCAGGTTTAAACATATAGCGCACCCTACTGCCACTTAGAGAGCGTAGGGTGCACTATGCGCACCAATGCCACTCCTCCGGCTTCATGACAGCTACTCATTTGATCAGCCTTTCTCAGCGCCACTCCAGTCAGAAATAACTATTTCCTCAAGTATATAGAGGCAATGCCGCCAAGCTTTATGTTCGAGTCAATCACCCGGAGTCATTTACTTGGAAACAGGTAAGAATAAAACTATTGACTGAGGCGTTTTTTATCTGCCCAGTTTGGAAAAATGCAAGGAGTGGAACAGGATGTTGTTGAAACGGAAGATAATGATCGGTGCAGCTATACCGCTCCTGGCCGCCAGCCTGGCCATCATCGGCGTTGCGACGGAAAAGAGTCATCAAGCACTCGAGGAAGCTGCCAGAGAACGTTTGATCGCGATTAGAGACATCAAGAAGTCCCAGATTACGGATTACTTTGAGACGATCCGGAATCAGATACAGAACCTCTCCAGGGCATATGAAGTCACCGATGCGCTGCAGAATTTCCGCAGTTCGATATCCACTTACCGGAATGAGATTTTTCAGCTGGACATCGAAAAATACAGAAGCGAACTTGCCCACTACTACAGCGGTGAATTTACAAAAGAGTACCTGATTACCCCTGAGACTCAGCTATTGTGGCACAGTAACAGCAACTGTTTGATTTGACGTTGGTTTTCAAATTCAAAAGTATGAAGAAATTGGCATGTTCTTCTGCTCAATAGTCAGCAACACAAAGTAATGGCTATATTTCATAGAGTTACACTCATAGCTCTCCTCAGTGGCTGAGCTTTAGGGGTAATCAGGAAAGAGTATAAAAACCGCAATCGTGAGGACAGCGTAAATACGGATATGTTGCTTAAAGGGCTGGATGCCGATGCCGTTGCGCTCCAATACCAATACATCAAAGCCAATCCCAACCCTTTGGGTGAAAAAGACAAACTGATCGATCCCATCGATGGGACTCAGTACGGAGAGTGGCATGGGCAATTTCACCCGTTTCTGCGCGATTTCCAACAGCGGTTTGGTTATTACGATATTTTTCTGGTGGGTGCGGAGTCCGGTCGAATCGTCTATTCAGTTTTTAAGGAACTCGACTTTGCAACTTCTTTGAAGAATGGCGCCTACGCCAACTCGGGTATAGGAGAGGTTTTTCGTCAAGCCAATCAGGCAACTTCCCCCGATTTCGTGGCGCTGTCCGATTTTTCACCCTATCTGCCTTCATACCAGGATCAGGCGTCCTTCATGGCCTCGCCTGTTTTCGACAATGAAGGCGGGAAGCTAGGCGTTTTGATCTTCCAGATGCCCATCGATGGCATCAATGCTGTGATGACAAACGATCATCAATGGAAACAGGCGGGTCTCGGTGACTCCGGAGAAACCTATCTCGTGGGCGCGGATGGCAGAATGCGCAGCAACAGTCGATTTCTCATCGAAGACAAGGAGGGATATCTGCAGGCTATCCGTGATGGGGGGCTTTCAGAAGAGATTGTAGGCTTGATTGGAGATAAGGGGAGTAGTATTGGGCTACATCCGATCGAAACAATCGGTGCAAAAGCCGCGTTGGCCGGTCAGTCAGGTTTTGAAATCTTTCCCGACTACCGGAATGTCCCGGTTCTTTCCGCATACGCCCCTCTCTCATTCAATGGATTGAATGGAGCCATCCTTGCGGAGATCGACGAGGCAGAGGCATTCGCTGCCTCCGATGCGCTCAGTAAGCAACTGCTATTGATTTCCGGGGGGATCGCATTGGTACTGATTGTGCTGGCGATTGCAGCAGGTGTCTGGTTTGCCAGCCGCATCTCCAAGCCTATTCTGCAGCTCAGTCGAACAATCGAGGATGTCGAACAAAATTCAGACCTGACACGGCGCGTCGCTATTCAATCCAGTGATGAATTGGGGATGGCTGCTGCTGCTTTCAACAGCCTGATGGAGAAATTCCAAAATAGTATCCAGCAGGTCAATGATGCAAGCGCGCAACTTGCCACTACCTCCGAAGAGACCTCTGTGATCACTGAGCAGACCAATGAAATTGTTCAGAATCAGTTGATGGAGACGACTCAAGTTGCAACTGCAATGAATGAGATGAGCGCCACAGTGCAGGAGGTTGCCAACAGTACTTCGAATGCATCGGAGACCGCAGCCATGGCCAATCGTGAAGCGACTGCCGGACAGCAGGCGATGGAACAGACCATTGTACAGATTCGGCAGTTGGCCTTGGATGTCGAGAGCACCTCCAACGTCATCAAGACACTTGAGAAAAACAGTGACGAGATCAATTCAGTGCTTGATGTCATAAAAAGTATTGCGGAACAGACCAACCTGTTGGCACTCAATGCAGCTATTGAGGCAGCACGGGCGGGTGAGCAGGGAAGAGGTTTTGCTGTGGTGGCGGATGAGGTACGTACCCTTGCAAGTCGTACACAGGCGTCAACAGAAGAGATCAATCAGATGATCGAAAAGCTGCAGAGTGGAACACGGCAGGCAGTAGCGACAATGGGCAAGAGCCGCGAAAAGGCCCACGCAGTTGCTGAACAGGCTTCCAATACCGGAAGCTCCCTGGTATCGATAGTCGAGGCGATCGGCCAGATCACGGATATGAGCGCGCAGATTGCCAGCGCATCAGAGGAGCAGTCAGCGGTTGCTGAAGAGATCAACCGCAATGTGGTCCAAATCAATGACATGACGGAACAGAGCGCAGTAGGTGCGCAGCAGACCTCTGTCGCCAGCGGAGATCTTGCCCGGCTGGCAACGGATCTTCAGTCGCTTGTGGGACAGTTCAAAGTTTAGAACGCTTTTCTACGCTCTGAGCCCACTGCTCCACCAGATCCGGCAGGCTCCCTCATCAGAAACCATGCAGGGACCGACGGGGTTTCTGGGGGTGCAGGCCCCGCCATAGAGCCTGCACTCATTGGGATATTTTTTACCAAGTACGACTGCGGCGCAGTCACACCCAGGTGGCATCTGTCCGGCGCGACGGCGGCTCTCTGAATCGTAATCAGGAAAGCGTTTTCGGGCATCCCATCTTTCATAAGCCTTCTTCAGTGTATAACCCGACTTTGGAATCGTACCGATGCCGCGCCAGTTAGCATCGACCACATCCAGTGCGGTCTGCAGATGTTTGCGGGCGCTGGGATTGCCGCCGGGGCGGACCAGTTCCGGGTAGCAGTTGTCGAGAAACAGCCGCTGGTCGATCTGCTGCCGCAGCACGGAGTAGGTGGCGGCCAGCAGGCTCTCCGGCGTAAAACCGGCAACCGCGCTGGGGATCTGGTGCTTGTCGACCACAAACTGCCACTCTTCCGGCCCCATGATGGTGGCAACGTGACCGGGGGCCACCAAGGCATTGAATCCGGGTGTGCCGGAATCGAGCAGCATGGAGACCGCCGGCCAGGTGAGCCGCCCGGAGAGCAGAATGGAGAGGTTGTCGGGAATGCCCTCCACGAGCAGGGCGGCAACGGGTGCGGTAGTGGTCTCGAATCCCGCAGCAAAAAAGATTATCTCGCGCTCAGAATTCTCCCGCGCAATTTTCAACGCCTCGATGGGTGAAGCGATGGGACGGATGTCGGCACCGGCGGCGTGAGCCTGATCGAGGGAGCGGGGTTCCCCCTTCGGTACATTGACGGGAACCCGCAGCATATCGCCAAAGGCCACCAGGATGATCTGTTCATTGAGCGCGAGTTGTATCGCCTGATAGACATCCTCCTCCGGGCAGACGCAGACGGGGCAGCCGGGGCCGGGTATCAGTTCGATCTGCTTTGGCAGGGCGCCACGAAGGCCCGCCTGGGTGATGGAACGTTCATGGCCGCCGCAAACATTCATGATGCGGATCCGCTCCGGGAGCTGTAGCGTCCGGATCTGCTGTAGCCAGTCTTTGGCGCTGAGTGACATGGGTATTACAGCTAACCGCGTGCGTGCAGCTGGATACCCTCTGGCTGGAGGCTGGGTTTAGTGGTCTCACCAGCTGCCCTGCGTGCGGCCTGAATGGCGAATGACTTGCGCAGCCAGGTCAGCCAGTTGTCCAGCGTACTGCTGTTTCTGGCAGATAGGTTCAAAACCGGGGCTTCACTGGCGAGATGACGGATTGCCTGTTCCGCCCGTTCCGGCTTGAAATCATCCAGATAGGGCAGCAGGTCGGATTTGCTGATGAGTACCGCGTCGGCCGCCCGAAAGATGACGGGGTATTTGGCGGGTTTGTCATCCCCCTCGGTGACCGACAGCAGGGTGACATTGAGGTGTTGCCCAAGATCGAAGCTGGCAGGGCAGACCAGATTGCCGACATTTTCCACGAAGATGATGTCCAGATCGTCCAGATTCAACTGGTGGAGCGCGGAGTGCACCATGTGCGCATCCAGGTGACAGGCGGTGCCGGTGGTGATCTGCACGGCGCTAATGCCCTTGCTGCGTATGCGTTCAGCGTCGTTTTCTGTCTCCAGGTCGCCCACGATGACGGCGATACGGAACTCTTGTTTGAGCGCATCGATGGTTGCTTCCAGCAGACTGGTCTTGCCGCTGCCGGGGGACGACATCAGATTGATGGCAAGCACGTCATGATTGTCGAAATGTTGCCGATTGTGGCCAGCCTGATGATCGTTTTCGCTGAGCAGGTTTTGCAGCACCTCCACGGCGACCTTGCCATCGTGGGTATGCTCATGTTTGCCGCCGGCCTCGATGAGGTGGCGATTACCCTGGGTGATGTTACAGCCACAGGTGTCACACATCTTTCTGCTCTCCAGAGAACTTTGAAACTTGAATCAATAGGGGCATGTAGGATGCGGTGAGCTTGTGAACCGCATCGTTCGCGAGATTCCCCGCTCGACTGATGCGGTTCGCAAGCTCACCAGCATCCTACGTCCTGTTGTTTGCTTCCTATCCACAAATGATAGCGGTTTATTTCACCGCCTGCTCCGCCCGGTTCAACTCCACACTGGCGAGCAACAACTCATCGCCACTGAGCAGTTGGGTATGGTAGTCGCCACACTCGCCACAGATCATCCGGTTGATTCCGGCCTCCGTTTCGGCGCCGCACTGGCTGCATCGCACCCGGATGCCGGTGGACTCCGTAATCAGTTCCGCCTGTTGCGCGATGGTACCGGCCCGGGCAATGGTAAAGGCCTGTTCCAGCAGTTCCGGCACGACACCTGAGAGGGGGCCGATACGAACGATAATCCGGGTTACTTCCGATGCTTGTTCTCTGCATGCGATATCGGCAACCTGTTCAAGCATCGCCTGACAGACCGCAAGCTCATGCATTTAGGGAGCCTCTGAACGAATCATGATCAAGTGCCTTGACGCCAGAATCCGCCACTTTTTCGTTGCAAACCTTCGCAATAGCTGGCTATTACGTGCGATTTGCGCCTCAAATTGGCGTATTCTGATCGCCAATTCATCTTGCTCAGATTCATTCAGAGGCTCCCAGGCCGCTCATCCAGTGTCTTCAGCATCTCATCGTAGATCTCCCAGGCGGAGCGGGCTTCCTGAGGCGTGACTTTCTGGATCGCATAGCCAACATGTACCACCACGAAATCGCCGGGTTCCAGCGTCTCATGCTGCAGCATGAAAAGGCTGACGTCACGTTCGACACCTTTCGCCTCACAGCGGGCGGTGTATTCAACGATCGTCTTGATCTGCATTGGAATGCCGAGACACATGGCCAGTGAGCTGCCTCTTGATTATCATGGACGGAAAATTTCTATCGACTATTCTCTCAAGGAGCATGAATTTGTCAATTGAATCTGTCCTTATTCTGGGTATAGGCAATACGCTACTGACCGATGAAGGTATCGGTGTCCACGTAGTGAAACGCATGCAGGCATTACATGGCGGGTTGAAGGGTGTTGAATATTTGGATGGCGGAACCCTGAGTTTCACCCTGGCGGAACCGATTAGCAGAGCGGACGGGGTGATAGTGGTGGATGCGGCCAGGATGGAGAGTCCACCAGGCACAGTCAGGGTCTTCCGCAATGAAAAGATGGATCGTTATCTCAGTGGCAACCGACAGAGTGTGCACGAGGTTGGATTGACGGATCTGTTGGATATCTCACGTCTGACGGAACAGTTGCCTGCACAGAGAGTGCTTGTGGGCATTGAGCCGGAGTCGCTGGAGTGGGGGGAATCACCCAGTAAAACGGTTTTCCCTGCCATCGATAAGGCAATTGATGAAATTCTGTCTATACTTCGTGGATGGCGTTAGCTATAGCAAGGAATACTGCACCAATATTTTTTAAAAAATCACCGAATTTCGACCTCTAAGTGATCTGGATCAGTACCGGTTCTATCGGTTGGAGATAATCTACTAATAGATGAAATGAACGGTGTTGCATATGCAAAAACTGCAGGACATCGATATACGTGTAGAGGCGCCTGTTGATCGGCTTGTTCAGCATGGCAATGCCGTCCCTGTCCTGCATGAAATCCTTCATGCCTTGCGCCGTCTTGGCGAAACGGAAGAATCCACTACCATCGATCTTAGATCGATCCCCTTTGGTCCTGGTGATGAAGAGCTATTGCTCGACGTACTGGGCCGTGGGGAGGTGGCGGTCAAACTTGAAACCCTGGGCGTCAGCGAGATCTATGAAACGGCATTCGCCGGTGTCTGGATCGTTGATCACAGAAATACCGAAGGCGAGCGCATCGCCCTTCAGATTGAGATTACCCGGGTGCCTGAGATCCTTTTTACCCAGGTTGCAGATCTCACAGACTCTATTTCACGGCTCGAAAATCGTTTGCGTACTCCAGATGGGGTCGCGTCGCTGAGCAATCCTATGAACGGGAGAAGACGTGATGGCTGATTCAAATACAGAGATTAAAACTCTCGGCGAAAGCCTGCGGCAGCGGGGTGTGTCAAGGCGGGGGTTTCTGAAATTCTGTACCGCCACCGCTTCGATGATGGCATTGCCTCCGGCCATGGTGCCGGCTATTGCGGAAGCGTTGGAAAAGGCCAGGCGCCCCTCTGTAATCTGGCTCTCCTTTCAGGAGTGTACAGGCTGTACAGAATCTCTCACCCGAGCCCACGCCCCCACCATAGAAAATCTCATCTTCGACCACATCTCACTCGATTATCACCATACCCTGCAGGCGGCTTCCGGAGAGGGGGCAGAGGCTGCGCGTGAAGCAGCAATACATGAGAATTTTGGCAAATACCTGGTGGTGGTCGATGGGTCGATTCCGCTAAAAGACCCTGGTTTTTCAACGATTGCCGGTATCAGCAACCTCGATATGCTGAAGGAGACCGTGGCGGGGGCCGCCGCAGTCATTGCCGTGGGTAGTTGCGCGGCCTTTGGTGGTCTGCCACATGCCAATCCCAACCCCACCGGAGCAGTGTCGGTCTCGGAGATCATCAAAGACAAGCCGGTGGTCAATGTCTCCGGCTGCCCACCCATTCCAACGGTGATCTCAGGTGTGCTGGCGCACTTCCTGACTTTTGGCGGTCTGCCCGAGCTGGATGATCTGGGTCGGCCGAAAGTCTTCTATGGCCAAAGCATTCATGATCGCTGCTATCGTCGTCCGTTTTACGATAAGGGCCTGTTTGCAGAGACCTTTGACGATGAAGGCGCACGCAAGGGGTGGTGTCTCTACCGAATGGGGTGCAAGGGCCCGATGACCTACAACGCCTGTGCCACCACCAAGTGGAATCAGGGTACGAGTTGGCCGGTTGAGTCAGGCCATGGCTGCCTGGGTTGTTCCGAACCCGATTTCTGGGACGGTGGCGGTTTCTATAACGCCATCTCCATTCCCGACGGGGATATTGCCCGCAACATTGGGCTTGGTGCGGTAGCCGGTGTGGCCGTCGGTGCGGCAGCCGGTATGCTTAATCGCAATGCCAAGGCAGATGCGGCTGCCAGGCATGAAACCGTCACTGTGGATGATTTGGAAAAAACGTCATGAACAGCCCGATCGACTTTCTGCTGTGGGTGAAGGGGCCTGCCTTTGATATCGCCCTGGCGGTGTTTGTCATAGGCATTGTCGTCCGTCTGCTGGAGATAGTGTTGCTTGGGCGGAAACAGGATCTTGCGGAGCCAAAGGGCGGGGAGTTTGGCCCCGGCTTGCGCACTATCGTGACCCGGACACTACCGGAAGCGGGTAGCTTCAAACAGTCTCCATTTACGGTTATTGGTGGTTACATCTGGCATATCGGGTTTCTGATCTGCCTGCTGTTTTTCGTTCCCCATATCGAGTTGCTGCACAGCGTTCTGGGCATCAAGTGGCCGGGACTCTCCAGCCATATCGTGGATGCCGTGGCAGTGGTGACAATGGTGACGTTGGTTGCGATGCTGATCGACCGCATCACTCATTCGGTGAAGCGATTTCTAAGCGGACCGGAAGACTATCTGGTGTGGTTGGCTGCATTCCTGCCGATAGTGACCGGCTACCTGGCCTATCACCGTATGCTGACGCCCTATCCACTTGTGCTTGGGATACATATCCTGAGCATTGAGTTTTTGATGGTTATATTCCCCTTTACCAAACTGATGCATACCTTCACCTTTCCCTTGGCCCGTTGGTATAACGGTGCAATGGCCGGACGCCGGGGGGTGCAGTCGTGAGTCAGGCAACCCTGGAACGTGGACTCAATGCATTGCGTGAAGAGATCGATGCGCCGGTGGCGGCCTTCTTTTCCAGTTGCGTCAACTGCGGACTATGTGCGGAGGCCTGCCTCTTCTACACGGAAACCGGTGATCCCCGTTACACCCCCATCAACAAGCTTGAACCCCTGCGCCGCATCTGGGAGCAGGAGTTTACTCTCTGGGGGCGGGTCAAGAAGGCGCTTGGTCTGACGCAGCCGGTGACCGATGAACTGTTGCAGGAGTGGGAGCCGCTGGTCTATGACGCCTGCTCGCTCTGTGGACGCTGCTCCATGGTCTGCCCGGTGGGCAACGATATCGCCTATATGATCCGCAAGGAGCGGGAAGGTTTTGTCGCCTCGGGTAATGCACCCGAAGGCATGAAAGGCGCCAGCGCCCGTGCAGTCAAGATCGGCAGTCCAATGGGGGTGAAATTTCACGCGGTGCAGGCACAGATCAGGCATATCGAGGCGGATACCGGACTGGAGATCCCGGTCGACGTGGTGGGTGCTGACTATCTGGCGCTGCTCTCTTCGATGGAGATCATGAATTTCCCTGAGTACATCGAGGCGTTGGCCAGGATCTTCAAACAGGCGGGGGTCAGCTGGACACTCTGCTCAGAGGCTTTTGAAGCGACCAATGCAGGTATTCAGATCGGCAGTAGCGATATCGCCGCAGAACTGGTTGAACGGGTGGTGAAAGGCGCGGAGAAACTGAAGGTCAAATATGTCATCAGTCCCGAGTGTGGCCACGCCTATACTGCCATCCGTTGGGAAGGGCCGAATCTGATCGGCCGGCGCTACCCCTTCAAGGTGGTGCATATTCTCGAACTGCTGGATGAGTTGCGAGTCGCTGGAAAACTGAAGACCCAGGGTATGGATGAGGCGCGGCTGACTTTCCACGATCCCTGCCAGATCGTACGCAAGGGCGGGGTGTTGGAACCCCCGCGCAATCTGCTGAAGCAGGTTGCGGCGAACTTCGTGGAGATGAGTGATCACCGTGAGATGAACTGGTGTTGCGGCGGTGGTGGCGGTGTCAGTGCCAATGAGCGGGCAGATGAACTGCGGCTCAAGGTGTTCGCGAGAAAAAAGAGCCAGCTGGATGAGCTGAATGTAGACAAGTTGGTTACCGCTTGTGCCAATTGCCGCTTGATGCTGGAAGATGGCCTTGAAGAGTACCGGGTGGAACTTCCAGTGGTCGGACTGACCGAGATGCTGGCGGAACATCTGGTGGAAGATAACGAATAGAGTGTAGGTTCGGCTTGACCGGACTTGTGGGGCGGGAGATGCCCCTTCAGGAGACGAGAGAAAATGAGCGAACGTATCGTCGTAGATCCGATCACACGAATCGAAGGGCACCTCAGGATCGAAGCGGAGATGGCGGGCGATAAGATCGTCAGTGCATACTCCTCCGGCACCATGGTGCGCGGCATCGAACTTATCCTGCAGGGCCGGGATCCGCGTGATGCCTGGGCGTATGCGCAGCGCATCTGCGGTGTCTGCACACTGGTTCATGGTATCGCATCGGTACGGGCAGTGGAGAATGCACTGAACTATCCGATCCCGCCCAATGCGCAACTGATCCGCAATCTGATGATCGGCGCGCAGTATATCCATGATCATGTGATGCACTTCTATCATCTGCACGCGCTGGACTGGGTGGATGTGGTATCTGCGCTCTCCGCCGACCCTGGAGCGACATCCCAACTGGCCCAATCGATCAGCAAGTGGCCCAAATCCTCGCCCGGTTACTTTTCCGACATGCAGAAGAAGCTGAAGGGCTTTGTCGAATCCGGACAGCTCGGCATCTTTGCCAAGGCCTACTGGGGTCACTCCGCCTACAAACTGCCCCCCGAAGCCAACCTGATGGCAGTCTCTCACTATCTGGAGGCTTTGAGCTGGCAGCGTGATGTAGTGAAGCTGCACACCATCTTCGGTGGCAAGAATCCACATCCGAACTTCCTGGTGGGCGGCACAGCTTCCCCGATCGATCTCAACTCCGATTCCGCGATCAATGCAAAGAAATTGGCACAGGTGCAGAATGTCATTACCCAGATGCAGACGTTCGTGGATCAGGTTTATGTGCCGGATACACTGGCGATCGCCGGTTTTTATAAGGACTGGGGCGAAAGGGGCGAGGGTGTGGGGAACTTCCTCTGTTATGGCGACCTGCCGGCCACCACCATGGATGATCCATCCAGTTACTTCCTGCCTGCGGGTGTGATCCTGAATCGTGACATCTCCACTGTTCACCCACTGGACATGAACAATCCTGACGAGATTCAGGAGTTCGTCTCACACTCCTGGTATGACCAGGGTGACGGCAAGGATGCGCCTAAACATCCCTATGATGGCGAGACCAACCTTAACTACACAGGTCCGAAACCGCCCTATAAACACTTGAATGTGGATGAATCCTACTCCTGGATCAAATCTCCGCGCTGGAAAGGAAAACCGATGGAGGTCGGGCCTCTGGCTCGCGTGTTGATGCTCTATGCCAAAGGCCACGAACAGACCAGGGAACTGGTCAATATGACCCTCAAGACCCTGGATCTGCCGGTCAGAGCGCTCTTCTCCACCCTTGGCAGAACAGCGGCCCGAACCCTGGAGACCAAGATCATCGCCGATGCCATGCAGGGTTGGCAGGATCAACTGATCGCCAATATCAAGGCGGGGGATACCAAGACCTTCAACGAGGCACTCTGGGAACCCTCAACCTGGCCGAGCCGGTGTCAGGGAGTGGGCTTCATGGAGGCGCCGCGCGGCGCACTCGGTCACTGGGTGGTGATTGAAAACGGTAAGATTTCCAACTACCAGGCAGTCGTACCCAGTACCTGGAATGCCGGTCCACGGGATGCCCAGGGACAGCCTGGTGCCTATGAAGCCGCGTTGCAGGACAACCACCAGGTGGTCGATCCCAAACAGCCGGTGGAGATCCTCCGCACCATTCACAGTTTCGACCCCTGCATCGCCTGCGCAGTCCATCTGTCTGATCCTGAAACCGGGGAGAAGATAGAAGTGAAGGTGACTTAATGGTTATCGATGCAGTTGAAACACCTTCTCGGTGAGCTGGCTCAATCCCTTATTACGAAACTGCGGATTTTCGTCCAGAATCTGCTGACTGAAGAGGGTTTCAATCCGATAGTCTGCCTGATAGAGCGACCGCACCTCATCTTCGTGGACCGCAAAAGGTGGCCCCTGCATCTCGACCTGATCGTACTCCATGGTAACCAGCAGCGTTGTCGCGGCAGGAGGTTTGATCTCAATGAGATGCCGGGCATATCGCGCCCGCATTTCAGGTGGTAGAGCGACCAGTGATGCCCGGTCGTAAATGCCCCCTATGCCCTTCAGGTCGTCATGTCTCAGGTCAAAAAAGTCACCGAGCAACAGGGTGAGTCCGTCGGTCGAGTACTCAGTGAAAGCCCCGGTTTGGGTGATTTGGGGCGTCAGATTGTTCTCCTGGAAGAAATCCCCTACGGCAATGGGACTGATTTCGATACCGAGCACCTCATGTCCCTGGGCGCGGAGCCAGAGCAGGTCGCGACTTTTTCCGCATAGGGGAACAAAGATCCTGCTTTGGTCATCCAACTTCAGATTGCCCCAGAATGTCTGAAGATGGGTATTGATCTCATGCTGGTGGAAGCCAATCTGATTCTGCCGCCAGCGTTCAATCCAGAAGTCGGGTTCCATTGTGTGCCTCCTAGGATAAAGATTGTGGCGATATATTATCCAAAACATCGCGGACAGCATACTGACGAATATTGGCGAAGATAGGATTCCCCGTTTGGCTCTGGAGTGACAAAATAGCACATCCCAGTCTTCAGTCAGATGAGCAACCGCCACCTTGGTCGATAACAGCACCTCTCAGCCATTTCCGTCACAATCGGATATCGAAACCTGTATGCAAGCCGACCGGCGCCTTTTTGTCCAGCGTCTGCGGGGAGTGCAGCGGCGGCGCAAGTCTGGGGAACCCTATGATCAGGGGTTGTTCAAGCTGAACCGGGATATTCTGGCCTCCCAGCAGCGCTTACAGCGACGGCGGGAGAGCCTGCCCGAAGCGGCCTTCCCTCCTGAACTGCCCATTACCGCACGCCTCGAAGATATACAAACGCTGATCACCAAGAATCAGGTTATCGTGCTCTGTGGTGAGACCGGCTCCGGCAAATCGACCCAGCTGCCGAAGATCTGCCTCAGTCTGGGCCGCGGAGTGGGGGGGTATATCGGCCATACCCAGCCGCGCCGCATCGCGGCCCGGACCCTCTCATCCCGCATCGCTGCGGAACTGGGAGTGGAAACCGGCACCTCTGTCGGTTACAAGGTCCGCTTTAGCGATCATGTGGGACCGGATACCCACATCAAATTGATGACCGACGGCATCCTGCTGGCAGAGATACAGCAGGATCCTTTTCTGAATCAATACGACACCCTGATCATCGATGAGGCCCATGAGC
Source organism: bacterium endosymbiont of Escarpia laminata (assembly GCA_003660235.1). Lineage (GTDB taxonomy): Bacteria > Pseudomonadota > Gammaproteobacteria > Chromatiales > Chromatiaceae > QGON01. The sequence continues at coordinate 118,311 of QGON01000068.1, read as the reverse complement.
GCAGCCTCAATATCGATTTTCTGATAGGTTATCTGCAAAATCTGCTGCCCAAGCGGCCGGATCTGAAGCTGATCATCACTTCGGCTACCATCGATCCCGACCGTTTTTCCAAACATTTCAACGATGCGCCGGTGATCGAGGTCTCCGGCCGTACCTTTCCGGTGGAGGTTCGCTATAAGCCACCAGAGGAGGAGGGGAGCAGCGAACGGGATGATCCGATGCAGGCCGCTATCATGGATGCTGTGGATGAACTCTCCCGCATAGACCGGGGCGACATCCTTATCTTTCTCAGCGGTGAGCGGGAGATTCGTGAGACTGCCGAGAACCTGCGCAAGCATAAACTCGATCTGACCGAGGTGCTGCCACTCTATGCCCGCCTGAGTCCAGCGGAACAGGGGCAGATTTTCAAACCCCATAGAGGGCGGCGCATAGTACTGGCCACCAACGTGGCGGAGACCTCCCTCACCGTGCCCGGCATCCGCTATGTTATCGATGCCGGCTTTGCACGTATCAGCCGATACAGCCACAAGAGCAAGGTGCAGCGCCTTCCGGTTGAACGCATCTCACAGGCCTCCGCAAACCAGCGTATGGGGCGTTGTGGTCGTGTCGCCAAAGGTGTCTGTATCAGGCTCTATTCGGAAGAGGATTTCGAGTCCCGCACGCCTTTTACCGAGCCGGAGATCCAACGAACCAATCTCGCATCGGTCATCCTGCAGATGAAGTTGTTGGGTTTTGGGGAGATCGACGATTTCCCCTTTGTTGATCCACCCGACAGCCGCCTCATCAAGGACGGTTACCGGGTGTTGGAGGAGATTGGCGCAATCGGTGGCGATCAGCGGGTGACAAAGCTTGGCCGGCAACTTTCCCGGTTGCCTGTCGACCCGCGTATCGGGCGTATGATGCTGGCAGCGGCCCACAGCCACTGCCTGCGGGAGGTGATGGTAATCGCAGCGGCCCTCAGCGTACAGGACCCTCGGGATCGTCCGCTGGAGAAGCAGCAGCAGGCGGACAAGGCGCATGCCCTGTTTCGCCACGCCGAGTCCGATTTTCTCGGTTATTTTCAACTCTGGCTGGATCTGGAGATCCAACGCAAGCACCTGTCGCGCAATAAATTCAAAAAATATTGCCGCACACGATTTCTCTCCTGGACACGGGTGCAGGAGTGGCACGATATTCACACACAACTGCGTTTGCAGATGCACGGCATGGGGTTCAAAGAGAACAGTGAAGAGGCAGGTTATGAGCAGGTGCATCGCGCTATGCTCAGCGGCCTGCTGAGCCATATCGGATTCAAGTCGAAAGAGCGGGACTATCTGGGTGCGCGCAATAGCCGCTTCTTTATCTTCCCCGGCTCGGGTCTGTTCAAGAAGCCGCCCAAATGGGTGATGGCGGCAGAGCTGGTGGAGACCACCAAGCTCTATGCCCGTACCAATGCAGCCATTCAGCCGGAGTGGATCGAGGCCTGTGCCGGACATCTGCTCAAGCACAACTATTCTGAGCCCCATTGGGAGAAGCGGCGGGGGCAGGTGGCTGGATACGAGAAGGTTACGCTCTACGGACTCACGCTGGTGCCCCGGCGCAGGATCAACTTCAGTCCCATCGACCCAAAGCTGGCGCGGGAGATCTTTATCCGCTCCGCACTGGTGGAGGGGGATTTCCAGACACGTGCCCCTTTCTGGCGGCATAACCAGGAGAAAATCGCTGCCGTCCATGATCTGGAGGCAAAATCCCGTCGACGTGACATCCTGGTGGATGAGGAACGCATCTACAGTTTCTACGACCAACGCATCCCCGAGGGGATCTGCACTACGCCGGCATTCGAGAAGTGGCTGAAAAAGCAATCGAAACAGGAATCAAAACGGCTCTATCTCAGTGAGGCCGACCTGATCAGGGAGGAGGCCTCTATCGTCCCGGATGATCAGTTCCCCAACCATCTGGATATCAATGGCATGGCGCTTCCCCTGGAGTATTCTTTTGATCCCGGGCAGCAGCAGGACGGGATTTTACTGGTGGTGCCGAAAGATGTCCTGGGTCAGGTGACCGAGGCCAGATGTCAGTGGCTGGTGCCGGGATTGCTGCGGGAGCGGGTCATTGCGCTGATTCGGGGGCTGCCAAAATCCCTGCGCAAGTCTTTCGTGCCGGTCCCCGACTTTGCCGATGCCTGTCTGCAGGGGATTGAGCCCTCAGACAGGCCTTTGATCCAGGTGCTCGGTGAGCGCCTGAAGCAGCTTACCGGCGTCCATGTGCCGGAGGATGCCTGGTCCGATGTCGAGCTGCCGGAGCATCTGCGTATGCAGATCAAGGTCGTCGACGAAACGGGGAAACAGATTGGAACGGGCCGGGATCTTGATGCACTGCACAAAGCACATCGGACAAGCCATAGAGGGTTTCAGCAACTTGCCTCACCCGGTCTCGAACAGAAGGGGTTGACTGATTGGGATTTTGGACCCCTGCAGCCCAGCCTCTCTGTAAAACGCGGCGGTATCACCCTGAAAGGGTTTCCTGCGCTGGTGGACGAGGGTGACAGCGTTGCCATCCGTCTGCTCGATTCGGAAGCCTCTGCTCACCAGAGCCACAAGGCGGGTGTGCGGCGCTTGATCAAACTCAAGCTGGCAAAGGAGATCCGCTATCTGCGAAAAAATCTGCCCAACCTGGCGCGTATGCGCCTGCAATATACCAAAGTGCCCAAGGCGCCTGAGGGGCTACCCGTCGAGAAACAGCAGAATCTGGAGGATGAGTTGGTTACCTATATCCTCGACCGTACCTTTCTGGACGGGTTGCCTGAGATACGGGACAAGGAGATTTTTCTCGATCGAATAGAGCGCTGTCGCAATGCTATGATGACAGTGGCAAACGACGCCTGTCAGGAGGTTGGAAAAATCATCGAAGGGTACCAGAAGGTCAGAAAAAAACTCTCCGGCACGACGCAGATCAACTGGATGGCATCCGCTGCCGACATGCAACAACAACTTGATCGCCTGGTTTTCAAAGGATTTCTGGGAGTCACACCGCTGGAGCAACTTGGCCGTTTCCCCCGCTATCTGCAGGCGCTGGAAAAGCGTCTGGAAAAGCTGCAAAGCGCTGCAGCCCGTGACCAACAGCAGATCCGGGAGATGGCAAAGGCCTATCAACAGTGGCAAAAGTGGGATGAACAGTGCAGGAAAAACAGGCGCAGCGATGAACGGATCGAAGAGATGCGCTGGCACTTCGAGGAGTTGCGGGTCTCCCTGTTCGCACAGGAGCTGGGAACCGCTTATCCCATTTCCCTGAAACGAATCGAGAAACGCTGGAAAGAGTTGGGACTTTAGGCCGGATCAAGCACAGCGGATCCGGCATCATTTGATTCAGACAACTATTGGGTTGCATGGGGGCGCCGTGCTATCTTTTCCGCGCATATTTAATTCACAGGAACAACTGCCCATGACTCAGTGCTATTGCGGCTCCGGCCGGGATTTTGAAACCTGCTGCCAACCGATTCTGGAGGCCAGCCAGACTGCGGGAACCGCAGAGGCGCTGATGCGTGCCCGCTATAGTGCGTTTGCCACGCAGCAACCGGAATTCCTGCATGAGTCACTCCATCCCGACCATCGAAAGGATCACGATGTAGCGGCAACCCGGCGCTGGGCAATGAATTCACAGTGGCTCGACTTGGAGGTTGTCGAGGTAAAGGGTGGTGGCGTAGATGACGAAGAGGGTACGGTTGAGTTCATTGCCTCCTACAAAGAGCGGGATCTGCTACGCAAACATCATGAACTGAGCCATTTCAGCAAATCCGACGGTCTCTGGTATTTTGTCGATGGTGAACTCGTGCTGCCCAAGACTGAGGTCAGGGATACACCAAAAGTTGGCCGCAATGACCCATGTCCCTGCGGTAGTGGTAAGAAGTACAAGAAGTGTTGTGGACGCTGAATCTGCCCGTTTTGTGACTTCTCTCCCTGGAATTATGATCGGTTTTCCTCAAGAATAGTGGTTATGTGCCGAAAATCTGATCATTCAAGGGCTTTTACTGTGGTCAGACAGACATCGGGTTTTCGCAATGAATGAACAGATTATATTGAGATGAAACGGGTCAGAAGCAGGATGAAATGCTCCATGACGGCTGGCAGATCACTATTGATCTTCTGCCTGCTGGTTTCCTCGTCTTCTCTGATGGCGCAGATCTTCAAATATCGAGCGCCGGATGGGCACATCCATTTCACCGATCATCCCATGGCGGGCAGTTATCGCCTCTTATGGAAATCAGCTCCAGCAGCCAGCGCCTCCGGCGGTTACTCTGTTGCAGAGTTCAAAAGGAACAAATCGAAACTGTCGCCGCTGATCGACGCAACTGCCAAAAGCATGCGTCTGCACCCAGGATTACTCCATTCGGTGGTGCGGGTGGAGTCGGCCTACAATCCCCGTGCGGTTTCAAAAAAGGGTGCCCAGGGTCTGATGCAGTTGATGCCGACAACCGCCAGCCGTTACGGCGTCAACGACTCCTTCAACCCCCGGCAGAATCTGGAGGGTGGTGCGCGGTATCTGAAAGATCTTCTGCAGCAGTTCGGTTTTGATTTGAAGCTGGCCTTGGCGGCATATAATGCTGGTGAGGGTGCGGTAAAGAAGTTTGATAATCAAATCCCCCCCTATCCCGAAACACAGCAGTATGTAAAAAAGGTGATGGGGTACTATCGCACCCACCTGCAGGGATCGGCCAACTGAAGTAGGCTGGTTCAAGCGTAGCGGAACCGGCTGCTTCATGTGAACCATCAATCCTGAAACGCCCGATCCGCTACGCTTGATCAGTCCTGCATTGGGAGCAGTGACTCAGGGTTTATCCAACCATGAGATAATCCACTCTCCGCCGGTACCCCATATCTTCAAGCTCCTGTCGGATGAGATCCCGCGCACCGTGGTTGGTGACATAGACGAGAACAAAGGGTTTGCTCTCCTGTAGAAGCCACTCAGGCGAGACGACCGGGACACCCTGCAAACGGTTTCCAATCTTACGTGGATCGATATCGATCCAGGCTTTTACCTGGAAACCCTGCTCCAACAGTCGTTGACAGCGTTTGCGAGTTTTGCGCCCGGCACCCCAAATCACCAGTTCGTCACGTCGGGCCAGCAGCAGTGGATCCCGGGCGAGGTAGTGGGCACGCAACCAATCGAACGCCTCCCTGCTGCAACGTGGATCCTGCCGGGAGGTACGGTTTTCACTCTCCCGCCAGTCGAGCAGGATCTGCGGTAGCTTGGCCATCCGGTGACCGGCACGGTGCAGCCTGAACCAGAGATCGTAATCCTCAGGAAACATCCCTTCGCGATAGCCACCTGTCTCAATGATGGCCTTGCGCCGGAACATAACGCTGGGATGGGCAAAGGGGGATTCGATGTAGATATCCGCAGCAATCTCATCAGGATCCAGGCACTGGTTTTGCCAACGTACATATTCACGGTAACCTGCATGGATCAAATTTTTCGGGAACAGTCTGACTTGGCATCCCACAAGGGTAATGATTTTGTTTTGCTGCAGGTAATCCAGCTGTAATTGCAGGCGCTGTTGATCCATCAGGTCGTCAGCATCCATGCGTGCAATCAGTGGAGAAGTGGCCTGCATCAGGCCGAAATTCAGTGCGTTGACCAGACCTGGGTGGGGATTGTGCAGCAGGCGTATCCGCTTATCGCAATTGGCGTGTTGCTGAACCACGCTGCAGGAGTCATCACGACTGTGATCGTTGATGGCGAGTAGACGAAAGTCCCTGAAGGTCTGCTGCCGGATGGAATCCAGACAGGGGTCAAGCGTGGTCGCCGCATCACGGAACGGGAGGATAATCTCCAGCTTGATCAGGAGATGCTTGCCCAGTCTGCAATCATGCTATCGATGACAACGGTTACTTCATCCGAGATGTCGATGATGCGAAAGCCGGTCCAATAGGTATCGGGTTGTGCGGCTTCGCTGCACCAGAGAGCCTCAGCACCAAACGAGATCTTTTTATGCTCTTTTACCAGATACGGGAGCCGCATATCCAACTGGTATATGGATCCCGTCTTGATGGGATTGGCACTGAGCAGCATGAAACCTTCAACGGTGATATTTACCACCTGCCCCATGTAGGCTGCCGTTATTTGGTCCGATACTTCAAGGACCACATTGGCTATCTTGCGCGGCAGAATACGGTGCTCAACCATCGACTGGATCCCTATAGCTACTGCCGGGAATCTTTGACCAAGCGTCTTCTCCCGTCTCGTTATCGTTAGTTATATCCTCGGCAATTGCTTCTGTCGCCTTGAGGGAACGCTGAAGCATCCTGCGAATGGCATGCAGTGTGCGTTCGACAAATGGGTCGTTGCTCTCTTCGAGGATCTTCGATTTTCCATCCATGATCTCTTGAGCCAATTTGCGCAGGGGTTTTATGGCGGTTTGCACTCCGGCCCTGTCCACGAACATGCATGAGGATGTCAACGGGCTGAGCCATGAGAGTTTCACCCGCTTGACATCATTGGGACCGCTGCTGAGATCAAACCAGGTGCCGAACTCGGTCTTGCGTAACTTGTCCATCATCTTCAGGAGATCGTCAGAGATCTGCTCTTTGGACTCAGTGGGTTCTGAAACAGGTACAGGAGGCTCTGGATAAGTGGTTTGAAAAGGTTTGGCTGCAGCCGCTTTTGGTGTGCTGACACTCTTGGGCTCACTGACCGCAGATGAGCCGGCTGACATGGCGCTTTCTGCATTGGCCAGGAGTTCGAAAAGTGCACGACTCTTCTCCTGATGGTAGCCGCCTAGAGACTCAAGTCCTTCTTCAATCGTATTGCGCAGGTAGGGTAGAGTCTTCTCAAGTTCCCTCCGTTCATCTTGGGTCTTTTTCTCTTCAAAGACCCAAGCCAGCTCATCTGCGACATGCAGTGCGTCCTTCCAGTCTTCACTCATCTCGCCATCGGGGTGGCGCAGCAGGATGAAGATCAGTTTGTCCGTCCAGGTTTGAACCAGGAAGTCCCTCGCTACCTGAGGCAGGGAGGCACCGAAGGTTCGGGCTTTCATCTCCTGGCCTGCCCTCTGCCTTGCATCGTTGAGCTTTTCCCGTCCCCTGGCTGAGTCCTGGGCCCGTTTTTCCAGAACCTCGGTTTTCCGGCGAAAATCATCCATTCTCGCCTTGAAGTTGGTCAGTAGATCGGAGAAGAGTTTGATGTTGTCAGAAAACTCTTTGAGCACGTGATCGACTACTGACTGCATGTCTGGATATATACCACGCTTGAGATTGTGCTCATCGATCCAGTGGCTGCCCGCTTCAACCAAGCAGTCGAGTAGCTGGCGTGCATCGTGATTGCTGTCGGTGAGCAGATGACGGTCGATAATGGCGACTTTCAGATAGGGGGTGTGCAGGTGACTGATCAGTGCCTTGGCGACTGCGGGAAGGACAGGATCATTCAACATATATTCAAACAGCATACCGACAAGATCGATGGTGTCTTCATCCACTGTATCCAACTGATCAGTGTCGATCTGACTGTAGAGTTTGTTTCGCTCCTCGATCAGTGTCTGCTTGATGCGGGTAAGGAACTGTTCATCGAGTTCAATGTTCGGAATGAACGGGGCGTCCGTCGAAGCGTCGGGCAGATAATCTGATCTTGTGGCTGGCTGAATATCATTAAGCGCGGAGACAAGGTTCGCGGTAGTGGGCAACTGCCCACCGCCGGAGTGCCTGCTGGTGCCACTCACTCTACCAGCTGACCCACTCCCACTTCCCTGCCGAGCTGCTGGGTGTCTATGGGGTGAGCTGCTACGCCGGGATGCGAGGAGGCCGACGATTGAGTCGAAGAGTTCTTCCCCGAGATCCTGTTCTGCGGTTGCGGCGTTTTGATCCTCGGTTTGCTGGGCAAACTTATCCGCTTTGCCACCGCGTTGGCCAGCTGCCTGTGGATTTCGGATAGTCGGTCTAAGGTGGGGCAGTACACCAGCATCCTTGAGGGTGTTGTTGAAATCCTCATACAGAGAGCCTAGCTGCTTCAAGACGTACTTGTTGAAAAGCGCGAGAACAATAAGCTTGATGTTGGACTCGAGATTCAGACTGTCGATTGCACTGGCGAAAGCGTCGACAAGATGTTGAGGACTGGCAGGGGTTCTGTTTTTTTCTATCGCCTCGCCACCGTTGATAACTGCAAGACGCTGGCTCAGTGCGTAGAGTTGAGACCGATGGCCGATGGTCGCTTTACTGACCATGTTTTCGATGGCCGTGGTTTGGTCCATGGAGTCGTCATCGACCAGCTCGAGCTCGATATCGCTGCTCAGATCGGAGAAGGGATCACTATCTGGCTTCCTGGCCCAGAAATTATCAAAACCTGCGCTAAGTTGTACTCTGAACTCATGTTCCACCAAACCGTGGCGGTTCCGAATCAGGCTGATCGCTTCAAAAAAGCGATTCTGCATCAGATCGTTTTCCGCTTTTTGAGCGAAACTCATCAACGCCTTGTCCGTGTTGGCAAACAACTCGGTCAGCAGGGCGCTAACATAGACCAGCACCATGTCCTTGCAGCGGCTCATGAGTGGTTGAAACTGGGTCTGATATTTACTTTTTCGTGATTCCGGTGATGGCACCATCACTTGATCCTTCAACGCGATTGACTAAATCTGACTTGAGCCAGTAACTGTCGGCATCAGGTCATAAAATAAGGTTTAACCCGCACCCTCTCCACAATCGTCTCTATATTCATGCGGGAACACCGGAGCATCATTGGCAGTCTTTCCCAGTAAGGTTAGCACAGACGAAACTGATTTATGAACAGAAAGTTAGACAGGTTTTCTCATGAGTAGCGATTAGTTGGCGGAGGGCCAATTGGCTAGACGAAGAGCAGTGGAGAAATCCGGGGAATATCATTCTGATAATTTAACTGAATTCAGCTGGATTCGCCTCTCGAGCCGGCCAACCCTGATTTTCAAGAAACCGGCAGACTGGCCGATAAAATCGTGAAATAGGGTTAACTGCGGGTGATTTAAATGAATGCTGAGGAACTGGTCAAAGGGATAGAACATCTGGTTTCGTTGCCGGATGTCTGTATCAAGGTCAATATGATGACCGATTCCCCGCTCTATTCAGCCAAGGATATCGGGGAGGTGATCTCTCAGGATACCGACCTTTCCGCACGCCTCCTGAGTTTGGTCAACAGTGCCTTCTACGGTATGCGGGCTCCGGTGGATACCATCTCCAGAGCCGTCACGGTCATTGGCACAAAGGGTCTGCGCAACCTGGTTCTGGTTACCTCGGCAGCTGAGATTTTTACCGGCATCCCTGCCGATTTGGTCGATATGACAGAATTCTGGCGATACTCAGTGACGACCGGGGTTATTTCCAAGGCGCTCTCAACCCAATGCAATGTTTTGCATGGTGAACGTCTGTTTGTGATGGGTGTACTGCATGATATCGGCAGGCTGGTTATCTACTTGCGCCTGCCGGAGCAGTCGCGGGATGTATTGCTGATTATCGGGGGGAACGATGCCATTCTTGCTGACGCTGAGGCGGATGTTTTCGGTTTTACCCACATGGATGCAGGTGCAGCATTGCTGAAAACCTGGAAACTGCCGGAAAGTCTGATCGCCGTCGCAGGAACTCACCATAAACCGATGAATGCGGGCGACTACCGGCTTGAGGCTTCCCTGGTGAAAATCGCGGGCTTGCTCTCTCAAGGAGAAATGAGCGGCGAGCCACTGGATGAGATCCTGGATCAGGTACCGCCTGAGGTCTGGCAGATCACCGGTTTGGACAGAGAGAGCGTCACCTCGGTAATGGAGGAGGTTCCAGCTCGTGTGGCAGAAGTGCTGAATGTTGTACTGTCGCCCAATATGCCTGCGGAGCAAAGGCGCTGATTTATTACTCATGACTCTCTACCCTGTGGAGCAGAGCCGCTCCTATTCAATATCCTGCATGCCGGGCATTTGTCGGACAAACAGAAGTAGGCCTGATCAAGCGCAGGGGATCAGGCAAAGCTCGCGGTGAAGGAACAACCCATGCCCGATCCGCTTCACTTGATCGGGCCTACGAAATTTAATATCCCTGTGATTGCCACAGGCTCATGATTTGAGCCTCAGAGAGGGTAGAATGGTGTCTCATGTTGAGACTCTATCAATCCAATCGACTCGAGATTCTCTCCCTGCGGCTGAGTACGCTGCTGGCTGAACCGATGATCTCTCCTCTGGAGGAGGAGGTCCTGGTTGTGCAGCATCCCGGCATGGCGCGGTGGCTCTCCCTTGAAATTGCGGAAAAACTGGGGATCTGTGCCAATATCCGCTTTCCCATGCCAGCCTCTTTCGTCTGGGAGGTGTTTCGTGCCTTTCTTCCCGATGTCAGGGAGTTCAACCGGTTTGAACCCTCCCTGCTCCGATGGCGAATATTCCAACTGCTCGATGAGATTGACCAAGAGCCGGTATTTGCGCCAGTTAGTGATTATCTGAAGAAGGAGAGCGAGAAACGTCGCTTCCAACTGGCGGACCGGTTGGCAGGTCTGTTCGACCGCTATCTGATCTATCGTCCCGACTGGATCCAAAAATGGGATAAGGGTGAGCCTGCGGTTGCGGGGGATGAGTGGCAAGCCGAAATCTGGCGCCGATTGGCAGCAGATGAGGCTGTTCATTGGGTGCATCTGCAGGAATCCCTGTTCCAGGCCATGTCAGGCGATGCCTCAAATCCTCCCAGCGATTTACCTGCGCGGCTCTTTCTCTTTGGGGTGCCTACGCTCTCTCCGGGCTATCTTGAGATTATCAGACAGCTCTCCCGTTGGATTGATGTCCATCTTTTCCTGCTGAATCCCTGTGAGGCTCATTGGCTTGAAATCATGCCAGAAGGGGAGAAAGTAAGGCGGGAGCTGGCGTCTTCCGGTACCGAAGATCTCTACCTGGAGGTTGGCAACCCTCTACTCGCCTCGTTGGGACGTCAAGGCAGGGATTTTTTCTCCGCGATCAATGAGTTCGATCCGGGTTCCGAGGAGTGGTTCGATGCTGCTGAAGGGGATGGCTGCCTGGTCGGGTTACAGCGCGAGATTCTGCATCTCGAACAGCCTGAACCCATTGAGGATGAAAGAGACCATTCTGTTGCATTTCACCGCTGCCACAGTCCCATGCGGGAGATTGAAGTCCTCTATGATCAGTTGTTGGCAATGTTCGAGGAGATGCCCGATCTGACTCCCGCCGATATTCTGGTGATGACGCCCGATATCGATACCTACGCGCCGCTAATCGAAGCCCGTTTCTCCGAGCCGGGGGATTGTCCAGCCATCCCTTACCGCATCAGCGACCGGACCCAAGGGCTTGACAATCCCTATGTCACGGCATTCCTTGATCTGCTTTCCATCCCTGCCGGCCGCTATGGGGTCGATGAGGTTCTCAGGTTACTGGAGTTTCCGGCGATTCAGCAGCGCTTCGGCCTCGATGAAACGGGTCTGGAACGCATCGTCGAATGGATTGAGCAGGCAGCGATTCGCTGGGGACGTGACGCCGAGAGTAAATTGGAGTTCGATCTACCTGCCGACCCACGGAATACCTGGCGCTTCGGGCTGGAGCAGCTGGTGCTGGGTTACGCTATGTCGCCAAACGATGAAGCCTTGTGGCAGGGCATTCCACTTCCGGAGAGTGCAGAAGGTTCGGAATCTGTTTGGTTGAGCGGATTGCTGGGCTTCTGCCGATCCCTGTTTGAATTGGAGGAGAGTCTCTCTGGTATGGTCTCGGTTGCCATATGGTGTGACCGCCTGCAGCGGATTCTGGATCGTTTTTTTGCCGCCGATGAGAGCGCGGAGCAGCCGCTGCAACTTGTTCGGGACATCCTCGTGCGACTGGATGAAGAGGCGGAAGAGGCCGGCTTTCAGGGCCAGGTCTCTCTCTCCCTGATTCGTCAGCAACTTGAACTGCTCTTCAGTCACGGTTCAAGCCGGGGCTTTCTTGGTGGCGGTGTCAATTTCTGCGCATTCACCCCCATGCGCAGCCTGCCCTTCAAGGTGATCTGCCTGATCGGGATGAATGACGGCGCTTTTCCCAGGGAACCCCCAATCCTGGATTTCGACCTGATGGCGAAGCAGTTTCGTTTTGGCGACCGCTCACGGCGGGCTGATGATCGTTATCTGTTTCTGGAGACGCTGATCTCTGCCCGTGAGCGTCTCTATATCAGCTATGTCGGCCGCAGCCTCAAAGACAACAGTGCACTGCCGCCTTCGGTGTTGGTGGAAGAGCTGCGGGACTATATGGCGTCTCAGGTGGGTGAGTCCGGTTTGGATAGGATGACCTTTACGCACCCGCTTCAGCCCTTCAGCCCCAACTATTTTCAACCGGAGGGACATCTCTTCAGCTACTCATCGAGGATGCAAGAAGCAGCCCAGTTGGTTGGACGTGGAAAAAAACAGCGCCAGCCACTGGTGGCCGCGCCGCTGCCCAAAATGGAACCGGTAACGGATTCAGTGGATCTGCATCTGCTGAGGCGTTTTTACAGTGCCGGTCCTGCGCGGGCATTTGCGGACCGGCGACTCAATCTCAGGTTGGAAACCGCCCGGGATATTCCTGATGCACGTGAAACCTTCGAGATGGAGAAATTTACCGCCGAAGCGGTTGAGCGCGAACTGGTGGAACGGCTCCTCTCTGGAGAGTCAGCGGAATCCTATTATCAACTACTCGACCTCAGGGGTGAGTTGCCGCATGGTCAACCCGGACGACGTCACTTTCAACAGCTCTGCGGATCCGCTCAGATAATGGTGGAACGGCTGAATGCGGGTGCTTTTGGTGAAGAGATGCCGCCCCTGGATGTCGATCTGATACTGGACGGCCTGCGGCTGACCGGCCGGCTGAACGGATTGCGCAGTACAGGCCTGCTCGAATACAGCGCAGGGAAGATATATCCCCATCAAAGACTGGATCTCTGGATTCGATTTCTGACGTTGAATCTTATCAGGCCTGAAGGGGTGGCATGGGAGGCAATCTGGCTGTCACCGGATGAGGAGGGGAGGTTTATTGCACCGGACGACCCGGAAGCCCATCTGCAGCAACTGGTGGCGCTCTATCGGCAGGGTATGCTGGCGCCATTGCATTTCTACGCAGGCACCTCCTGGTCCTATGCTGAGAAATGGCGGTCGACGGAAGACCGGTCTGTGGCCCTCTACCAGGCTCGAAAACGCTGGTTCAACAATCCTCCGGCACACGGGAGCAAACCCCACCACAGACTGCTGATGCCTGGCGAAGAGATGCTGGATGAGACATTCCACGAGATCAGCCTCGCCGTCTTTTTGCCCCTCATGGATCACATGGAGCTGGTGGAGTGAAACTGATGGATCTCAATACCGTACCGCTGGAGGGGCTGAACCTGGTGGAGGCCAGCGCCGGAACCGGCAAGACCTATACGCTTACCGGACTCTATCTGCGACTTTTGATCGAACATGGGGTCGATCCGGATTCCATTCTCGTGGTGACCTATACCAATGCCGCGACCGCAGAGTTGAAGGCCCGTATCAGAGGGCGTCTGCTGGAAGTGAGGGAGGCCTTTTCCTGCGGGAAGTCGGATGATCCGCTACTCATTTATCTGCTCCAGACTCAGCCGGATCATGCTGTGATGGTCAAGCGTCTCAACCTGGCGATTGCAGGATTTGATCGGGCGGCGATCTATACCATCCACGGCTTCTGTCAGCGGGTATTGACTGAAAATGCCTTTGGGAGTGGCCAATCCTTCGATGCGGAATTGGTTCCGGATCAAACGGCTCGTGTGCAACAGATCGCGGATGATTTTTGGCGGAGGGAACTGGAAGATCTACCGGATGGCATCACTGACCGGGTAAGGGCTGAAATCGGCACACCGGAAGGTCTGCTCTCGGCGGTTCATGATGGCTTGGGTAAACCCTATCTGACAGTGCGTGGGGCAGAATCTCCTGCCGATCCCGCTGGATTGGAGACGCAGGCGGCGCAAATCATCTCGCAGTTGCAACCTTTATGGCAGGCGGATGGAGAGTGGATTCGTGAAACGCTGGGCGACGCAGCCGTTTTCAATCAGACATCCTACAAATCCAACACTATCTCACTCTTGTGCGAAGAGATGGATAGCTGGTTGTCACAGGAGATTCCGGCGGTTGGGGCGTTTGAAAAACTGGAAAAATTTTCTTCCAGTTCCATCACGCAAGGGGTCAAAAAGGGACATCAGGCACCGGAGCACGAATTCTTCAACTGCTGCCAACAGTTTCTAGATCTGAAGTCTGCGATCACCAGCGCCTATGCTGACAGGATCAAAACCATCTATCTGCAGTTCTACAATTTTCTGATTGACGAGCTGCCCAGACGGCAGGCGGAAGCGGGTGAATGGTCTTATGATGATCTGCTGCTGCAACTCAATCAGGCGCTGTCGGGTAGCGACGGGACGCATCTGGTTAGGGCGTTGCAACATCGCTATCCGGCGGCCCTGGTGGATGAATTCCAGGACACTGATCCGGTGCAGTATGAGATCTTTTCGCGCATCTATCGTAAGTCAGGTCTGCCGGTCTTTCTGGTGGGCGATCCCAAACAGGCGATCTACAGCTTTCGCGGCGCTGATATCTTTGCCTATCTGAGGGCTCGTAATGATGCCGATGACCGTTATCATCTGACCGTCAACTGGCGCTCAACGCCAACGCTGATAAAGGCGGTGAACGCCCTGTTTGACAACGCTCCGGCACCTTTTTTCTACAAAGAGATACCGTTTCACCCCGTTGATGCCGCCAACCGGCGAGAGAAAGGGTTGGTCGTAAGGGGTGAGACATCCCAGCCCATGCGGATCTGGAAGCTGACAATGGAGGGGATGAAGGTCGATGAGCTGCGTCACGCGGTGGCAACGACCACAGCCCGGGAGATCGACAGGCTGCTGGTGCTGGGCCGGACTGGCAAAGCGACTATTGATGAAGTCCCCCTGTGCGGCAACGACATTGCGGTGTTGGTGCGCAAACATAAACAGGCCGAACAGATTTCCGAGGCTCTGCTGGAACTGGGTATTCATAGTGTGCGCAGTGCCCAGGACAATATCTTTCATGGCCTTGAGGCGGAAGAGCTGGAACGTCTGCTGCACGCCTGTTTCGAATCCCGACGTGAGTCTCTGCTACGGGCTGCTCTGGCCACCGATATGTTGGGTTGGAGTGGTGAAGATATCGATGCGCTGACCTGGGATGAGACGGCAATCGGTGGTCAGGTGGAAAGTTTTCTCGACTACCATCAGACCTGGAGAGACCAGGGATTCATGCGAATGTTTCGCCGCCTGTTGATACGCCGGGGGGTGGAAAACCGATTGCTTTCATACGAGGACGGTGAACGGCGCCTGACCAATCTCTATCAGCTGGGTGAGCTGCTGCATCAGCATGACAGGTCGAAGCAGCCAGGTATGGAGGGTTTGATAAAATGGCTCAGCCAGCAACGGCAAAGCGAGGCGCCCGTCGATGAAGAGAAGCTGCTGCGTCTTGAAAGCGACGGCAACCTGGTACGCATCGTAACCCTGCACACCAGCAAGGGGTTGGAGTATCCGGTGGTATTTTGTCCCTTCCTCTGGGATGAACAGCCCGGATTCCGAAAGGGCCAAAAGTCCTACCTGTTCCATGATCCTGATACTGATTTCGAACCTGTCCTGGAACTGGGGTCGGCCAACTTTGAAAAAGACAAGATCCACAAGGCGGAAGAGGATCTGGCTGAGAACCTGCGGCTGCTCTACGTGGCCTTGACCCGCGCCAGGCACCGCTGCTATCTGGCTTGGGGCAAGGTAAAAAACAGCGAAAATTCTCCACTGGCCTGGTTGCTGCATGCGGGGGAATCATCTTCCGGTGAATCGATCAGTCAGTGGAAAAATATCTTCAAAAAAGTGAGTGACGTAGCAGTGGCTCAACGGCTTGATGAGCTGGTGGAGCAGTCTGGTGGAAACATTCTTATCCAGCCGCTGATGGAGATCAACGCGGTTGCTCAGTTTCCCCTGGCGCTCACCCCGGAGCTTGTTTCGGCCAGAGTCTTTGGCGGCACAATCAGACCGGGTCCCAGGATCACCAGTTTCTCCGCGCTGGTCTCGGGTCATGGAGCCGACCTGCCGGATCGTGATGCGGTTCGCTCCGAGACGGTCGTCACCCTGGACCCCACGCACGATATCCATGGATTTCCCAAAGGGCCCAAGCCTGGAACCTGTCTGCACGCAATCTTTGAACACCTCGATTTTGCTGATGCAGGCGATCCGGGGCTGGAAACTGTTGTCCAGCAGCAGCTGCAAAATCACGGAATCGAAACGCACTGGACACCTGTCATTGAGAGGATGGTGCAGTCTGTGGTGAATACCGAGTTGGATGAAACCGGGCTGCGGTTGTGTGATGTAAGCAGCAGACACCGAATCAACGAGATGGAGTTTCACTATCCGGTGGCCGGATTCGATTCGGCCAGACTGAAAAACATTCTGGGAGAGGAACAGTTCGCGATTTCTGAGCGGATCCAGCAGTCGGCAGCCGGTATCCGGTTCGGTTCGATCCAGGGTTTTATGAAAGGCTTCATCGACCTGGTCTTTGAGGCGAAAGGGCGATTCTATCTGCTGGATTACAAGTCGAACTGGCTTGGCACTGAAACTTCTAACTATGGTCAGACTCAGTTGGAAAATGCCATGATCACGCACGACTATCCGCTGCAATATCTTTTCTACACCCTTGCCGTGCACCGCTTTCTGCGACTGCGTCTGGCCGATTACGATTACGACCGGCATTTCGGTGGCGTTTTCTATCTCTTTCTGCGGGGTATGCAACCTGCAACCGGGGCTGATTTCGGTGTTTTTCGGGAACGGCCTCCGAAGGCCTTTATCGAGGCGTTGGATCTGGCAATGCCGGGGGCTGGGGCATGAGAGATGAGAGACGACTGCTCGGCCAACTTCAGGGTCAGGGTCTGTTGAGCGATCTGGACGTTTATTTTGCGGAACTCCTGCTGCAGAAGTCGGATCAGCCATCAGAATTGCTGGCGCTTGCGGCCGCAATGGCCAGCCGGGCAACCAACGAAGGTCACGTCTGCTTTGATCTCAATGAGATGGCGGATCGGCCACTGAACGGACTCGACGGCCAGGTGATAGCCAGCGTGCCCTCGCTGCACGATTGGTCTGCCCGATTACGCCAAAGCGGCGTGGTCGGAACGCCCGGTGAACACCAGCCGTTGATCCTCGATGCTTCAGGGCGGCTCTATCTGCATCGCTACTGGAAATATGAACACCGCCTTGGTTTTCTGCTTGATGAGCGGGCGGGTCGCCAAGCCCCCGATGTGGATGAAGCGGTGTTGCGAACAGGCCTGAAACAGCTGTTTCCAAATACCGGCGATGAAATCGATTGGCAAAAACAGGCCGCTGCCGCAGCGGTGTTGCGACGGCTCAGTGTGATCTCTGGCGGGCCTGGCACCGGCAAGACCACCACAGTGATGCGGCTACTTGCACTGTTGCGCCAACAGCCGGATGGTGAGGCGCTACGTTTTACATTGGCAGCCCCAACCGGCAAGGCGGCTGCACGGTTGCAGGAGGCAATTCAGCAGTCGCGAAGCTCCCATCAACTGCCCCCGGCACTGGTGGATTCTCTGCCTGAGCTGGCCTCCACGCTGCATCGATTACTGGGTGTTAGGCACGGCAGTACTGGTTTCATTCACAATAGAGACAACCCTCTGGCATTGGATGTGTTGGTGCTCGATGAAGCTTCGATGGTGTCTGTGGCACTGATGGCGAAGTTGCTGGAAGCGCTGCCCGATTCCGCCCGTCTGATTCTGCTGGGTGATAAGGATCAGCTTGCCTCGGTTGAGGCCGGGGCGGTACTGGGTGATATCTGTAGTGGTTATCGCGGGCCAACGCCTCACTTCGCAGAGCAGCTGCAGCGAGTCACCGGGGAGAGTCCACCCCCGGATTCCAGTGATCCGAGGGCGCTGGCGGATTCTGTGGTGGTACTTAAGAAGAGCTACCGGTTTGATTCGGCAAGTCCTATCGGACGTCTGGCCGGCGCGGTGAACACAGGAAACTTCAAGCAGGCTTGGGAACTGCTGGAAGAGGGCGGTATCGCATCGCAAATCTGCCGGATTCCTGTGACCGCTGACACTGCAAAGCACGCTGCTGGACGTTATGTGAAAATATTTGAAATGATCGGAAAGGAGGCGGCTCCATCAGAGATATTCGCCTCTCTTAACGATTATCGTGTGCTCTGTGCATTGCAACAGGGTCCCGACGGTGTCATTGCCATCAACAGGCGGATTGAGGCCGAACTGCGTAGCAGGGGCTATATCACTGGGGATTCCGAGTGGTTTCAGGGACGGCCAGTTTTGGTTACCCGCAACAGTTACGGATTGGGACTTTATAATGGTGACATTGGCGTTGCCCTGCCGAATCCACAAGCTGGAGGAGAGATCGCAGTGGTTTTTCCCGTGGCGGATGGCAGCTTCCGCAGGATTGCGCCTGCCCGGCTGCCCGAATACCAGACCGTTTTTGCCATGACGGTGCACAAGAGTCAGGGATCCGAGTTCAATGAAGTCCTTCTGCAACTGCCTGCCCGGGATAACCCGCTATTGACCCGTGAACTGTTGTATACCGCGATTACCCGTGCACGCAGCAGATTTTATATCTCAACTGAGCAAGAAGTTTTCCGCTCTCTCGTTCATAGGCAGTTACGCAGGAACAGCGGTCTGGCGGAAGTTTTGTGGCAGTAATGCAGGGTACCCACAGCACCCCCCTGCATAGGATGAATGCTTAAATTTGCGGAAAAAACTATTTTTCCATTGGGATTTTGCTGACGGCATAAAAATATATTTGGGATGAATAATCCCCGGCTGTGATAGGGTATGTCTGTTTTAGATTTCAGAATGCGCGCTCGATGCGTATTTTCATTGTAAAAACATAAAGTTAAGTTGTCTTTGTGATATTGGAAATCAGCAATATCTGCAAGATAACATAACGGTCATTTGAGAATCCTGTGCCGGTTTGGATCACACAGCGTGGCCCAGTCGGTTGATTGAATTTTCGTGTGAAGCGAAGGAGACGAAATATCATGATCAAGCCTGTAGGTTCCGACGAACTGCAACCCCTGTTTGTCTACGATCCCGATGAGCACCACAAACTGTTCCACGAGGCGGAAAGTCTTCCGTCAATCACGATCAGTTCGCAGGCCGCCGGTAACGCGGTGATGATGGGCACCGGTTACTTCAACCCTCTCAAGGGCTTCATGAACGTGGCAGATGCCATGGGCGCCGCAGAGTCCATGACGCTGACCGACGGCAGCCACTTCCCGGTGCCGGTTCTCTGCCTGACGGATAGCGCTGACGCCATTGGCGATGCCAAGCGCATCGCACTGCGTGATCCCAACGTGGAAGGCAACCCTGTCCTGGCCATCATGGACGTGGAAAACATCGAAACCGTCTCCGACGACCAGATGAAGGTTATGACCGACAAGGTCTACCGCACCCAGGATATGGACCACGTCGGCGTCAACGCCTTCAATACCCAGGGCCGTGTCGCAATCTCCGGTCCGATCCAGGTGTTGAGCTTCTCCTACTTTCAGGCAGATTTCCCCGATACTTTCCGTACCGCGGTCGAGATACGCAACGAGATCAAGGAGCACGGCTGGGAGAAGGTTGTTGCCTTCCAGACCCGCAACCCCATGCATCTGGCCCACGAAGAGCTGTGCCACATGGCCATGGATCGTCTGGGTTGCGACGGCCTTGTCATTCACATGCTGCTGGGTAAGCTGAAGAAGGGTGATATTCCCGCACCGGTTCGTGATGCCGCCATCCGCAAGATGGCCGAGCTCTACTTTCCGCCGAACAGCGTGATGATCACCGGATACGGCTTCGACATGCTCTACGCAGGTCCCCGCGAAGCTGTGCTGCACGCCTATTTTCGTCAGAACATGGGTTCCAGTCACTTCATCATCGGTCGCGACCATGCCGGTGTGGGTGACTACTACGGCGCCTTTGACGCACAGACCATCTTTGATGACGAAGTTCCCGCAGGCATGCTGGATATCGAGATTTTCCGCGCTGACCACACTGCCTATTCCAAGAAGCTCAACAAAGTTGTGATGATGCGTGATGCACCGGATCACAGCAAAGAAGACTTCGTACTGCTCTCCGGCACCAAGGTACGTGAGATGCTGGGCCAAGGCATCGCGCCTCCGGCTGAGTTCTCCCGTCCCGAAGTGGCGCAGATCCTGATGGATTACTATCAGTCTTTGAATTCCTGATAGACGCTCCTTGAAAAAGCCCGCATCTGGAAACAGATGCGGGCTTTTTTATTGTGCATAAAAAAAGGGTGGCCACAAACTGCGGGCCACCCAAATTGCTGCTGTGATATTTATTATTTTGTCTTGCGGCTCATACGGCGACGCCCGGCCATTCCCACTAGGCCGATGGTCAGTAGAAGCAGTGCACCCGGCTCGGGGACATGGGTGGCAGGCATATCCAGTTGCAACCAGTCATTGTTGCAGTTGGGTGCCCAGTGGATGCGGTAGGGGTCGTCTTCCAGACCCAGGTTTACCAGGCCGAGCATGGCAAGATCGAGACTGGTTTCGATCATGAAGTGATCCCCGGCGAATTCGCCGATCTGATTCGGGCTGCTGCCGTTGTAGAGAAGATCGGTATACTCGAGATTGACGCTGCCGAGTAGTGAGCCGCTCTGGATATTGACGGGGTGGGAATCCTTATAGAGGCTGCTGCCGCTGGGATTGTAGACATTGGGTGCCGTCCAGATGCCGTAGTTCCAGTCACTTACCGCATAGACATCACCCTGTGTCATGCCGTCGTGATCGCGGGTGACAATGCCGAATTCGAAGCTGGTGGCATCGGTGCCGAAATCGAAGTTGAAGGAGATATCGCCGCCACTCCAGCCGCTTGCGTTCGGGTCACGGCCGGTCACGATGGCGATATTCAGGCTTGTCCCCATCTGTTCTGCAAATATGGCCTCTACATCATAGACCTGACCGCCATATCCAGGATCGAGATAGTAGCTATTCTGATCTTCGTCGACATGGGATATGGAGCTACGCAATATATTGCCCCAGTCAGAAGCCTGCCCCTGCGGTGCGCTGAGCCAGTCATTGATATCCCCGTCAACTGTGATTGCCTGCGTCGTGCCTGCGAATGTAAGCAGCACAGCCCCCGCAGCCACTTGCAGGGATTTAGAGAGTAAAGAATTAGCTTTTGCCATATTAGTGATCTCAAAAAATGATTTACATCACTGCTACTGCAAAGGGTGGGCCAATCTTTGTTTTTTGTTTTAGGTCAGTGGCGGGATTACCTGGAAAGGACCCATGAATAACGTCTATCTTATTGAAATAAAATAAAAAAATATAAAGAGGAACAGAGTTCCCCAATGATTATTTTGGGAAGTGGATTCAAGATTAACTGCGTAGGCAAAACCTTCCCAGGAATCAGGGTTGTAACTGTAAAATCCACTGACAACATCCAGAGATATATTCCTGTTTGGGGAAAGTTGTTCGTTATTTCAGAGGATTAGGAATTTGTGGAGTAGAAAAGACAGTAAAACGAGAAAAGGCAGGCGTCAGAAAAACGAAAGGTGTCAATTTTTCCGACGATAAAGAAATCTAAATCTTATCCAGTAGGGGGGAATGTATGAAAACCGGATTGTATTTTCTAAATTCAGGCGTCAGAACCGCCAAAGAACTTACCCAGACTACGGGATAGCCAACCGCTCTTCTTTTCGGTACCGAGCATCTTCTGCACAGCGGGTACATAATCGGCGTCATCATTCTTGATGTGGTTGATGAGCCAGTTGCGCAACATTCTGTTGACCTGTTTTACCGCGTCAACATTACCATCATCGAAATCCTTCTTATATTCTCCGAGTTTTTTTATGAAGACTTTGTGAACCCGCTGGTGCGCGGATCGAAATTCGTATCCAGCCTTCTCCTGGAGACCCTCCTCAAAGGTAAAATGGGTAATCGTGTAGTCGATCAACCCGTCAAAGACATCGGAAATTGATTCATTATCACCAGTCTCTGTGGCATCCACCAGTTGATTGATATAATCAACGATGCGTCTGTGTTGTTTGTCGATGACATTGACCCCGGTATCCAGGTCTTTTGTCCATTCGAGATGGTCCATGTTCAGGTCTCCGATGGGTTTATTGGCGCCTGTCGCGGTTTCGGTAGCGACAAAAAAGCTACGGCCCCCAATTTCTGACATCCAGGTCATATAATTTAACAATTATATCACGATGTATCTGTGACTTGGTCTGGACTGTTTAGTTTTTTCGTTTTGGCGAGTAGTTGTCGGGGATCAGCACCGTGGCTTTGCGTTGCACCTGATCATCCCGGTAGGGGAAATCGATGGTGTAGTGTAGCCCACGACTCTCCCTGCGGCTCTGGGCAGAACGAATGATCAGGTCTGCCACGTCAACCAGATTACGTAGTTCCAGCAGATCGTTGCTGACACGGAAATTGCCGTAGTATTCGCCGATCTCCCTTCTCAATAGTTCGACCCGGCGTTTGGCGCGTTCCAGTCTTTTGTTGCTGCGTACGATACCAACATAGTCCCACATGAAGCGTCGTAGCTCGTCCCAGTTGTGTGAGACCACCACCTCCTCGTCAGAGTCGGTAACCCGGCTCTCATCCCAAGGGGGTAGTTCCGGCGGGAAGGGTGTTTTATCTACATTCATGTGGATATGTTCAGTCGCCAGTTCGGCAAACACCAGACACTCAAGCAGTGAGTTGCTGGCCATGCGGTTGGCCCCGTGCAGCCCGGTGTAGGCAGTCTCTCCTATGGCGTAGAGACCCGGCAGGTCCGTTTGTGCCTGGTGATCAGTCATTACTCCACCACAGGTATAGTGAGCGGCGGGCACAACGGGAATGGGTTCACGGGTGATGTCGATGCCGAAATCAAGGCAACTCTTGTGGACGGTTGGAAAGTGTTCCCTGATGAAGTCAGCCGGTTTATGACTGATATCGAGAAACAGGCAGTCAGCGCCGATACGTTTCATCTCGTGGTCGATGGCTCGGGCAACGATATCTCTTGGAGCCAACTCGGCACGCTCATCGAAGTTGGTCATGAAACGACTGCCATCCGGCAATAGTAGGTGACCGCCTTCTCCCCGAACCGCCTCGGTAATAAGGAATGTCTTCGCCTGAGGATGGTAGAGGCAGGTGGGGTGGAATTGAATGAACTCCATATTCGCTACCCGACAGCCCGTTCGCCAGGCCATGGCAATGCCATCCCCGGTTGAGACGTCGGGATTGCTGGTGTAGAGGTAGACTTTACTGGCACCGCCGGTTGCGAGTATGACGAAGCGTGCACGAAATGTGTCCACCTTGTCGTTTTTCTGATTGAGAATATAGGCGCCTAGGCAGCGCTTGGTTTTTTGGGCGCCGTTTTCACCACTGGTAATCAGATCGATAGCAATGTGGTAATCGAATATCTCCACATTTGAGCGTGACATCACCTGGGATTCCAGAGTCAATTCCACCTCTTTCCCCGTTGCGTCCGCAGCATGAATAACTCGCCGGTGGGAGTGTCCTCCCTCTCGTGTCAGGTGGTAACCACCACTGCTGACAGCAGAGTCGTCACGGGTAAAGCGGACGCCATTGGACATCAGCCAGTCGATGCTTTTGGGTCCGTGTTCGACCACCAGCCGGACGGTATCCTCATCACAGAGCCCGGCGCCGGCATTAAGGGTATCCTCGACGTGGGAGGAGAGGGTATCCCCCTCATCCAATACTGCCGAGATACCACCCTGGGCGTAATAGGTGCTGCCCTCTTCAAGCTCTCGTTTGGAGATGACCGCAACTTTCAGGTCTTCTCGCAGCCGCAGGGCCAGGCTGAGTCCGGCAGCGCCGCTGCCAATGATCAATACGTCATGGAGGTGATCTTTAGTCATATTTGCGGGGCGGGGTGGATACAGAGATAATGCGCACTTAAATCAGACTGCATCCTAGCGCAAATCGATGGTTCATTGAACCAGCTCAATAAAGTATGGGATCGCACGAACTAATTCATCCTATGGTTGTCAATGAGACTGAGCGTAAGGAAGCGCGAGTCACGAGGAGGGTAAAGCCCGGATGGGCGAGCGGCAAGTCGATCAGGAACTGGTCATCCGTGTACAGCAGGGCGACAAAAAAGCTTTCGATGTGTTGGTGCTCAAATACCAGCAGAAGATTGCCAATCTGGTCTCCCGTTACATCCGGGACTCCCACGAGGTGTTGGACGTCACACAGGAGGCCTTTATCAAGGCCTACAAGGCGATTCCCCGGTTTCGTGGCGAGAGTGCCTTCTACACCTGGTTGTACCGCATTGCTATCAACACGGCTAAGAATTACCTCGTAGCCCAGGGTAGGCGCCCACCCTCGTGGGATGTGGAACCCGAAACTGCGGAACAATTGGATGAAGGTTCGCGTCTTAAGGAGTTTGGGACGCCAGAGAACCATGTGCTGACTGAAGAGATCACCACGACGGTACAGCATGCGATTGATGCCTTGCCGGAGGATCTGCGCACAGCCATCGTTCTGCGTGAGCTTGAAGGAATGAGTTATGAAGAGATTGCCGAAGCCATGTCCTGTCCAGTCGGCACAGTGCGTTCCCGGATATTCCGGGCACGCGAGGCAATCGATAAACGTTTAAAACCCTTGATTAACCCATAATAAGTGGTTACGGCAATGACAGAAAAAGAGCGCGAAAAACTGTCCGCATTGACGGATGATGAACTATCCGCCTTTGAAACCCCCGGTGCGGTAAAAAAGCTTATCCGCAGTGAGGATCAACAAGCGTCCTGGAGTCGTTACCATCTGATTGGTGATGTGATGCGTCAGGAAACAGGTCCGGCTGTGATGCCAAACCTGGCAGCTTCAATCAGACAGCGTCTGGAAGATGAGCCGGTAGTACTCGCTCCGGGTAATATCGGTCGCAGATGGATTAAACCCGTTGCCGGTGCGGCCATCGCTGCTTCAGTGGCGCTGATGGCCGTGATGGTTGCGCCGCAGTTTATCAACCCGGAGCAGGGTGGAACTTCCCTGCCGCAGGTTGCGGTAAATCAATTACCCAATGAGCGTACCTATGCCAGCCAGAGGGGTACACGTTGGGAGTTGCTGGCCAAACCTGAGGTTGAATCCCGTCTGAACAGTTATCTGGTAAATCACCATGGGTATGCCCCAGCCGGCAACATGAAAGGAATCATGCCGTATGCGACTTTCGTAAGTTATGACGGAGCACGGTGATTGCTTCATGAAGGGTTTGGGATGTCGTTTTCCTTATCTCTCCCGGCCCGCCGGGATTTCCTCTTCTCTTCGGTCTGGCATGACTGCATTTTGCGGATTTGCGCTCTTTCTGCTCCTCTTTGCCGGTTCAGTCACGGCATCTGACGATGAAAATGTAGCGCGCCAATGGCTCGAGCGCATGATGAAGGCTGTCAGAGTTCTCGAATATCAAGGGACATTCATCTATCTGCATGACAATCAACTGGAGACAATGCGCATCATCCATGCGATAAGCGACGGTCAGCCCCATGAAAGATTGATCTCGCTCAATGGTGCGCCCCGGGAAGTGATACGTGATCGGGACTCTGTTACTTGTGTCATGCCGGAATCGCAACAGGTCTCTATCGACAAGCGACCACCAACGAATAAATTCCTCGACCTGTTACCTGAGAATCTGGAGCAACTCTCATTGAGCTATGCGTTCCGTACGCTGGGTGAGACCAGAGTCGCTGATCGTCAGGCCAAGGTCGTGGCGATCATTCCGCGAGACGGTTTTCGTTACGGTTACCGCTTCTATCTGGATCAGGAAACTGCACTTCCGCTTAAGTCCGACCTCATGAATGAAGAAGGAGAGGCGGTGGAACAGACGATGTTTACCGAACTGGAAGTGGGTACTGCAGAGTTGGGTGTTGTCGTGCACAAAAGCGCCCGCAAAACTGTCGATGGAAATTCAAATACGCCTGAAAGAACCGCAAGCAGTGTCGCAAACTGGTCGTTCCGTAAATTACCGGCTGGTTTTACCCTCAGCGTGCATGATCTGTTGCCCAACTCAACGGATGGCGGGATGATCGAACATTATGTATTGAGTGACGGTCTTGCCTCTCTCTCGTTGTTTATCGAGCCGATTGGTCAGACCACTGCCCTGGAGGGCGTTTCACGCCTTGGCGCAATCAATGCATGGGGGGGGCAGGTGGATGACCATCAGGTTACTGCCGTAGGAGAAGTACCCGCTGTGACTCTACTCAGCGTGGTGAAATCCATGCGTCGCATCCAAGTGCCGAATGATTGAGGAAAATGCAACCGTGGTCTCCTGCGAGGGCGATCGCGCAGTGGTGGAAACCCAGCAAAAGGCAGCTTGTGGTTCCTGCCACTCTGCAGACAGCTGCGGCACTTCCGTGATCTCCGTGCTCTTCAAGCGCAAACACAATCAATTGCGGGTTCTCAATGCTATAGGCGCAAAACCCGGGGAACGAGTCGTTATTGGCCTGCAGGAGAGGGCGCTGGTGAAGGCATCACTTGTTGCTTACCTGTTGCCCCTGTTTTTCATGATCTCATTCGCCCTTGCCGGGCAGGAGTTGATGGGGCAGTATTTCCAACCTGCCGGGGAACTCATCGCTATTTTATGTGGTCTATTGGGACTGATTCTTGGATTGTTTCTGGCTCAACGGAATGCCTTGGGGGGGGAACGTGACAGCGCTTTTCAGGCGGTTATCCTCCGGCAGGTATCGATTAGCCCAGTACATTTTGCTCAAGGCAAGTTTTAACTACTGCCGTTTTACGCAAAAATAAAATCTGAGCCGATTATTCAAAATAAGTTTGCGTGCCCCGGCTATGCAAGGAGTTAGTTTATGAAATCCCTTAACCTCCCCCTGGTGCAGTGGACGGTTCTTGTCATGGTTGCTCTGCTGAGCATCCCGGCACAGGCGCAACTGCCTGACTTTACAGAACTTGCGGCGAAAAATGCGCCCTCGGTAGTCAATATCAGTACTCACCAACAGCAGAACATCCGTCAGCAGATGCGTCGATTCAACATCCCGGAGATCCCGGATGGCAACCCTTTTGGCGAATTGCTGAAGCGATTTCTCGATGAACATGGAAATCTGCAGGACGATGAGGTGGAGAAACAGTCTCTCGGTTCAGGTTTCATCATATCTCCCGATGGCTATATTCTCACCAACAACCATGTTGTTGCGGAAGCAGACGAAATCATCGTCCGGATGCACAATCGGCGTGAATATGTCGCCAGGCTGATTGGCGCAGACGAGCGCAGTGATGTGGCGCTGATCAAGATCGAAGCCACTGATCTGCCTGTTGTAAAGGTAGGCAGTTCTAAAGAGTTGAAGGTTGGCGAATGGGTATTGGCCATTGGTTCTCCTTTTGGTTTCGACCATTCTGTTACCGCCGGTATCGTCAGTGCAAAAGGACGAAGTCTGCCGAGCGAGAACTATGTGCCCTTCATTCAAACCGATGTTGCCATCAATCCAGGCAATTCAGGCGGTCCGCTCTTCAATCTCAAGGGCGAAGTGGTTGGGGTGAACTCTCAGATCTACAGCCGCTCCGGCGGGTTCATGGGTCTCTCTTTTGCAATCCCCATCGATGTGGCGATGAATGTGGCTGATCAGTTGAAGACCCGTGGACATGTGAGTCGTGGTTGGCTGGGGGTACTGATTCAGGATGTCACGGGCGAACTTGCCGAAAGTTTCCACATGTCCCGTCCGCGTGGCGCCTTGATTGCCAGAGTGTTGCCTGACAGTCCTTCCTCCCAAGCGGGCCTGCAAGTGGGTGACGTAATACTCAAGTATAATGGTACGGAATTGCGCAGCTCATCCGAATTGCCGCCGCTGGTCGGCAGCAGTCGCGTCGATCGTCCTGCACGGCTGGAGGTATTGCGTGGCGGAAAGAATATCATTGTCATGGTCAATATAGGCGAGTTGCCACCTGAGGATGGTGCCCAGCTGGCCCGGCAGGTGAAACCAAAAGTTGCCAAAAACCGGCTTGGCGTGACTGTCTCCGATCTTACCGAAGAGCATCTCAGTCAGTTGGCGTTACCACCAGGTCAGGGGGTAATGGTCGATTCGGTGACGGGTAATGAGGCGCGTGAGGCAGGCGTCAGGGAAGGTGATGTCATCATGATGTTGAATAACAATAATGTTGAGAATGCGAAGCAGTTCGGGCAGTTGGTCAAAAGGTTGCCTGAAGGCAAGACGGTCGCCTTGCTGGTACACCGTACCTCTGGCCCCATGTTCCTGGCTCTGCGTGTCCCGAAGGAATGACACCACTGAAACT
The DNA here is from genome assembly GCA_003660235.1 of bacterium endosymbiont of Escarpia laminata. GTDB lineage: Bacteria > Pseudomonadota > Gammaproteobacteria > Chromatiales > Chromatiaceae > QGON01. Next base: position 90,114 of record QGON01000068.1, on the reverse strand, counting down.
GTTCTATCGTGACGGTTGCCACCTGTGTGAAGATATGCTGGAACAACTACAGCAGCTTCAGAAGGAGCAGGTGTTCCCGCTGGAGTTGGTCGATATAGACCGTGATCCAGCGACACAGGCCAGGTATAACGACTTTGTGCCGGTGCTCGAAAATGGTGATGGAATTCGCTTGAGTGAATATTTTCTCGATGAAGCCGGACTGCGGCGCTATTTGCAGAGAGGCTGATTTGGTATGATTGTCGCCTTTTGCGGCATCTGCGCTCACCTGGGCTGGTTTCAGGAACGGAGGTTCCTATCACTGGCCCGGATATCATCAGCTCCATGACAGATTTGCGACACATACGGAATTTTTCCATCATTGCCCATATTGATCATGGCAAATCCACGATTGCAGATCGTTTCATACAGGTGTGCGGTGGGCTGAGCGAGCGCGAAATGGAATCGCAAGTGCTTGATTCCATGGATCTGGAGCGGGAACGGGGCATCACCATCAAGGCCCAGAGCGTCACGCTGGACTATACGGCAAAGGATGGCGAGACCTACCAACTCAACTTTATCGATACACCCGGTCATGTGGATTTCTCATACGAGGTTTCCCGTTCCCTGGCAGCTTGCGAAGGGGCTCTCCTGGTGGTCGATGCCGCGCAGGGGGTAGAAGCCCAGAGCGTGGCCAACTGCTATACCGCCATCGAACAGGGACTCGAAGTGATGCCGGTACTGAACAAGATCGACCTGCCCTCGGCGGAACCGGAGCGGGTGATCAACGAGATCGAAGAGATCATCGGCATCGATGCGTCCGAAGCCATCAGCGTCAGTGCCAAGACCGGTCTAGGTATCAATGATCTGCTGGATGATCTGGTCAATAGGATTCCTCCACCCGAAGGTGATTTGGATGCTCCGCTACAGGCACTGATCATTGACTCCTGGTTCGATCCCTATGTGGGGGTTATCTCTCTGATTCGGGTGGTAAATGGTTCCATCAAACTCAAGGACAAGATGTTCATAATGTCCACGGAGCGGACCTATCAAGTGGAGAAAGTGGGTGTTTTTACGCCCAAGCGGCTCGACAGGACTGTGCTGGGCGCCGGTGAGGTAGGCTATCTCATCGCCGGAATCAAAGACATCGATGCGGCGCCGGTGGGAGACACGATCACTCTGGAAAATCGCAAAGCAGAAGCGCCACTGTCGGGGTTTGAAGAGATAAGGCCCAGGGTCTTTTCCGGTCTCTATCCTGTCAGCTCAGACGATTACGAGAATCTCCGTGACGCATTGCAGAAGCTGCGATTGAATGATGCTTCGCTGCACTATGAACCCGAAACCTCCCAGGCTTTAGGATTCGGCTTTCGCTGCGGATTTCTCGGTATGCTGCATATGGAGATTGTTCAGGAGCGTCTGGAACGTGAGTACGACCTCGACCTGATCACAACCGCTCCTTCAGTGGTCTATGAGATATTGCTCAACAACGGTGAATTGATACGCATCGAAAATCCGGCCAACCTGCCGGATCCGATGAAGATCGACGAGATTCGAGAGCCAATCATCAGCGCCACCATCCTGGTGCCCCAGAGTCATCTGGGGGCCGTGATCACCCTCTGCATAGAAAAACGGGGTGTGCAAAAATCGATGCAATTCCTTGGAGGGCAGGTTACGGTCAATTACGAATTGCCATTGAACGAGGTGGTGCTCGATTTTTTTGACCGTTTGAAATCCGTGAGTCGGGGTTATGCGTCTTTCGAATATGAGTTCAAACGCTTTCAACCGGCACCGTTGGTCAAGCTCGATATTCTGATTAATGGTGAGATGGTTGACGCTCTCTCGCTGATTGTTCACAAAGACCATTCCCAGACCAGGGGCCGAGAATTGACCTCGAAGATGAAAGAGCTGATCCCCAGACAGATGTTCGAGGTGGCGATTCAGGCAGCTATCGGCAGTAAAGTCATTGCCCGCACCACTGTCAAGGCGTTACGCAAAAATGTTACTGCCAAGTGTTATGGCGGTGATATTACCCGTAAACGCAAGCTGCTGGAAAAACAGAAGGCGGGCAAGAAACGCATGAAGCAGGTAGGACGGGTGGAGATCCCTCAGGATGCCTTCCTTGCCGTGTTGCAAGTGGGAAAAGACCATTGATTGCAGATATCAGCAGGAAATATGAAATCTGCATCTCTCCATAATTAATAATCAGGAACCCCTTCGTAATCATGAATTTTGATTTCCCTGCTTTTTTGGTATTGGCAAGTGCTGTTACTGGTGGAATATGGCTGATTGATGCGCTTTTCTTTGCCCCTGCAAGAAAGCGACGTCGCGTAGAAGAGGCTTCAGCATTAGAGACCAGAAGCGAACCGCTGATGGTTGAGTATGCCCGCTCGTTCTTTCCTGTTATCTTCGCTGTCCTGATCCTGCGATCCTTTTTGGTGGAGCCCTTCCGCATCCCGTCAGGCTCCATGATGCCGACTCTGCTGGTGGGTGACTTTATCCTGGTCAATAAGTTTGCCTATGGAATACGCCTGCCGGTATTGAATAAAAAGGTTTTCGATTTGGGTTCACCGGAACGGGGAGACGTGGTGGTATTCCGCTATCCTAAAAACCCCGCTATCGACTACATCAAGCGGGTTGTGGCAGTCCCCGGAGATACCATCTATTATCGGATGAAGACCTTATACATCAATGGAAAACCCATGCTGCAGACACCCGTCGGAGTCTATTCCGGCTCCGGTGGTGGAGCGCGGGAGACCGGATCTATGAAATCGGTGGAGAATCTTGCCGGCGTTGAGCATACGATTCTGGCGCATCCGATGGCTGGAGACTTTGCCATGGGCTGCAACGTATTGATTAGGGGCCCCATTACCATACCTGAGGGCCACTACTTCGCAATGGGCGACAATCGTGACAACAGTAATGACAGTCGCTGTTGGGGACTGGTGCCGGATCAGAACCTTGTCGGCAAGGCCTTTGGAATCTGGATGAACTGGGATTCCATGAAAGAGGGCTTCCCACCAATTGCCTGGGAGAGGATTGGCAGAGGAATCGATTAAGGCGCCAAAGGTTCGTAGCCGGCACCTGTTCTGTCTCCCAAAATGGCTTGTTGCTTCGATTAAATTTGATTCTGTCCCCGTAATAAATATTGAGGTTTGAAATACATGCTTTCCATCAAAAAACAACGTGGGCTGTCTGGCATCGGTTGGCTGTTTGTTCTCTGTTTGATTGGATTTTTTGTGCTCATGGGGTTAAAGATGGCGCCGGTATATATGGAGCATTACACGATAAAAACGGCTCTTGAGTCATTGGAGCGCGAACCGTTCATCGGTCAGAAACCCGTCTCAGCGATACGCAAGTTGTTTATGCGGCGTCTGGACATCAACTATGTCACCAACATCAAGAAAGATCACATCAAAATCAAGCGCTCAGGCGGCAGTACGACCATTGATGTGAATTATGAAGTGCGTGAACACCTTTTTGCCAACCTGGATGTGGTGATGACATTTAGTGAATCTATCATGCTGAACACCAATTGAGACCCTCGATTGACAGCCTCTGCAGATCGTTAGGCTACTCGTTCAGTGATATTGCGCTTATTGAGCAGGCACTCACTCATCGAAGCGCAGGCGGTCTCAACAATGAAAGATTTGAGTTTTTGGGTGATGCGATACTGGGTTTCGTTATCGCGGATGTGCTTTTCCAACATTTCGGGCATGCCAGTGAAGGCCAATTGAGTCGTTTACGTTCAAGTCTGGTAAAGCGGGATACGCTGGCAATCATCGCCCGGCAACATCAGATTGGCGACTATCTTCATCTTGGATCAGGCGAATTACGCAGCGGTGGTCAATCAAGAGATTCCATCCTGGCCGATGCCGTGGAAGCCATTATTGCCGCCGTCTATCTTGACGGTGGTTATAATTCCAGCCGAAAAGTGATTTTGGACCTCTTTGAGGAACGTCTTGAGAAGATAGATCTCACTGCACAGCAGAAAGATCCGAAGACCCGCCTGCAGGAATTTTTCCAGGCCAGAAAACATGGCCTGCCAAGCTATGAAGTCGTGTCGATCAGCGGTGATCCTCACGACCAGAATTTTAAGATTCGATGCCGGATTGCTGAGACCGGCCATGAAACCCTGGGTGAAGGTTCCAGTCGGCGTCGAGCGGAACAGGATGCGGCACAGCAGATGCTGCAGGGACTGAAAGATGCCTGACAACAATAATCGTTGTGGTTATACAGCCATCGTGGGGCGTCCCAATGTGGGGAAATCCACGCTGATGAACCGAATCATTGGCCTCAAGCTGGCTATTACCTCCCACAAAGCACAAACAACCCGGCATAGTATCCTGGGTATCAAGACCCTGGATGGTGGGCAGGTCGTGTATGTGGATACGCCAGGTATTCATGAGCGGGCCGATCATGCGATGAATCGCTACCTCAATCGTACGGCAAAGAGCGCACTGACGGATGTGGATGTCATCATATTTGTTGTCGAAGCACTGCGCTGGACAAGCGAGGACAACAAGGTTTTGAAGATGTTGCAAGAGTGCTCCATGCCAGTCATTCTTGCCATCAATAAGGTCGATACAATAAAGCAAAAAGAAGAACTTTTGCCCTATATTGCTGAAATGGCAGAGCGTTATGCTTTTGCAGAAGTCATTCCGATCTCAGCAAAAAACGGAAAAAATATTGCAACACTTGAATCACGCGTCCTGAAAACTCTGCCGCCCGGGGATAATTTTTTCCCTGAAGATCAACTAACCGACAGGCCGGAAAAATTCTTTGCTGCTGAGATGGTGCGCGAGCAGATTACCCGACGCTATGCAAAAGAGCTTCCCTATGCTGTCTCCGTCGAGATTGAGCGTTTCGAAGAGGATAACGGACTCTACCGAATCAGCGCTGTGGTGTGGGTGGAAAAACCGGGACAGAAAGCAATAATAATTGGCAAAAACGGGGCAGCGTTAAAAAGTGCGGCTACTCAGGCCAGGAAGTCGATGGAAAGTTTTTTTGACTGCAAAGTCTATCTGGAGGTTTGGGTCAAAGTGAAGCGAAGTTGGTCCAGTGACGAATCGGCGCTGATACGTCTTGGTTATGGAGATTAGCCCGGATTTTTCACCTTGTCTGCACTGGAACTTCAGCCCTGCTTTGTTATCCACCGGCGTAACTATCGTAACAGCAGTCTTCTGTTGGAGTTGTTCACTCCTCAGGATGGACGCTTTCCTGCTATTGCCAAAGGCGTAAAATCCGGGCGTTCATCCGGAAGTGCTCTATTGCAACCTTTCAGGCCACTGCTGGTCGGCGTCAGTGGACGGGGCGAGATAAAGACACTGCGACAGGCGGAGGCCGAGGGAAACGTCTATACACTTGCCCGTAAGGCACTCTATTGCGGTTTCTATCTGAATGAGCTGCTAATGCGTCTGCTGGAACGCAATGATCCTCATCCCACACTCTTTTTGCACTACATCAATGCACTGCAAGCACTGAGTGAAAGTCCCTCTCTGGAGGATACGCTACGCAGTTTCGAGGTTTCTCTGTTAAGGGAGACTGGTTATGAATTGCTGCTTGATCGCGAAGCGGAGGGTGGGGAAGCAGTGCAACCGGATGGTCTCTACGATTATCATATCGAGCATGGCCCCGTAAGGGTGGAGAGACATGCGGCTGTCGAAAATCTGAATGTTGTGCATGGCAGCACACTGCTCAGTCTGCAACAGGCATCCCCGTTGGCGCCGCAGGCCAGGAGTGAGGCGCGCAGACTGATGAGGCGAATCCTGGCGTTTTACCTTGGAGACAAGCCTTTAAAAAGCCGTGAGCTGTTTCGTGGACCGAACTAGTGTTCGCACAGAAACCGTAGCTCACCACGAAGAACACGATATATTTCGTTTAAAAAAACAGGAAAAGAGATGAGCGACAGACAAGAGATTCTGCTGGGCGTCAATATTGATCATGTGGCTACGCTGCGTCAGGCACGGGGAACCCGCTATCCGGAACCTGTCCAGGCTGCACTGGTTGCGGAGCAGGCAGGGGCGGATGTGATCACGCTGCATCTGCGGGAGGACCGGCGCCACATCCAGGATCGTGATGTGGAGATGCTGGCGGATATTCTACAGACCCGCATGAATCTCGAAATGGCTGCAACTTCTGAAATGGCTGCCATCGCTTCCCGATTTCGCCCTCATGATTGCTGCCTGGTGCCCGAAAAAAGAGAGGAGCTCACTACAGAAGGGGGTTTGGATGTAGCGGGGAACCTCGACTATATGCGGGATTACTGTGAGGAACTTCGGGATGCAGGCGTTCGGGTCTCCCTTTTCATCGATGCAGACCGGAAACAACTGGATGCTGCTGTGGAGGTTGGTGCTCCCGTAGTTGAGATCCATACCGGACACTACGCAGATGCTCCATTGGGCCGCTCCCGGGATGAAGCCCTCGAAAAGATCATTCAGGCGGTGGAATATGGTAATCAGATCGGTCTGCTGGTCAATGCGGGCCACGGACTCGACTACCACAACGTCCAGCCAATATTACAGATTGGTGGCATTCGTGAGCTGAATATTGGTCACTCAATCATCTGCCGGGCAGTTTTCACAGGCCTGGATGCTGCTGTACGTGAGATGAAAAACCTATTGAGGGAATAGCCTTCCCATTTATTCTTGATCGTGAGTATAATGCCGCGCCTTTATAAGGGAATTTACCAACGATTAATTAGGAGAAAGGAATGAGAGCAGGATATTTAGGGATGATTTTGGGTGCTTCGCTGGTCCTCGGGGCTTGTGGCGGCGGTGGAGGTGATGGTGGGGCAACCACCGCCTATACCGGAAGCCGCACGCTTGCCGATGTGACTGTCGTTAACGGCGGAACGCTTGCCAGCGGTGGGCTTGGGGCAAGCCAATCGGTTGGTGGTCTGGCCAATGCAACGGGGCGTCCTCAGGATGGGGAGAATGGTTCGTTCATACTTGGTACCATTAACGTTATTACCAACGTCGTAAACCATTCTCTGGGGAAGACCGCTTCGCGGGCTTCTTCGCAGGAGCGCACTGTATCTGACACTTTCGCCTGCTCATCGGGGTATGTCCAATTTTTCCTCGACATACCAGATGCTGGGGACAGTTTCTCCGGTTATATGGACTTCATCGGATGTAACGAAGCCGGTGTATTGATCGACGGCAGAGTGGATATCAGTGGTACTCTCACGATCAATGACATTAGCTCAATGACATTGACTATGAAAGATGTATCGCCATTGGTGGTCAGCAGCGGCGCTGATTCCGTGACCTTTATCGGCACCTTGGCAATGCATTTTAACGGTGCTACGACTACCACTGTTACCAATCTGCTGGTAATAAATGGTGACGGTAGCGTCGAGATGTTGGAAAATTTCACCCTGGTATTTACCGATGGCCAGGGAGGGAATAACTCTCTAGCGATTTCCGGTCGATACTATCATCCTGTGGAAGGTTACGTGGAGATCACGACACCGGTCACAATGCTGATAAGTCCGTTCGATGTCTGGCCCTTTTTTGGAACAATGCTCTTGACCGGTTCTGCGGGTTCAATCGCCCAGATCGAAATCATCAACAATGCCCAATACACCCTCTCTATCGACGAAGATGGGGACGGAAACTGGGAATCATCAGAAGTGGTTAATTTCTGATCTCCTATATTCAAGAAGTAGGCCCGATCCGGCACAGCGGATCGGGCATTCCCAGATAAACAGAAAACCTGGGGTTGCCGGTTCCGCTTCGCTTGAACCGGCCTACCTTGATATTCACCACTGATCTTGACAGAGAAATCGCGCTAAACTCCTGTCATGAACTACAAAACAATCGAAGACTATATCGGCAATACGCCGTTGGTGCGCCTGCAGAGACTACCCGGCAAAACATCCAACACCTTATTGGTGAAACTTGAGGGAAACAATCCGGCAGGCTCCGTTAAGGATCGCCCGGCCCTGAGCATGATCCTACATGCGGAGAAGCGTGGCACGATCAAGCCGGGGGATACCCTGATAGAGGCAACCAGCGGCAATACCGGCATTGCGCTGGCGATGGCGGCTGCCATCAAGGGATATCACATGATCCTGGTAATGCCCGAGCACATGAGTCTGGAGCGTCGGGCCGTGATGAAGGCCTATGGCGCCGAACTGATTCTGACGCCAAAGGCAGGCAGTATGGAAGCGGCGATCGATCGTGCGCGCAGCCTGGAGGCAGAAGGAAAAGGGATTGTTCTCGATCAGTTTTCCAATCAGGATAACCCGACTTCTCATGCCGAAGGCACGGGACCGGAGATCTGGCACGATACCGAAGGCAAGGTCACCCACTTTGTCAGCGCCATGGGTACCACCGGCACCATCATGGGAACCTCCCGCTATCTCAAGGGACTGAATCCGGCTATCGAAATTATCGGGGTCCAACCCATGGAGGGTTCCAATATTCCGGGAATCCGCCGGTGGCCAGAGGAATACCTGCCTAAAATCTATGATCCGAAACGGGTCGACCGGATTATCGATATCTCACAGCAGGATGCAGAGGAGACCACCCGCGAACTGGCAGCAAAAGAGGGGATCTTTGCCGGCATCTCATCAGGTGGTGCGGTGGCGGCTGCATTGAAGCTCTCCCGGGAAGTAGGGAACGCAGTCATCGTTGCGATCATCTGCGACCGGGGCGACCGTTACCTCTCCACCGATGTCTTTCCTGCGGGCTAGATATTTGTCGATACAGACCGCCCTTTTGGGTGGTCTGTTTCTCCTCAGCGCTATCTTTTCCGCACTGGCGGTTGATCAGCTCACTCTCAGCATCGATAAAATCGATGGTGCCACCTGGCAGGCTGAACACATCAACCTGCAACTCGAGTGGCTCCCGTCTTCAAAGAGTGCCTACCGGCTTGAGATCGGCAGGATTCAACTGCCGCAATTGGCAGCGCCCCTTGAAAACCTCAAGCTTACCTGTCACAGAGGCACTGTCTCCGAACTGCAAATTCAATGTGATAAAGGAAGGTTGAAGGTTACCGGTTTAAAACTGGATAACCCGTCTATGCGAGTGCGTTTCCGGCTTGATCTTGTCACTCTGGCCCTGCAGATTGAACTCAAACAGATCGCCTTGGCGGGCGGAAATCTTGATTTGAGCCTCTCCTCCAACAAGGGCAGATGGAAAATCGACCTGCAAGGCAAAAAGATCGATACCCAGACATTGACAAAATGGCTACCCGCGGAAATCAGGCCCAAGGGAGAGTGGGACTATTCGGGCTACCTGGATCCGGAGTTCCATTTAACCGGGAACGCCGGACAGTTAAAACAGGTGAAGTGGCTGCTTAAACTGAATGACTTTTCCTTCAGTGACCCGGATGCCGCCTATCTGGCAGAAAAGCTGACCCTGAAATCCCAGGGTTCGGCAGAGTTCAATCGTGCGGCCTGGCGCGGTGAGGTGGATTTGGCGCTGCTCAATGGTGAAGTCTTGACCCCCTTTTTCTACCTGAATCCATCATCATCTCCATTTCACGCCACAACGGATTTTTCCGTCGACGATGGGTTCGAATCCTTGTCGCTGACACAGTCACGATGGGGCCTTGAGGGGATATTGGATGTGAGTTCCGATTTTTCGTTGGACCTCCAGCACTCGCCTTCCATTCGTTCTCTGCATCTCGCAACAAAAACCTTCGATGTAGGGAGGGTCTATCAAGAGTATTTTCAACCTGTTTTTATCGGCACCTCCTGGGGGGATTTTGTACTGGATGGCGGGCTCGACCTGTCACTGAAGGTGGAAGATGATAAATACCTGTTTTCAGCCAATTTGCACAATATAGACTTGGACGATTCAGTCATCAGTGGTCAACCCCGGCGCGTCGGTATCAAGGGCCTCGATGGCCAACTCTATTGGAGTCATGGCTATCTACCCAAAGACTCCTGGTTGAGCTGGCAGAGAGGGCACCTGCTGGAAAATATTACCTTGGGGGCGTCGCGGATCGACTTTCAATTGGACGACCGGCAGTTTCATTTGACCCGCCAGGCAAAGCTTCCTCTATTGGATGGGGTGCTCCTGATTGACCGGCTGGATGCCGATGGTACGAATGGAGAGGGGCCACAGATTAAATTCGACGGCATGTTGACGCCTGTCTCCATGAAAGCACTTAGTCAGGCTCTGGATTGGCCGGAATTATCGGGTACGCTCTCCGGCATGTTGCCGGGGCTGACCTTTCAGGATGGTGTGGTGAGTGTGGATGGCGTACTGCTGGTCAGGATTTTTGATGGTGACATTCTCTTCAAGGACCTTCGGCTGGAGTCGTTGTTCGGTGTCTACCCTCTGGTCCGAGCCAATGTGGAAATCAGCAAACTGGATCTCGAAACACTGACTCGGACCTTTTCATTCGGCAAGATCACAGGTCGCTTGGATGGGTATATCCACGATCTGGAGCTGGAGGATTGGTTGCCGGTTGCATTTGATGCCCATTTCCACACACCGGAGGATGATGATTCCCGGCACCGTATCAGCCAACAGGCGGTGGATAATATCTCCAACTTGGGAGGATCCGGCATGTCAGGAGCGCTTGCCAGAACCTTCCTCGGTTTTTTCGATGAGTTTGGTTATCGCCGCCTGGGTATTGGTTGCCGACTGGAAGACGGTATGTGTGAAATGAGTGGGGCAGGCAGCGCCAAACAGGGCTACTATCTGGTGGAAGGTGCGGGTATTCCACGCATCGATATAGTCGGCTTCAACAGAAAGGCTGATTGGAATCGGTTGGTTGAACAGTTAAAACAGATGAGTGTGGCTGGTGCACCGGAAGTGCGTTAGAAACATCTGAATGATATTGGTTGAGAAATTAAAATGAAAATAGCGAAATTGACATCCTCTTTCACCATGCTGTTGATGCTTACAGCATGCGTGACCATCAACATCTATTTTCCCGCAGCAGAAGCCCGTGAAGCAGCGGAGAAGATTGTCGACGATATCCTTGGCGATGAGGTTCAGCAATCGACGCCAGGCAAAGATGATCAATCTTTGCAATGGAGTCCTTCAACACAGCAGGTCTCCTTCAGTCTGCTGGATCTTCTGATACCGGCCGCACATGCGGCCGCCAAACCTGATTTCTCCGTCAATACCCCTGAAGTACGCCGCCTGCAGGCCTCAATGAAACGTCGTAACAATTCGCTCCATCCGTACTATCAAAAGGGGGTTATCGGATTCACTCATGATGCACTGGTGGGGATCCGGCAGCTTTCGGCGGTCTCTCTCAAGCAGCGGGCTCAACTGAAAAACCTGGTGAAGGCGGAAAACAGTGATCGAAATCGACTCTACAAGGAGATCGCCCGCGCCAATGGCCATCCGGAATGGGAGAAGGATGTGCGTTCGGTTTTTGGCCAAACCTGGATCAGAAAGGCCTCCAAAGGCTGGTGGTATCAGAATGCGGGCGGCAACTGGGTAGAAAAGTAGTGTTCGTGTAGAGACATATCTTTCACCACGAAGAACACGAAGGGCACAAAGAAAACTCATTGTAAAATTTTTTTCCTTCGTGTTCTTCGTGGCAAGTGAGTCTTCGACCTCGTGATAGATTTTGGGACATCCCAGTCCCCAAAATCGACTCGGCCTTCGACAACCTGTTTGTGCCCCGGCCGTCCCGGTCACTGGCACTACGCGACAACCTCGCAAGCTCGTTGCCGCTCCGTTGCCAGCTCCCGATGACTGGACGCCGCGCTCGGATGCCTACTTTGCTTCCCCTCTGGCGCAAGGCACGCCGGGTAAGCAGTGCGGCCTCGCGGCTACCGGGGACTACCAGCCTTCGCTTCGCTCTCCATGGCTGGCAGCGTGAGTTTCATATTTCCAGACAAGTACCCTTTCTGCAACTCAGACAGGCGCTTCCCGGCCACAGAGGGTAGAATCCCTGCAAAATTCCAACTTGCAGGAAAATGAACATGGGGCGGCGGCGGCGTAAAAGACTACCGACAGAACCGGTAGAAGCCGAGATCGAATCCCTCAGCCATGACGGCAAGGGAGTCACTCACATCGAGGGCAAGGCTACCTTCATTTACGGTTCTCTGCCGGATGAGAAGGTGCGCTTTCTCTATACCAACCAGCGTCGTAAATATGACGAGGGCCGTGTGGTTGAAGTGCTCACACCCTCACCGGATAGGGTGGAGGCGAAATGTGCCCAGTTTGGTGTCTGTGGGGGTTGCAGCCTCCAGCACCAGGCATCCGAAGCACAGATTCACTCCAAACAGCAGGCATTGCTGGATGCACTGAAACACATCGGCAAGGTCGAAGCTGACGAAATCCTACCGCCGCTGGTGGGGGAGTCACTATGGGGCTATCGGCGTAAAGCCAGGCTGGGTGTACGTCATGTACCCAAGAAGGGTGGCGTACTTGTGGGTTTCCGCGAGCGGGGTTCCTCTTTCGTTGCCGATATCGATACCTGCCACATCCTGCATCCGAAGGTGGGTGAACTGCTGCCTGCATTGAGCGAGCTTATCGACGGACTCTCGATTCGCAGTCAGATACCGCAGATCGAGGTGGCGATGGGAGATGAGACCTGCGTGTTGATCTTCCGTTTGTTGGAACCGCTGACCGAAGCGGACAGGCAGAAACTGGAGGCCTTTGGCCCAGCCCACGATGTGGTGATCTATCAACAGGAGGGGGGGCTGAATACCGTCAAGCCGCTCTTGGGTATTCCTGCTGAACTCAACTATCGGCTGCCCGACTATGATCTGACGCTCAATTTCCTGCCCAACGACTTTACCCAGGTCAATACTGATATCAACCGCCAGATGGTTCGCCGTGCAGTCGATATGCTTGAACTTTCCGGCGATGATCGTGTGCTTGATCTGTTTTGTGGATTGGGGAATTTTACCCTGCCGCTGGCCCGTAGGGCGGGAGAGGTGGTAGGTGTGGAGGGAGATGCCGGACTGGTGGCGAGGGCACGGGAAAATGCGCAACGTAATACCATCAACAATGCACGCTTTTTCACTGCCAACCTCTATGAACCCCTCGAGGCTGAACCCTGGCTGCTCGAACGTTTCACTAAAGCGCTGCTGGATCCGCCTCGCAGTGGAGCCCAGGAGATGCTGGCACATCTACCGAAACTGGGCGTAGAGCGTATCGTCTACGTCTCCTGCTATCCTGGGACTCTGGCCCGCGATGCCGGCATCCTGGTTCATGAACACGGCTATCGATTGCTGAGGGCGGGAGTGATGGATATGTTCCCCCATACCGCTCATGTTGAGTCGATTGCACTATTCGAGAAGAGTTGATAAATGCCTGTAGAAATAGAACGTAAATATTTGGTTATTAATGATAAATGGAAGAAGGACGTTGAATCTGAAGCGACCCTGAAACAGGGTTACCTGGCGACACTGCCCAATGCCAGCATCCGGGTTCGCGTGGCGAAGGGAAGCGCGCATCTGAATATCAAAAGCGTCACTCTGGGCATCAGCCGTAGCGAGTATGAGTACGAGATTCCCCAGGAAGAGGGTGAAGAGATTCTGGCCAACCTTACCGCCGGCCCGATCATCGACAAAGTGCGCTACAAGGTGCGCTGTGGCAACCATATCTGGGATCTTGATCTCTTCCATGGGGACAATGAAGGACTGATTGTTGCTGAAGTGGAACTGGATGCCGAGGATGAAACCTTCGAAATGCCGGAATGGGCTGGGGAGGAGGTGTCAGGCGACCCTAAATATTACAATGCCAGCCTGGTCAAGCGGCCATACTGCGATTGGTGATGTAGCGTCTAATTTGAGAATAGACCTGTAACTGCCCGATATTTCAGCCTGATCAAGACTAGTGGATCGGGCGTTTTTCAGGTGACAGATCAGACGCGTTTGCCGGTTCCGCTGCGCTTGAACCGGCCTACTTCAGTTCAGTGCTTCTGGAGGAACACTAAGTGGTCCTGGTCTCTTTATGATCTTATCCCGAATCCTCGCGCTCTCGCTGCTGATACTGACCGCCTGCAGCCAGCCACCTGATCCTCAGATTCTGCGCATGGGCCTTGCCAATGCACCGCTCAACCTCGACCCGCGTTTTGCAACGGATGCGGCATCAGAGCGAATCAACCGGCTGCTCTATCAACGATTGGTTGAATTCGATGATCAGAGCCTGCCGGTGGCGGGCATCGCCGATTGGGAGGCCCTGTCGCCCACACACTACCGCTTTCGTTTACACCAACCCGCCGCAAGATTCTCACATGGAAAGCTGCTGGATGCCGCCGATGTGGCGGCAACCTACCAGTTCGTGCTCGACCCGCAGAATGCCTCACCCCACAGAAGTGCTCTGGAGTTGATCGAGGTTGTTGCACAGGTCGATCAACAGACCCTGGACTTTCATCTCAAACGGCCCGATCCACTCTTTCCCGCCTACCTGGTGCTGGCAATACAGCCTGCCGATCTGTTGGCTTCCAGGCATCCGTTCCATGAACAGCCTGTCGGAAGTGGGCCGTTCCGTTCCGTTGATCATTCCAAGCCTGGACATCTACTGCTGGAACGGCATCGTGATGGACAGAAAGTTGAGTTTATCGAAGTGAAAAACCCCACCGTCAGAACATTGAAATTGTTACGGGGAGAGATCGATCTTTTGCAAAATGATCTCGCGCCCGAGTTGGTTGGTTATCTGCGTTCACGTAAAGAGGTGGAGGTGGCAAACAGACCGGGCAGTAACTTCTCTTATATCGGTTTCAATATGGAGGATCCCGCCACCGGGAATCCTCTGGTACGCAAGGCTATCGCCCACGCCATTGATCGGGAAACGATTATCAGCCAGGTGCTGAATAGTGCTGCGCACCCAGCGCTTGCGCTTTTTCCATCGGAGCATTGGGTTGGCGCAAGAGATCTCGAATCGTATGACTACTCACCGCAACTGGCGCGCAGTCTATTGGCAGAAGCTGGCTATGATGTAGGACATCCACTGAAACTGGTCTACAAGACATCGAGCGATCCCTTTCGTATCCGGCTCGCCACAATCATTCAGAGTCAATTGAAGCAGGTCGGCATAGAGGTGGATCTGCGCAGTTACGACTGGGGAACCTTTTTTGGAGACATCAAGGCGGGGCGGTTCCAGATCTACAGTCTGGCTTGGGTGGGTATTCGCACACCGGATATCTTCCGCTATATTTTTGCCAGCGACTCTCTGCCGCCCAGGGGCGCCAATCGGGGGCGCTACTTCAGTCCTGAAGTGGATCGTTTGTTGAATGAGGTGGAGCAGGCCACAACCCTTGCCGGGCAGGCAAAGCTCTATCGGCAGTTGCAGGTGATATTGCAACAGGATCTGCCTTATATTCCACTCTGGTATGAGGATCAACTCTTTGCCGCCCGCCGGACAGTGACGGGTTACCAACTGATGACGGATGGTAACTACGATGGATTGGAGCAGGTAGTATTGACGAACAAACGGGAGATTTCAGGTGCCGACACGAATGCTGCGTATTGATATCTCCCAGCAAAAAATAGCGCTGTTGGAAGATGGTAACCCCTTGCTCAGTTATCCTGTCGCAACCGGCAGAAACGGCCCGGGTGAACAGTCGGGATCAGGGTGTACGCCGAGAGGGCTACACAAAATCCGCCTCAAGATTGGCAGCGGCTGTCCTGAAAACTGCGTCTTTGTCGGCCGGCGGGCAAGCGGTGAGATCTATTCCCCGGCGCTTGCCGCAAAACACCCGGACCGGGACTGGATACTCACCCGCATCCTCTGGTTGACGGGGCTGGAATCTGGCCTTAATCGCGGGGGGAGTGTGGATACCCTGCGCCGCTATATCTATATCCACGGCAGTCCCGACAGTGAACCTTTCGGTGTACCCGTCTCCCACGGCTGCATCCGCATGCGCAACCACGATCTGCTGGACCTGTTTAAACAGGTTGAAACCAACATGTTGGTGGAGATTCGGTAAGCGGATGGCTGACTTTTTACTCTCACGTTTAGTCAGTGCCCTGGTCGTTATACTGGGAGTGGTGACCCTGGTGTTCCTGCTGATCCATCTGGTGCCGGGGGACCCCGTGGATGTCATGCTGGGCGAATCGGCCCGTGCCACTGACAGAGAGGCGCTGCGAATTGCGCTTGGTCTGAATCTACCTGTCAGCCAGGTTCTGGCAGAACGCATTCCCGCTACCCTGGAGTTGGCAGGAGCGGCGCTGTTGTGTGCCGTGCTGATCGCTATTCCCCTCGGTATCATGGCGGCAGTGAGGCGGGGGGAGGCCTGGGATTGGGGCGCCATGGGATTTTCCATGCTGGGTGTCTCCATTCCCAATTTCTGGCTGGGTCCCATGCTGATCCTGCTCTTCTCTCTCTGGCTTGGTTGGACACCAGTGAGTGGGCGCGACTCACTTGCCGGTCTGATCCTGCCCGCCATCACTCTGGGTTCTGCTTTTGCCGCGATTCTCGCCCGCATGATCAGGAGCAGTCTGCTTGAGGTGTTGGGTGAAGACTATGTACGCACTGCCCGTGCGAAGGGTTTGTCTGAACGGAACGTGGTCTTGCGATGCGCAACGCCTGGCTGCCGGTAATCACCCTGTTGGGCCTACAGCTGGGTGGCCTGCTCGGCGGCGCCGTGGTGACTGAGATCGTCTTCGACTGGCCTGGTGTTGGCTCATTGATGATCGATTCGATCCAGAAAAGGGATTTCCCCGTGGTGCAGGGATGTGTGCTCTTTATCAGTCTGGTCTATGTACTGGTGAACACCCTGACCGATATCGTCTACGGAGTTGTTGATCCCCGTGTTCGTCTGGGTGGATCGCGGTAATGCTAATGCGCCTCTGGTTCCCCGTGATCGTGCTACTCACCTGGCTCATCATGGTGATCCTGAATCCACTCTTGACCCAGTCAGCAAATCATATCGACCTCGAACAAATCCTTGCACTGCCAGGCAGTGACAGTCTGCTCGGTTATGATGACCTGGGACGGCCAATCCTCGAACGATTGATCGCGGGTGCCAGGACATCTTTTCTCATCGCTTTCGGAGTGGTGGCGATCTCTGCTCTGCTGGGTACCACGCTTGGATTGATCGCCGGCTACAAAGGTGGCTATTGGGATCTTTTTCTGGTGCGTGTGATCGATATCTTTCTTGCCTTTCCCGGCATCCTGCTGGCAATTGCCCTGGCTGGGGTGATGGGGCCGGGGCTCGACAATCTGGTGATTGCGCTTTCTGCTGTCGGTTGGGTGGGTTATGCACGCTTGACACGGGCTCAGACGCTATCCCTCAAACATCGGGATCATGTGCAGGCTGCGGTGGCGCTGGGCAGCAGTTCCAGGGTGATCATGTTCAGGCATCTGTTACCGTTGATTGCCGCACCGCTGATCGTTGAGGCAACCTTCGGCGTCGCGGGCATGGTCATTGCCGAGGCCGGATTATCCTTTCTGGGATTGGGTATTCAGCCACCGGAAGCCTCTTGGGGCAGTATGATCCGCGATGGCGCCGGTTATATGTTGATGGCGCCACATATGGTATTGGCGCCAGGTTTGGCAATCATGCTGGTTGTGCTGACGCTGAACCTGCTGGGTGATCTTCTGCGTGATAAATTGGATATTCGTTTTACTGAACAAAAAAAGTTGTGAAATAGAGTGCCTCCAGACTGTCTTTTCCAGCAAGATCCTTCATCAATGTGCTGACAGCATCCATTGCCTGCTTACGGAGCGCTTCCTTGCCGTCCGGGGTCTTGATCTTTTTTCCATCCTGTTCCGAGAGCAACATAAGCAGTGTATGGCGGATAGCCGGCCCGTGAAGTTTCATCTGTTCCAGAAAATCATCATCTTTGGTCATTAACTGGATATCGCAGCGGGCGTACTTACCTCCGCTGGCAAGGTTAACCACAAGAGAGGGTTTGACCTCGTAGTAGCTGATTGTGGGAGGCGCCTCATCTTCAGCCCAAGCCAAACTGGCAAACAACAACAGTGACAACAGCAGAACACTGATCTGACGCATGGTAGTTACCTTTTCCTCATCTTGACAGTTCAAATAACGGACGATTTAAACCGCATAATGTTTTCCATTGATGATCTTTGCGGCATACTGCGGAAAAAGTTGAATGGAATTTACCTGAAAAACATTATGAGCCTTGGTCCTGTCATGCTCGATTTGAGTGGTGGGTCGCTATCTCCGGAAGATCGCGAACGTCTGCTGCATCCTGCTGCTGGAGGGGTAATTCTTTTCACCCGGAATTACGAAACTCCCGGGCAGTTGCTCGAACTGACATCTGAGATCCATGCCTTGCGGGAGCCTCATCTGTTGATTTCCGTGGATCATGAGGGCGGGAGAGTGCAACGCTTTCGTGACGGCTTCACCCACCTGCCGCCGTTGGCCTGGTATGGCGAGCAATACGTCCTCAACAGAAAGAGGGGGCTGAAGCTGGCGGGGCAGGGTGGTTGGCTGATGGCGGCTGAATTGCGTGCTGCCGGTGTCGATTTCAGCTTTGCGCCGGTGCTTGATCTGGGTTTGGGAATTAGTCAGGTGATCGGTGATCGGGCCTTTTCAGCAGAACCTGAGGTTGTGGCACAACTTTCCCAGTCCTGGATTTACGGTGCACGTGAGGGAGGAATGGCCTCAGTGGGCAAGCATTTTCCCGGTCATGGTGGTGTGGAGGCTGACTCTCATCTGGCACTACCCATCGACAATCGTCGTTTGGAGGATATTCAAATGGGAGACCTCCGGCCTTTTGAAAGGATGATCCACTTCGGCCTGGAAGCCATCATGCCTGCGCATGTCATCTATGACCGGGTTGATAGTGAATTGGCGGGTTTCTCCTCATTTTGGCTACAGGATGTGTTGCGGAAAAGGCTCGCATTTCAGGGCGTTATCTTCAGTGATGATTTGAGCATGGCAGCAGCGGAAAATGCGGGCAGCTATGCTGATAGGGCGTTTACAGCGTTACAGGCTGGCTGCGACATGGTTTTGGTCTGCAACAATCAGGATGCCGCTGCCGAAGTACTCGACTCCTTAAAGGAGTACAATGATCCGGCAGCTCATCTCAGATTGATACGCATGCATGGCCGCGGCCATTTCAGTCGCCAGGAACTGCATATGGATCCGCGCTGGATCAATGCCGTGGAGTCGCTGTCGGCAGTGGAGTCGGGCACCACACTCAACCTGGATTTGGGGTGAAACCGGAGAGAATAATGGCAATTACCCAGAAACAGGCCGCTGAGGTCATGCAAACAGCTGATCTGCTACATTCCCAGGAGGTGGTGGAGCAGGCACTCGACAGAATGGCGGTTGAGATCACCGGCAAGCTGGCAGGCGAAGATCCAGTGGTACTCTGTGTGCTGAACGGGGCACTGATCCCGATGGGACACCTATTGACCCGTCTGACATTTCCGCTACGCCAGGATTATATCCATGCCACACGATATGGGGCTGAAACAACAGGAACCCAGCTCGAATGGATAGGCCATCCCAGCACCTCCCTAAAAGGGGAGTGTATCCTGATCATCGACGATATACTGGATGAGGGAATCACCTTGGCAGCAATTGTGGATGCATGCAGGGAAGCAGGTGCTCGAAGCGTTTATACCGCTGTCCTGGTGGAGAAAGTGCGGGTCAGGAATAGCACTATTCAGGCTGACTTCACTGGCCTGAAGGTGGAAGACCGATACGTCTTTGGCTACGGGATGGATTATAAGGGTTATCTGCGCAATGTCGCAGGCATCTACGCGGTCGCGAAATAGCCTATCAATCTAAACACCTTCAGAGGAAGCGGGGGTTTTCCCTTACTCCCTTATCAATCAATGAGGGTTAACCCCCCTAAAAAAATCAAAAAAATCCAATAAAATTAGTAGCCTATTGCCATTTCTCTGGAATTGGTCCAAGATTCCTACATCAGGAACAACCTGGCCCAAGATCAGGAATCCAGAGATAAATATTGGCGGATAAATCCGCTGTGATGTTTGAGCGAGCTTCCTTTCCGGAGGTTCCGCGCCTGTCAGAAATTCAGGAGGTATGGAGAAGTGTCCATTAAAACCCTTAAAGCGCGTCATGCAGAGCTGCATGAGATGATCAGTGACCTGCGGGCTATGATGACCAAGGATCAGCTGAAGATTCGACCCAACGCAAAAACCGCATACCAGCTGATATGCGATCTATCAGCGAAAATGAAAGACCATATGGCAGATCAGGATCAGGGAATCTACCCTGAATTGCTGACTCATGAAGATCCCAAGCTGAAATCCATGGCATGGGGCTTCCTCAATGGTCAGAAACCCATGCGTAAGCAGTTCGACGATTACCATCAGAAATGGTTGAAGAATTGCGACTTCAACTTTACCGATGACTTTATTGCCGACTCCTTCGAGATTTTCGATATGGTGGATGAGCGTATTGAACGTGAGCAATCCGTTCTGTTACCTACGCTCGAATCCAACGGCATTTACGGTTACGGTGAGTCTGCCGCGCAATAACGCTTTAGCAATTGCTGATCAAAAGGGGCTTCGGCCCCTTTTTTGCTTTTGTCCATCCCAAAAACCTATCTAACCACAAAGAATTCGAAGAGTACCAATCACTACCAGGTTGAGGCCGCTGGCACGGTAGCGCTGATCGATTTCGACGCCAAGCAAGCACATCCGGTAATTTGAGCGGAAAGCAATACAACGATTGCTAGGCGACTCACGGCATTTAACCCTCGTTGGTTTGGTGGATGCTTTTGATGCAAATTCAACTAGCAGGGAACAAGCTTTACATTTCCGCGACGACCCTGACCGGGCAGGATACGGCAACAGTATTCTTACACCGATAACCAGACACATTAATCCCGTTTGCCCGGATCGTTGGATACAGCGTGGCGCACCGAAGAGAATTTGATCGAAAGCGGCAAGCGTCTGGATAACCCTCTGCGCTGGAGTTCTCCAGTGTCATCTGTATACACCTGATCCGTTAATCGCGGAAAAACCGATTGACAATCGGTTTTATGGTATCGTAATCTTCTACTCAGATTTCCAATCAAATTTCCAGTTAATTTTCGAGGACTTCATGATGATCAAGCGCCCGTTTCTGGGTGAGCTGGAGCGGCAGGTGATGGATCTGCTATGGTCCGGCACTCCACTGAATACGAAGAGAGTGCACGCTGCAATCGGCGAACGGCGGGGCATCTCTCCGAATACGGTCCAGTCAACCCTGGAACGGCTCTTCCGTAAGGAATTTCTGGCACGGGAAAAGATCGGCCACGCCTACGTCTATCGGCCGCGGGTGGGTCGTGGCGACCTGATTGGACGGGTGATCGGTGAAGTCGTTGAGACCTTGGGGGCAGGGGAATCGGAGGCAGTTCTAGCGGCCTTCACCGACTTGGCAGAGCGTGCTGACGACGAGACCTTGAACCGCTTGGAGACGATAATCCGGGCGCGGCGAACGTCACAGACCGGAGACGGCGAGTGAACGGCGTGCTTGGCAACCTACAATTTTCACTAATGGTATGGCTGGGCCTGGCCTTAGTGGTCAAAGCGGCGGGGGCAGCCCTGTTGCCGATACTACTGGAACGCTATCGGCGGATCACCCCGGGTCCGCGCGGCCTCTGGCTTCTGGCTTGGGCAGTGGCACCGGTACTATTGCCGGCGTTGGGTGTGCTCCTGCTTTTCGCACCTTCACTCCTTACCCTTCTAGGCGTGCCGGTCGACCATTGTCATGTGCACGGCGGTGGTCATCTGCACCTGTGCTTGCTCCATCCTCCAGAACCGGTCCGCGACGGACTGCCGCTGGTGTTTTCTCTGGCTGCGCTGGGCGTTCTCTCACTACATGGCGTCCACTTTGCCCGGATGGCGTCTCTGACGCTCAAGATGGCTTCCATGCTGGGTGCGAATAAAGAAGACACCGGGAAAGGCTACACCGAACTGAATTTAGCCGATCCTCTGGCCTTCTGTCTGGGTTGGCTGCGCCCCCGCATCTTTATGTCCTGTGGCATGTTGCGCAGGCTCAATTCAAGCGAACTGGGTGTTGTGATGGCCCATGAGCAAAGCCATGCCCGACGTCGTGATGCTCTGCGCCTGGCTCTTGCGTCCTCTTTATCGCTGATGTACGGCCGCAAGCTTCGGGCTCTCCTGCTGTCGGAGTTGGCCCTGGCGGTAGAACAGGCGTGCGACGAGGCAGCGGCCACGGCCTGTGGGGACAGCCTGAGCGTGGCCGAAACCCTGCTGCGCGTGGAGCGGCTCGGGACAGCCACGTTACCAGAGTCCGTCATAAGCTTTGGAGGCAATCGCAGCGCCGAGCGCATAGTGTATCTGTTGGAACCCGCCGCCCCCGTCCTTTCCACCCCTTTAAGGGTGGCTGCCGTAGTGCTCGCGGCGGTGTTCCTGCTCATATTGGCATCCAACCTGGATTCTTATCACCACGGCATCGAATCCCTGCTGCATCATCTGATCGGATAACCCATGAATCGATTGTTTATATTTCGATCCGCCGGTAGCGGATCGGCTCTCATTCTTTTTACCCTGAGTCTGGCAGCCGGTTCTGTGGCAGCCAGTACTGCCCTCACTGAGGGACAGGCCCTGCAACTCGGCCTCGCACGCCCGGCCTTCCAGGAGCTGCATGCGGGCCGCCTGGAGCAAGCCTGGAGTGACGTGACGGAGGCAGCCATGCGGTCGAACCCGAACCTGGAATATACTCGTGAGGAGAATCCAGGCGACGCCACCGAACATTCCATCTGGTTGACTCAGAAGTTCTCTCTTTCCGGACGCCGTGACCTGGCCCGCCAGGCGGCAGAGCGCCATCTCGTCGCAACAGGCATGGAGAATGCCGCGCAGAGCGCAGAGCGGGTGGCTGAAATACGCCGTCGGTTCTTCTCCGTGCTGCACCAGCAGACCCTCGAACAGAAGGTGAAGGCCTGGGAAACGCGGCTCACCGGAGTCGAGGCGGCAGTGCGCAAGCGTGAACGCGCCGGCGATGTCTCCGGATACGATCGGTTGCGCATCAGTCGCGAACGTCTGTTGATCCAGGCCCGCCGCGACCGTATTCAGGTGGAAAAGGATGTCGCCAGGGCCTCCCTGTTGGCGCTGATCCTGAGTTCTGACGATAGCGAAGCGGAGTACGATGAGCTGACCGGGACCATGTTGCCCCCGGAGCCCGGCGTTCTGGCGGAACTGCTTGCACGCCTGACCGAACACCCGGACCTGGCCCGACTGCGCACTAACACGGATGCACATGGCCTGGAGATCCAGGCAGCCGAGCACGCCCGTATGCCCGATGTCACCCTGGGCCTGGGCGCCAAACACGTGGCCTCCGGATCCAATGAGGGTACAGGGCTGCTGCTCAGCGCTTCGATGCCATTTCCGTTTTCGGACCAGGCAGCGGCGGATCGACAGCGGGCTGCGGCGCGGCACCGGGTAACCCAAAGTGAGTATCGACTGGCTCTTGCCGAAGCCGATGGCCGTGTGCGGGGACTATGGGGCAAAGTGCGCAAGTCAAGGGATAACGCCCGCCGCTTTGAGTCGGAGGCTGCGGCGGCCTCTGCCAAGTTGGTGCGCATCGCCGAGGCCGCCTACCACAACGGCGAAATCGGTGTTCTTGAGCTGGTGGATGCCTACCGTGGGGCGCTGGAAGCAGATACGCAGGCCCTTGCCTTGGCCCACGAGGCCCGCCAAGCCGCGATTGAACTGGATCTTGCGGTCGGCCCCGCCGGAGATATGCCATGAGAACATTATTTCTTGTCTTGCTTGTTGCCGCCACACTGCTGCTTACGGGCTGCGAGCCCTGGGAGCGTCTCACCGCATCCCTTTGCGGTTGCAACGACCCTATGGCCCTGTCGGAACACAAACCCCACGACGAAACAGAGGAAGACCACGGACCGGGGGGGCATGGCCACGGCGGAGACGACGGCGAACCGCCCTTGGTCTACACCCACTTTACCGACCACGCCGAGCTGTTTGTGGAGTTTCCTGCCTTGGCGGTGGGCAGGGATTCACCCTTCGCCGCCCATTTCACCCGGCTCGACGACTTCCGGGCGGTAGCGGAGGGGGTGGTAACCATCATCTTGTCGGGAGGTGATCTGCCTGAGGAGCGTTTCACCATTGATGCGCCGTCCATTCCGGGTATCTTCCGGCCGGTAGCCGTACCTCGGCGGGCGGGCGAGCGCCAACTCACGGTATGGCTGCAAGGCAAAGGCCTCGACAGCCACCATGACTTGGGGTCCGTGACGGTATATCCGGATGCATCGGCCGCCTCGGCGGCGCGCTCGACCGTGGCGGAGGAAGACGAAGGCGGCATTCCCTACCTCAAAGAGCAGCAGTGGCAAGTGGACTTTGCCATCGCCAAGGTGGCTCTGCGCACGCTACGGGTTAGCGTACCCGCGACCGCCACGGTGCGGCCACGGGCCGACGGAGAGGCATTCCTCAGCGCCCCCACCGCCGGTCACCTGCGGGCCGCGAGTGAGACCTTTCCCCACATAGGCATGCCGGTAAAGGCGGGGCAGATCCTGTCCCACATCATTCCCCACCTGGGGGCGGAGACGGATGTGGCTTCGCTGGATCTTGCCCTGAGCACGACCCGCGCCGCCCTGGGCCTGGCACGCCAGGAGCGCCGGCGTTTGGAGGGTCTGCTCAAGGAGCAGGCCGTGTCGAAGAAGCGGGTGATCGAGGCGCGCAACGCCGAGCAGGTGGCCCGCGCGGAGTTGGAGGCCGCGGAGAGACGCTTGGGTCAGTACCGGCGTGATCCAGGCGCGACGGGCGGTATCCCCCTGCGGGCGCCGCTGGATGGCATCCTGGTCCAGGTTCAGGCAGCCCCCGGACGCTATGTTCAGGAGGGTGACCCCCTGTTCCACGTCGTGAGTCCCGAGCGTCTTTGGCTCGAGGCGCGCATCGCTGAGGCAGATGTGGGGCGCATGGGCACTCCAAGCGGCGCCTGGTTTGCAGTGGAAGGCTTCGAGCAAACTTTCGACACCCACGCCCTGAACGGTCGCGCTGTGGCCTTGGGTGGGGCGGTGGACCCGGCGAGCCGCACTGTGCCGCTGATCTTCGAATTCGACAACCCGGACGAGGCCTTGCGTATCGGCATGTTCGCCCAGGCGCGGGTAGTGACCGGTGAAAAAGCACAGGCCGTGGCCGTCCCCCGATCGGCTATTGTGGACGACGGCGGTCAGGACGTGGTGTACGTGATGCTGGATGGTGAGTCTTTCGAGCGGCGCCCGCTGCGCCTGGGGCTGAGGGACGGGGATTGGGTGGAAGTTCGTGAGGGTCTGTCCGCCGGCGAGCGGGTGGTTATCCGCGGTGCCTATTTGGTGCGTTTGGCGGCCGCATCCCCGGCCGAGGCCGGCCATGGCCATGCCCACTAAAGGAGAAGTCGAGTGATTGCCCAGACTATTGGCTGGTCCCTGCGCAACCGTTTGTTCGTGCTGGCCGGTGCCGCACTGCTCCTGGGTTGGGGTTTATACGAGACCCTGCGTATGCCGGTGGACGTGTTTCCGGATCTCACCGCCCCCACCGTTACTCTGGTGACGGAGGCCCACGGCATGGCCCCGCGAGAGGTGGAGTCCCTCATTACCTTCCCCTTGGAGACGGCGATGAACGGTGCCTCCGGAGTGCGCCGCGTACGCTCTCACACCGCCGTGGGGCTGTCGGTGGTCTATGTGGAGTTCGAGTGGGGCACGGACATCTATCAGGCGCGTCAGATCGTGGCCGAGAAGATGCAACTGGCCCGTTCCGCCCTGCCGCCGGACATCGCCGCGCCGGTGTTGGCGCCGGTGGCCTCGGTAATGGGTGAGATTCTGTTCATCGCCCTGACCTCTGACCGCCACGATGCCATCGAGCTCAAGACCACTGCCGACTGGTACCTCCGCCGACGTCTGTTGGCGGTGCAGGGAGTGGCGGAGGTCATCCCCTACGGCGGTAAAACCCGCCAGTACCAGGTGTTGCTGCGCCCGGACCGGTTGTCGGCCTACGGGGTGGGGGTCAACGAGGTGATGGAGGCTCTGGGCCGGGGCAACACCAATGTCTCCGCCGGCTTCTACACCGAGGGCGGCCAGGAGTACCTGATCCAAGGCCTGGGCCGGCTGGATGACCCTGCGGACATCGCCGCCACCGTGGTAGCCCTGCGCGGCGGCGAGCCCGTCACCGTGGGCCATCTCGCGGAGGTGCGCATCGGCGCCGCGCCGACCCGCGGCAGCGCCGCCAAAAACGGTCGCCCGGCAGTGGTTATCGGTATCCAGAAACAGCCCGGCGCCAACACCCTGGAACTGACCGAGCGCCTGGACGTGGTGCTCGGCGAAGTGCAGCAAGGCTTGCCCGAAGGCATGCAGCTGGCGACCCACATCTTCCGTCAGGCAGACTTCATCTCGGTGTCCATTGAAAATCTTCTGGCCGCTTTGCGCGACGGTGGCCTTTTGGTGGTAGCGGTAGTCGTCCTGTTCTTGGCGAGCGGTCGGGCCACGGCCATCACCTTGCTGGCCATTCCCCTATCCCTGATGACCGCCATCCTGGCCATGAAGGCCTTGGATGCCACGATCAACACCATGACCCTGGGCGGCATGGCCATCGCGTTGGGGGCGCTGGTGGACGACGCCATCATCGTGGTCGAGAATATTGTGCGCCGACTGCGAGAACGCGAAGCCCTGCCCGAGGCGCAACGGGCGCCGGTGATGGAGGTGGTGTTCAATGCCACCCGCGAGATCCAGGGATCCATCGTGTTCGCCACACTCATCATAATGCTGGTGTTCCTGCCGCTGTTCTTTCTGTCCGGCGTGGAAAGCCGGCTGATGCAGCCCCTGGGCTTCGCCTACGTGGTGTCGTTGGCCGCTTCCCTGCTGGTGGCGGTAACCGTAACCCCGGCCTTGGCCTCGTTGTGGATGCCGCGCTCCCGCACCATACTGCGCGGGCACGAGACTTGGCTGGCACGCGGTCTCAAGGCGGTGTACCGAGTGATCCTGTCCGCCACCATAGGCTGGTGGCGCACCATCACCCTGGTCTCCGTACTGGCGTTGGCCGTTACCCTGGCAGCCATGCTCACGGCAGGGCGATCCTTCCTGCCCGAGTTCAACGAAGGCAGCCTCACGGTGAGTGCCGTGACCCTGCCCGGCACTTCCCTGGAGCAATCGGACCAGTTGGGGCGGCGGGTGGAGGAGATCCTGCTCTCCCATCCAGAGGTGGTGGCCACTGCTAGACGAACAGGACGCGCGGAGCTGGACCCTCACGCTCAGGGCATTCACGCCTCCGAGATGGAGGTCACCCTGAACATGGGCGAGCGCAGCAAGGAGGCGCTGCTGGCGGCCCTGCGGCAAGACCTCTCGGCCCTGCCCGGCATGAACATCGTCATTGGCCAGCCCATCTCCCACCGCATCGATCATATGCTCTCGGGTACGCGTGCCAATATAGCGGTAAAAATCTTTGGACCGCAGTTACATGAGCTGCGGCGCTTGGCGGAGCAAGTCAAGGGCGTGGCCGAAGGCGTAACCGGCGCGGTGGATATCGCCGTCGAGCAGCAGGCCGACATCCCCTTCATCACCGTGCGCTTTCGGCGGGACGCCATGGCTCGACACGGACTCAGGGTAGATGATCTGGCCGAGACCCTGGAGGCCGCGTTTTACGGTAAACCCGTGACCCGCATCCGCGATGGGGAGGCGAGCTTCGATCTCACGGTGCGCTATCAACCGGCCGTATTGGAAAGCCTGGAAAGCATGCGCGAGACCCCTGTCACCGTCCCCTCCGGCGCACAGGTGCCCCTGCATGCCCTGGCTGACGTGGTCAAGGACCGTGGACCCAACGCCATCAGCCGGGAAAACGTGCAACGCAAGATCGTGGTGATGGTGAACGTCGCCGACCGGGATCTGGGCGGCGTGGTACGCGACATCCGCGACGGGGTGCAGCGAAAAGTGCTGTTACCCGCTGGCTATCACGTGGAGTACGGCGGACAATTCGAAAGCGCCGAGGAGGCGGCCCGCACCTTGCTGGTGCTGGGAACCGTGGTGGTGGTGGCCGTATTCCTGCTACTCACGGTGGCCTTCGGCACCGCGCGGGACGCCACCCTCATCATGCTCAATCTGCCCCTGGCACTGATCGGTGGGGTGTTCGGCATGTACGCATCCGGCGGGGTGCTGTCGGTGGCCACGCTGATCGGCTTCATCACCCTGTTCGGCATCGCCACCCGCAACGGCGTCATGCTGGTGGCCCACATCCAGCACCTGGCGCGGGACGAGGGGATGACGGATCCAAGGGAGACGGTCAAGCGCGCCGCCCTGGAACGGCTCATCCCTATCCTGATGACGGCCCTGGCCGCGGGCCTCGCCCTCGTTCCCTTGGCCATGTCCGCCGGGCAACCCGGCAGCGAGATCCAGGCCCCCATGGCAGTAGTGATCCTGTACGGTCTGTTTAGTTCCACTGCCTTAAACATGCTGGTAGTCCCAGCCCTGTATGTACGTTTCGGGGCGGCGTTCCGGCCATAGTCTTCGATGGATCCAGCGAATCTTCTACTCAACGCCGGTTTTCGCAAGCTGTTTGCGGCCCAGGTGATCGCCCTGGTCGGTACCGGCATGAGCACGGTAGTTCTGACTCTGTTGGCATATGATCTGGCCGGTGGCAATGCGGCGGCGGTGCTTGGACTTATATCCACCAGGCCGTCATTCTCCAGCGTACTGCCTATCTGGTTTCTGATCGGGGTGGGCTGGTCATTGGTGCAGACCCCATGCAAGTCGAGTGTACTGGTTAAAATAGTGTTTCCGGACAGAGACCAGACTTAAATAAGGCGTTCCATGCCGATAGTTTTTATTAATCGCTGACTTTAATTTATTCTTATTCTAATTCCTGACAAAAACACTTAAGATTTCGTGCAACTTCAGGGACTGGCTCCACTGAATCTTATTACAGGACATCTGTCCAGACATTCCATTAATTGAGGTAAACAAATGGGCGTACTTGTTGGCCGTGAGGCTCCAGATTTTACTGCACCTGCCGTGCTGGGTGATGGCACTATCGTAGATGCCTTCAACTTTAAAGAGGCGACCGATGGAAAATATGCCGTACTTTTTTTCTATCCCCTCGACTTTACTTTCGTTTGCCCCTCTGAACTGATTGCTTTCGATCATCGTCTGGAAGAGTTCAAAAAGCGTGGTGTAGAAGTCGTCGGTTGCTCAATCGATTCCCACTTTACACACAACGCCTGGCGTAACACTGCTGTGAATGACGGTGGAATTGGTGCTGTAAAATACCCACTGGTGGCTGATCTCGATCATGCTATCTGCAAGAGCTATGATGTCGAGACGCCCAACGGCCGTGTTGCATTTCGCGGCTCATTCCTGATTGATAAAAATGGTATGGTACGCCACCAAGTCATCAATGACCTGCCCCTTGGCCGTAATATCGATGAGATGCTGCGCATGATTGATGCGCTGCAGTTCACCGAAGAACATGGCGAGGTTTGCCCTGCGGGCTGGAAGGAAGGTGATGCGGGCATGAAGGGCACACCTGACGGTGTCGCAGAATACCTTGCTGATCATGCAGACGAGCTCTGATCGCCCAGTAAGATAGTCCGACCTGTCCAGAAAAAGCCGACTGAGCTTCAGTCGGCTTTTTTTTGTCCTGGAAATTAGGTTAGAATCGCTCTATAAGATATTGTTGCCGGGAAAATAATAATGACGAAACTGGCCATAATTGGCGGAACGGGTCTGGATAAGATTCCTGATCTGGAAATTACTCACCGTGAGGTGGCACATACTCCGTTTGGTGAGCCCTCGGCACTGCTGACACACGGAATTGTTGGTTCGACAGAGGTGGTTTTCCTGCCACGCCATGGTCCTTCCCACACAATCCCACCGCACCGGGTGAACTACCGGGCAAACCTCTGGGCACTGAAGCATATCGGAGTTGACGCAGTGATTGGCGTTGCGGCTGTGGGGGGTATTACCGGTGACATGGGACCTGGTCAGATCGTTGTTCCAGATCAGATTATCGACTATACCTATGGGCGGGAGCATACGCTGTTTGAGTATGATCTCAACAAGGTCACGCACATTGATTTTACCAATCCCTACTGTGAATCGTTAAGGAGAGCTTTGATTGCGGCGGGAGAGGAGGTGTCAGCCCCACTGACGACCTTTGGCACCTATGGATCTACCCAGGGACCACGTCTGGAAACGGCGATGGAGATACATCGCATGGAGCAGGACGGTTGTGACATCGTGGGCATGACCGGAATGCCTGAGGCCTCGCTGGCCAGAGAGCTGGATTTTTGTTACGCCTGTTGCGCAGTAGTGGCAAACTGGGCAGCTGGAAAAAGTGGTGATCCAATTAGCATGGAAGCAATTGAAAAGAACCTGAAAACCGGCATGTCCGACGTCAATAGATTGGTTACCAGACTCCTTCAGCACTACTGAAGAGCCTTAATCGAATCGCAAACTCGGATCGTGAGTCCAGTTCATACAGGGACTCCTTGGCTCGTAGACGACTTAGAGGCCCAATGCAACTCATACCTCAGCAGACCAACGGATTCTGGCTCAAACCCCGCACAGAATGGATGGTGCTGATCTTCCTGTTTGTCATCCTGCTTTACAGTAATGTTACCCGAGCAGACCGTTTTGATTTGGGGTTGATCGCATTGCAGCGAGGAGACTTTGCCGAGGCATTCTGTATCTGGAATCCCCTGGCGGTGGAAGGCCACAAGGATGCCGCATACAACCTTGGTTGGCTCTATGCCAATGGAAATGGACTGAGTGTCGATATCGACAAAGCCATCAGCTGGTGGAAAAGAGCCGCTGAAGGTGGACATCAAGATGCCCAGTTTGCCATAGGCCTCGCTTTTACCGCTGGCGAAGGGATAAAAAAGGACGAAAGGGAGGCCCTTCACTGGTATTTGATGGCGGCAAGAGGTGGGCATAAAGACGCCCGAGAGTACATTAGGAATCTGCTTTACGCTGGCCAATGGGGCGTGGAAGACGGCTTGGGGAAAGTAGTATCAGAACCCTGGATTGGTGAAACTGCAAGCGTGAAGGTTGAGCGGGCTAATTTACGATCAGGGCCGGGCACTGACTACAGTTTGGTCTCCACTGTGGAGAGTGGTGATGCAATGATCACACTAGGCAGTAGCGGGGATTGGATCCAGGTTATCGTGCGGGAAACCCTGGCCAGAGGCTGGATGGCTGGATGGCTGATTGAGACAAGCGCTGGTGATGATAATAGGGATATGACTCGGAATTCCTATCCAAAGTAATTTTGCTAGTGCTATGCTAGGATATGGTGAATTGCCAAGGGCCTGGAGGGACTGCGAAGATGGCGGACAATGAGAAAGAGACTGACGTGACTGAATCTGAGTCCTCTGCATCCAAAAAGGAAGCCACGAAGAAAAAAGCGGCAAAAAAGAAGGCGGCCAAGAAAGCAGCGAAGAAGAAAACTGCAAAGAAAAAGTCCGCCAAAAAATCGGTGCCGGCTAAAAAGGTAGTCCCTGCTGCAAAACCAGATACCAAGCCCACAGAATCCACTGCTGAACAGCCTGTTGTCGCAGAATCAACCCCTAAAGCAGAAACAGACGCTACAGTCTCATCTGTCTCTGATTTAGCTTCAGCCGCTGCTGCTGTCCTTTCCACAGAAAATAAAGCGGTACAGAGTCACACTGAAGAACCGAATAAAACGCAAAAAGAGGCGATGGAAATGACAACCACACCCAGCAGTTCAGCGGGATTCTGGTCTAAAATTATCTTCTGGCTACTGATCGTTATTATTGGTTTTGCCTATGTTCGCTCTCTAGCAAAACATCCTGGTGATGAGGCTGCTGGATCCGAGGGTCAGGGCCAAACTTCTTCCGAACAGGTTACAACAACTGAATCCACTCAACAGGCTGCAGAAATTCTCGGAACAGTTTCAAGTGGCCAGCCCGCTAGTGCGGCTGCTCAAACTGAGACTGAGAGTGCCGAAGCTTCTGACAAAGAAGACTCTGCAAATATGGCTGACAGCGTTGCAGCCGGGACTGAAGTTGCAGACGCCGCACCCAATGAGGCAACGGCATCGACTGCCACAGATGCCGCCGTGAGTGTGGAGTCCAGCGTGAATGTGGATAGCAAGGAAGCTGCCAGTGAAGTAACGGCCGCTCCAGAACCAGAAGCAGCAGCACCAACGGCAGAGAGCGTTGCGGCCACGGCTGCGACTAAAGAGGTAGCTGACACGGATACTGCTTCAAAGATTAGCCCAGCTGACGACGCTAGCCCCCCTCCGTCACCTGATGACGCTGCCGCGGCATCGCCCCCGCGCTATGCTGCACCGAGAACTGCCAGGTCAGAATCCGTGACTCGCATCCTTAAGGAATTTGACGATCTGCGTCAGGCAGCTGAGGCCGAAATGAAAGCCATGCGCAACCTGATTCAGGCTGAACGAGAGTTGCGGGATGCAATGGCGCCACCACCCGCGCAATACCATCCAGGTTGGGGGCAGGGCTACTATCCTTATGGACGTCCATCACCTATGAGCAACCAATAACAGATCGTCTGAAAATCTGTTGATTTACATCTAAGTATGAGTAAAGGCGGCCGCCATTGTGTGGCCGCCTTTCTTAGTTAATGCAATTGACAAATTGCGTGAAAAATTCTTGAAGGGTGTTGATTTTAAGTGATTAAATGAAGACCAACGACAAAGTTGTTCAGGGATTCAATAGTTGCCTGGGCTGCAATACAAGATACGTTTATTAACGCTTAGCAAGACAAGTGTGAATCAACAATAAATGCAGATACCAATAATAAATCACACTTTTGGAATACGCCATTATTCCTTTCTGATGTATGGACTTTGGGTTTTTTTAATCCTATGTTCAGTTCTGTGGAATCTCTATAGTCTGCCATTGACCAATACTGCTGCATGGATTCTGATAGGTATTCACTTAGTTATTCTTTTGACTGGCATATTGGTTAACTACCTTTTCTTCCATAAAGTTCTATTTGTTTTTCGTGTGAGTAAACTTGCCGAACAAGCGCTTAAGGAAGAGCGCCAATTTCTAAATACGATACTGGAGTCGATATCCGACGGTATAGTTGTCTGCGATAAGGATGGTCATTTGACTCTCTTTAATCCCGCCGCCAGAACCTTTCTGGGCAGTAGCGAACTTCATATCCCAGTTAACGAGTGCGCTGCTCAATATGGCTTGCATAGTGCGGATGGAACACACTTACTCGCACGTGATGAATCTCCTCTGTATCGCACATTGCAAGAAGGAAAGGTACGCGAGCAGGAGGTTTTTGTCTCGCCCCCAAATGGCGGCACAGAACGTACACTTCTGGCGAATGGAGAAACACTTGCGAATAAAGAAGGGGAGCGGATTGGTGCTGTCGTTACGCTTCACGATATAACGTCACAAAAAGCGCTGGAACAAGAGCTTCGCTTGTCAGCCATGGTATTTGAAGCACACGATGCAATGATCATCACTGACGACCAAGGCAGGATTCAGCGAGTAAACAGGCGTTTTGTTGAGATGACTGGCTACTCGCCAGAAGATGTATTCGGTAAGACACCGAGCATCCTCAAGTCAGGTAGACATGATGATCGTTTTTACCGCAATCTATGGAAGCAATTGACTGACTCGGGTTCATGGCAGGGAGAGATATGGAATCAACGCCGAAATGGCGAGGTTTACCCTCAATGGACGAGTATCAGCCTGATTAGAGACGACAAAGGCACGATCATCCACTTCCTGTCCAGTATGGTCGATGTCAGCAAGCAGCGACGTGCAGAAGCCGAGGTCGAATTTCTCGCTTATCACGATAGTCTGACAGGTCTGCCGAATAGAGTCTTGTTGTTTGACCGTCTCAATCAGGCTCTTGCACGCTCAAGCCGAAGTGGTTCCATAGGTGCAAGCGTCTTCATAGATTTGGACCGATTTAAGAATATCAATGACTCACTGGGGCATCTCGTGGGCGACGGGATGTTGAAAGAGTTTGCCCGGCGATTGAAGAAACTGGTTAGAAAAGACGATACTTTGGCCCGTCTGGGTGGCGATGAGTTCATGATGGTGCTGAATGAACTGGGGCCGGATCAAGAATCAGCCACAAATAAGGTTTTATCGATAGCGGAGAAATTCAAAGCAAGCCTGGCTGAACCTTACCACATCAGGGAATATGAACTTCACACGACCAGCAGTATTGGCGTAACACTTTTTTCTGGAGCTGGGGAGACTGCCGAAGACATTATTCGCCGGGCAGACACTGCCATGTATAAAGCCAAGGAGGAGGGGCGAAATGCCATACGCTTCTATCTTCCAGAGATGCAGGCACAGGTAAGAGACCGGTTGGCGATGGAAAACGATATGCGTATCGCCATGGAGAGGGATCAGTTCAAACTCTTTTTCCAACCCCAGATCGACATTCAAACGGGCGAATTGATTGGTGCCGAGGCGCTGTTGCGCTGGCGGCATCCTGAGCGTGGATATATCCTGCCCGATCATTTCATTCCTATCGCTGAAGATACCGGGCTGATAGTTTCTCTGGGAGAATTTGTTCTAAGGGAAGTATGTTGCCGCAACAGAATTTGGCATGACGCAGGCTTGCCGAAGATTCCGATTGCGGTAAATGTTTCACCTGTTCAATTCCGCAGAACCGATTTTCTTAACCAAGTGAACAGTATCTTGAATGATACCCAATTAAGTCCTCACTACCTTGAGTTGGAGATGACAGAGACGGCCTTCATGCAAAATATTGTTGAAGTGAAGGACACGTTGGCCAAATTGAAAGCACAGGGAGTCAACATAGCCATAGATGACTTTGGCACAGGTTTCTCAAGCCTCTCCTATCTTAACCAAATGGCGATCGACAAACTTAAGATTGATCAATCGTTTATTCAGGATGTTTCAACCGATAAAAATAACGCAACGATAACAAAAACAATTATCTCGATGGCACAGTATCTCAATCTTAAAACCATAGGGGAGGGGGTTGAAACGCTTGACCAATTCAAATTCCTGCAGAATTCAGGTTGTGATGAAGTGCAAGGGTTTCTATTCCATGAGCCCGTCCCTATGGAGATATTCTCGGATATGTTGAAAAATTGGCACAACTTCAAAGTAATGAACTGATTTCAGCACGTTGCTGGATCCCATTGTTTTTTGTAGGATGAGTGGCATTCCAAGCATTGTTACTACAAATATTCTTAATGATTAATCCAAAACAACGATTGATAGCAGTTTGCGGCCTGATTTTTCTTTTTGCCACCTTCCCCAGCCAAGCGGGACTTGAAGAGGGAATGGAAGCTAACCAAAAGGGTGACAGGCAGACCGCTTTCAACGAATTTTACGCAGCGTCATTTGCGGGAGATGAGCGTGCCTTCGGTAAACTTGGGGGTATGTATCTCTATGGCCTGGGAACAGAGAAAGATTATGTGAAAGCTTATGCCTGGTTTGGATTGAGCGCTCAAATGGGTGATAGATATGGTCAGCGGTTTCAGGATGCCGCATCTTCTGCAATGACCCCGAAACAGGTTGGAGACGCCGAAAGATTACTCCAGGAATATCGCGAGCAGCTTAATCTAAGTGAGACATCACACGAGCAATAGTTAGCTGTTACCGGACCCTCTATGCATCACGGCAATTGGAGGGAAAAATCCATTGTTTCAACCACCGCTACACCTCTCACTTGCTTTTTTGATTATCACTCTCCTTGGCGGATGCAGCGAAATAGAAAATGAGGTGATCAAAATTGGTGCTATCCCGGCGTTTGTCGGAGTGGCTGACGATCAGGAATCGCGCCTGCGGGGGCTCTCATTTCGGAAGAAACTAGGTGTTAACGAAGGGTTACTCTTTATATTTCCCCAAGAGAAGATTCTGCATATCTGGATGCTGAACGTGGAAATACCACTGGATGTCGCTTTTTTCGACCAAGATCGAAAACTTATCAATATCCATTCAATGGAGCCTGATGATGGTGAAAAGTCCTATCCTTCTGCAAAACCGGCTCTCTACGCTCTGGAGATGCCTCAGGGCTGGTTCTCAAGAAATCATTTAACAACTGGCGCCACACTTCACCTGTCAAGACCTCCATCAGCCCAAACGAGAAGATTCTTCAGTCAATACTGATTTTAAATTCGCCCCACCGGGTCAGATGAATTTAATTCCCGCGCGGTGAATGTTTCGCTCATCTACTATTTAGCCTGAAATTTTGTGATTTGCTCGTCAACTCATAAGTTGTGTGGTAACTCTTAAGGGCACAAGACCATCAAGACATTAATACTGACTTAATTAATTATTGTAATTCAATGACTTGCTGAGTAATGTAAATGTGTTTAATTTGTTAATTCAGGGCAAAAACAAGAGGGAATTCAAGTAAAATCCCCACTGCCACAGGATTTTCTCGGCTGGAAGAGGGGTTATTTTCCCGCTCACATGCAGATTCAGTATTGACACCAGCATCTTTACTGGTAGGGTCTGCATCCGCAAAGCTATCGCCTGTGTTCGGCGTGGCACCGTCTCAATGCCCACCAAGATTTAGTTGGGATTACTAGGAAACAGAAATGACAGACCTCACCCGTTATCGAAATATCGGCATCTTTGCCCATGTGGATGCAGGTAAAACAACCACCACAGAGCGCATTTTGAAGCTCACTGGCAAGATCCATAAGACAGGTGAGGTTCACGATGGCGAGGCCACCACTGATTTCATGGAGCAGGAGCAGGAGCGCGGTATTACCATTCAGTCCGCTGCCACCTCTTGCGAGTGGGACGGCCACCGTCTAAACATCATCGATACCCCTGGACACGTTGACTTCACTATTGAGGTTTATCGCTCACTGAAGGTACTCGACGGCGGCGTGGGCGTCTTTTGTGGTTCCGGCGGTGTTGAGCCCCAGTCCGAGACAAACTGGCGCTATGCCAACGAATCCGAGGTTGCCCGTATCATCCTGGTCAACAAACTCGACCGTATCGGTGCCGACTTCTACCGCGTCGTCGAACAGGTGGAAAAGGTACTGGGCGCGAATCCTCTGATCATGGTGCTGCCTATCGGTACTGAAGACCAGTTTGTCGGTGTGGTTGACCTGCTGACCCGTAAGGCGTGGGTCTGGGACGATTCAGGTGACCCCGAGAAATACGAAATCCAGGACGTGCCGGCCGATATGGCTGATCTGGTCGAGGAGTGGCGCGAAAAATTGATCGAGGCAGCTGTCGAGCAGGACGATGATGCGATGGAGAAGTATCTGGAAGGCCAAGAGCCTGACCTGGATTCCATCAAGACCTGCATCCGCAAGGGCACCATAGCACTCGACTTTTTCCCCACCTACTGCGGCTCTGCATTCAAGAACAAGGGCATACAGCCGATGCTGAACGCTATTGTCGACTACCTGCCCAACCCGATGGAGGTCAAGCCCCAGCCTGAGGTTGATGCGGAGGGCAACGAGACCGGTGAGTTTGCCATTGTCGACCCAGAATACCCACTGCGTGCATTGGCATTCAAGATTATGGACGACCGCTTCGGTGCGCTGACTTTTACCCGAATCTACTCCGGCCGGCTGAAGAAGGGCGACACTGTGCTCAACACCTTCACCGGGAAGACGGAACGTATCGGCCGTCTCGTTGAGATGCATGCTGACTCCCGTGAGGAACTCGATTTCGCCCAGGCTGGCGACATCATCGCCTTGGTAGGTCTGAAAAACACCCGGACCGGTCATACTCTGTGCGATCAGAAGCGGCCTGCCACCCTTGAGCCAATGGTCTTCCCTGATCCGGTTATCTCCATCGCTATCTCGCCGAATGACAAAGGTGGTTCGGAAAAGATGGGGATCGCCCTCAACAAGATGATGCAGGAAGATCCCTCATTCCGCGTTGAAACCGACCAGGAGAGTGGCGAGACGATCATCAAAGGCATGGGTGAGCTGCATCTCGACATCAAGGTCGATATTCTCAAGCGCACCCACGGCGTAGAGGTTACCGTTGGCAAGCCCCAAGTGGCCTACCGTGAGACCATAACCAAACGTATCGAAGAGAGTTACACTCACAAGAAGCAGACAGGTGGTTCCGGTCAGTTTGCCAAGATCGATTACATTATCGAGCCTGGCGAGCAGAACAGCGGCTTCGAGTTCGAATCTGCTGTCACCGGTGGTAACGTCCCTCGTGAATTCTGGCCTGCAGTGGAGAAGGGTTTCGCGCTCAGCATGCAAACAGGCACCTTAGCTGGTTTCCCGCTGCTTGATGTCAAAGTTACCCTGGTAGATGGTAGCTTCCATGCTGTGGACTCCTCAGCTGTAGCCTACGAAATCGCTGCAAAGGCGGCATATCGCCAGTCTGTGCCGAAAGCGGGCCCACAGCTGCTTGAGCCTATGATGAAGGTCGACGTCTTCACCCCCGATGACCACGTGGGTGACGTCATTGGTGACCTCAATCGGCGCCGCGGTATGATCAAATCTCAGGAAGCTGGCACCACAGGCGTTCGCGTCAAGGCTGATGCTCCTCTAAGCGAAATGTTTGGCTACATCGGCGACCTTCGGACCATGACCTCTGGTCGTGGTCAGTTCTCCATGGAGTTCTCACACTATGCTCCCTGCCCGAACAGTGTGGCCGAGCAGGTAATCAAAGAAGTTAAAGCGCGCCAGGGTTAAGGGTTCTTCAAGAAGGGATTGCCGGATAAACTGATTCGGTAATCCCTGCTTTTTAATAAAGGGTCAGTGCAGAAATCATTCTGCTCTGACCCTGATTAAGAGAAAAGAGGGAGGGCAACATGCTTTCAGAACACCACGATATCGACCATGAATTCCCCGAATTCCACAAGAAGCTCGAGGCACTCAGTGCAGCAGACGCAGAATTTGCTGAGCTGGTGAAGAAGCACGATACACTCGACAACGAAATCCGGGAACTGGAAGAGCGCGGACAGCCCATCGCGGATGAAAGCATCGAAGCGATGAAGTACAAGCGTACCGAACTTAAGGATAAGATCTACGCGCGACTTCGTCAGGCGTGATTGCTAACATCCTCGCGTAAACGCGAGGATGTTAGGTTAGCTCCAGCATCAAAATATCAGCCAGGCCCATTCGGGCTATGCTTTCGTGTGCAAAACCATCTATATAGGACCGGCACATCTATCGGGAATATCCCACTCAGTCCTAAATTCATTAGGACATTGAATCTCCTCAAGTATATTATGCATCCCCAGGCTACCTGGAGTTATGGATAATGACGATACCGCAGAGATTTCGCAGACATACCGTACCCTCAATGGCGATCATTGCTCTGTTGTTCACTTTTGCAGCGCTCAACGGCTGTTCAACGCTGGATCTGACGCCTGTAGCCTCTCCCGCCACACATAAGCACTCCCCCGGACAAATAGTTTGGCATGACCTGCTGACCCAGGATGTGGCTCAGGCTGAAGACTTTTATGGCCAATTGTTTGGATGGGACTTCAAGCACCAGGGCGCTTATACTGTTGTGTTGCGCGACGGACAGGCAATCGGCGGTATGGTCGAAATCAAACCAAAACCCAATGGTCGAGGTGTCGCTCGCTGGATCGCATCACTCTCTGTGTCGAATGTGGATCAAGCTGTCGGGTTCGTCCGCGAGCGGGGAGGCAAGATACATGAGGGCCCCGTTGATATGCGTCACCGAGGGCGCGGTGCCTTGATCAGCGATCCTCGAGGCGCACAAATACTGCTTCTTCGATCAGCTGACGGTGATCCCAAAGATAAGGAACCAGCCATCAACGACTGGCTCTGGGATGAACTTTGGTCAAGCGATCCTGCTGCCTCGCTCGATTTCTACCAAACCTTGGTGGGTTATTCCTCACGAGAAAGCCGGGAGAACTACTGGATTCTGAAAATGAATGGAAAATGGCGTGCCGGCGTCAGAGGGCTGTTTGATAAAAAATTAGAGCAGCGGTGGGTACCTGTGATCCGTGTTGCCGATCTGCAAAAGATTTCGGGTGTTGTAACCAAGCTGGGGGGCAGGGTGCTGATAAAGTCCGGGACAGCTGAAGAAGACAAGCAGACCGCACTGCTTGCAGATCCCTCCGGAGCACTCTTCATGATCCAGAAATGGCCTGGTATTGCCACCGAAGGGGGAGAGTGATCATGACACTATTCCGTCGAAAAATGTTTGGCCTCATCCTGTTACTGGGTATCGTGCTTTTGACAGGATGTTCAAGTACTGGCTCCTCATCTGTTGGCGGCTCAGCTTCATACGGCGCTTACTATGGAGGCTACTACGATCCTTATCCTTGTTGGGGCTGTGGCGGCAACACGATTATCGTGAAACCACCAGCTGAAAAACCCGATCGGCCCAGGCCGCCCATCTCCAGGCCACCCAGGCCTACCCATCCAATTGCCAGGCCGCCCGGCGGCATAGGTCGGCCTGCTGCACGTCCACGTAGATCACGCTGAGCTGAAGTTACGCCAAATGCGGTGCTGCTATACTACGGTTGGAATCAGGCGGAATGAAAGGCGTAAAAATGACCGGTTATGATTGGGGTTTAGTCTTTATGACGGTGGTACTGCTGTTGCTGATGCTTGTCGGGTTCAATATGAAAAAACACTAGCGGTAGCGCGATAGATCGCGTAACGGCAAATCCAATGAAGGCGGGAGGGCTGATACTTTTCCGCCTTTTTTATCGTTTGCGAGCGCCAGTAGCCACGGCAGGGCGCGAATATCTCCAAGTGCTACGGATAAATCTTCCTGTGTCCAGAGTTCAGGGCGGTCGAAAACAAGTGAATAAACCTAAACACGTCTGATTTAACATAATAAGTATTATGCACCTTGCACTATTTATCAACATCTTCAACTTATCGGTAAAATATTCAGGGAGCCGGATCGGTAACGACGCCTATCTTTTCAGCGAGTTCAAATGCAGGCATTGGTTTACCAAAATAGTAGCCTTGCAGATAATCACAACCAATTTTCTTTAGGAACTCCGCCTGGGCTCGGGTTTCTACACCCTCGGCTACCAATTTGAGGTTAAGGCTTTTTGCTATGGCAACAATTGCCTCAACGAGAGAAGCATCATCCCGGTGGTCAGGCAGATCAACTACAAAAGCCCGATCAATCTTCAAAATATCCACCGGGAAACGTTTTAAATAGCTAAGTGATGAGTAACCGGTACCAAAATCATCTATGGATAATTTGACACCGACATTTTTAAATGACTGCAGCCAAGTAATCTCCTCTGCTGTGTCCTCTATAAGCTCACTTTCAGTAATTTCAAGGGTAAGGAATTCACCGGATAGACCTGTCTCGCGCAATATCAGAGAGATGTCATTTGCAGTCAACCCTAACTCCCTCTGTCTGCCAGACAGGTTGAATGCGATTTCAATATCTTCCAAACCGGCCTGATGCCATTCATGCACTTGCCGGCAACCGACATGCAGTATCCACATCCCGATCTTTCCTATCAAACCGATCTCCTCTGCAAGAGGAATAAAGGTATCTGGCGCAACAAAGCCTAGTTGTGGATGATGCCATCGCAGGAGCGCTTCAACACCAATAATTGATTCATTGCCGGCATCTACGACAGGTTGATAATAGAGCTCAAATTCATCCCGCTTCAAAGCCTGTCTCAGATCATGTTCCAGACTTTGGCGAATCCTGACCTGTTCCTGTATTTTTGCTGTAAAAAACTGAAACCGGTTGCGACCAGTATCTTTTGCCAGGTACATCGCCATATCTGCATTCTGCAGTAGAGTGTCTGGAGTATCAGCATCTTCTGGATAGAGGGTAATGCCAATACTTGCACCGACAAAGATTTCGCGGCTTGAAAGATCAAACACTCTGGAGACCGTTTCGATAATTTTACTGGCAACCTTCGCAGCATCTTCCGGTTCAGAAATGTCCTGTAGCAAAACAACGAATTCATCACCACCAAAACGCGCTACGGTATCAACTTCCCGTACGCAGGTCTTGATGCGTGTGGCAACTATTTGCAGCAGTTCGTCCCCGATTACATGGCCAAAACTATCGTTGACGACTTTGAATTTATCCAGGTCGATGAACAGCAGTGCCAACCCCCACCCTTCTCTTCCAGCCGACATGATGGCTTGCGAAAGACGGTCTTGCAGAAGGGAGCGGTTGGGTAATCCGGTTAGGGCATCATAGTTTGCCTGGTAGCGAATCTGTTCCTCATTTTCCTTTCGTTGAGTGATGTCGGAAAAAATAGCGACATATTCACTCACCCTGCCCCTTTCGTCCTTGATGGAAGCAATGGAGAGCCATTGGGGATAAACACTGCCATCTTTGCGGCGGTTCCAGATTTCGCCCGACCAATGGCCCTGATGCAAGACTGTCTCCCACAGCTCCTGATAAAAGTGCTTCTTCTGACGACCGGAACTGAGGATGCTGGGGTTCCGTCCAACAACTTCGCTCGCCTCATAGCCGGTGATGCGGCTGAATGCAGGATTGACAGTTTTAATTCGGTTATCGGCATCGGTTACCATGATGCCTTCAGTCGTGGTATCAAATACCGTGGCATTCATCCTCAACAGGTCTTCGGCCCGTTTCTGTGCAGTGACGTCCTCTTTAACCGCAATAAAATGGGTTACCTCACCCCGTTCGTTACGCAGTGGCGATATCGATGCTGATTCCCAGTAGATAGATCCATCCTTACGTTTATTATGAAAGTTACCTCGCCACTCTTTGCCTGCAGTAATGGTGTCCCACATCTCCTTGTACTCTTCCGGGGACTTATCGCCACTTTTCATTATTCTGGGGTTCTGTCCAATAGCCTCACTGGCCGTATATCCTGAAATCCGTTCAAACTTGGGATTGACATATTCTATGATCCCGTCCGTATCGGTGATGACAACAGAAGCCGGGCTCTGTTCCAGAGCGCGGCTAAGTTTGCGAAGTTCAAGTTCGGCTTTTTTCGACTCGGTGATATCGGTGCGGACACAGACAAGGCCGCCTTCGGTAGTGAGATTATTACTTGCCAGGTACCACCGGTGACTATCCGGACGCTCAAGATAGAGTTCAAGTGGCATTTCATTTTCAATCTTTTCGCCATCAAGCGTGCTTCGTTCGAATGTAGTGGGCATTATTCCCAGTAGTTCTTTCAGCGAAACGCCCTTCTGGAGCCGGTCACTTAACCAAGGATAGAATTTCTCAAATTTATTATTGTGTAATACTAATTGCTTATCACTATCAAACAGCGCAAATGCCTCAGATAGACTTCCGACAGCATCGTGCAATCTGTTCCAGGACTGCTCGGCAACCTGCCGTGCAGTATCGAGTTTGCGCAGCAGTTGCCATAATCCCATGAGCAGGAACAGGATAATCACCGACAGCACCATACTGATCTGCCGACTTTGGCGGGCATCCTCTGCCTGATAGGTTTCGTGGATATTGTGCAGGGTTTCAAATAGCTGAAGACTGGGAATAGAGAGATAGCGAGCCTCCAACCGTTTGAGTAGGGCAAGCCCTTTCAGATTGGCCTGCATATGAAAAACGATGTTATCCAGAGTGTTATGCTGAGTTGACGGGAGGTCATTCAGTAGTTTCAGAACCTCTATCTGCTCTGTAATCCGACTGAGTTCAGTCTTGCTGGAGGAGAGGTTGTATCGATAGAGTTGATTGAGCAACGCCATAACCTCCTCATAGACGTTATCACCAACTTCCTTCAGATCTCGCACAGCCACAGGTAGATAGTGGATCCCATTGCGGACAAAGGCAGCCTGCGACTTGATTCTCTCCTGCAGCTGCAACTTTTCTTCCACTGATGCCCAATAGGTATCAATGGCATCGTCCATCCTTTTGCCTTTACTTTCATAGAGAGAGAGTTTGGGATCTTTTGCCTTTTTCTCCAGCTTACGTAACCGCTTTGTGGTCTCCACCAATGGATCGTATTGCACCAGTAGGAAAGATATGACCCGCAGCACATCCCGATCCAGACGGGCGTCGAGTTCCTTCATCTGGATCAAGAGATTCGATTGTTTGGCATACTGATCCGCCTCCTTTACCCATAATGATGTCAG
This sequence comes from bacterium endosymbiont of Escarpia laminata, assembly GCA_003660235.1. Taxonomy (GTDB): domain Bacteria; phylum Pseudomonadota; class Gammaproteobacteria; order Chromatiales; family Chromatiaceae; genus QGON01. The sequence continues at coordinate 46,378 of QGON01000068.1, read as the reverse complement.
AAGGACAACAGCGGCGGCTGCAATAAACAGAAACAGCAGAAAGCGTCTTGGGCCAAGGAGATGCTGGATCATGGATTGAGCCTTGGGTGCTCACCGACCAGCGTGCGAAGAAAAGAGATAATGGATTTTACGTCCTTGGTGGGTATATCCCGGCCCAATTGGTGACGGGCCATGATTCTAATTGCTTCCTCAAGTGTTTCTGTGCTGCCGTCATGAAAGTAGGGGCCATTGATGGCAGTCAATCTCAGGCTGGGCACCTTGAACAGGAAACGATCCTCACTCCGTCCGGTAATATTTTGTCTTCCCAAGTCAGCTTTTGTTAGCGGTGTATCCCGCACAGAAAAATAGCCACCCATAGCGCCCATATATCCATACATATTTCCACCAACGTTCATGCCTTGGTGGCAGCTGGCGCAACCATAGTCTTTGAACTTCAGGTATCCCTCCAGCTCAACATCATTTATGGCACTCTCATCGCCCCGCAGCCATTGGTCAAAACGCGAGTTGGATGTAACCAGAGAACGTTCAAACGTGGCGATAGCATCCTTGATATTTTCTGGAGTGACGCCATCGGAGTAGAGGGCATGAAAGGCCTCCAGTACCTCAGGATCAGCTTTCAACTTATCGACGACCTCCAGCCAGTTGGAACCCATCTCAAGAGGATGATTGATTGGACCGCTGACTTGCTCCTCCAGTGTTGCCGCACGGCCATCCCAGAACTGGACGAAATTAAAGGCACTGTTGTACACCGTTGGGGCTTTGATTGCCCCGATCTGTCCACGAATGCCGAAAGACTTGGGCAACATGTCGGTTCCGCCTGTCGCCAATCGGTGGCAATGTGCGCAACTGATGGTATTGTCGTGGGAAAGGCGGGGATCGTGGAAAAGCTTGTCCCCTATCGCTACTGCTTTTGGATCCAGGTCCTGGGCCAGGGGAAGAGGCAGAATAGGCTCATCCAGCTCCACATCTGCAGCAGATGTGGAGGATGCAGTGAGTACAATCAGCAAGAATAAAATTATTCTTATAGAATTAGTCAGATAGGTGTCCATGCTGGGTCGGTTTTAAGTCCAATTTTGTGCCTATTTTGTAACAACCTGACTGGAATTGCATCCCGTTCAAGCTGAAACAGGCCCCAACCAAGATTCCGATGGATTGACCTGAAGCAGCCTCATATATAACCCTCACCCAGCTGGAGAGCACTGTGCCACTTTTTTCCCTGGATCCTTCAATAATCTATCTCAATCATGCAGCAGTAGCGCCTTGGCCACAGAAAACGGTTAAAGCCGTTGAACGTTTTTCCCAGGAAAACGGCGCTGTAGGCGCCCAACACTATCCCGACTGGCTGAAAACAGAAAATCACCTGCGCAGGCAACTGGCAGACTTGATCAACGCACCAACCGTGAATGATATTGCACTGCTGAAGAATACATCCGAGGCGCTGTCGGTCATCGCTTATGGTCTTGGCTGGAAACCAGGCGAAAACATTGTAAGTATAACCCAGGAGTTCCCCTCCAACCGCATCGTCTGGGAATCCCTTTCACAGTTTGGTGTCGAACTTCGATTGCTGGATCTTGATCAGACTCAAGACCCTGAAAAGGACCTCACAGCTCTGTGTGACGAGCACACGAGACTGATCTCGATAAGTTCCGTGCAGTATGTTTCGGGCTTGAAACTGAATCTCGAACAGGTGGGCAGATTTTGCACAGACAACGACATTCTATTTTGTGTCGATGCCATCCAAAGCCTTGGTGCATCTCCCTTTGATGTACAGGCTTTCCGAGCAGACTTTGTTGTGGCTGACGGACATAAATGGATGCTGGGACCGGAAGGAATAGCCCTCTTCTACTGCCGTGCAAACCTGCGTGATGAACTCAAACTCAACCAATTTGGCTGGCACATGGTGAATAATGCCGGAGATTTTGACCAAGTTGAATGGACACCAGCCTCATCAGCAAGGCGTTTTGAGTGCGGAAGTCCGAATATGCTGGGCATTCATGCCCTGCACGCCAGTCTTGAGGTCATTCAGGAGACCGGCATTGAATCGATCCAGCAATCTATTATGTCGAATACCGATGCCATTGTTGCTGAGGCCAGGCGATTAGGTTTTGAGCTCATCACTCCTGAGGAGAAGAAGAAACGGGCAGGCATAGTTACATTCAGAGTACCCGGTGTCGACAACGAAGGACTCTATCAGAGCCTTATGCAGCATGGTGTCGTCTGTGCTTATCGCGGAGGGGGGATCCGCTTCTCGCCCCATTTCCATAATCGGCCAGAAGAAATTTTGCGTGCATTCTCAATCCTTGAGTCTCAGCTTTAAAATGAATAACCATGCTGATTATATGTTTTAATGAAAGAAGCCATTAATAACCGCTAATTTAATGATATGGATCAACCAAACCTTTTTATACACTGCCTATATTGATATAGAGGGTTCTTTGAATCTTAAGTAAGTGCCGTCAATCCAGGCGAGATGAGGTCTCTCCAGGATCGGCCGCTGATTTTTCAGCCGTGTCATCATTTTATAGAGGAGATCAGACATCATGAAAAAGACTCTGCGTTTTGCTGCTGCTGCCGTTATCGTTGGAAGCGCCTTGCTGGCGGCCTCCTCCGCACAGGCTTTCTGGGGACCATTCGACTGGTTTGATGGTGGTGGTCCTTGGGGTGGCGGCCCATGGGGTGGTTATCCCGGTTATGGTTATGGTGGTTATCCGGGTTATGGCTATGGTGGCTATCCGGGCTATGGTTATGGCGGCTATCCCGGTTATGGCGGCTACCCGTATGCTGCCCCTGTCGCGCCAGCCCCTGCTGCTCCGGCTGCTGCCGAATAGTCCATCTCATTCACTGCGAGAAAACCCCGCCTGCGCCGGCGGGGTTTTTGTTTGTCCGATAGTCTTCTCCTGCTATCCTCCAGACAACTTACATATTCTATTCCGGAATCATGCAGGATACACACATAACGCTGGCACACGGCAACGGTGGCCGTTTTATGCGAGAGCTGATCGAAGAGATCTTCTCCCGTCATCTGAAGAATCCCACGCTCGATATTCAGGCGGATGCAGTTCGGCTGGATCTGCATGATCAGGGTGATCTGCTTTTCACTACCGATGGATTCACCGTTCAACCACTGGAGTTTCCCGGAGGCAACATCGGCTCACTGGCGGTGCATGGCACAACCAACGATCTGGCGGTTGCCGGTGCGATCCCCCGTTACCTCAGTCTGAATGCCTTCATCGAAGAGGGTTTTGAGGTTGAGAGGCTTGACCGTATTGTCAGAAGCATCGCAGAGACCGCAAACGCCATTGATGTGCGGGTTGCAGCGGGCGACACCAAGGTATTGAGACGGGGTGAAGGCGGCGGTGTCTATCTGGCAACGACGGGTATCGGTATCAGACAGAAAGGGCTGCAACTTGGACTTGACTGTATTCGGGCTGGCGACCGCTTGCTTGTCAGCGGACCTGTTGGGGATCACGGTATCGCCGTGATGTTGGCACGCGAGCAATTTGGTCTGCGGGGGGATCTTCGTTCAGATGCCGCCAGCGTATTACGCCTGACACAGTCGCTCACTCCCCTGCCTGGTCTCCACTTCATGCGTGACCCAACCCGGGGAGGCCTGGCAACAGTGGGACACGAGATCTGTCGCGCCACCGGTCTGCAGATCCGCCTCCAGCAGACGGAAATCCCAATTCAGGATCCTGTCAACTCGGTGTGCGAAATGCTCGGCTATGATCCGCTCTATCTCGCTTGTGAGGGCCGGGTTGTGGCAGTGGTTTCAGAAGATCAGGCAGATGCGGCATTGCAGGCCTGGCGCAACCTGCCTGAAGGGGCGTCTGCCGCCATCATCGGAACGGTAATCAAGGATGACCCATATTTGATCATGGAGACACCCCTTGGCGGCGCACGCATTCTCGAAGAGTTGGAAGACGATCCCCTGCCCCGGATCTGCTGACCGCAAAGAACACGTCGGGTTACGATGCGCGCAAAGCCAATGACAAAATTGACGTTTATCGCAATGCGCATCTAACCCGACCTACAGAAATGGTTTTTCTCAGATGTACTAACGCAGCTGGAGATTGTTGGCAAAGCCGGTAATACGTGCCAATGTCTCAGCGGCTCCGGCACCCAGACGCTCGGCAAACCGATCCCATACATCCTCTTCCACCGTGAAATCGACAATCTCCTCGGCACCGATTATCTCTCTGGCAACATAACTACTGCTGCCGAAATTGTCCACCAATCCCATTTTCAGGGCATCTTCCCCACTCCAAAAGAGTCCGCTGAATATCTCAGGGTATTCAGTGACTTTGAGGCGCTCTCCCCTCCCCTCACGAACGCTATTGATGAATTGGACGTGCAACTGATCCAGTAAGCGCTGAATATGCGCTTTATCAGAGTCATCCACAGGTGAGAATGGGTCCATGATGCCTTTGTTTTCGCCAGCGGTCATCAAGCGGCGCTCGATGCCTAACCCCTGCATCACATCAACGAAGCCAAATCCGTTCATCAATACACCGATGGAGCCGACGAGACTGCCTTTGTCTGCATAGATCTCGTCCGCAGCAGCAGCGATGTAGTAACCGCCTGAGGCGCAGATATCCACGATTACCGCATAGACTTTGATTTTGGGGTTCTCTTTTCTCAGGCGGGTAATCTCTTCGTAAATATAACGCGACTGAACCGGACTGCCGCCCGGTGTATTCATGCGCAGAATGATGCCCTTGGTCTTCTTATCCTCGAAGGCGTTGCGCAGGCCGGTCACGACTTTGTCGGCACTTGCTTTGGTGTCCGGGGCAATAACGCCGTTGACTTCGACCAGTGCTGTGTACTCTGAAGCAGTTGAAACACCTTTGCCCAAGTCATCGTTCCACCACAATGCCAAAAGGACAAAGAGATATAGAAAGGTCAGGCTTTTAAAAAAGATGCCCCATCGCCGGCTGCGACGACTTTCTGCAATGGAGCCCAACACAACCTTATCTACCAGTTCCCTTTCCCAATCACTGGGAATGGATTGAGAACGTGGCTTGCCACTTTTTATATCTGACATGAATAAACCCTAGTAATAGATTGTATTTAAAGTAAATTGTATACGTATTTAAGGAAGAGCATAAGCGCTATGTGATCCGCAGAAAACACTAATGAACATAAAGAATATTACGCTTGCAATACTTGCGCTGTTCGCGTTATTTGCGGACTGAATCCCTTCAAGATTTGGCAAATGGTTCAGCTTCAGTTTTTTGCCTCTCCAACCACCCCGGGATGGCGGAAACGTCGTGCAGGCAGTCCAGGGGATTGTGGCGGAGAAGGCGCTCCTGACTATGGACACCATAGGTTACGCCAAGTGAATGGGTGCCCGCATTGCTTGCCATTTCCAGATCGTATTCGGTATCACCAATCATCAACGCCTCGTGCGGCTCAACACCGAGCCTATCGAGGATCTGTTCCAGCATCTCGGGATGGGGCTTTGAAAAAGTTTCATCAGCACAACGGGTTATATGGAAATACTCTCCTAACGCCGTCACTTCCAGAACCTGATCCAATCCCTGCCGGCCCTTACCCGTCGCCACTGCCAGCAGATAATCCTGCTGTGCCAGGGTTTCGATGACTTCTCGCGCCCCGTCGAACAGATTGGATGGAGTTTCGTTGCCACCGAGGAAATGGTAACGATATCGGGTAACGACATTGTGATGCAGTTCATCATCCGCGCCGGGGAACAGGGTATCTATGGCCTCTCTCAGACCCAGACCGATAATATTACGTATTGCATCGTTACTCGGGCAGTCTAATCCAAGATCGTCTACAGCAGCCCGTACGCAGTCCACGATACGCGCCTCTGAGTCCATCAAAGTTCCATCCCAATCAAATATTAACAGCTTAAACTTCATCTATTTTCTTCATCCAGTTTTTCAAGCAGGGTTTCCAGCTCCGAAGGAAGTGGCGCCTTGATTTCAAGATCTCTCTTCTCACCTGGCCAGCGGAACTTCAATTTATGTGCGTGCAAAAACAGCCGTTTCAACCCCAGTTTGCGCATTTCCCGGTTGGCCGCTTCATCACCATATTTAGTGTCACCCAGCACCGGTGAGCCCAACCAGGCGCTGTGAACACGAATCTGATGTGTTCTTCCGGTGATGAGTTCGGCCTCCACAAGCGTGTAATTCCGGAATCGCCTCAGGCGTTGAAAGCGGGTCTGGGCCGATTTTCCTTCCGGATCGACCCTGACCAACCTCTCTCCACCTTGAAGGGTATTTTTCAGAAGGGGGGCATCTGCATTTTTACGACCTTTGCGCCAACTGCCCGCAACCAGCACGAGATACCGTTTATCGACTCGATTATTCCGTATAAGTTCATGCAATATCCGTAGGGCACTGCGTTTCTTACTGATCAGCAAGCAGCCTGATGTCGCGCGATCCAAGCGATGCACCAGTTCCAGATGATGATCTTCGGGCCGTAGCTCACGGAGTGCCTCAATGACACCAAAATTCAGCCCACTACCACCATGAACAGCGATGCCAGATGGTTTGTTCAGGACCAAAAAACGGTCATTTTCGAAGATAATGGCGCTTTCCAACTGCGCAAGGAGGTTTTTCGTCGGCTTGGGTTTTTCTGCGGGGTCGGCCATACGAACAGGAGGGATGCGCACCACATCCCCATCCTTCAAGCGATAAGCCGCCTTCACCCGTCCCTTGTTTACCCGTACTTCCCCCTTTCGCAGGATGCGATAGACAAAACTTTTCGGTACGCCCTTGAGTTCCCGCAAAAGAAAATTATCGATTCTCTGGCCCGCGAAATCCGCCTCTACGGTGACAAACCTGACTGCGGGAGAATTCTTTTTTGATTCTGACATTTAGCGGCTTTTTTCTATCGTTAAGTCATTGCTAGGCAAGAGAAAGATTGCTATATTGCCAATTGATTTTATTGACGGTGGTCGGGCCTTACCGCACAGCCATCGTCAGCGCGGTAAGAGATTAGACAGCCTGTGGGGGATTTTCCCTTCAGGAAGTTAATTCAGCATATCGCAAGGGCCCCTGCCCCATAATTATTGCCAACACCTCGTCCAACACAGACAGAGAGATTGGCCTCTCAGGCGGCCCAGGGCTGTGCTGACCGAGCAAACAGGTGCCACATGCGGCCCGTCTTGCTGAGTTCTTCTGCGGCACATAAGCGATGTGATCATAAAATTTATGATCCAGAGCGCTGCGTAACGGGTTTGGCAAAGCGCCAAATATCCTCCGCTCAAGTGCCTTACAGAAGTTCAGAGAACGGCTGACCGCCAGATGGCGAACTTTAACAGCTTTTCAACTGCCCGAGCCAGTTTCGGAAAATGATCGTGGGTAAAACGATTTTGCCCTCAACTCGACAGCCAGAAGAAAACGGGGACTGACTGAACAGAAAGCAGTCAGACCGTGATTTAATGCGCGGATTTCCGCCTGCTGTGACGAGACTCGAGCAGTTGCATGGATAGAAAATATGAAACGTATGCTAATCAATGCAACTCAATCAGAGGAGTTGCGCGTTGCCATCGTCGATGGCCAAAAACTTTTCAATCTTGACATCGAGATTCCTGGCCGGGAACAGAAGAAAGCCAACATCTACAAGGGCCGTATTACCCGGGTCGAACCCAGCCTTGAGGCTGCCTTCGTCGAGTACGGCGCAGAACGCCACGGCTTTCTGCCGTTAAAAGAGATCTCCCGGAGCTACTTCTCCGAGTCCGCGCAACAGTCTCCCAAGCGCGTAAATATCCAGGAAGCCATCAAGGAAGGCCAGGAAGTTGTTGTCCAGGTCGAGAAAGAAGAGCGCGGCAACAAGGGCGCTGCGCTAACGACCTTTATCTCCCTGGCGGGACGCTATCTCGTGCTGATGCCCAACAACCCCAGGGCCGGAGGCGTCTCACGCCGCATCGAAGGTCAGGATCGGGCGGATCTGCGGGAGGCGATGAGTGCGTTGACCATCCCCGATAATATGGGACTGATCGTTCGTACAGCGGGTATCGGCAAGAACGCGGAAGAGTTGCAGTGGGATCTGGACTATCTGAATCAGCTCTGGCAAGCCATCGATACTTCGGCAAACAGCAAACCGGCGCCTTTTCTGATCTATCAGGAAAGCAATGTCATCATTCGATGCATCCGCGACTATCTACGGATGGATATTGGCGAAATCGTCATCGACGATGCGGATGTCTACTCCCAGGCCGAGCGTTTTATCAACCAGGTCATGCCGCAATATGCCACGAAGCTGCGCCGCTATCAGGACGAGGTGCCCCTTTTCAGCCGCTATCAGATTGAAAGTCAAATCGAATCAGCCTTTCAACGTGAGGTGCGACTGCCATCCGGTGGGGCTATCGTAATCGACCCTACCGAGGCACTGACCTCTATCGACATCAACTCAGCCCGCGCAACCAAAGGCGCGGACATTGAAGAGACAGCACGCAATACTAACCTGGAAGCAGCGGATGAGGTCGCCCGCCAGTTGCGACTGCGGGACCTCGGCGGTCTGTTCGTCATCGATTTTATCGACATGACTCCCGCCCGCAATCAACGGGAAGTGGAAAATCGTCTGAAAGACGCGCTCAAAGAGGATCGGGCCAGAGTCCAGATCGGCCGTATCTCACGGTTTGGTCTGTTGGAGATGTCCCGGCAGCGCCTCCGTCCCTCTCTCGGTGAAGCCAGTGAACAGGTCTGCCCCCGTTGTAAAGGCCACGGCACAGTCAGAGGCGTCGAGTCCCTTGGTCTCTCTATCCTGCGCATCATCGAAGAGGAGGCAATGAAGGAGAACACTGGACGCATCATCGCCCAGTTGCCGGTCGACGTTGCCACTTTCCTGCTCAATGAGAAACGCACAGCGATTCACGATATCGAAAATCGGCAAACCATCAGCGTTGTGCTGGTGCCAAACACCAGCCTGGAGACACCGAACTACCGTATCGAACGGGTGAAGAGCAGTGATTTGCCGGATGACCAGGAAGATGCGGTCAGTTACAAAATGGTGGAGACGGAAACACCTGAGGCGCCAGTCTTTGCAAGGGCGGAGCAGCCCAAAAGCGAGCAGCCCATGGTCAAAGCGATTGCGCCTGCATCCCCTGCTCCTCAACGCGCTATCCAGCCAGAAGCGAAGAGTTCGGAAGCAAAGAGTGAAGAAAACGGCTTCCTGAAGAAGATCTTCACCAGCCTATTCTCTCATCGTGCAGAAGAGAAAAAGGAAGAACCTGAAGAACAGCAGAGAGAGGAATCCAAACCACGCCAAAACCAGCGCAACAGACGTGATGGACAGGGCTCGCGCAGCCGAGGCGGGCGGAGGCGTTCCGGCGGCAACCGTCGCAGTGGAAGCAGCCGCAATGCTGATGAAGCGGAAACCGGCCAGCCTCAGCGCGGGGAACAGAAAAAGCGGCAGGAGCAAAAAAAGCCCGCCAAGGAGGCACCGAAACAGCCGGTCGTCGAAGCAGATAGCGTGCAACCCGAAACAACAGGTAGAGATGATGCGCCGAAACCCAAAGGGAGCCGTAGTGGTTCACGCCGTGGACGTCGAGGTGGACGTCGTCGTCGCCCAAGCGATGAGCGTGAACAGGGTCAGCAGAAAGAATCAGAACAAGCTGAACGCTTTTCGATTGATGCGATCCCTGCCCCGACAAGACCGACCACAGAGGATGTGAGTTCCTCTCCTGCCACAGTCGAGACGCCTGCCCCCAAGTGCGCCAAGCCAGCGGTTAGCGAGACTACAACCGAAAAAGTAGCCCCGAAGCCTAAGAGTGCGCCGGAAAAAAAGCTGGAAATGGTGGTAACAAAACCGGTTACTGCTCCACCAAAAACACAGGAAAAGACACCACAGCCAAAACCTGCTGCCCCGGTGGAACCCAAAACAGCGCCTAAAAAGCTGGTTCAGATCACAACCAAAAAAGTCACGAAGAGCGAAGAGAAGGTGGCGCCTAAGGAAGAGAAAAAACCTAAGGAGAGTGCTGCTCCAAAACCAAAAGCAGTCAGAAAGAAGCGGGCTGCTGCGAAACCAAAAGTGAAGGCTGCCACAGCGGAGAAAACTTCAGCTGAGGCCCCTGCCAAATCCCAGGGGGAGAAACCAAAACCTTCGGCCACGATAGAAAAAGCGGTTGCCAGCAAACAGAAAAAACAGTCTGAAGAAGCGAAAGAAGAGAAAAAACCGGCGTCTGAACCGTCTGAAACTATCGTAAAGGCGACATCGGCTAAACCTAAACCTGCGACAGAAACGCCTAAACCATCGGCCCAAGCAGAGAAGAAACCCACCATCGAGGCCTCTCAGAAAGAGAGTACACCTGCTGAAAAGTCGGATGATTGAATAATATTCCGTGCGCTGATCCGCCTGATTGCAGGCTGGATCAAGCGTAGCGGATCAGGCAAAACGCGCTATAAAAAAGCAACACATGCCGGATCCGCTCCGCTTGATCAGACCTACGATGGGTCATCGACACTGATGTTGACTTGGTCTACAGGTTTCGTTCTTTGATCCTGCTCAGCAGCCCGATAGAAGCCGCTTCCACCAGATCGAAGACCTTTTCAAACCCAGCGGGACCACCGTAATAAGGGTCAGGAACTTCCCTGACTTCCAGATGAGGGGCAAAGTCGAGAAAAAGGTGGAGTTTCTCTTCCAGACCCGGTGGGCAAAGCATCATCAGGTCCTCATAATTTGACCGGTCCATAGCGAGAATATAGTCAAACTGCTCAAAATCTTCCGGCACCGCTTGGCGTGCCCGCAGATCACTCAGATCGACATCCCGATTTAGGGCAGTCTGCTGAGCTCTGCGATCCGGTTTGCCACCAATATGAAAATCGATAGTACCGGCTGAATCCGTGGCTATCAGGTGAGCCAGCCCCTCCTTTTCGACCAGTGCACGAAAAACACCCTGTGCAGTTGGGGAGCGGCAGATATTGCCCATGCAGACAAAAAGTACTTTGACTGCCGCTTCGATTTTCGGTTTTCTACCAAACATTTGAAATCTCATAGCCATAAAGGTACGTGTATTAATGCTTTTTCAGCGCCATGACTATCAGGATGGACGCTATGTAGCCAATATTTTAATTGGCTCTGCATAAGCTTACTGTTCCACAACGCCTTGTTCCGTGTAGATGGCCTTTGGTAACCGAAAAGTACGCAAAGCGCGCAAAGTAAAGCTGATCGTCACAACGTCGATTGGTGAATACGCTGAAAAACAGTGACTTAGCGTACTTTGCGGTTAGACAAATCACCCCGGGAAACAGGCTTTTGGTGCAGAGCCAAGATATTCTATCGGCTATTTCGACGCATGAAAACGTCGGCACTGTTCAGCACCGATAAGATGTTGGATCGTCAATAGCCGCATCCTGAAATCCTTTGGCCCGCAGGCGGCATGAGTCGCAAACCCCACAGGCACGGCCCTCAGGATCTGCCTGATAGCAGGAGATCGTAAGGTTATAGTCCACGCCAAGACGGATGCCGGTAGAGATAATCTCCGCTTTGCTCATATCGATCAATGGTGTGTGAACTTTGAACTGCTTTCCCTCAACCCCCGCTTTGGTGGCAAGATTGGCAAGTTGCTCGAATGAGTGGATAAATTCCGGTCGGCAATCCGGGTAGCCGGAGTAGTCGACCGCATTGACGCCGATAAAGATATCCTGTGCACATAACACTTCAGCCCAACCCAGTGCCAGGGAGAGAAACACTGTATTGCGGGCAGGCACATAGGTAACGGGTATACCCTCCTCCGCATGATCCGGCACCGGGATGGCACTGTCAGTGAGCGCTGAGCCTCCTATCGTCTCCAACCCGATTCGAACCATTTTGTGCTCGGCGGCATTTAGTGATTGTGCCACCCGCCTTGCCGCGCCCAACTCCGCCATATGCCGCTGTCCATATTCCATACTCAATGCATGGCAGGTATAGCCCTGCTGCTGAGCGATGGCAAGAACAGTGGCGGAATCGAGTCCGCCTGAAAGTAAAATAACAGCCTTCTTTGTCTTTAACATCCCGGCTGTTTGCCCCATAGGATTTTATGCAGTTGCAACTGGAAGCGTACAGTCAACCTGTCACGTAGAATCCACTCAGCCAGTGCGGCTGCATCCTGCCTGCCGTGTACTGGCGAGAAGAGCACTTCGCAGCGTTCAGTCAGCGCATACTTCACAAGTTGCTCGCAACTCCATAGATAATCCGCTTCATCACAGATGACGAATTTCATCTGATCATTGGCTGTCAGTAGATCAATATTGGCATAGTTATTTTTCGCCGATTCAGCGGAACCCGGTGTCTTGAGATCCACTATCCTGGAGACGCGTCTGTCCACCTGAGAGATATCGAGCGCACCACTGGTCTCGAGTGAGACCCGATATCCGGCATCACAGAGCGCAGTCAGCAGCAGAAAAGTCCCTTTTTGTGACAACGGCTCTCCGCCGGTCACACAGACATAGTGGGGTTGATAGGCTTCGACTTCAGAAAGAATCGCGGGAAGATCCCACCACTCTCCACCCGTGAAGGCATACTCCGTATCGCAATAGCTGCAGCGAAGCGGACAACCGGTGAGCCGGACAAAGACGGTGGGAAAGCCACTGCTGCGACTTTCGCCCTGCAGGGAGTGGAAGATCTCGGTAATGCGCAGCCGTAACGGTGCTGCTGTGGCCATCAATGGCCCTCTTTGAACATTCGATCCAGACGGTTTGCTGCAAGGCGCGCCTCGGTTGTACCGGAATACTGCTTCTTCAACCGTTCGAACAGATCCCGGGCCGTTGTCCAGGCACGCTTCTCATAGTGTATATAACCACTCTTGAGCATGGCCCCCGGTACCTTGGCGCTGTCGGGATAGTGTTTAATCACCTTTGTGAATTCACTCAAGGCAATGTCGAAATCACGACTGACGTAACTTGCCTCACCCAACCAGTATTGGGCGTTGTCCTCATAGCTGCCACCGGGAAACTTCTTGAGAAAAGAACGAAAGGCGACAATCGATTCCTTATAACGCCCTTGCTTGAGCAGGTTGAACGCCTTCTGATAGGCTGCCGACTCTTTTTTAGAGTCGATTGAGACAGTCGGTGTCACTGCCGCAGTCGGCTTTACACCACTTGTTTTTTCAGTAGTCGGCACACTCTGTTTTGCGGCTGCGGCACCACTGCCCGTCAGGTCGACAACCGGTGCCGGACCACTGGAAACAGCAGTCGAACGACTCATGCGGGAGAGTCGCTGGTCAATATCGAGATAGAGATCGCGCTGGCGGCGACTCATGGCATCCATCGAATGCTTTTGTAACTCCACCTCGCCACGTAATTGTTGTACCTCCTGCTGTAACTGCTGCAGCTGGAGGATGATATCTGCCAGACTCTGGTTCCGCAGGATCCGTTCCAGCCGCCCAAGGCGCTGTTCCAAATTGGGAGTCCCAGCCGTGACAGGTTTTTTTTCAGCTGAAACAGCCTGTGCGCTCATCAGCGCCACTGTCATAACCAGTGCCAAAGAAAGCTTCTTCATCTCAGTAGACCAGTTCCACGCGTCGGTTCAGCGCCCAGGATTCTTCATTGTTCATCATGGATACCGGACGTTCTTCGCCATAGCTGATGACGATGATCTGGTTGTCAGCAACACCCTCGGCCATCAGCAGACTGCGCACCGCATTGGCGCGGCGTTCCCCCAGGCCCAGATTGTATTCGCGGGTACCACGCTCATCTGCATGGCCTTCCAACCTGACACTGACATGAGGATTGCTTGCAAGATACTCGGCGTGGGCGCGAATTATCTCCCGGTTATCCATGCCGATGCTGCTCTGGTCAAAATCGAAGTAGAGAATACGGGTCGCCAGGAGACTATAGGGATCGTCCAGTGGATCACCGCTCCAGGAACCTGCCTCGCTGGCGGCACTGGTGGTGGCTCCAGCCCCCTCCGTTCCTTCATAGGTACCGGATGCGCCGGTAGACTGTTCGGTGACTTCGGCTCCCTCCTGCTCGCCCTCTTTTGTAGGGGAGGAGGAGCAACCTGCAAAGATTAACAGACAGAGGGTTATGGGCACCCAGCGGGTCAAGATTGTAAACATTTTGTTTCTCCTCGATTTCCAGCTTGGAAATAAAAATCAAAAGCCAGACAAATAATTCATTTTTTTTGCAGGGGGGACCAGACCGGCTCTCGCACATCACCCTCGTGCAGCGCAAGTTTCTGCCGCACACGTCCGTCGACAGAGACCGCCGCAAGCACACTCCGCCGCCCCGCTTTGGTGGCGTAAATTATCATGCTGCCGTTCGGGGCGAAACTGGGAGATTCATCAAGATCGCCCCGACTCAGCACCTGCATGACACCAGATGCCAAATCAAGCACCGCGATACGATAGCGTCCATCCTCACGGGTTACCAGCGTCAGCAATTTACCGTCAGGAGAGTAGGAGGCTCTGGCATTATAGGCATTCTGAAATGTGACCCGTTCCGCCTTGCCGCCAAAAGAGGGAACCCGATAGATCTGCGGTTTGCCACCACGGTCTGAAGTAAAGACCAGATGACGACCATCCGGTGACCAGGAAGGTTCGGTATCGATGGCATAGTGGCGGGTGATCGGACGTAGTTTGCGGGTCGTCATATCAAACACGAAGATGTCCGGGTTACCGTCCTTCGAGAGCGTCATGGCCAGTTTACGTCCATCAGGTGACCAGGCGGGAGCGCTGTTGATGCCCTTGAAGGCGGTAACCTTTTGACGACGTCCCGTATAAACCTCCTGTATATAGATTCCCCAACTCCCTTTTTCGGAGGAGGCATAAGCGATTTTGCGGCCATCAGGTGACCAGGCAGGTGACATCAGCGGCACATCCGAACTGACGATGGTCTCGGGACTGTGACCATCCGCGTCGGCAATCCGCAGGTCTATCCGTGTGTTCCCCCCTTCAGTAATGGAGGTAATGTAGGCCACCCGAGTGGCGAACGCACCAGGAACACCGATCAGCTGTTCATAGATAAGATCGGCAATATGGTGGGCTGTGGTACGCAGATTTCCCGCCGTGGTGGGGATGCTGTAGCCAGTCAGCTGTTCGCCCCGAAAGACATCGAAGAGCTGAAAGCGGATAATAAAGCCTTTACTGCCGTTGGGCTGAATCTGTCCAACGACCAGGTTCTCCACGCCCAGCACCCGCCAATCCTTGAACTCCACCTCGGCGCCACTCGCAGGTTTGGCGAGCATGTCGTTACGGGGGAGCGTCTTGAAACGGCCGCTGCGGTGCAGATCCGCCTGGATGATCGCCGAAACGTCCTCCCGGGGCGTGGTTTGTGTTTTGCCTTGCCAGCGAAAAGGCACGACAGCAATGGGAAGCGCGCCCTCCACCCCCTCGGTGATCTCAATGGTCAATTCGGCATTCGCAGCCGGCTGCCAGGAGAGGGCCAGAAAAAGAATCAACAACAGATATTTCATATAATCATCAACGATAAAATCTAAATGAACAGTGGTTGGGTATGCAGAGTATGCCAACTCCCCAGACTACCGCAAAGAATTTCCATCTCATAACGAGCTGATCTACCTCTCGGACCTGAACTCCAGCCTCAGATCACGCAACGAATTAAACAGACCACCACTGGGTACCGGTAGTGGTGCAGCCTTATAGACAGCGGTCTCCACTGAGCGATCAAAAGCGGCGTTACCGCTGCTCTTGATGATTCTGACACTGCCGGGCATCACATCGCCACCGGGAATCAGTCGAACACGCACGGTGCAGGAGAGCCCTTCAGCACTATTCGGCGGTCGTAGCCAGTTGCGTTCTATCTGCTGACGAATGGCGATCTTAAAGCGACTGATTTCGCGGGAGTTTTGTTCGGCAACAAGCTGGGCCTGCAGCTCTTGCTCGCGAGCCTGCTGGGCCGCAATCGCGGCTTTACGCTTTGCCTCGGTCTTGCGTTTGGCTTCTAACTTCGCCTGTTTCTTCTTCTCAGCCGCTTTGCGTTTCGCTTCGGCCTGCTCGCGTTTTCTCTTCTCTGCCGCTTTACGCTTTGCCTCTGTCTTGCGTTTTTCCGCCAGTGCCGCCTGCTCTTTTTTCAGTTTCGCCTGTTTCCGTTTTTCAGCTTCCTGTTTCTTTTTTACAGTCGCTTTACGTTTAGCTTCTTCTTTCTCTCTGGTCTTACGCTTTTTCTCCAGCGTCAGAAGCCTTTTCTTCTCTGCTGCCTGCTTGCGCTTGATCTCTGCCAGACGCTTCTCCTCTTTGCGCAGGGCCGCCAATTTGACTGATTTTTCCTTCTCTTCCGCCTGTTTGATCTTCTTCAGTTCAGCTTCGACTCTGGAGGCATCCACCACCCGCGCCTGAACGATCGGCGCCTGTGCCTTAGGCAGCTCAGGCGCAGGTGACCACTCCATGCCAAACAGCAGAAAAAAGCCGATCAGAAGATGCAGTATCACCGCCAGAATGATCGAAATGGGATTGCGCCGTACTACACTGAACATCGATTCAGTGCTCCGGCGGCTCGGTTATCAGGCCGACACTTGAGGCACCACCCGCCTGCAGCAGCACCATCGCTTCTACAACCCGGCCATATTCAACACCTGCATCACCACGCACCAAAATTGGTGTTTTCGGCTTATATTTGAGTACCGCCCGAACCCGCGCCACCAGTGTCTCAGCATCCACCGGATTTCCCTTGTCGGCACCAATATCGATGAAGAATTCACCGGTTTGGTTAATCGTGACCACCACCGGGTCATCTGACTGGGCAGGCAACGGCTCCACGTCCCCCTGGGGCAACTCCACCTTTACGCCTTGTGTCAACATAGGCGCGGTCACCATGAAGATCACCAACAACACCAACATCACGTCGATATAGGGCACGACGTTGATCTCAGACATGGGACGGCGGCGCTGCCGTTGACGACTCATTTTGCCACCTGAGGTGGTAGGGCCGAGGGCCAAGGGCCGAGGGCCAAGGTTTGGTTGTGGGGTTTTTCTTGGCCCTCGGCCCTTGCCCCTTGGTCCTGTCTAACCATGTGCCTGCCGTTGCAGGATGGTGGAGAACTCCTCAAGAAAATCGTCATAGCGGTTGTTGAGCCGCTCTACTTCATTGGAGTATTTGTTATAGGCGACCACAGCCGGGATTGCGGCAAAGAGTCCGAAGGCAGTGGCGATCAATGCCTCGGCAATGCCGGGTGCGACCAGGGCGAGCGTTGCCTGTTTCACATTTCCCAAGGCATGGAAGGAGTTCATGATGCCCCACACGGTCCCGAAGAGTCCGACATAGGGGCTGGTCGAACCTACGGTGGCAAGCATTGACAGATGGAGTTCCAGATCGTCCAGCTCGCGACTCAAGGCCACGCGCATGGAGCGCTGCGCCCCTTGAACAACCGCCATCGGCTCGATCTGCTCTTTTGTGCGCAAACGGGCAAACTCGCGAAATCCGGCGCGGAAAATCGCCGCCATGCCAGATTGCCCCGTACCTTCCCGTTCTATCTGGCGGTAGAGTTCTCCCAAGTCGCCCCCCGACCAGAATCGCTCCTCGAAATCCTCCGCAGTCCGTTTGGCGCGGCGCAACACCCTGGCCCGATCGAAGATCATGGTCCAGGAGCTGATAGAAGCGAAAATCAGTACTGCGATAACGAACTGAACAACCGGACTGGCATTTAATATCAGCTGTGCGTAAGAGAGATCACTCGACATCCGCTATCTCCTTGAATAAGTTCTCCGGAATCGGAGCAGGACGCATCCTGGCCGCATCCACGCAGGCCACTTTTATCCGTCCACTGACCAATAGGGCGTTATCTGATGGGCGCCTGACTTCCTGATAAAAGGTCAGACTGACCCGGCCCTTGCGCGCTATCTGCGCACTGACCTCCAGCGCATCGTTGAATCCTGCAGGCCGATGATAGCTGATTTCCACCTGGCTGACCGCGAAGATGACCCCATCCTGCTGCAACATCCGATCCTGCTCAAAACCGAGGCTACGCAGCCACTCGGTACGGGTCCGTTCCATAAACTTCAGGTAGTTGGCGTAATAGACCACGCCCCCGGAGTCGGTGTCTTCGTAATAGACCCTGACAGGCCAGAGAAACTCTTTCACGCTGCTATTTGTTCCTTCTTTTCGTAGGAGCGGCCCCTACCATTGTTCGTCTATATTGAGTACGACGGACTCATCAAGTTCCCCGCAATCATCAGGTTGGCTCACGATTTGCCAAACAGGTCCTCACGAGCAGGCACCACCTTCCCCTCTTTTGGTGATAGACCAAAATGGAGATAGGCAGCCTGGGTGGCAACCCGTCCTCTGGGGGTACGCATCATAAACCCCTGTTGGATAAGATAAGGTTCCAGCACATCTTCGATGGTACCCCGCTCCTCGCCAATGGCAGCCGCCAGATTATCCACTCCGACGGGGCCGCCATCGAACTTTTCGATCACTGCCAGCAGAAGATGACGATCCATGTTGTCGAAACCGTTACTGTCCACCTTGAGCATGCCCAGTGCCCGATCCGCCAGATCGGCCGAGATATGCCCGTCTCCCTTTACCTGTGCATAGTCCCGCACCCGGCGCAGCAGACGGTTGGCAATACGCGGTGTACCCCGGGAACGGCGGGCAATCTCCACCGCACCGGCATCATCGATACCGATATTCAGGATACCAGCAGAACGGCCCACGATGTGAGCCAGATCAGCAGCGCTGTAGAACTCCAGGCGCTGGACGATGCCGAACCGATCCCGCAGGGGCGAAGTCAGCAGCCCGGCGCGGGTTGTGGCACCAATCAGGGTGAATGGTGGCAGATCAAGCTTGATAGAGCGCGCCGCAGGTCCTTCGCCGATCATGATGTCGAGTTGAAAGTCCTCCAGCGCGGGATAGAGCACCTCCTCCACCACCGGACTCAAGCGATGGATCTCATCCACGAAGAGCACGTCGTGGGGTTCCAGATTGGTCAGCAGTGCCGCCAGGTCACCTGGCTTTTCCAGTACCGGCCCCGAGGTCTGGCGCAGGTTGACCTCCATCTCGTTGGCGATGATATGGGCCAATGTGGTCTTGCCCAGTCCTGGGGGGCCGAAGATCAAGACGTGGTCGAGCGCCTCGTTGCGTCCCTTGGCGGCCGGAATGAATATCTCCATCTGCTCCAGCACAGCGGGCTGCCCGACATAGTCCTTCAGTCGTTTCGGTCGAATTGCGCGATCGATGGCGACATCGTCACCTATTACCTCGCCGTCGATCAGTCTGTTTTCCCCATCCACTGTCATCTACCCTTTCTTTGCCGCACACTGCAATGCAAGGCGGATCAGCGCCTCGCTTTCGAGTCCCTCACCTTCCACCGCCTTGACCATACGCCCGGCATCCAGTGGTTTGTAACCCAGCGCCACCAGTGCTGCCACCGCATCGGAGACAGGTGTCTGGGGACGACCGGCAACTATTCCTGCAGCGCCGACTGCAGAGGGTGAAATGCCCAATTTTGTCAGACGGTCGCGCATCTCGACAATCAGCCGCTCTGCCGTCTTCTTGCCGATACCGGGCAGCCGTACCAGCGCAGCGATATCTTTGTTCTGCACACTGCTGCTGAACTCATCGGCCGTCATGCCGGAGAGGATGCCAAGTGCCATCTTCGCCCCTACCCCATTGACCTTGAGCAGGCTGCGGAACAGGGCGCGTTCCCCTTCACTGGCAAAGGCATAAAGCACATGGGCATCGTCACGAATCGCAAGATGGGTGTGGAGTGTAATGGTGGCGCCAACATCCGGCAGATTGAAGAATGTGGACATTGGTGCTTCAAGTTCGTATCCGACCCCATTCACATCCAGCAATAGGTGAGGGGCCTGCTTTTCGGCGATCTCTCCGCGCAGACGACCGATCATCTTGTCCGTCCTGCGGCCAGACGGCCCAGCATGGTGTTCGTATTGGCGTGGCTCAGCGCCACGGCCAGCGCATCCGCTGCATCTTCCTGCGGGCTTTCGGCCAGCTTGAGGATTAACTTTACCATGTGCTGAACCTGCTCCTTCTCAGCAGAGCCGGTTCCCACCACCGCCTTCTTGATACTGCGTGGGGTGTATTCGGCCACTGCCAGCCCCCGGCTTACGCCGGCACAGATTGCAGCGCCTCTCGCGTGGCCCAGTTTCAGGGCGGATGAGGGGTTTTTCGATACGAAAACCTGCTCTACAGCCATCACCTCAGGGCGATAGGATTCAATTACCTCACTGATCTCAGCAAATATCTGACCCAGCCGGGGAGGAAGCTCCTTCCCTTTGAGGCGAAGTGTGCCGTGGGCGACGTGGGTGGCATTGATGCCATCACTGTCGATAATGCCAAAACCGGTCACCCTTGAGCCAGGGTCGATGCCGAGGATACGAATCATTCAGCCCAAGGCTTCCAGAATTTCGTCGGAGATCTCGGCATTGGTGTAGACGTTCTGCACGTCGTCCAGGTCTTCGAGCATATCGATCATGCGCAGCAGTGTGTCGGCGTCCTTCTCATCAAGGGCTGCACCGGTAGAGGCGCTGAAGGTGACTTCAGCGTTGTCCGGCTCAAATCCCGCTACGATCATGGCATCTTTGACTGCAGTGAACTCCTCAGGTGTGGTTACAACGTCGACGGAACTATCGTCATTTCCGATGACATCCTCTGCACCGGCTTCCAGGGCCGCTTCCATCACCGCATCCTCATCCACGCCTTCGGCATAGCTGATCACGCCCTGTTTGTTGAACATGTAGGCCACGGAACCATCGGTACCAAGATTTCCGCCCAGCTTGCTGAAAGCATGACGCACCTCGGCCGCAGTACGATTGCGGTTGTCGGTCATGCAATCCACGATCACCGCGGTGCCACCGGGGCCGTAGCCCTCATAGCGAATCTCATCGTAGCTCTCTCCCTCTGCACCACCAGCGCCACGTTTTACCGCACGCTCGATGGTGTCCTTCGGCATATTGGCGTTGAGTCCCTTGTCCACCGCCAGGCGTAACCGGGGATTGGCGTCGATATCACCACCACCCATGCGAGCCGCTACAGTGATTTCACGAATCAGTTTGGTCCAGATCTTGCCGCGCTTTTTATCGTTGGCGGCCTTCTTGTGCTTGATATTGGCCCATTTACTGTGTCCAGCCATGGTGACTCCCCGAGAAGTATAAAATGGCTTGGATTCTATCACTCCCCCTGCCGGGCAGAAACCATTGAAGCAGTGATTTGCCAATAATCCTGAAGAGATGGAAAGAACCGGCCCAATCTTGGTAGAAGCCGCACTCTCGCGGCGAGGCGCGACGCCTATACGGTACTCAGGATGAAAAATAGTCCGTGATTTACCCTGGACAATTCAGCATGCGGCATTGCTGAATTTGATCTCTGACCCGGCTACAGCATCGCCAAACAGAAAACCCTGAACCAGATCGCAGCCAAGCTCGTTAAGTAGCATTTTCTGATGCTCTGTCTCCACCCCTTCTGCGACCACATCCAGCTCCATGATTTTCGCCAGACTGATGATGGCCGTGACGATAGCGGCCCGATTCTTGTTGATCTCCATATTCTGCACGAAGCTGCGGTCTATCTTCAAAATATGGATTGGGAAGCGCTGCAGGTGTTCCAGCGATGAATAGCCGGTTCCGAAGTCATCGATAGCAAGTTTTATCCCCATTGCCGATAGCTGAGTCAGTTGATCGATGGCCCGCTCAGTATCCTGCATGAGGCTGCTTTCCGTGATCTCCAGCATTAGATATTTGGGAGAGAGTCCCGACTGCTCCAAGGTCTCTTCGATCAATCTGACCAACCCAGGAGTGGAGAGTTGTCTGCCAGAGAGGTTGACAGCAACATGATCGGGCGCCAGCCCGGTCTCGAGCCACTGGATCATCTGTTGACAGGCCTCTTTCAGTACCCACTCGCCGACGGGAACCACCAGGCCCGTCTCCTCCAGAACAGGAAGGAAGCTGTCCGGTAACTGCATCGACCCATCCAGTTGTCTCCAGCGTAGCAGTGCCTCAACGGCTTCTACCTTCCCGCTTGTGAGATTGATCTGTGGTTGATAGCAAAGTTCAAATTCGGCGTTATCCAATGCGCGTCTCAGGCCTTGTTCAAGTCGCAGAAACTCGGTGGCGCGAATATTCATGTCCGCAGTGTAGAATTCGAACCCATTGGACTGTTTTTCCTTCGAGCGGTACATGGCTGTATCGGCATGCCGAATCAGCGATTCGGCATTTTCCGCATCATCCGGGAAAATGCTAATACCGATGCTTGTACCGGCAAAGAGTTCATAGTCATCAATCTGGAAAGGACGCTGAAACAGAGCCAGGATCTTTTCCGCCAGGGTGATGATGTCATCTGTCTTCTGAATATCCGGGATAACGAAGGTGAACTCATCGCCACCAAAACGTGCCACCGTATCCGCTGCGCGCTTGGCATTCTGAAATCGCTCCGCCACTGCCTTCAGCAGACGATCTCCCACCTGATGCCCTAAGGTATCATTGATATTTTTGAATCGGTCCAGATCAAGAAACATCAGTGCCAGACGGCTTTTTTTCCGTACAGCCAGCTGCAGCATCTGATTCAGACGGTCAATAAAAAGCGCC
Source organism: bacterium endosymbiont of Escarpia laminata (assembly GCA_003660235.1). GTDB lineage: Bacteria > Pseudomonadota > Gammaproteobacteria > Chromatiales > Chromatiaceae > QGON01. Next base: position 23,937 of record QGON01000068.1, on the reverse strand, counting down.
CGGTTCGGCAGTCCGGTAACCAGATCGAAATAAGCAAGATTGTGAATCTGTTGTGCCGCAGCATGACGTTCTGTCATATCTTGCGAAACAAAGACCATGCCTTGATGGTGTTGGGAATGGGATAACAGGGCAGCGGATAAAAGCACCGGAACACTACTGCCGTCGCGCCGGATAAAGGTTGCATCCTCGGCATTGACATCCTCCTGTTCCAGGATGAGTTCATACCACTCCAATTGATCGGCCTTTGCCGGTAGCACCAGACTGAGGGGACAGTCCAGCAACTCATCTTCGTTGTAGCCTGTCAGATTGGAAAAAGCGCGGTTCACCCTTTTGATCATTCCCTGCCGATCCGTTACCAACAGGGCATCCTTCATGCTGAAGAGGATCTCGTCCAGATACTCTTTTGAAATGGTTGTTTTTTCGAGTTGCCGTCCCATCTTTTCCAGTGCATGGGCCAAGTCGCCAATTTCATCAGGACGATCGATCTGACTCGATGCCCGGTAGTCGTGAGCGCCGATACGTTCGGCAAGCCTGGCAAGTTTTCCGATAGGTGAGGTGAGATGGTTCGCGACAAGGGTGGCAGCCAGAATACCTATTCCACTTAAAGCGATCCCTAACAACAAGACCGCGTAGATGTTGCGTTGACTATGGTGACTGCTGATCGATTCCAATCTCTTATTTGATTGCGCCAGAGTTTTCTGCATCTCCTCCAGCGAAACACCGATCAGAATGCCGCCGAGCACAACACCCTCGCCGATGAATATTGGTGTTGCCAAATCCAGATGATTGTCCTCAATCTTGCTCTTTACCGATTTTTCTTGCAGCGACTTTTCGACGATTTGATGCCCGGTTGTTTTTCCAAATCCAGGAATTGTCTCTTTGCCATCATGGATGATTTTGCCTTGGGCATCGTAGACCATGGCATAGACAATATCGTGCTGAGAGACTGCGGTGTGCAACAGCATACCAATACTTTCCATGTCCAGTTCATAGAGCGGATTGACCAGGCTTTGTGCAAGGACCTCTGCCAGGGTCTGTCCCTGGTGTTCCAACTGTTTAAAATGGACCTCCTGCAAGGCAGAGACGTTTGCTCTCTTATAGTCATCAAACGCCTCATCGAACTGCAGGAAAAGTATCGTTGAAACAGCCAAAACAACCCCTATGACCAATACGAACATGATCATCGAGTATTTGGTCTGAAGGCGAGTGCCCGTCAATGCAGTTTACCTGCCAGTCTATCCATCTGCTCCCTGACCACCTCCAATACGGCGTTGGTTTCGTCATCAATCTCTTCGAACCGTGCTGTACGCTGATAGGAAAAAAGCACATCGCCGGCATCAGGATCACTATCAGCCTCAAGCAGAATTTTCTTGAGACGAGCCTTGATCTCCGGATCCATGCCGGGACGAACCAATTCAAATCCCCTCGGTATATTTTCAGTTTGATAGAAAATGCGCAGATCTTTCTTGAAGGAAGGCGGGGTATGATCAGGCGTGTTCCAGTCAAGATCGTTATATGCACCAGCATCCGCAAGCCCTTTATAGACCCAGGTTGCAATATTTATCTCTCCACCTGCAAAGCCATAACCCACTTTATCCGGTGATGGTGTGCTGCGGATGGTTTTGAGTTTTTCCGGTTGCAACCCCTCCCTGAAGAGGATAGTCATAGGCACAAAATAGGCCGTGGTCGATCCAGGATCCTCCAAAGCAAGGCGTCTTCCCCGAAGATCCTTCAGGGAGTGGATATCACTCTCTTTCCGTGTGATGAAAACTGTATGATAGCCAGGTACGCCTTTTTTCCACTTCCGCAGAATAATCTCCGCGCCCGCCTGATCACGAAAGGTCAGGGATGAAAAAACTGTCTCGGTTACCCAGTCGACCTTCCCTTCCCTGAGATAGCGAATCATCTGTGCATTATTTCTAGCCATTAAAACCCGGCTGTGGGTAATGCCGAGGTCCCTCATCTTTTTTCTTACATAATCGACCATCGGCTTGAGGCGGATATAGTGTTTGCGTGGGCTGTCGCTGACCTTGCCGATTACCAGTGTCTGAGCACGGGGATCTTCTGAACCTGAAGCGACCGCATGTCCAGAAACACAGAGCATCATCGACACTGACAGGATGTATCTAAGGAACCTCGATATGGATGCCACTTTTACGTCAGATCCAGTATATGCGCATCAGAAATCATACTGGCCACGAACCTGAATGATACGCGGATCATCCTCCTCCCCTGCCGCATCTGGCTCGGAATTGACAACGATGTAGTTAGCCATAAATCGGATATTCGGATTGACGTACCAGTTGATCCCCACCGTGGCATTCCACTCTCTGCCGCCTTCGATATCCTGATCGTCCAGGTCGAGATGACTGTAACGCAGCGCCATCTCCCAGGCACCGGTGCCTTCTCCCCAACCAAAGTTGCTATAGGGGGTAATGCGACCGAAACGCCCCTGTGTGTGATCGTAATTGCGTGACTCGCCGGTGAGGAACCAACTGCCGGCAACGTAGAAGCCATGGAAATCAAGGCTTTCCATGTAGTCCTCTGAATTGACATAGGTCCGAACAAACTCACCTTGCAACGAAACCGGACCATGCACTATGGCAGCTTCCACTCCGATACCGGTGGTATGTTCCATATGTTGGATCTTGTATTTCGATTTCTTGGTTTCGTATTGATTGGTATCCAGCAGGTAGTTTTTTGAATCCACCAAATGGGATTCTGGGTCGGTTCTGATACGAAAGACCGCCTCATCATCCAAATCCCCTCCATAGGTGCGGGCCGTGCCGGAAAGACCAAGATGAAAGACCCTTGTATCTGTTGCTATTGGCGCCCAAGTGCCTCGCAGACTACCACCCCATCCTTCATCATCGAGCCTGTCATCTCCATCGTCCGCGCCCTCACCAAAGACGCTGCCAGCCAGACTCCACTGGGCGCCATAGGTTTCGAAACCAACGCCGACATTTCGCCCCGGCGTCATGGCATTGATCAATGAGCGTTCCATGAATGTCTGGTGGGCCGAAGGGGTCATCTCCTCCAGACTGAAAGGTGTTTTAAACAGGCCAACCTTGAAATGGCTGTCACCCAGTGTACGGTATCCAAGCCAGGCATCCTTCAAACCGACATCCTCACCGGCAAAGTCGATCTCCAGTTCGTATTCCCAGGGACCGAAGAGCGTACCTTCAGCGCCAATGCGGGCATACCGAATCTCTGCGGCGTTTCCCATATCTGTGATGTCACTGTCATACCAGGCGGCATCTGCCGCTATCTGTGCAGTGAACTCAAAGCTTGATCTGCCGTCGTAGGACTCCGCCTTTACGCTGCCACCCTGAGTAGAGACCATAACCTCCACTGGTTCAGAGGGGGACAGCGGGGGAGCTTTTTGTACGCGTGGCTGTTTCGAGGATGGCGCGGGATCTTCGACCGTCATGGCCGCCTTGAGTTGCTGGTGTTGGATCTCTGTCAAGGTCCCATTTTCCTTGAGTATGTCGATGAGCAGCAGCATTTGTTGCGGCCCGGCCTGAGCCAACAGCGGAGATAAAGCACCTGTTAAAGCGAGGGCGCACGCTAGCTTATTACGCATACAAAATTTCCAATTATCGACGGACTATTTAGCCGAACCAACTTTGCATACTACATAGAAATGAAACCTCGGTACACGTCCCCCTCCTTCTATAGGCATTTACTTCTTTTAAATGAAAGAACGACTGATTGACTGGGTGGCTGCAGGTAAAATAGTAGAGCGCTGGCCCAGATAAAGATCCCCGCAACAAGCGGACGGGGTATTAAATTGTAGGAACGCCTCGCAGAAAGCTGCGGGAAATCCAATCCAACAGAGATTGAAACCACTGAGTGCGAGGCATCTGAAAGAATGATTTTCTTCTTTTTTGAGCAATCCCTCGCTCTACCGGGATAGAACCTCGTCCACACGTTTCAGATCATCCTCGGTATCCACCCCGTGTCCTGCTGCTTCAATTGCCTGACTGACATGAATCTTCCCGCCGTGCCAAAGCACTCTCAGCTGTTCCAGGGATTCCGCCTGTTCAAGTGGAGCGTGGGCCCAGGAGACAAACTGCTTCAGATAACCTGCACGATAGGCATAAAGGCCGATATGACGACTGAAAGCCACAGTGGAGGGGAGGGATTCTCTGCCTTCGAGGAACTCATCCCGGTGCCAGGGAATCGGCGCTCTGCTGAAATAGAGGGCATAACCCTCAATATCGGTCACGACCTTCACAACATGGGGGTCGAATAGCATCTCATGGGATTCGATGGGTGCCGAGAGCGTGGTAACGCCTGCCAGTTCGTGACTCTCCATGTCGGCGGCCACCTGATCGATCAATGACGCCGGCATGGTGGGTTCGTCACCCTGCAGATTCACCACGATGGTATCTGCAGCCCAGCGCAGCTGCTCCACCACTTCGGCAATCCTGTCAGAGCCGCTACGATGGTGCGCGGCGGTCATACAGACTTCGGCGCCGAAGGCCTTGGCCGTCTGACTGATGCGTTCATCATCTGTTGCGATGACCACTTCGTCAGCACCACTTTCCCGGGCTCGTTCGTAGACGTGCTGGATCATGGGCCTGCCTGCAATCTCCCGCAGTGGTTTTCCCGGCAGACGAACCGATGAGTAACGTGCTGGAATGACAATTTTGAAATCCATATCGATTAGCCCTCGGGTACCTCTTCATCTGCCGCCAGTTCGCGCGCTTCATCCTGCAACATTACCGGAATGTCATCCCTGATCGGGAATGCCAGCCGATCAACTCTGCAGATAAGCTCTGCAGCCTTCTTATCATAGTAGAGATTGCCTTTGCAAAGAGGGCAAACAAGAATTTCGAGCAGTTTATTATCCATTACACAACCTGTTGATTATTTGCGTCAGCTGTTGGATGAATCCGTCATCGAGCCTCGCGTCAGCGGGAACGTACCAGAGGTTTTTTCCCGCGAATGGAGTGCACTTTACCGCATCTTTCTCCGTCATGAGAACCGTCTTTTTCTGCAAAGGCAAAAGATCTTCTTCCACAAACGGGTGATGGTCCGGAAAGGGATGGCGATTGATCCTCAATCCGGCCTCTTCGAGCATGCTAAAAAAGCGTTCTGGATTGCCGATGGCAGCGACAGCTTCGATCTGCTGCCCGGCGAACTCCGACAGACTTCGCTGCTGTTCGCTGTCAGCCAACAGCCGCGCTTTTTCTCCTTCAACCCGCATTTGAAAAGCATCGTGACGAAGTGGTTTCTCACCATTGACCACCAGCAGATCTACCTGATTAAGCCGGAATTGCCGCTCCCGGAGAGGACCGGCAGGCAGGCAGAGTCCGTTTCCGAACCCTCTTTTCCCGTCGATGACAACGATCTCTGCATCCCGTTGCAGCGCGTAGTGCTGCAAGCCATCGTCGGAGAGAATCAGGTCACATGGATGTGCCGCAAGCAGCGCACGGGCCACGCCGGGACGATTGGGACCGGCAAAGACCGGACATCCTGAGCGACGTGCGAGCAGTACCGCCTCGTCCCCCACTTCCGACGCGCGACTATCGACCGTAACCTCACGCGGCCAGGACGCGGCCTTGCCTCCATAGCCACGGGTGATGATGCCTGGCTGCAATCCTCTGCCCTTCAGCCATTCCGCGAGCCAGATGACCAGCGGGGTCTTACCGGTGCCGCCGACGGTGATATTGCCTATGACGATAACCGGAACCGATATCCGCTCACGGCTCAGAAGGCCGATCCGATAGGCAATCCGGCGTAGCCATGACAGCAGACAGAAGAGCAGAGAGAGAGGCAGGAGGATCAGACTGACGGGGTTCCATCCTTCCCAGTAGTGATCGATGCTTTTCAAGGATTCTTCGGCTTATGCGCGGCAAAAGTCATGTGCAGAAAACCGAGCTGGCTTGCTGCATCCATCACCGTCATCACCGATTGGTGGGGCGTTTTGGCGTCAGCATTGATGATCACCGGAAGATCTTTCTTCCCCCCTGCGGCTTTTATGATGGCCTTTTTCAGGGTTTCGATCTCGGTATTGATGACTTCCTGCTGATTGACGTAGAAGGTACCCGACGCATCAATGGTGATATCGAGCATATCCGCCGTTGTCTGCGCCTCTTCTCCGGCAGCTTCCGGCAGCTCAACCTTAATCTGGGTCTCCCGGTCGAAGGTGGTCGAGACCATGAAGAAGATCAGCAGCAGGAAAACCACGTCGATCAACGGCGTGATATCGACCTCAATGGCTTTTTTCCGGTGCGGCCGCAGGTTCACCCGGAGACCCGTTCCCGCTCACCGTGGATCACCTCCACCAGTTTTAGTGCCTGCTCCTCCATACCCAACACCAGCTTATCGACAAGCCCGGTGAAATAGCGATGGAACATCAGACTGGGAATGGCGACAGAGAGGCCGGCCGCCGTGGTTATCAATGCTTCGGAAATGCCGCCTGCCAATATGCCCGGATCGCCGACACCTGCGGTCACAATGGCGCTGAATACCTTGATCATTCCAAATACCGTACCCAACAATCCCAGCAGCGGCGAAATGGATGCGATGGTACCCAACGTGTTGAGGTAGCGTTCAAGTTCCAGCACAACCTGGCGTCCCACCTCTTCAATGCTCTCTTTCATGATCTCTTTGGAGTGGTGACGATTCACCATGCCGGCGGCAAGAATCCTCCCCAAGGGAGAGCTTTTGCGTAATTTTTCCAGATCGGCACGCTCGAGTTGATTGTCTTTGTGCAGTTGCCAAAGTTGCCGCATCAAAATCGCCGGCATCACCCGCCTACGGCGAAGGGACCAGAATCGCTCCAGAACGATCGCCAGGGCAACGATGGAACAGGCAATAATGGGAGCCATGAGCCATCCGCCTGCTTTTACAAATTCAAACACTGTAGTCTGGACCTCTTGGGAATCTACTGATAATCATACTGTATCTGTGCATAGATCCGAAAGGGAACGAGTTCACTCATTCCAAGAGGTGCTCCAGTAGTGACGCCTCTCCCGACGAAGGCGATAGGGCCTCCCGAGCCCGGATTCCGGATGAAAATCAATTTGAATGGCACCCTCCTCCGCGCTGTTGAGCAGCTTGGACCCGATATCGCGCCAACGCTGTTGAACATCCGCTTTGGGAAAACCAAACCGGTTTCTGTATCCGGTTGGGAACAGCACATATTCCGGTCTCACCCTATCGACAAACGGCAGGGTCGAGGATGTCGCAGAGCCGTGATGCGGTGCGATCAGAACATCGCTTTTCAGATCCCGGCCATATCTCTCTACCAGCCATTCCTCCGCCTGTTGCTCTACATCACCGGGAATCAGTAATGACCCACCGCTTCCCACGACTCTCAATACGCAGGAGGCATTATTGCCCGTGTGAAATTTTTCGCTCCCATCCGGATGCAGTATCTCGAATGAGACGCCATCCCACTGCCACGACATACCGGAGCGGCAGTAGCGGAAATTGGGAACAGCCATAGATTCGCCCCCGATCAGATCCACCACCTTTATCCCCTTGAGCAAGGGGGCTACGCCGCCGGCATGGTCCTGATCGCCATTGCTTACCACCAGTCGGTCTATCTGCTCTATACCCCGGCTGTGGAGATAGGGCAGGAGCGCAGCCTCTGCGGTATTGAATCCGGAAGGAAAAGCGGGGCCTGTGTCGTAGACAAGCTGGTGCCGCGCGGTTTCCACTACCACAGACAACCCCTGCCCCACATCAAGCAGGGTGAGTCTGAATCCGCCCGGAGGTGGACGCTGCGGGGAACTGAATATCAGAGGCAGTAACAGTAACATACCAACCCCGCGCACCGGCAAGCCTCCAGGCAGGAGAAATAGCACTATCCCCCCCATCGCCCCAGCCCAGATCCAGAGTGGCTGGTCAGGTAGAAATAGTGCGGCAAAACTGATATTGGCCGCCCATTCGATAGTCACCAATGTATAAATGACGCAGAGTTCCGTCAGCTTCGCCCACAAATCCGCTGCCGCTGGAAAGCTCAATAGCGGCAACCCAAAAAGTATCAGGGGCACCAATACGAGGGTAAACCAGGGCACCAGCAGTAGATTGACCAGGGGGGCGACCAGAGATGCCCGTCCAAACTGGATAAAGAGTAAGGGGGCCAGCCCCAGTGCAACCACCCATTGAACTCGACCCCATTGGTGCCAACCTGTCGGCCGTCCGATCCGCCCGGTTACCGATAGCAGAATCACACCAACTGCCCCGAAGGAGAGCCAAAATCCGGCAGAGAGCGTTGCTGCCGGATCAAGCAGGATCACAAGAAAGAGCGCCATACTGAAAGAACGGCTAATCACAGGGGTGCGCCCAAACAATGTTGCCCCAAGCACCAGATAGAGCATAATCAAAGCCCGCTGGGTAGGAAGGGAAAAACCGGCCAACATGGCATATATGGTCCCACCCAATAACCCGGATATTGCACCGGCTTTTGGCGCTGGCAGCCACAACATCCAATTCGGCCATTGTCGCCACAACCACTGACCAAGAAAGAACATCAGACCCGCTACAATGCCGATGTGAAGTCCGGAGATTGCAATGAGATGGTTGGTGCCGGTTCGGGTAAAGGCCTCCCAGTCACTGTTGGAGATTCCACCCCGATCACCAATCGCCAAAGCACGAATCAGACCTGATGACTTTTGCGACTCTACCAACTGCTCTATTTCACTGCCGATTCGATGGCGTACACGGTCGATCATGTAGCTGAAATCAGCATCACCTATCAATTGGTTATCGGTACTGTGTTGTACATAACCTGTGGCGCGAATTCTGCGGCTGTAGAGCCATTTTTCATAGTCGAACCCTGCTGGATTCTGCAATCCTCTGGGTCTTTTCAGTCTGACCTGCAACTGCCAGCGCTGCCCAGGAAGCAAGACTCCGTCAAAACGATACCAGTTGAGTCGAACCCGCCCCTGCAGAGACTCATCACCACGCCTCGACTGCACCGTCTCCAGCTCAAACTCAAATCGATTGATGGTTGATGTCTGTTTAGGGAGAGAGGCAACAGTGCCGGTGACAATGAGGGTTTCCCCTTCGAGTGAAAATGGCATTGCCTGTGAAAGCTGGAGCCAGGCAAAGAGAAAGGCCCAAAGCCCACCGGCAAGCAGTGCAGACAGGAGCTTCGTAAGACGTGAAACCCAGAATAGAGGAATCGCTGCAGCAGCGGCGAACCAGGCAGGTTCAGGCAACACCGGCAACAGCTGGAAGAGTGCTGTTCCGGTGACGAAGGCGAGCAGAATAAATGTCATGAAACATCCCTGTCATGAAAACTTCAGCAGCTTTTTGTGGCGCTTCCTGCTCCACCGTGATTCAATAGTATTAACCGCACAGATCCCAACGTATTATCTTCGCGGAAGTCATGCCAAAACATCTGATAAAACGCATTACACCTGACCATGACACCATCCGCAACCATAAGCATCTGCGGATGTTCGGTGCATTGCTGCACGATGCAAATCTATGGCACCTGAACCGTCGATCGGCAGCGGGGGCCTTTGCGGTGGGACTCTTTATGGCCTTTGTGCCAGTACCCTTTCAGATGCTGCTTGCCGCGGGTGCCGCAATCATCTTTCGGGTCAACCTGCCGTTATCCGTTGCGCTTGTCTGGATCACCAATCCGATCACTATCCCGCCGATCTTCTTTTTCGCCTATCTGGTGGGTACCACGGTGCTCGGCTCACCGAATGAGACACAGGCCTTTGAGTTCAGTGTTGAGTGGCTGCAAAACGGTCTCGATGGGGTTTGGGCGCCCTTCCTGTTGGGCTGTCTCATCTGCGGCAGTTTTTTTTCCCTGGCCGGTTACCTCACCATTCGGGGCCTTTGGCGCCGGCATGTAATCAACCAGTGGAAACAGCGCAGTCACCGCCATTCATAAAGGTTCTGGGAATAGGTCCACATTCGCCTCAAAAGATCGAAAAACCGTCCTCGATTTCCCACCTTACTCGTCACGATCCACCTAACCCGACAGACTCCTAGGATTTCTCTGTTCTCAAGCAGCCATCAATCAGCTGCCAGGTGTGATCCATGCGGGCAGCCAGGTCAGGATCATGGGTTACGATCACGAAACTGGTACCCTGCTCCCGGTTGAGTTCCAGCATCAGTTCATAGACATGCTCAGCAGTGCGCCGATCCAGATTGCCCGTAGGTTCATCAGCCAGCACACAGGCTGGTGAGTGAACCAGCGCCCGGGCCAGTGCCGCGCGCTGTCTTTCTCCGCCGGACAATTCACTGGGCTTATGTTGAATTCTTGCGCCGAGGCCTACCCTTTCGAGGATCTCCTTTGCCTTTCTGCTCGCATCAGCAACTTTATACCCACCGATAAGCAGTGGCATGGCGACATTTTCCAAGGCGGTGAATTCAGCCAACAAGTGGTGAAACTGGTAGACGAAGCCCAATTTTTGATTACGCAGTTTTCCCTTTGCCCGCTCGCTCAATGACAACAGATCCACTCCGGAAAGCAGTACCTGCCCCCCATTCGGCTGATCCAGACCACCCAGACAGTGCAGCAGTGTACTCTTGCCCGATCCGGAACTGCCGACAATCGCGATCCGTTCGCCCCACCGTACGATCATATCGACACCACGCAGCACTTCTACTCGCAGATCCCCCTGGGAGAAGGTTCGTACGACACCCTCCGCCTGTAGCACTATTTCCTGACTACTCATAGCGCAGCGCCTCAGCCGGTTGGGTGCGGGAGGCTTTCCAGGCTGGATAGAGGGTTGCCAGCAGAGTGATCAGAAACGCTGTAACGCCGATGAAGAGGATATCCTCCATATGCGGATCGGAAGGGAGCTCGCTGATGTAGTAGATGCTAGGATCGAGAAAATCGATATTGAATACATCTTCGACCCAGCTGACGATCGCCTCTACATTGATCGCCAGTAACAGCCCACCGATCATGCCGAGGATATTGCCGACAAAGCCGATAGCCGCACCCTGAACCATAAAAATCCCCATAATAGTGCCCGGTGAAGCGCCCAACGTTCGCAGAATGGCAATGTCGGCCTGCTTATCGGTAACCACCATCACCAGAGTCGAAACGATATTAAACGCGGCCACCGCCACAATCAGCGAAAGAATAATCGACATCATGCGTTTTTCGGTCTGTAGCGCGGCAAAGAAATTGCGGTGTTGCATGGTCCAGTCACTGATGCGGTAGTAACCTCCCATCTTGAGGGCCAGTTCCCTGGAAACCTTCGGCGCCAGATAGAGGTCATCCAACTTCAGACGCACACCGGTCACGCTGTCGTTGAGGCGCATCAGTTTAGCAGCATCCTGCAGGTGAAGAAGTGCCACGCCTCTGTCGTATTCACCCATGCCGACCTCGAAGATGCCGCTCACCGTAAACCTTTTCAGACGCGGCATGATACCTGCGGGCGTGACATTGATCTGCGGCGTGACCAGCGTCACCTTCTCCCCCACCCCGATGCCAAGCAGGTAGGCAAGTTCCTGCCCCAGGATAATCCCATAGCTGCCCGGCTTAAGGTCGTCGACACTCCCTATCTTCATGGCAGTCACCACATCGGAAACCTTGCCCTCTTCCGCAGGCAGAATCCCTCGTAGCAACACACCGCTAACCTTCTGACCATTGATAAGCATGCCCTGCCCTTCGACATAAGGCGCACGTCCAATGACATGGGGGTTCTTTCCCGCCATTGCTTCCACCTCGCGCCAGTCCTTGAGGCCGCCCCGCACTGCAGAAATAGTGGCATGTGACGCCATTCCGAGAATACGTTCACGGACTTCCTTGTGAAAGCCGTTCATAACTGAGAGCACGACAATCAGCGCAATCACACCCAACATGATGCCGAGCATGGAGATCGTAGAGATGAACGAGATGAAATGATTACGCCGTTTCGCCCGCGTATATCGCATCCCGATGAAGAGTTCGAGGGGTCTATACATAGCCTGGCATTAAACCACAATAGGCATTAAAAGACCCCAAGTTTTCTATAGTTAGGCAAGAGTGCTATATTTATTTTTAGATTGCAGACAATGCAAACAGGCCTTAAGGAGTTGTTCCTGATGAGATTCACAATTTCGCTCTTTCTTGCAGCCAGTCTGCTGATTGCGGCCACCCCCGCTCACTCTGATGTATTGCTCCTCGACGCTATTAATGAGGCACCGCTCAACAGCGAAGAGGGGATTCCTCGTCCAAATCGCGGCATGACGATGAAACAGGTCAAAACAGCTTTTGGAGAGCCTGCCATGGAACATCCCTGGGTGGGTTTTCCACCAATCACACGCTGGGACTATGCGGACTTTTCAGTTTTTTTTGAACGCGAATATGTCTTGAACTCTGTGGTTCACCGCCAATAATAGCCTGCCCATCTTTCGTCCGTTTTCAACGCAAATGCAGAAAAATCCGTCGAACAGGAAGATATTGCCCCCACAACAGTCTACAAGTAGGTAACTTGGAGACAAGTCTCACTTTTTTCAATTTCCGCAGTAGCCATACGGGAATAAATGTTCTATATTGGCGCCGCGATACAAAAAGAATAGGTAACCGGCCGCAAGAGCTGGAGCATAAATGCCGATTGGCATTTTTCGGAGGACATAATGAAATATCTGCTTGCGTTGGCAGTTGCTTTTTCATTGACCTTGGTCTGGCAGACTTCAAGTCGAGCAGACCGCCCCTTGATGTTACAGGATGTCGGGCACGAACAGGTTGTGAAACATTCGCCTCGGACGGCAATGGTTAATCCCTACTGGGTATCACCACTAGGTTAGTATTTTTACCCTGGCCAGCGATTAACCGCCGGTCAGGGACATTACCCTGACAATCTCACCTGGATTTTCATTGAATTCGTGACGTGCGGGTTTTCGGGAGATTGCTTCATAAATCACCTCTTTCAGTCCTTCATCACTGATACCCTGTCGCATTAGAGGGCGCAATTCAGCATTGTCGTGCTTTCCGAGGCAGAGATAGAGTGTTCCTTCAACCGATATACGCACCCGGTTACAACTCTCGCAGAAGTGCTGGGACATGGGTGTAATGAAGCCAATACGCAGGTTCGTCTCTTTCACTCTGACGTAGGTGGCAGGGCCTGCGCCTCGCATGACTGCAGGTTCCAGCTGAAATCGCTCTTCAAGATCAGCCTTGATCTCTTTCAAGCTGACATATCGATCCGTGGCGTTCTTGCCTGTTTCACCGACCGGCATGGTCTCAATGAAGCGGAGGGTGAAATCATGCTCAAGGCAGAAATCGACCATCTCGCCAATTTCATGGTCGTTAATCCCTTTCATCACCACCATGTTAATTTTGATTGGGTTTAACCCTGCTTCTTTGGCAGCCATCAGGCCATCGAGAACATTATCCAGATCACCCTGTGTAATCTCACGAAAGCTATCAGGATTCAATGAATCCAAGCTCACATTGATGCGGCTCACGCCGCTCTGTTTCAGAGAAACAGCATGTTTTGCCAGTTGGGATGCATTAGTGCTAAGGGAGAGATCCTCTATGTGTGGCAGCGCACCAATACGGCGTACCATCTCTGGCAGCTCCTTCCTTACCAGAGGCTCGCCGCCAGTCAGTCTGACCTTGCTGATACCCATCTCAGAAAAAACACGGACAAGACGCTCAACCTCATCCAGGGTCAGCCAACTGTCAGGCTGAGAAAAGTCCTTGTACCCTTTCGGAATGCAGTAAAAACAGCGGAAGTCACAGCGATCTGTCACTGACAAACGGAGATATTCGATGTTACGACCAAATGGGTCTATCAACATGGCATTTGCTTCTCTCGTGGCTGGAAAATTTCCAGGCTTGCTGATTGTAGCCTATCGCAAAACAACAGATGCACTTCTGTGCTTCTGGTTTTGTTACGCTAAGGACGTATTTTTTAAGAGAAAATCTGATGGATAAACAAATCCTTCAATATCTGACTGGTCTTTTCCGAAGAGTGAACAAAACATTCACTCTTCGGACAAAACTACTCAGCTTATTTCTCTTAAACACCAGCTAACCATTTGATTTCCGGTTAACTGACGAACAAGCTTCGTTATTGTCAAGCAAAAATCGCGCCTAAAATGGCCTCTTACTCTTCAGCTTCGCCAGGCAGATCGTCCGCAGGGTCATAACCTTCCGGCAGTGAATGTGCGATACCCTTGTGGCAGTCTATACAGGTATATCCCGCTTCAATCGCTTCATCGTGCCGATCAGCACTACGCTCTTCCTGACGATCAAAATCCATTGAATCGAAGTTATGGCAGTTGCGGCACTCACGGGAATCAGTGTCTTTCATTTCCTTCCAGACATTCTGTGCCAATTCCAGACGTTTTTCCTCGAACTTCTCCACTGTGTCAATGGTACCCAGCATCATATGGTAGAGCTCGTTACTTGCCTTGATCTTGCGGATAATCTTATGGATCCACTCCTTGGGCACATGACAGTCCGGGCAGGTGGCGCGCACACCGGTTCTGTTACTGAAGTGGATGGTCTCCTGCAATTCCTGGTAAACAGCCTGTTCCATCTCATGGCAGGAGATACAAAATTCTTCAGTATTCGTTGCTTCCATCGCGGTATTGAAACCACCCCAGAGGATGATACCCGCTACGACTCCGATCAGAATCAGGGTGAAACCACCCATTCTCTTGCCATTACTCATGATCTTTTACCTGAATTACAGAAAAATAGTTGGAAAAATAATGCGCCCCAATCCAATTAAGGACGGGGCGCATCGGTTACCGAAATATACCCTATTTCGCGCCTTCGAACAGATTTTTGACCAGCGGTTCCGCCCCCATCTGGGTAGCGTGGCACTGGTTACAGAAGTAGCGGCGGCTGGAAATGGTACTTTGAGTCTTGCCGTCGCGGGTTATGTAATGGCTGTCACCCACTTTAGGAGATTTTTCCCTCTTGTAGGTTTTCTCACTATGGCACTTCATACAGCCATTGTTCTTCAGATTGATCTTATATTTGTCGACTGTATGAGGCACCATCGGCGGCTGCTGTTTGTAACTGCGGGCGATACCGCCTTTAACGGACAGAATCTTCTTCTTATCAGGTTTCTCAGCCATTGCCTTGAGATCGCTGTTACCGCGCAGAGACATCACTTCCGACATTGCTGATGCTGTAAAAAACAGAGTCAGCACTGCAGCCATCATGACCAGAATAGTTTTCTTCATTTCATTCTCCATCATCGCTCTATATGAGTTGCGAATTCATAAGCAGGCCCATTAAATATGGACCTCTTGTTTCTTAATCACTTCGGGATTCGACCTTTTGGTCCCGGAGACGGTTCGACCGCCATAACTGAAAACATCTTTTGCGCAAATATCGATACAGCGCCCACAATTGGTACAGTCGGAAGAGAGGATTACCGGGCTGATACCCTTGCTTTCCCCTTTCAATGCCAGCCTTATCACATGTGGTTCGGGACAGACGACGAAGCATTCCATGCAGTCGTTGCACTCCGCCCTGTTGCTGGCGTTGACACGCAACAGGCTTCGACTCCCGACCAGGTTATAGAAGGCACCGACCGGACAGAGACGTCCGCACCAGCCTTCTTTGGCCACCAGCAAATCAAAGAGAAAGACCGCCAATACCACCACCCAGGTCGCCCCCATTCCGAAGACGATACCTCGAAACATCATGGAGACAGGGTTGATCAGTTCCCAGATGATACCCCCGGAAACCACCAGCGGCAGGATCAGAGTCAGGGCAAGCATCCAGTAGCGGGAATTACGGGAGATCTGAGAGGTCGTCCTGATACCCAACATCCGCCGCAACCAACTGGCCAGATCGGTGATCATATTCACCGGGCAGACCCAGGAGCAGTAGACCCGTCCACCCACTACAAAGTAGAAGAGCAGGACGAGTACCACACCTATGATGGCAGTGGTCTCAGGCACCACACCGGATAGCACCGCTTGCAGCAGTACATGCGGATCGGTCAGCGGCAATATATCCAGCGTCAGACTCGATGCCAGATTGCCTTTCACGATCCACACCCCCAAAACGGGGCCGGCGAGGAACAGGGCAAGAATCCCCAATTGACTCAAACGGCGCAGGATCAGCCACTTATGGGCTTTGATCCAGCCCTTGGCCGCAATGGAGTCGTCGCCTAATGTGGTCAGATCAACCATTACTTGTTATCCAAAAAACCGCTGTTGAGTGAATTCAGAGGATTGGAAGAGAACGGCGTCTCCTCCGGTTTCTCTTCGATGATTAGACCTTCGCCCTGCAAGTCATAGCGCACACCCTCAGGGAGGTTGTATTCGTGCTCTACGTCCGGCGTGACCAAGGCCCCACCCGCTTTCTCTTTCTCCTTCCAGCCAAGTCGGTAATGTTTACCCAGTTCACCCTTCGCAAGATCTGTCGGAAACACCTTGATCGCTGCTTCTTCGAGAATGCAGGCCCGCTCGCAGAGACCGCAGCCGGTACAGGCGTCGGAGTGCACCACTGGAATAAACAGTGCGTGCTTTCCTGACCTGACGTTATGCCGCATATCCAGCGTTATGGCCCTGCCCCGAATCGGACAGACATTGAAACAGACCTCACAGCGAAGACCGTGAAAGGCAATGCAGGTCTCCTGGTCCACCACTACCGCAAGTCCCATGCGGGACTCCTCGATATCGGTAAGACCATGATCCAGGGCGTTGGTCGGACAGGCTAGGATGCAGGGGATGTCCTCACACATTTCGCAGGGCCCGGAACGGGCTACGAAATAGGGGGTTCCCGTTGCAACGTCGTCACCGACCTCACCAAGGAACAGGATGTCGTACGGACAGTCCCGCACACACAACCCGCAACGGATACAGGCACCCAGAAAGTCCTCTTCCGGCAGTGCGCCTGGTGGGCGGATATAGTGGGCTGGCAGGGATGAAGCTCTATTAGAGTAGATCCCCAGACCCATGCCGACCAATCCGACCCCGCAGGCAGTCTTGAGCATATTGCCCAGGAACTGTCGTCGATTCATCTCATGCTTTTTGTCTGTATCTGACATTACTGACTAGTTTGGATTGTTATCGATTACAAATGTTTTTAGTTATGACGGTCTCCGGTCCGGCGAACCGGACCGGATTCCGTCTTCTTAGGCCTTAAGGATCTTCACCGCACACTTTTTGTAATCCGTCTCTTTCGAGAGCGGATCAGTGGCGTCGAGGGTCAGTTTGTTGACCAGACGACCAGCGTCGAACCAGGGGATGAATACCAGTCCATCAGGTACTTTATTGCGCCCTTTGGTATCCACCCGGCAGACAATCTCACCACGACGGGAGACGATCTTGGCCATGGAGCCGTTACGCAGTTTGCGTTTCTTGGCGTCCTTCTTGCTCATAAAGACCACGGCATCAGGCACCGCGCGATAGAGCTCAGGTACACGCCGGGTCATGGAACCCGAGTGCCAGTGCTCCAGAACACGACCGGTGCAGAGCCACAGGTTGTACTCTTTGTCCGGCATTTCTGCTGCAGGCTCGTAAGGACCAAAGATGATGTTGGCCTTCTTGTCCTTGGCGCCGTAGAACTGAACTTCACTGCCCTTCTCTACATGCGGATCATAGCCTTCGCGGAAACGCCACAGGGTCTCCTTGCCATTGATTACCGGCCAGCGCAGTCCACGCGTCTTATGATAGGCCTCGAATTCCGCCATCTCATGGCCTTTCTTGGGGATACCCGGCACGGAGTTGAACAACCGGTACTCTTCGAAAAGACCCTTCTGCACGTAATAGCCGAAGTAGTCCATCTCATCGTTGCCATACTCGTTGCCACGATCATCGGTGACCTTCTGTTTCGGGAACTTATCAACCTGACCGTTGGCGTAGAGGACGTCATAAAGCGTCTTACCGGCATACTCAGGTTGCTTGGCGATAAGATCCTCCGGCCAGACATCCTCCACTTTGACATACTTGGCGAACTCCATGAGCTGCCACAGGTCGGAACGGGACTCGCCAGGTCCCTGCACCTGCTGACGCCAGAACTGGGTGCGTCGCTCTGCATTACCGTAGGCGCCCTCTTTCTCGATCCACATGGAGGTCGGCAGGACCAGGTCAGCCGCCTGAGCCGATATCGTGGGATAGGGGTCGGTAACGGTGATGAAGTTAGCCGGATCACGCCAACCGGGGAGAGACTCCTCGTTCATGTTGGCCGCAGCCTGCATGTTGTTGTTACACATCACCCAGAAGCAGTTCATCTTGCGGTCTTTGAGCGCACGATGCATGGCGACCGCGTGGATCAGGGTCTTGCCCATGGGCTTCCCGCTGATGTCCGATTGAGCTACCTTATCTGACATACCGTTATGTCTTGGGATGGTGCCTGCGGGCAGCTTCCATACTTTCTCAGCGAATTTGCAGTGAGCGTCCTTCTTGACCACGAGATCAGCCGGCAGACGATGGGTAAAGGTGCCTACCTCGCGGGCGGTGCCGCAAGCAGATGGTTGACCAGTCAGTGAGAAGGGGCTGTTGCCGGGTTCGGAGATCTTACCCATCAGCAGATGGATGTTATAGACCAGACCGTTCATCCAGACACCGCGGGTGTGCTGGTTCATGCCCATGGTCCAGAAGGAGGAGACCTTCCTCTTGGGATCGGCATAGGCCTTGGCCAGACGCTCCAGATTCTTCTTGGGCACACCGGACATCTTGCTGGCTTTTTCAACGGTGTATTCGGAGACCAGCTTCGCATACTCATCGAAGGCGATCTTGTTGAACTTGCCTTTGTTGGGATTCTTCGCAGCCTTTTGTAGCGGATGACTCGGACGCAGACCATAGCCGATATCGGTGGTGGTCTTGTTAAAGTTGACATGCTTGCCGATGAAGTCTTTGTTGTAGGACTTCGTCTGGATGATGTAATTGGCGATGTAGTTGGCGATCGCCAGATCACTTTGGGGTTCGAAGATCATCGAGTTGTCAGACAGCTCGAAACAGCGATGCTCATAGGTGGAGAGCACGTGCACTTTGCAACCTTTCTTGGTCAGTCGGGTGTCGGTGAGACGTGACCAGAGGATCGGGTGCATCTCCGCCATGTTGGCGCCCCAGAGCACAAAGTCATCGGCATGTTCCAGATCATCGTAGCAGCCCATGGGCTCATCGATACGGAAAGCGCGCATGAAGGCGCCTACAGCAGAGGCCATGCAGTGACGTGCGTTGGGATCCAGACTGTTGGAGCGGAAACCCGCCTTCATGAGTTTGGCGGCGGCATAACCCTCCCAGACAGTCCACTGTCCGGAGCCGAACATGCCGACGCCCTTGGCACCCTTGGCCTTGCGGGCTGCGACCCATTTCTCGGCCATGATCGTGAAGGCTTCGTCCCAGGAAACCGCCTCGAACTTACCGTTCTTGTCGTACTTGCCGTTGGTCTTGCGCAGCATCGGTTGTGTCACACGATCCTGTCCGTAGAGAATCTTTGGCAGGAAGTAACCCTTGATGCAGTTCAGGCCCTTGTTGACCGGCGCATCGGGATCACCCTGGCTGGCCACGACCTTGCCGTCTTTGACACCCATGAGAACGCTACAACCGGTACCGCAGTAGCGGCAGGCTGCCTTATCCCAACGAATGCCATCGTCGCCGTCAGCTGCTGTAGCGGTTTTAATCGCTGGCAGGGTTATACCCGCCACCGAAGCCGCAGCAGCAACTGCATTGCTCTTGATAAAATCACGTCTAGTTAATTTCACGTTTCATCTCCTCCAATGATTCCTCACCACCATAGTGATAAATCAGAATTGTACTCACCACCCCTTTAATTCCATTCATCGCGTTCATCGTATCGGACACGGGGGAAACAGTTTCCCCTTCATCTTCTACGGTGACGACCAGCTTGTCGGCATCCTGTCCGCCATGGACTTCAACACCTGTCATTTTTTCCAACCGTTTGGAGACGACAGGCCCCTTCTCCGGCTTTGTATGCACAACAAGACTACAAATATTCATAAGGTTTGAAATTCCTCCGGGTATCTAATCACTATGCCGCCTTGTCTTGTTGCTGCGGCTTGAGGGTTACAGACTGTGAGGGGCAGACGGCGAAACATTCACCACAGCCTGTACAGTCTTCTGCATTGAGCAGAGGCCTGGCCTTACCGCCGACCTCCAGTTTGAAGCGAATGGCTGATTCATCACAGACCTCGCCGCAGCTGCGGCAGACAACACCCTGCATTGAAAGGCAGTTGTCTGCAATCTCGGCTTTCAACGGCCAGGGAGGCTGATTCAGGTCATTAAAAAAGGCCAGCACCTTATGAGTGCAGGCCTTTACGCAATCCCCGCAGAATGTGCAGCCACCCTGTGAGAAATCTATTCTGGGAAATCCACCGGGTCCCCGCTGGATGATATGTTGCGGACATTCTGAGATGCAATCGTCGCATCGTTCGCACTTTTCGACGAATTCCGCTTCAGGTTTTGACCATGGTGGTCTGATAGAGGACTGTGTCCCACGCAGGTCGCCACGAAGAAATTGTGTTCTGTTAACTGACACTATCAAATGGTGTTTTATTAGAACCTTGCAAGATTCTGTCACTGGCACCGGACAACATCATTGACGCTGGTCAAGGGATTGGGAAACAGGGTGCTAACTTTCTTTAAATTATTCAACTGATTACCATTAAATGGTTACTCGCATATACCCAATAATCGGTATAAGGCATCTCTGAGGTAGATTAATGTTTACCCTATAGAAGAGGGAGATTAACCTTAGTCAGGTAAACGTTCAATGGCGGGCTGCCGAGATTTTAGGAATAACGATGGGCAAGCAACGCAGTTGACTACTTTTTTAACGCCCATACTGCTGCCTCAACCCGTGAATGCAGATTGAGTTTTTTCAGCAGATGTTTAACGTGGACCTTAACCGTTCCCTCGGAAATATCCAGCGCCTGGGCGATTAATTTGTTACTTCTGCCACAAGCAATCTGATCCAGAATCTCCCGTTCACGGGTGGTCAGCCCTGCCAGAGTCACTGATTGTGGCGATTTTTCCTCTTCACGAAGGGCCTGGGCGAGTAACCGGGTCAGTTGCTCACTGATGACGATTTCCCCTTCGACCGCTTTACGGAGCGATCTGAGTATATCCTCGGGCTCCATATCTTTTAACAGATAACCGTCTGCACCCTGGCGTAGTGCCGCAATGACATCCTCTTCATTATCAGAAACCGTAAGCATCAGGATTCTTGCGTCGAGGTTTTCTTTTTTGATCGCCCGCAGGGTTTCGATTCCGCTCATCCCTTTCATATTGATATCCAACAGGATCAAGTCCGGATTGATACGCTTTGCAAGCGCCAGACCATCGAGTCCATTTGCGGCTTCACCTGCGAGGATCAAAGATTCCTCCATATCTATCAGGTCTGCCACGCCCTTCCTGAACAGAGGATGATCGTCAATGGCAAGTACAGTGCTAAGCTTTGTTTCTGGCATTATTCATCTTCTGAAATAGGTTTTCATGGGATAAGGTATGGTCACTGCCAGAAATGCTAAATGTCAACTCGATTCTAGTCCCGCCGTTATCCGTCTCTGTGATCGATAGTTCACCACCCAGCCATGCGGCGCGTTCTGTCATGATCGTCAGGCCATAATGCTGCATCATATCGCCGTTTTCACCGGAGATGCCAATGCCGTCATCTTCGACCCGAACTCTGACAACGCCATCGGGTTGGCACTCAAGCAGTACTTGAGCGGTAGTTGCGCTGGCATGTCTGATTACGTTTGAGAGTGCTTCACGGATGATTTGTATGACATGAATCTCCGCATTGGGGCTTAATCTGCAATTTGAGATCCGATCGACGAGTTCAATCCGGATACCGCTTCTGTCGGCATATTCGCGGACGGTATTTTCCAGCGTGGCGACAAGTCCTGCCTCATTGACCCGTAACCGAAATGAAGTCAGTAATTCCCGCAGCTGCCGATAGGCACCATTGAGCGCCGAGCGCAGGACTTGAGTGATGGAGAGAATACTCTCTTGGCCATGCTCTTCGAAGACACTTTTTTCCAGACGGCTGACCTGTATTTTGAGGTAGGAGAGAGATTGGGCAATCGAATCGTGCAACTCCCGGGCAATCACACTGCGCTCTTCCATGAGTGACAGCATCCGGCCCTGTGATGCTCGCTGAGCCACATTGATAGACAAGGCAATGTGGCTCGCCACGGTTTCCAACAGGCGCTGCTGCCACTCTTCAAGCGCCTTTTTCTCGGAAAATTCAACCAGGAGCACACCAAACTGTTCCGCTTGATCACGGATCGGAGTGGAAAACACATTGACCCTTTTGCCATCAATAGTGTCGGCGCCGAAGGTGTGAGAGGTGCCATCGCTGACGCAACGCTGGCAATTCCCCAACAGATCGGCCTGCCGCCTGTTGTTGAGCGAATTTGTCGAGACCAGCTGGTAGCCACTCTCATCACCGGCTTTGCCCAGACAAATCGTGCCGCTATTGACCCCGATCAGATCCTCAATGTCGTGAATGAGCGCTACCTGCACCTCACTTTCCAGGGATGAATCGTTCAACCGTCTGGTTGTCTTGTAAAGCAGCTCCAGAGAACGGTTGCTTCGTTCCAGATGTGCAGTCTGCTCTTGAACGCGCGTCTCCAGATCCGAATAGATCTTCGACAGATCCTCCGCCATTACGTTGAACGCATGACCAAGCTGGCCTAGTTCGTCTTCGCTAAGGTATCTGCTTCTTACTGTAAAGTCCCCATGTCGAGCAGCCCGCGCGCAGGCCAGCAGATCGCGGAGCGGCCTCAACACATTGATGTGCAACAGAAAGAGACTGACCAACGCCACAAGGAGAATCAGAATCAGTGAAAAAATCTGGATGATGCGTAGCTGAGAATTTTTCTCCTCCGCATCGAGTTCAAGCACTTTCACGAAGTGGTGGATGCGATTCACAAATCCATCCACATTCGCAAGGAAGTACGCCTGTTGCCTGGCGACCTCGTACCGAATATCAGAAAAATCCGAATTGAGTGCAAGCAATTCCAGGTAGACGCGAAGATGGGGGAAGATATCAGTCTGCCACTGACTTGCCACCGCCTGATAGGCCGTCTGCACCCGTTTGCTGGGCCCTTTCTCCAGAACATTGTGGATGCGGGGGCTGAATAACCGCTCCTCGAACTCGTTGATCAGATCCTCGGTTGTCGATACAGGTTTTCCCGCATCATCTGAGGGGCTGTGAACCAGACTGCTGGCTATGCGATAGGATTGCATGCGCAGAGTGCCGGCCTGGTTGATGGCGGCGGCAAATCCCTTTGTTGTCTCCGCCATGAAGACCGAAATCAGCATACTGATGACCGCCAGACCCAAAATGGTCATCATGGCGATTCCAAACCGAAGAAGTAATGAACGGTTCACTTGTTAGGCTGTACCGGAGAGAGTACTGGCGGCAATCAAGGTGCCGGGTTAGACCTTAATAATATCCCTATTTAACTGATCCACAAAGAATCGGCTTTTTCAACGTCCCAGACCCCCTGATGGAACTACTGACCTACTCCGCAAGCATCTGCAGCCCGGAAACATCTGAAATCAGGATATTTTTGTGTTTGACGGAGATTAGTTTCCGGGTCGAGAGCCGATGCAGCTCACGGGAAAAGGTCTCCGGCGTCAAATCGAGAGAGGAAGCCACGACGGATTTACTCACGGGTAGTAAGACTTCCCGCGGTTTATCGCCGCGCAAATCCTCGCCTGCAATCTTCAACAGATATCCGGCAACGCGCTGAGTAGCCGACTTGAGGCAGCAGGACTCCAGGTCGGCATACAGATTCAAGTGAGTCTTCGACCTCGTGATAGATTTTGGGACATCCCAGTCCCCAAAATCGACTCGGCCTTCGACAACCTGTTTGTGCCCCGGCCGTCCCGGTCACTGGCACTACGCGACAACCTCGCAAGCTCGTTGCCGCTCCGTTGCCAGCTCCCGATGACTGGACGCCGCGCTCGGATGCCTACTTTGCTTCCCCTCTGGCGCAAGGCACGCCGGGTAAGCAGTGCGGCCTCGCGGCTACCGGGGACTACCAGCCTTCGCTTCGCTCTCCATGGCTGGCAGCG
>QGON01000024.1 GCA_003660235.1 bacterium endosymbiont of Escarpia laminata | reverse complement strand
TTGTCTGCTGCGCGGTCAACAGATCGGCCCTTGCACGCTCCACTTGCTGCGGTGTGGGCCGCTCCATTCTAGGTCAGCGCGCGGTGCGGTCGGCTTTATAAATGCGAATTAATCGACGAAAATCTCGCGCGCCAGTGCTTCCTAACACCCAGATAATGGCGTATATATTGTTGCAAAACTCACGTCAGGGTCACCACTATAGAGGATCGTCACACTCACTCTAT
This sequence comes from bacterium endosymbiont of Escarpia laminata, assembly GCA_003660235.1. Classification (GTDB taxonomy): domain Bacteria; phylum Pseudomonadota; class Gammaproteobacteria; order Chromatiales; family Chromatiaceae; genus QGON01. Next base: position 5,454 of record QGON01000024.1, on the reverse strand, counting down.
TCACCACACTTTTGGTTAGGAATCTCGCAACACTGCGTATCTTTATTTACTCAGCCTCTCTTTCCACTCTCGTCTCTTCACCCGAGACTTCCCTGCTTACATCATAACCGAGGCGGCCTACATATGCCCCCCACCAGTATACGAAGTGTACGAAAACTGAAATAATAATAGTAATATGAAAGTCAAGTTCATGTGACACAATCAGTTCAAGACAGTAGGCCAATAGGTCTAACACTAATGTAACACGTGTTGCTGTCCAGTTCACTCGAGGTAGCGGGCCGGCAATCTCACCAGCCTGCCACTGGAGGTTACCAAGGGAACCACTCCTGTGTTGCCGTCTTCAGCGTGACGTGGCGGCAGCCTCGCTTCTGCTGCTTGAGCTGGGCGTCTGGGTTCGTTCGCTTTCGATGCCTCATCCAAGAAAGCCGGCTTTAAACGATCGATCGACACCGTATCCTGTCGTGTGCCGAGATCTAGTTTGTAGAATTTATCGTGCCGTTCGACCACTTTGAACGGCCCCTGATATGGCGCTTGTAGTGGCCGTCTGTGCGCGTCAACTCGAACAAAAACGTGTGTTGCCGTAGACAACTCACGCGGCACGTAGTTTCGTCGTGTCTGGCCACCGTGCCAATCGGGAGCTATCGGTCGCAACTGCCGAATTGTCTGTCGCAAGTCGCTCACAAATACAGGATCTGCATTCCAGTCGCCTTCCGCCGACACAAAGAACTCGCCTGGCAGGCGTAGAGCCTCACCAAAGACCATCTCGGCCGCTGAACAGTTCAGATCTTCTTTCACCGCCGCTCTCATCCCTAGCATGACGAGAGGCAGTGCGTCAACCCAGTTTGGGTCGGCGGCCAGTTTTGCCTTTAGCGCGGCCTTCATGGTACGGTGCATTCGCTCCACTAACCCGTTCGATTGCGGATGGTATGACGTGGTCGTGTTGGTAGCTGCTCCCAGCATGGACGCAGTCCTCCTCCAAAGTTCAGATACGAATTGTCTGCCGCGATCGCTCGTCAAAGTAGACGGCACACCATGTCTCGAAACCCAATGATACAAGAACGCGCGAGCGCAGGTTATCGCAGATATGTCGCTCAATGGTATGGCTTCAGGCCACCGCGTGAACCGATCCACAATCGTCAATAGGTAGGTAAAACCTTGCGATGCCGGCAATGGACCGACCAGGTCGACGTGCAAACTGTCGAATCGTTTCACTGGCATCGGGAGCGGGTTCAACGGCGCCACGATGTGCCTCGACACCTTAGCGCGCTGGCAGGCCACGCATGCACGCGCCCAATGACGTATGTCTCTGGCCATACCCTGCCAGACAAAACGATCACAAATCAACCGGCGCATAGCCCTGGCTCCAACGTGAGCCAAGTCGTGGTAGGCAACAAAGACTTTGCGCGTCCAGGCAGCCGGCAGCAACGGGCGAGGCTTCCCTGTGGACATATCGACGAGCAACTGCTCTTCAGTATCTGGTAAATGACAGCGAGTTATCTGTAAGCTCGACTCGGCGGCGACCAGCCTTTGTACAGCCGTGTCTACAGCTTGTTGTTTAGCCATAGTGACGTAATCTATCACTCCAGTAACCACGCCCTCCATGCTCGCAATGGCGCTCGACTCCTTCGGAGGCGCTCGGGAAAGTGCGTCGGCTACTACGCTGTCGGCTCCTGGAACGTAACGTATGTCGGTAGTGAATTCCGACACGAAGCAGAGATGTCGCTGCTGACGCGGAGACCACTTATCCGATACATTGTTGAACACGAACGTAAGTGGCTTGTGGTCCGTGAATAGCGTGAATTTGCGTCCCTCAATGAAGTAACGGAACTTCTTCACCGCCAAGTACATCGCTAGGAGCTCCTTGTCGAAGGTGGAGTACTTCTTCTCGGCCGCGTGGAGTTTGCGCGAGAAAAACGAAATGGGCGTCCATACTCCATTCAGACGCTGCTGCAGAACGGCGCCCACGGCTGTATCTGAGGCATCTGTGTTGATGCTCGTTGCTGCTGTCACTGACGGGTGAGCTAGGTGTGTAGCTGCGGCCAACGCCATCTTGCTGCGCTGAAAGTGATCTTCGTGAAGCACTGTCCACGCCGCACCAAAATCACTGTCTTTCACATTCACGAGATCATACAGAGGAAGCAAAATAGCGGCAGCGTGTGGCACGAAACGCCTGTAGAAGTTCAACATCCCTAAAAATTCCTTCAAAGACTTAGTTGAACGCGGTCGCGGGAAGTCGGTGATGTGTTGCACTCTTTCCAGCAGCGGACGCACACCAGAAGCCGTGACATAGTGACCGAGAAACTCCAAACTCAGCTGGCCCCATACGCACTTCTGGGGATTAACCACCAAGCCGTAATCCGCGAGCCTGCTGAAGAGTTGACGGAGATGGCTGCGGTGTTCGTCTGCCGACGCGCTCGCGACCAATATGTCATCTAGGTAAACATATGCAAACGGGAAATCTCTGAAAACATTGTCCATAAAGCGCTGAAATGTCTGTGCCGCATTCTTTAGCCCAAATGGCATACGCGTATACTCAAAGAGCCCGAAAGGTGTTATGATGGCAGTCTTCGCGATGTCTTCTGCATTCATGGGTACCTGATTGTAAGCACGTATTAAATCGATTTTGGAGAATATGCTTTTTCCTTCCAACTGGATAGCAAAATCCTGCATGTGAGGTATCGGATAGCGGTCGTCCTCAGAGACTGCGTTTAGAGCTCGGTAATCTCCGCAAGCTCGCCACCCGCCAGATGGCTTCGCTACCATGTGCAGCGGTGACGACCACGGTGAATTCGATGGGCGAATTATGTTCATCTCCAGCAGTTTTCGGAATTCATCCTTCGCTACGACTAGCTTGTCGGGAGAAAGTCGACGAGCGCGAGCAAACACCGGTCGACTACAACGCGTGTCGATGTGATGCTCCACTTTCCCTTGTAGGCGACATCTCTTGATGCACGGTGTCGTTACCTCGTGGAATTCATCCAATTGTCCGCATATCGATCCGCCTGAACTAGCACGCACAGTTTAGATACGGCCGAACGTCTATACGAGGCCGGAACGGTGAGAAATGTCTCAGCATCCATTAACCGTTTGCGCCCGACGTCCACCAAAAGTCCGAAATATCTCAAGAAATCGGCGCCTATGATTGGCTTAGTGACCTCAGCGATGGTAAATGTCCACGTAAACGCTTTGGCCAACCCGAGATCCACTTGCACCGATCGATCGCCAAAAGTGCGGATGGATGATCCGTTTGCTGCCTGTAGTTGCATACCGACTGAAGGATTTCGACGGTCCTCAGCACTAGGCGGTAAAACACTGATTTCAGCTCCAGTATCGATGAGATATCTCAACTTCGATACGGGATCGGCGATGGTAAGCAAGCGACTAGATGTGCGCAGGTCGGTGGTCGCTCCTAACGACCTGCACGGCTGTTTCCCGCTTGACGGCAGCCCTCAGAACATTTGTTTGCGTTCGCGCCCCAGACCAAATGGTACCAGCATAGCCCATCAGCATTGAGGCCGCGGTACATCCTCGAGCGACGACTAGGAATGGTCTCCGACCGGGAGCCACCACGCGCACGACGATTGCCGCCATACGGAGTCGACCTTTTTAGCTCCGCCACTTCCGCCGAGATCACGTCGTTACTCGTCATAAGTTTCGCCAGCTGCTGATGGAGAGAAGCCAGCGTAGTGACGTCGTCTTCCCGCGATGCCTCCGCTTGAGTAACCGCGAAGTTGGGTGACATCTCCTGCATCACCGGTACGCTGGCTAGCCGGTCAGCCATCTGCGCCAACTTTTCAACGGTAAATAGGTCAGCTTGTGACCTAATTATCAGTTGTGTCTGCGCCGGCAACCGTCGTACAAACTCTTCTTTAGCGATTTCGTCACCCTCGATTGAACGGCCGAGTATGCGCTCCATGAGACGTAACAAGTCAGACGGGCGTTGGTCAGTGACCGGGCCTAGTTTGCGTAGTCGCTGTATGCGCTCGGCTGTACTCGGTGTACGACGCTCGATGTACGCCTGCTTTAGATCATCGTAGCATGTAGGCGACGGCCCTCTCTCCATTAGGTCCATGACCACATCGGACTGCTCAGCTGTCATAACATTTATGCAATGGTCAAACATAGTCTGTTGTGCTGTGATCTTATGTAATCTGAACTTCGCCTCGCAGTTTAAAAACCACTTTCGCGGATTGTCCGGCCATAGCGCTGGCAGCTTTACCGCCACGGCGTTGATCTCCATGCCTAGCGGTGGACGTGGTGGCATTTCCATTGACAGCCCGGCAGCGGCGAGTAGTTCGTTACTAGCGGCTATTGTCTGCTGCGCGGTCAACAGATCGGCCCTTGCACGCTCCACTTGCTGCGGTGTGGGCCGCTCCATTCTAGGTCAGTATGAAAATGATCGATGTTGTTCTTCGTGTATACATAGTCTACAATAAAGTCCGCCTGGTTTTGTAGTGTCCTTGCATTTCAAATTAAATTCGGAAATCGTCCTTCTTTTAAATATAAATTTCCAGTGAATCAACATCCCGAATCTGTGTCACTTTCTTGAACACCATTTTAAACATGTTTCACACATTATGCAAGTTTAAAACTTAGCGCAAAAGGCGAAAATTATATCCACGGACTATGAGGCGGATTAAGATGTATTGGGGCTCTGGTGCAAATTTGAATTGTGAGGCCCCCACCGAAAGACAATGAGCTCTGGGCCCTGGAATAAACGTTGTTCTAACCTGATTACCCTGGATCTCGGTACCCTGTAATTATTTTATTCTCACTTGACTGGGGCGCCCCATGAGCTCGGAGTCAATGATTTTTTTGTCACTTCAGTGAGCCCCGGGAGCTATGGTGCTTTGTTTTTTCATCGGCGCTCCGGGAGCTCGGGACAGTGGGGCACGTGACCCAGTCAGGGACGGATCCATAGAGAGTAGTCTAGTGGAACTTCCAATTATACCTCCTTGAGTATTGCCATAACACCTCCACTGAACCAAATTCATATTGGATAGGCTATGCCGAGGCTTCAGCATGACTCCGCTGTCGAGTTATAGCGCTGTCGCGATGTCGCACTCTGCCGTCGCGCTGTTGGATCTTGACATTGGAAGAGCTAACGCGGGGGGAGTTATTGAAGATTTTTTTGCCAGAGCTTCAACACCACTCTGCCGTCGCGCTGTCGGATCGTGACATCGGAATACAATGGCGGGATGCTGTTGAACATTTATTCACAATTTCGGAAGCTCCCCAAAAACCTCCAATTGCACCCCCTTGAGACTAACATAAGCGGGGCCACATTCCAAAGTCTAGGGGGCACATAACGGGCGCACATTCCAAAGATATATGGGCCACCCCACTATAGCGCAGGGAGAGCGAGGGGGAAGATAAGGATGGAGGGGTGGAGAGAGACGGAGAGTGAGAGGATGGCAGGGAAATGGAGGGGACGGGAGAGGAAGGAAGTGAGAA
>QGON01000025.1 GCA_003660235.1 bacterium endosymbiont of Escarpia laminata | reverse complement strand
GGCAAAATACTTTCGTCTCACTCCTCTTACGCATGGTGGCTTGAGTGCCAACTTTCAGGATGGTAAGAATTTCAGTGAAACTTCAGTAAGGTGTTTCCTGCAGGGTTTATTTATTCATGATCTGATATTTCCTCAGATTCCCAAATTCCTGCAAGGTTTGACGGGTGATTCTGTGGAAGGGTTGCTGGCACAGGTCGATCAGCTGGCCTGTCACTCTCTTCGATGCAGGAAACAACTTATGGAACCCAGCTTGAGGAAATTGTCGGTTTGGATCTATTGCAGGGGGATGGAAACTAGAGGCCCAAAATCCACACAGGCGGACACAATGTCCGCCTGTGTGGATTGGCACATGTGATGTGCCTTCGCTAACTGTCAGCGATCACCAAAGGGTGATTACTTGGCAGGAGCGGCAGGTGCTACGGGAGCAGCAGGAGCGCCGTAAGGAGCGTAGCCGTAAGGAGCGCCGTAACCGTAAGGAGCGCCGTAACCGTAGTAGTTATTGTAACGGTTGTTGCCGCGGCCATAGCCAGAACCACGAGCACTTCCGCTCATACCGAAGCTGAAGTCACCAGAACCGTCGCCCCAGCCGTCACCGAAACCATTGTTGTCCCAACCACGGTTACCCCAAGGACCGCCCCACCAGGCAGAAGCAGAAGCGGAAGCAACGATCAGAGCAGCAGCTGCTGCGGCTTTAACAATCTTAGACATTTTTTAATCCTCATGGATGTTTGTTTGAAAACCTTTTGAAAGCGGTGCTGCTGCCTTCTGGTACAAAAGAATATTAGTAATTTATTAAATAGTCAACAGTAAATATTTATATCGGATATGTGATCGGATAGTATTCAGCTATGATACTTGTCAGCTAACCAGGCCGACCATCTATACGAGGCTTCAAAAGTACCGGCAGATAGAAGAGGGTGAAGAGCAGGAAACAGAGCACCCACAGCCCCCCTGAGAGCTGTATCCAGAGGCCGTATTGTTCCGGGGCAACATAGGGAGCGAAAACACGCAGCACAGCCGCAAGGTTGATCGCAATGAAACTGAGCTCCACCAGTCTGGGGGGTTGCAGTGAACGACCCGTGTGCCCCAACGCCACCCTGGCCATCATGCCCAGGGTCAATATACCGACGGCGCCGGTAGTGAGTGCGTGAGTGGCAAGGTTCGCCGGGAACAGTTCCACGCTGGCAAGTGAATTCAACAGGAAGCCCAGGGCAAACCAGGCAAGGCCGGTAAACAGCACCCAGAGAATCGGTACCTGCCAGATGCCGGGGTGGTACCAATCGATAAGACGCCAGAGCTGTGAAAAGGCGACGGCGAGCGCCAGGATGCCGAGTAGCCAGGGATTGGGGAAAAGCAGCTCGGTGAGTGTCCAGAGGATGATGGCACCGAACGCCAGGCGCTCCCGGTTGCGATTGAATCGGGGTTGAGAGCCGGTTACCGCCTTCTCTGTGAAAAAGGGGAGCACGCGTCCGCTGACCAGAATCAGCAGCAGCAGTATGGTGTTCAGCATCAGGTCATTGCCCTGGATTGCTGTGTCAAAGAGATGAAGTGACTGGGCGTGTACCAACAGATTAGCCAGAGCCATGACGCTGATCATTGGCAGAAAGACCCGGTTGATCTTGTTTTGCGCCCGCATCAAGGGGCCGTAGAGCGCCAAGGTAAAGAGCGGCAGAAACATGAGATCACTAATCGCAATCACGGGATCGGGCAGAATGGTGATGAAGGGCGCCAGGCGTCCGGCAAGCCAAACCAAGGCGAGGGCGGCAAGGGGTTTGCCGGGTAGCGTGTCGATACCGGTCCAGTTGCGTACAGCGGTCAGCAGGAAACCTGCGACGACTGCACTGGTATAACCGAACAGCATTTCATGACTGTGCCAGCCGATCATCCCATAGTATTCGGGGGCCGGAATGTGGCCTGTCCAGATTCCGAGCCAAGTGCCAAGGATGAGCACGGCGCCAAGGCCGGCCAGGATAAAAAATGGACGGAACCCGAGTGCAAATGGGGCGAGGCTGTTGCTATTGTCTGATGTTGGCGGACGTTCGCCGAGTTGAATAACTGCCATGATGCCTATCGATTTTCAAAAGCCGAAGCATAGAGGGCGCACTATAGGCTGACATTGACGATTATCAAGCGACCATTATTGGGGTTTCTGATGTGTGCGGATGTTCAGCTGTTATGTGCGTAGGCGCGATCAAGCGTAGCGGGTCGGGCACTATTGAGTTGGCTGAACGGATGCGGTTGCCGGTTCCGCTGTGCTTGAACCAGCCTACACTTAGTGCTCTAGCACGTTGATAGAGCACTATTTACGAAACAGCAGCGGTAACACATCCTCGAAGCTGCAGACGAAATGGACCTTCAGCCCTTTGCGGATATGGTCGGGCACCTCCTCATAGTCGCTGCGGTTATCATCCGGCAGAATAAGCTCGCGGATGCCGGCCCGCCGGGCGGCGATCAACTTCTCCTGGATACCGCCAATGGGGAAAACCTGGCCGGTAAGGGTGAGTTCTCCGGTCATGGCGAGATGTCGCACCGGTTTGTTGAGGGCAAGAGAGAGCAGGGCGGATGCCATGGTGATGCCGGCGGAGGGGCCGTCTTTAGGCGTGGCGCCAGCCGGCACATGCAGGTGGATGAAGGCTCTTTTAAAAAAACCAAGATCGGCGCCGAAGGCCTCTGCCTGGCTGAGGATATAGCCGTAGGCGATCTCAGCGGACTCCTGCATGACCTCGCCTAACTGGCCGGTCAGCTTAAAGCCTCGATTGAAGGTGTGGGTGCGCACAGCTTCTATAGTAAGGGTCGCGCCACCCATGGCGGTCCAGGCCAGTCCGGTTACCAGGCCCGGGCCGCTCATGTTGCGTTCGTCACGGAAAGCCGGACCACCGAGATAATCCTTCAAAACCTCGGGTGACACATCGATGGGGGTTTCTTCTCCGCCAAGGATCTTGACCACAGATTTGCGCACGATCTTGCCGATCTGTTTCTCCAGTCGGCGCACGCCGGGGTCTCGTGCATATCCTTCGATAATGGCACGAAGACTGGGGCTGTTGAGTTTGATGTCGCGGCGTTTTAGTCCGGCTTTATTGAGCTGACGCGGAAGTAAGTACTTACGTGCAATCTGCAGTTTCTCGCTGGCGATGTAGCCGGAGAGATGGATCATCTCCATACGGTCGAGCAGTGGTGCGGGAATCGTATCCAACTGATTGGCGGTGCAGATGAAAAGCACCTTGGAGAGGTCGAATCGCAGGTCGAGATAGTGGTCGAGAAAGTCGCTGTTTTGCTCTGGGTCGAGTACCTCCAGCAGCGCGGATGCGGGATCGCCGTGGTAAGAGGCGCCGATCTTGTCGATCTCATCGAGCATGATCACCGGGTTTTCAGTGCCCACCTCTTTCATCGTCTGGATGAATTTCCCCGGCATGGCGCCAATATAGGTGCGGCGGTGCCCCTTGATCTCCGCTTCGTCACGGATGCCACCGACGGAGAAGCGGAAAAACTCGCGCCCCAGCGCCTCCGCGATGGAGTGTCCGATGGAGGTCTTGCCCACACCGGGTGGCCCCACCAGCAGAATGATGGAACCGGAAATCTGCCCCTTCATAATGCCGACGGCAAGGAATTCGAGGATGCGCTCTTTGACGTCGTCCAGCCCATAGTGGTCATTGTCCAGGGCCTTGCGGGCAAATTCCAGATCGAGCTTGTCTTCTGAATCGACACCCCAGGGGAGCAGGGTGATCCAATCGAGATAGTTGCGGGTGACAGAATACTCCGGAGAGCCGGTTTCCAGCATGGCGAGTTTTTCCATCTCCTCGTCGACGCGTTTCTGTGCCTGTTCGGTCAGGGTCAGTCCGTTGAGGCGCTCGTGGAATCTCTCCAGTTCGGCGGTACGGTCATCTTTTTCGATGCCGAGTTCCTTCTGTATCGCTTTCAGCTGTTCACGCAGAAAAACTCACGCTGCTGGCCATCCATCTTCTCTTCGACACTTTTGCGGATCGATGCCTGGGCCTTGGCCAGCTCCAGCTCCTTGTGCAGCAGTTCAAGCACCTTCTCCATACGTGGCAGAAGGTCGAGGGTTTCAAGCACAGCCTGCAACTGAACTTTGTCGGAGGTGGTCAGGCTGGCGGCAAAATCGGTCAGGTGCGAGGGATCCTCTGGTCCAAATCGGTCGAGAAACATGCGCAGCTCTTCCGCATAGAGCGGATTGAGTGGCAATAGCTCCTTGATGGTGTTGATCACCGCAATGGCATAGGCCTTGATCTCATCAGCCTGCTTGCGGCTGGGTTCGGGCAGATATTCGATTTGGGCGGTGAATGGCGGCGTGTCACCGATCATCCGCACGATGCGGAACCGTTGCAGACACTCGACAAGGACTTGCAGGCGGTCGTCCGACTGCTGGACCCGGTGTACCCGGCAGACAGTGCCGATCTTCATGAATTCGTTGGGTTGTGCGGATTCGGCTGACTTGGAGTGGGTGAGCACCACGCCAAGCATCTTCTGTTCGGTATCACCCACCGCTTCCATAGTGCTGACCCAACTCTGCGATTCCATCAGCAGGGGAACGACCTGGCCGGGAAAGAAAGGCCGGGCGGTGACAGGCAGTAGATGAATGATGCCGGGCATGGCCTCGTTAGGCCGCGCCAGTGCGGTGTCACTCGCAGGCTCGACCTTGTCCGGATGTTGCGATTCTTCACTCATGCCCGTTTGCCTCAATTTATTTTTTCTGCATTGTCACGTTCTTTGAGTATCAATATATAGGGACTAGTCCAGGGCTTTGCAAGCCAGGTTTGTCAGTTCAGCAAAGGCCGCCAGTGGCAACTGCTCGGGCCGGACGGTGGGATCGATGCCTGCGCCCTGTATGATCTCAGGTGTGACGATTTTTGAGAGGCTGTTGCGCAGAGTCTTGCGGCGCTGGGAGAAGGCCTGGGTCACAAGCTGTGCAAACAGTGTTTCATCATCGATCTGCACCGGCGGTTTTGCGTGAGGAATCAGACGTACAAAAGCAGAGTCGACCTTTGGCGGCGGATTGAAGGCGCCGGGACCGATGTGAAACAGCCGGGTGATTTCGCATTTCGCCTGCAGCATGATCGACAGTCTGCCGTAGGTTTTTGAGCCGGGTCCGGCGGCCATGCGCTCCACCACCTCTTTCTGCAGCATGAAGTGCATGTCCTTGATGCAATCGGCATATTGCAACAGGTGGAAAAGGATAGGCGTCGAGATATTGTAGGGCAGGTTGCCGACTACTCGTAGCGGGCGATCTGGTTGGGCCAGTGTCCCAAAGTCAAACTTCAGGGCATCTGCGTTGTGGATCCTGATTTCACCAACCGGGCCGCAACGACGCGCCAGCGGTTCGATCAGATCCCGGTCCAGTTCGACCACCTGCATCTCTCCAATGATCGGCAGAAGTTCAAGCGTGATAGCACCTTGTCCAGGTCCGATCTCTACCAGATTGTCGCCTTTTCTGGGATCGACTGCGCGCACGATTCGGTGGATGATAGAGATGTCGTGAAGGAAATTTTGGCCGAACCTTTTTCTTGCCCTGTGTGCTGGTGGATTACCTATGCGATTTTTCAATATATCAGTCAGTTATCAATGGCTATGTAGATAAGCCCAATGATATCACCACGTTAGGTACTCGTGTGGTAACTTCTCAAAAACCCGTGGCAAGCAGTAAATAATTACAAAAAGCACTTGACAGGATTTTGGGGCAAAAAACTAAAAATCCTGTCATGGCACAACTCTGGTTTGGAAACTGTCATGGCTGATCTTGTAGCGCGCACTATGCCATTTTCATTCTTATTTCGTACAGGCTTGAGGAATGCTTTTTTTATCTCCTTAAAATGACTCCTGCGAAGTCAAATTTGAGTTTCAAAACCGGTGGTAGAATAAGGCTTATTCAGTGATTACTTTAAAAGTCCGTGAAAAAGCTGCCTCCTCTACCCGACATTCCAGAACAAGATCAAACGCCTGTTGTTAAGGCGTTACTCGGTCTGGTTGAGCAGTTAATTGAACGTGTGCAGCAACAGGATGAAGAAATAGCCTTGCTTAAAGATGAAGTCAATATTCTTAAGGGTGAGAAAAAACGGCCCGTCTTTAAAGGTAGCAAACTGGACAAAAACACCGAACCCGATACCTCATCAGAATCACCCCCTAAAAAACGTCCAGGGTCTCGCAAAAAGAAAAAGACCCAGAAGCTGGTGATTCATGAAGATAAAGTGATTAAGCCTGATGTGCCCGTTCCACCGGGTTCACGATTTAAAGGCTATCGAGATTTTGTTGTGCAGGACTTGAATATTGGTACGCAT
>QGON01000026.1 GCA_003660235.1 bacterium endosymbiont of Escarpia laminata | reverse complement strand
ACAAGCCAGTGGTTCGGGTGTTCGCGAGGTCGCCCAACCTCGGTAAGGGTGAAGCCCAAGCCACGGGACAACCTATTCAGCGAAGGTAAGGTACCTCATACCTTGTGTGGGGGAAATGGTCGACCTCCAACTAAGGTTCACTTCGGCGGATCATTCGGCCTCGGCAGGGTAGCCATCAGCGTCAGTAACTCACGAGTCCTATACCGCACCCTACGGTATGGGGCAAGGCGTCTGTGGGGACGTCGTGGGGGGACGGAATGAACTCCCCGGAAGGTCCACCCCACTGGTGGGGGACGGATCCAGTCATTCTCGGCAGAGGTAGCCGTAAGTCGTGAGACAGCCTCAGCAAACCAAACCGTTGAGCGGAGGGTTAATCCCACGTCTGACATGAGCGACAGCCTCGCTCGCCGGACCCCTAATAAGGTCCAAGTCGGATGGTCCCAACCAGTCCATCCGGCTACGAAACGGGTTACCAATAAGAATATGAAAACACAGGGTGCATCCGCAGATGTTCCCTTCCCGTTTGGGGAAGAAAGTGGAGCGTCTTCCAATACCGGCAACCGGCTTCCCGATGGGCGATGTCCCGACTGTGGGAAACAGTTTAAGGGAGCCCGGGGGGTAGCTATCCATGCGAGGTCTGCGCATGCTGAATCCTACCACGCCAGCAGATCTATTACCATAGGTGTAGCTAAAGCTGCTCAGGTCCGGAGCAGGTGGGATCAAGAGGAGTTAATTGGGATGGCGCGTGAGGAAGCCAAACTGAAAAGAGGGGGGGCCGCAAACATCAATACTAGGCTTATGGCTTATATGCCGGCCCGTACCCTCGAAGCTATTAAAGCAAGACGGAGAGATAGAGCCTATAAGGCCCTAGTAGAGTCCTACTGCAGGGAGGCAAGCAATGTACGTGGGACAGTGGTGCCGCCCAGGGCGGGGGCGGGCCGGGTCGCCGAGAGAGCGGCGGTGGGGACCAATGAGGATAGGGACGAGAGTGAGACCGAGCTGCCCCCCAGGAGAACAACGACTCGTGTCGTGGGGACAGACTTGTCAGGGCCTCCTCTATGTACCGGGCTGAGCGCAATAAGAAATAACACCGGGAGGGGGAGGCTGGCGCCTCCCAGGGTAAAAGCGACTCGTGTTGCTGGAGGCCCGGAACCTAGTTCCCTCCCGGAGCACAGTGAGAGTGAGGTAGGGCCACCCCCCAGGAGAAAAGCGACTCCTGTCGTGGAGATGGGCCCCTCCAGACCTCCTCTCGAGTGTGCAGATAGTAGCACTGTCCGGGGAACCAATGAGGGCGAGATGCCGGGACCTCCCAGGGAAAAGGCAGCTCGTGTTGCCGGAGGCTCGGGACCAGGGTCTCCCCTTGGATATCACGTGGGTGAATCACATCAGACCTTCCGTGATGGCTGGAGTCGATGTGGAAACAAAGACCCGACGGGGCTTCCTTCGGGAAGTGACTCTAGGGCAATTGCCAATGGGACAACCATGAGGGGTAAGACGCCGAGGTCTCCCAGGGACAAAGCAACTCGTGTTGCTGGAGACTCGGCACCAGGGTCTCCCCACAGAGAGAATGAGGTAGAACCGCCCCCCGGGGATAATGCGACTCGTGTCGTGGGGTCGGTTCCTCCATTACCTCTAACCAGAGAAGCTCCAATGAAGACACCTCTGGCGGTGGGCCCGGCCCCCGCGGATAGGAGCTGTATGAGACCTTTACCGGTGTGGGGCATCTTTACTCCGACCCACACCGAAGACGCCCATGATTTTGGCATAGAGGAGGACCCCTAGACAGATGATTGGAGGGCGCCGATCGTGGAAACAATTCTCGCTGAGGCAGAAAGAGCAAATATCTGTCCGGGCCTTCTCCAGCAGGTTATCAATACGCCTCTCGGCAACGACTCATTGACGAGGACCTCCTGGAGCTTATACCTCCGGTTGAGCGACCTGGTCAGCGACGGAAGCACGGTCCGCCTCGCCAAGAAGCCCGGAACGCGCGTGCCCGGCGTAGAGCGCAATACTCTCGTATACAGTCGCTCTACAAAACCTCTCGGTCCGGATGCGCGAGGGTGGTCTTGGACGGCCAGTGGAAAACGGTCGCCTCAAGCCTTCCGCTGTCCGATCAGACAGCTTTTTGGAAACCCCTTATGGAAATGGCCTCTATAGTAGATAGACGAAGTCCCCCGAAGGATACGAATCCTCGATGGGATATGGTAAAACCGATTACAACATCTCAAGTAATCCGCCATTTGAAGGGTCTGAAGGATGGGGCGCCCGGGCCGGACCTTAGGCGGAAGAATGACTTGACCAACCTTCGTGTTGAGGCGCTAGTATGCCGATTCAACATCTGGCTACTGGCTGGTATCGCGCCGGAGTCCTTCCGGCATGGAGTGACCGTCTTAATACCCAAAGTCGAGATTAGTGTCGAGCCGAAGCAGTTTCGCCCCATCACTATGGGCCCGATTCTGTGCCGACTCTATCATAAAATCTTGGCGGAAAGGATTGAGGCAGGATATACGATCAGTGAGCGCCAGAAAGCGTTCAGAAGGGGTGACGGCCTGAGTGACAATACTCACATTTTACGGAATGTTATTTCCAACAGACAGACCCGGTGTCAGGCCACTGCAGTCGCCTTTTTGGATGTCTCGAAGGCGTTCGAATCTGTGTCTCACGATTCCATTCTCTTGGCAGCAACTTCTGCCGGAATACCTAGACCGCTGGTGGGTTATATCCGCTCCTTGTATCAGAGACCAACCACAAGACTACGAGTGAGTGGAGAACTTAGCCAGGAGATCTACGTGAATAGGGGGGTCAGACAAGGTGACCCTTTATGGCCACCTTCTTATCTTAAAACTGTGCTGGGTAAGAAGGGGTACACCACGCGCGTGGAACTATTGAATGCGGTGATAGATCTAGCCTTACGTCACCTGGACCCGTCCATCGGGGTCCCTGTAGGGAACGAGGTGCTCTCGTGCCTCGCCTTTGCAGATGATCTTGTTCTTCTGGCCAAAACACCACGCGGCCTCCAGTCCCAATATTCGAAAGTGGAAAAGGCCCTAGGATTGTCTGGACTTGCCCTCAACGCTCAAAAATCAGCGACAATCAGGATTGACGTCCTGGGTAAGTCTAAGCAGTGGAGTTGCAATCCAACGGATTTTCTGGTGTCTCGTGGTGGGGACCTTATCAAGGCCCTGAGCATCAGTGAGGGGTATCGATATCTAGGCAACCTTGTGGGAGCAGGACGGCTGGCCAGTACTACTCTAGAATCAGTGAAGAAAGGAGTTGAAGAGCTCTCCCGGGCCCCCCTTAAACCGGAGCAGAGGATATTTATCTTACGGTGCCATCTGCTACCGAGCTTGCTTCACCGAGCAGTACTGGGTCGGTTATCCAGAAGTACGCTGGACTTCATTAACAAGATTTCGAGAGCTGCGGCTCGATCTTGGGTCAAGCTTCCACACGATACCCCAATGGGGTTCTTTCACGCGTCAAACAAGGATGGAGGACTGGGTATTCCTAGGTTCCGGTGGTTGATTCCCATCCTCAGGACCAAGCGTATGGAGCGGCTGATCGGTTCTAGTGACCCCGTGGTGAGGGCGGTCACTGAACTCAAAAACTTTCAGAGGGACCTGAGGCGGTGGTCCGAGCCGATGAGTGCGTTTGGGATCATCCTGAGGAATAACCGGGACCTTCAACGAGCCTCGGCGGAGTGTCTGCACTCTTCCGCTGACGGTCATGGCCTACGAGGTAGCAGGAATGTGGGGTTCGTAAACGGATGGATGACGTCCGGCACTGGTCTGGTGTCTGGACGTAGCTATGTCAACTGCGTAAAGATTAAAGGGAATCTTATCCATACCGCGCTGCGTGCCTCTCGTGGTAGGTCGGAAGCCTCAACGAGGTGTGATGCTTGTCGAGGGGTGGAATCGTTGGGGCACATACTCCAGGTATGTCCCCGTACTCACCACAACAGGTGTGATCGACATGATGGCATCAATTCTTATCTTAAAACTGTGCTGGGTAAGAAGGGGTACACCACGCGCGTGGAACCTTCTATCCCGACCCCGGCGGGTATCCGACGCCCGGACCTCGTGGTCTGGAAAGACGGGCAATGCGGAGTTGTCGACGTCACGATCATCGCGGATAACCACAGCTTGGAAGACGCCCACGAACGGAAGACAGTCTACTACGATCAGCCAGCCATCCGGGAATGGTGTGCTAAAGAATCTGGACTCGCAGCGGCGGATGTCGCTTTCACGGCCTGCGTCATGAACTGGCGTGGGACCCCGGCGGCCAGGTCCGTCTTGGAACTGGGGCGATACGGTATCACAAAGAAAGAATGGACCCTCATGAGTGTTAAAACCCTAGAGGGTAATGCGAGGATTATCGCCAGTTTTAAATCCTCTACAGCGTACTTTGGCCCTCGATTGCGAAGGGAATATGAACTCGGACTCTGGAAGTATCTACTATGCGAACGGAACCTTATGGTATTACGCAGTGTGATGCGTTAGTTAAGAGTGTAATATAGAGTATACGCAGTGTGTTGCGGGCTCTATCGTCCATGGGAAGCCGGCTGAATATGGACATGACGAGGAGCCGCCTTCTCGCGAAGGCGGTCCGATTATTGTTGTGAGGACGCTCTGCGAACTGCCCGATCTCGGGGCGTTAAATTCTGAGAGAAGTATATCGTTTTTGTTCATGATCGCTCGTGAGCAAGGGGTTCCGAACCCGGGAAGTGTACCCGTCTCTTCTATACCTGTCGTTGCATGCATGTATTTAATGTATCAGGTCGCTCGGATGTTTTGACTTACCGCTCCTGTGGGGTTCGTTGGATGTCTCGTTTGGTGTATTCTGTATTTGCGTTGGTGTACACGTGTGGTGTATACGTGTATTATGGATCGGAGGACGAATTGTATCTGCTTGTTTGAGTACTGAATACAAATCGATGTAAACCCTAGCCAAATGCCTCGTCATCTAATTAGTGACGCGCATAAATGGATTAACGAGATCTTCTGCGTCTTGTTCGCGCCGCCGAGAGGAAGCGTACGCTTCAAACCGCATGCCGATATTCGTAGTATCTCCGAATCTGAAATTTTGCTAAATTTACTCCCTCAATTTACGCGCGCTTATTCGTAAATTTGCTATAGAATCACGACCGTTCGTGCTATCGAGACGCGGTCTTCAGCGTCGTGTTCGCTCTGCCGAGCGCAAGCGTACGCTGCAGACGGCATCCCGATATTCGCAGCGAAACCGATTGCGTGAGAGATTTGGTAAGAAATGCTGGAAATTCGGCTAAGTAAAGTCAGTTAGTCTACGGGGGATCGGCGTGTATAATTTGCTTACAGCATCACGACCCTTCGAGCTATCGAGACGCGGTCTTCTGCGTCTTGTTCGCGCCGCCGAGAGGAAGCGTACGCTTCAAACCGCATCCCGATATTCGCAGTATCTCCGAATCTGAAATTTGCGGGTAAACGGCGGGAGTAACTATGACTCTCGGAGGCCGGAAGCCTCAACTAGGTGTGACGCCTGCCGAGGGGTGGAGTCATTGGGACACATCCTGCAGGTGTGTCCGCGAACCCACAACACCAGGTGTGACCGACACGATCATGTCAACCAGTTCCTGAAAACTGTGTTGGGGAAAAAGGGTTTCTCCACGCGCGAGGAACCCTCTATCCCTACCCCGGCGGGTATCCGGCGCCCAGACCTCGTGGTCTGGAAGGAGAACCAATGTGTTGTCATCGACACGACGATTGTTGCCGATAACTACAATATGGAAGACGCCCACCAACGGAAGAAGGAGTACTACGACAAGCCGGCCATTCGTCAATGGTGCCACACGGAGACGGGAATCGCTGCGACGGAAGTGGAATTTACGGCCTGCGTCTTGAACTGGAGAGGGACACCGGCGGCCCGGTCCGTCCTCGAACTGGGGCGGCTAGGAATCAGCAAGGCGGACTGGATGATAATGAGCGTTAGAACTCTAGAGTGGGGGGCTAAAAGCATTGCGTGCTTCCGTTCCTCTACGGCCTTCTTTGGCCATTGCGTGCTTCCGTTCCTCTACGGCCTTCTTTGGCCATCGCGTTCGTTAGGACCACATGGACTTGTACTAGAAGTGAACTGTTGAGACGGTATTATAGATGGTTACGCAGTGTGTTGCGTGCCTTGTAGTAATTCGCAGTGTGTTGCGAGTAGTATCGTCCGATGGAGTTTGGTCTGCAGATATGACGGTGAGCTATCTTCTTGCGAAGGTAGTCCGAGTATTGGTGGATTAGTGTTCTGCGTTATAGCCCGCTCTCGGGGCTTAAAAGATCTGAGAAAATTATATCGTAATAGTTCGTGCGCGCTCTGTAGCACGGGGTTCCGAACCCGAGAAGTGTACCCGTCTTTATTCTATATGTAGTTGCATGCATTTATATAAATGTATCATGTTGATGTACGTCTGAAGACTAACCAGTTTGGGAGTTTGATGAATTGTCTCGTTTGGTGTGTTCTATATTTGCATTTGTATACATGTATAGTAAATATGTGTATATCATTGGAGGACGAATTATAACTGCTGTAAGAGTACCTGAATAAAAATCGATATAAACCCTAGCCAAATGCCTCGTCATCTAATTAGTGACGCGCATGAATGGATTAACGAGATTCCCACTGTCCCTATCTACTATC
>QGON01000027.1 GCA_003660235.1 bacterium endosymbiont of Escarpia laminata | reverse complement strand
GAAATAGGCTGAAACCTTTATGAAACAATAGGATTACAGCATTTCACTAGTGGGGAGCTCCGGATATAGCCAGATTTGTCGGCTCGTACAACCATGAGCATCTCCACCGTGCGATTGCGTATTCTGGCGAACGTGAACGCCGATTCTGGTGATCGTGAACACCCAACCTAACCACGCATTGGGCTCGTGTGTTTTTAATTCAAGTGTTCACGATGAGTCAAGTTATGGCCTGTCGTTTCCGTAAAGATTCACCTTTCAGCTTGATCCGGTGGGCGTTGTGCATGAGCCGATCCAGAATGGCATCAGCCAACGTATTATCACCGATAGACTGATACCATTGATCCGTTGGCAACTGACTGAGGATGGCCGTTGATGTACTGCTATTGCGATCATCCATTATCTCCATCAGATCATTTCGCTGTGCAGCTTTAAGTGGCTCCAGCCCCCAGTCATCCAGAATGAGCAAGTCGAGTCTGGCCAGGGTTTGCAGTGCCTTGCTGTAACTGCCATCGGCTTTTGTCTGTGCGAGTTCCAGCAGCAACCGGGATAGTCGATAGTATTTGACCCGGTAACCTTTCATGCAGGCAGCATGAGCCAGCGCACAGGCAATGTAAGTCTTTCCGCTGCCACAAGGACCGGTCAGCAGCAGGTTTTGGTGTTTATTGATCCAGTCACATTGCAGCAGACTGGCCACCAGGGATTTCTTCAGCCCTCGGGGGTGCTGGTAATCAATGTCCTGAGGATTGGCGGCTATTTTGAGCTTGGCTGCTTTTAATAATCGCTGTTGTTTACGATGCTCCCGGTCATTGAGTTCATTATCTGCCAGTATTTGCAGGCGTTCCTCGAAGGACAGACCTTCGTAAGTTCCAGGTTGCTCCTGCTGAGTCACCAGTGCGTTGGCCATGCCACTGAGCTTGAGTTGTCGTAACTGTGTGATTGTTTGATCTAACATGATGGTTTCCTTTGATTTTAGTGGAAGCTCTTCGGGCCACGGATATTTTCATGTGACTGGGGTAATAAAGAGAGCTGCGCTTTTGATTCCGGAAGCAACTGATCCTGATTGCTTTGCAGGATGGATTTGATCTGCTTTAAGCGATAAAGCTGGTGATGATTGGCTATCGCACACGCTTTATTCAGCCGGTCAGGTTCGTATTTTCTGGATAGATTCAGCAGACCCAGGCAGACACGGTATGCCTGCTGCTCATGTTGCTTTTGAGCCAGGATGCTTTTTACCCAGATTAGAACCTCATCACCCAGATCCTTGGCCCAGTTCATCAACCGTCCAGCCGACCATTGATGATGCTTCTCATGTTTTTGGGGCATGTGGGCAGGAACGGTGGTCATGCCATGGCAGTATTTCCGTACATGGCTGGTCACCCGCTTGTTGTGGAAGAAGATCTCTAACAGTTTATCTTTGGCATGGATTTCCAACTGCTCACCCACCAGTTGATGGGGTACAGAGTACAGATGCTTTTCGTACTGAACATGGTAATCTACGTTGACCTTCACCTTTTTAATATAGGTATATTCATAGATGTGCTTCGGCAATGGAGACAGAGCAGGCTTGTCGATTGACTGGAACCATTCCTGACGTGAATCTTTCAGTTGTTTAAAAGGTTTTTTGTTAACGTCAGCCAACAAGGCTGCTATACATTGGTTCAACTCAGCCAGGGAGAAGAAGGTATGGTGGCGCAAGCGAGCCAGGATCCAGCGTTCGATGATTTGCACACCCACTTCTGCCTTGGCTTTATCCTGCGGCTTTCTAGGACGAGCTGGCATTATGGCGGTACCGTAATGCACACCCAATTGTTCGTAGCTGGGGTTGAGATCCGGGTCATAATGGCAGGCTTTGGTGACACCGCTTTTTAAGTTATCTGGAACTACTAATTTTGGAACACCACCGATAAAGGCGAATGCCCTGACATGACTGGCCAGCCAGTCTGGTAAACCCTGTGTCCAGGTCGCTTCTGCGAACGTATAGTTGGATGCACCGAGTACGGCAACAAAGACCTGGGCAAAGCGCACTTCACCAGTATCACCCTGAACAATCGGTACGGTCTGGCCTGCATAATCCACAAATAGCTTGTCACCGGCTTTATGGGTCTGGCGCATGGAGCGTTTTTGTTTCTTTAGCCACTCACTGTATAAGTGGCAATACTGCGGATAGCTGTAACTTCGATTGGGGTATTGCTGGGCATATTCTTCCCAGAGCAGGTGCTTGGTTACATGCTTGAAATGCAGTTCCTTATAAACATCTTTCCAGTCTGGCAACTGTAACGATCCAGAGGTTCGTGTATCTGATTCAGGATAAATGGCATTGGCTAACTGGCGATCATCCAGTTGTTCGATAGCTTCCCAGTCCAGCTCCAGTTCATGGGCTTTGCTGGTGATTTTCTGCACCGCTCCCGGGCTGAGGCGCAGACTGTCCCGTATTTGCCGCATGCTGAGTTGGGCGGACAGCCGGAGTCTTAATATCTCTCTTAATTTACGCATTGATAGTCTCTTTGTTGGCATCACCTTCCCCAGTCAAAACGGGCAAGGTTAGCAAGGCTTTATCAATGTGTGGAAAAGGATTCTGGCATCGTGAACGGTGATTCTGGTGAAACGCCAAAAGCGTTCACGATCAATCAGAATGGGTGTTCACGTTCGTCCAGAATAGGTGTTCACGATGGATCAGAATCAGTGTTCATGATGGGACAGAATATGCAGCGATAAATTTTGTCACACCGGAGCAGCGCCACAAGGGGCTGGACGTAGCGATACTGGCTCACCGCAAGCAGGTATATGAACGGGCAAAATCAAACCATCCAGAACGCTGGAGCGGTGATACAAGAAACTGGGAACCGGTAGAGGTGGTTTACCTTAACCCGGAAAAGAAACAGTCTGAAACTGAGGAAAACAAGGCGGCATAATTTTAAACTTCAGGCGACAACTATCTTGAAAAACGCCGTTACTGCACCGACCTGCCCCCAGCCTATCCACCTGAAAGAGCAGTTGGTGGAACAAGGACTTTCACCTTGTAAGTAGAGAGATCTTTTGACCTCGTACACGCCGCAAATCACCGGAAGGCAAAAGTGGTGTTTGGTTTGTGTAACATGAAGCGCAGCGGAATACACAAACCAAACAACGCTTTTGACTGTCCGACGCTGCGCGCCAGGGAGAGCGAAGCGAAGGCGCGTAGTCCCCGGAAGGCGTAGGCGCGAGCGTATTGCCGCAGTGGCGAAGAGATCGTAGATCCCGTAGCTTGCGGAGGCAATATGCAGAGCGCATCCGACACGCCGTCCAGCCATTTGAGGGAGTGCTGTGTAGCCTGCACCGAGCGAAGCAATGGTGTGGCGAAGCAGCACGGACGCAGGGCGGCCGGGGCACTAAAGGTTGTCGCGTTTGCGAGTCGATTTTGATGAAATGGTCTCCTCCCTCCTACGAATCGGCGTCGTAATGCGCCATGATGGGAATATAGCTTTCCTATCAAGAGTATGGGAGAAGACCATGAACAAGATTACGACGATTGGACTCGATTTGGCAAAGAATGTTTTTCACGCAGTAGGCTGTGATCAACACGGGAAACAGGTCAGTAAAAAGATGTTGAGGCGCAACCAGGTGTTGGCCTATTTTGCGCAGAAGGAAGCTTGCCTTGTGGGTATGGAGAGTTGCGCCAGTGCACACTACTGGGCACGAGAACTACAAAAGTTTGGCCACCAAGTAAAACTGATCCCACCTCAGTATGTGAAGCCTTTTGTGCGTGGTAACAAGAATGATTATAACGATGCGCTGGCGATAGCCGAAGCGGTTACTCGACCCGAGATGCGTTTTGTCGCCATCAAGACGCAGTCACAGCAGGATATACAAGCGCTGCATCGGCTGCGTGAGCGTCGTGTACAGGAACGTACTGCACTGTGTAATCAGGTGCGGGGCTTGCTGGCAGAGTATGGCATCATTATCACGATGGGCGTC
The DNA here is from genome assembly GCA_003660235.1 of bacterium endosymbiont of Escarpia laminata. GTDB lineage: Bacteria > Pseudomonadota > Gammaproteobacteria > Chromatiales > Chromatiaceae > QGON01. The sequence goes on along the minus strand of QGON01000027.1, from coordinate 3,555 downwards.
CGTAGCTTGCAACGCAAGCTTCCAGAACTATTGGAAGATGCGGAGAATGGTCTGAGTGATGTTTTTCGCCAATATTTGGCCAAAATTCAGCAGCAGTTACAGGAACTGGATGCGCATATTGGTTTCTATACTGACATTCTGCAGGAGCAGAATCGGCAAAATGAAGTCTGCCAGCGTTTGCAGACGATACCGGGCTTTGGCCCCATCGTTGCCAGTGTTTTTTATAGCCTTGTGGGCAATGGAGAAAGCTATCACCGTGGGCGGGATGTATCTGCTGCACTGGGATTAGTACCAAAGCAGCATAGTAGTGGTGGGAAAGATAGACTACTGGGGATAAGCAAACGAGGCGACCGGTATTTGCGCAGCCTGCTGGTGCATGGAGCACGCTCAGTCATCATACATGCAGTGAACAAGGATGATAAATTAAGTCGATGGGTCAATAAGATCAAGGCAGAGCGAGGATACAACAAGGCAGCCGTGGCACTGGCCAACAAAATGGCTCGCATAGGCTGGGCAGTCATTGCCCATAAGACAATCTATCAAACAGCTTGATAGTTGAAGGTAATACAGATTTAGCAGAAATAGAGGGGTACCTGCCAACGATTGCGAAGACTCTGTAACGAGTGATGACACAACAGGTTAGACCGGCACATTGAAAACCTGAAAGTCCCCAAAGTCTACCAAGACTGAGATTTTGATAAGGACAGTGTGCGCGAATTTCATCGAGGCCAGAAGAACTAATATTCTTCATCAACAGGCCGGATATATGGAAGCAATCCTGTCCCTATCATTCTGGCTGCAAAGTCTTGCAAAATGGGAGGAGACCATATATGGGGACTTGGATGTCCCAAAATCTATCACGAGGTAGCGACACGCTTGATTTATCCCACCGACGAACGTCTGGAGGTACATATCGGCAAGACCCCCTACGCCCGCTTTGAGCGTAACGACTACAGCGTGCCCCACACCCACGTGCGGCGCACCCTCACGGTTCTCGCCTCACCCACCCAGGTGCGTATCCTCGATGGCGGTGACGAGATCGCCTGTCATCCTCGCAGCTATGACAAGAGGCAGCAGATCGAAGAACCCGGTCACATCGAGGCACTGGTTCAGATCAAGCGCCAGTCTCGCCATCACCGGGGGCAGGATCGCCTGGCCCAGGCCGCTCCCGCCAGCCGGGAACTGCTGATCCAGGCTGCAGAACGAGGCGACAATCTTGGCACCATCACCGCCGCACTGTTACGACTACTCGACGATTATGGCGCAACAGAACTGGAGGCCGCCATGACGGAGAGTCTGTCACAGGGGGTCCCCCATCCCAATGGCGTCCGCATCGCCCTGCAACGGCGCAGGGAGGAACAAGACCGACCGCCACCGGTGGGCATACGACTCAAAGATGAGCGGGCCAGTAACCTGGTGGTACGTCCGCATAACCTGAGTGGCTACGACCCACTGCCAACAGCTGACAACGAGACAACGGAGGCCAATGATGAAACCCAGTGAAGATCAACTGAAAGAGCGCGCCAAGGCCCTAAAACTTTATGGACTGCTTAGCCACTGGGAGGAGATCGAGGAAAACGACTGGATCGAACCGCTGATCCATTGGGAGGAAGAGGCGCGGGTGCGCCGGGGTCTGGAGCGGCGCATGAAGGGGGCTCGACTGGGACGATTCAAGCCGCTGGCCGACTTCGACTGGGCATGGCCAAAACAGTGTGACCGGGAACAGTTCAATGACTTGATGCGGCTCGACTTCCTCACTGAGGCGGTCAACATCATCCTGGTAGGCCCAAACGGCGTGGGCAAATCGACCCTGGCGCGCAACATCGCACATCAGGCTGTACTTGCTGGCCACAGCGTACTCTTTATCAGCGCCGGGCAGATGCTCAATGATCTTGCTGCCCAGGATGGCGACAGCGCACTCAAGCGCCGCCTGGCCAGCTATGCCCGGCCACAACTACTCGTGATCGATGAAGTCGGCTATCTCTCCTACTCTAACCGCCATGCCGACTTGCTGTTCGAGATCGTCTCCCGGCGGCATGAGGAGAAGTCCACCCTGGTCACCACAAACCGCCCCTTCGCAGAGTGGAATGAGGTCTTTCCCAACGCCTCATGTGTGGTCTCCCTGGTCGATCGGCTGATCCATCGCTCAGAGATCCTCACCATCGACGGGGAGTCCTACCGTCTCAAAGAGGCGAAGGAGCGGCAACAGCGCCAAGCACTAAAGCGAAGGCAGAAAACCACAGCGCCATCGAAAAAGGGAGCCAAATCATGATACCGCCAAAAATACCTGACGAATGGTCCCCGCGAGAAGCCTTGGCTGTCTACGAGTTCATCGATGAAATCCGTGATGCCATCTGGAACCGATACGATCTACAACTGATTGAGCTGATGAAGGAGGAGAGAATCACAACCTTCGAGGAAGACAACGACGATGGGGTGTTCTGAATGAGGGATAGAGCCGAGCGTCTTGACGGACGTTACCTGCCCAAAGAATGGTTGCCTTAATATCGCGGTGGAGAGTCCAGAAAGAAGAAAGCCCGCACCAATCCCTGGGCGGGCTTTCGAGATGTCGACACCTTCCCTGGCATCTGGCTACCCGTCATCCTTGCGTGCAGCCTTGATACAAGGGGGAACATCCCTGCGCCCATCCGATCTTTATCGGCCATCCTTGCTGGGAATTAATATACTATCCCGCATTGGGGTCCTGTATCAGAAAAATCCTCTATTGTTGTAGGAATATTCTGAAAGACCGCCACCGCATGCCGCAATATCGAAGCGTTCCTTAACGTCAACTCGACTTGGCCAGAATAGGGATTGTAGTACGACAAGGCACTTCGCCATTTATGCGCGGTTTTGGGTAGCCGTTAACAAGACCCAGCGCCTGCCGGATATCGTCACTGTTGAGGAGGCCAAACACCTGTTCATGACCACCCATAAACTCAGTTACCGGGTCTTCTACTTCACCCTCTACAGCCTGGGTCTGCGACTGGGGGAGGGGTTACGGTTGCAGGTAGGGGATATCGATGCCGTGCGCCAACGTGTACACATCCGGGATTCCAAAGGAAATAAGGATCGATTGGTGCCACTGCCCGATGCGACTCGGGATGTACTGCGGCGCTTCTGGTCGATACACCGTAATCCGGTGTTGCTGTTTCCGAATCGCCATGGTGGTCTGAGGGGGGCGCAAGATGCCACCACGCCACTGGACCGGGGTGGCATACAGATTACACTCCGAAAGGTGGCTGAGGCGTGTGGGATAAAAAAAGATTACCCCGCACTCTCTGCGCCACAGCTACGCCACCCATCTGATCGAGTCCGGCCTCGACCTGCTGGAGGTCAAGAAAATACTGGGTCACCGTAGCATCCTGACCACCGCAAAATACACCCACCTCACCTCACATACGGCTGAAAATGCAGACAAGCTGATCAATAACCTGATGAATGGTTTCTCCATCCAATGGGGGAATGTGAAATGATCAGGTTATCCTCCATTATCAAAACCTTTGAAGCCGAGTTTTTAGCAAAATACCAGCAACAGGTTTTGCCTTCTCACAA
>QGON01000028.1 GCA_003660235.1 bacterium endosymbiont of Escarpia laminata | reverse complement strand
CCCATAACCGCCATCAGCACCTACCCAGGCAAAGCGCACGCCAAGCGCCCTCTGATGAGCCACTATTTCCAGCGCCACTTGATCCAACACGGCATGAGGGTCCCATGGAGATTCCGTGAGCATATGTTGCAGACGTTGATCATCCGCTTCTACAACGACTTCCTCCATGCGTTCCATGTTCTTTTTCTGCGCTGCATCAGGCCTTTTAGGTAATGTGTCGCTGGTTGGAATACGGACCTCGTTTTGCTTCGAAAATGCGATTCGAAACGGTGCTGAAAATTCACGAATCGCTTCGCAATATAATCAATACTGCTTATGCATCTATTAGGTAGTGTCCGTCCATAAACGACCTGTTTTCATCAGGCCGATATTTTTTTGGCAAGTTATTTTGCTGTTCCAGCATAGCAAATACCGACTCTACGCACTGACTCTGGCATGACAGACAGATTAGTCGTTTAATTCTTAGTTTATTTGCAGGTGACTCTCAACACTTCATTTTACGCCTTCATGTTCGGTAACAATATTTACGTCGGTAGCAATCGTCCAAACAACGCCAGATTGTGGGCAACGACTGAGGACCAGACATAGGCCCTGAAATGCGCCAGGCCTTTCCAGGTGCAACGGCCCAGTCCGTAAGCGCGTTTCATGCAGGATATTCCGGCCTCTATTCCCGCCCTGAAGTTGCGCAGCTTGCGATATACCCAAGGACTCTTGGCCATCTCTTCCACCTTGAGGCCACATTTCTTGTGGAACGCCACATCCTCAACCTTCAGCGCCTTGGCTTCGTGCAGATTATCTGTGCTGGCATAACCCCCGTCTGCCGCCATCTGGCGGGGCGCTTTTCCATAGTTTTCGATGTGTCGATCCCGCATGGGAAGAAAGCGTGCCGAGTCCGCCGGATTGCCTTCCTCTATCACCACATCCAGTATCAACCCGCTTCGCCCTGTGCTCAGATTGAGCTTGTGCCCATACTGTATGTCGCGGCTGCCCTTGACGATGATGTCGGTATGCTCCTCGAAGATACTGACGATCTTTTCTGTAGCGGGTACCTTCTCAGACTGAAATACTCGACGTTCAGCCTGATCAATCACTTTCAGTATCAATGGCTTGTAATGATTGAATTGTGCTTGCCACAGGCCATGGGTTTAAACGGCATCACGGCGAGAAGTTTTATGCCGGCCTCTTCAACATAGCCCAGGCTTTTTCGTGCCACTTCTATCAAATCCCGATAGAGTGCGGCTTTTTTGTCCCGACCACGGGTATAGCGAATCGCGCGTGTCCGCTTCTTGGCCACCCGTTGATGGTTTCGATAATCGATGCGGGTGACCCCTTCGGCCAGTTCCTCGGCACGCTTCAGTAGCTGGATCAGTACACGAACGCTATCCCATAACAGGGTGCTGTCACTCGGGTCATGGATCGGTGAATCGATCACGGTACTGTCGATGCGCAGCATCTCACCTTTTTCTATCTTGGCTTTGTGTGCACTGTGCAATAGACGCTGGTTGATCTCCTCCCAGGTGACATCGGAGATTGCGCTGATGCAGCTTTGCAGTGTTGCCCGCTTTGGCGTCCATGCCATCGTTAAACGTGCGAAGGTTTGGCAGGAGGCGGAGTCCATCAAACAGAAGACCAATTCTTCATAACTCAACTGCCGGTACTGTTTCAGGATCGCACATCGCAGTACCGACTCAATGGATAAACCCTTTCTTCCGGTCTCCTCTACATTGCACCGTTTGACATCAGCCGCTACCCAATCGAGCAGGCCAAGCTGGGTGTCCAACCAATCGGACATCGCCTTCAATTCCCGCCCGATCTCGTGTTCTGCATAACCTTCGAATATACTGGCCTGGATGGTGCGTTTTTCTCGCATTGTCAGCTCCGGTGTTTTAAGGTTTTTCTTTTAAATCAGTCGCTTGAATTAAAAGGATGCCTCATTTCACCGGGGCTTTCACTGACCTGGATCGGGTTTTATCAATAATAATCAGGGCTTTAGCGTTTCTGGACGGACACTAATTAGCCTCTGTCTGGAAACGCCGCTTTGATGTAGGCCGGTTCAAGCGCAGCGGAACCGGCAACCTCAAGTAATCCATCGATTTAATAACACCTGATCCGCTGCGCTTGATCAGGTCTACGTCTCAACACCTGAAAATCCTTGAAAGCAGCGGCGTCGAATGTAACCATCCTTCATGGATCGGCCTGTCGAAATGATGGCCTGAAAATGTACAACCATCAGGATAACGAGGATCAGCATGAGCAACAATTTTGAATCCCCCCAGGACGCTGAAGACGCCTACTATGACGCCATCGATGAAATGAATCTGGAGGCCATGATGGCCGTTTGGGAGGAATCTGACGAAGTCCTCTGTCTGCTGCCCATGTCACCTGCCCAGAGAGGACTGGAGGCAATACGCAAAGTCTGGGAACCCATGTTGAGTGGGGATATGGTGCTAAACATGGAGATCAAACATTTAAGTTGGATCGAAACAGATGATATTGCCATCCATCTGATCAAAGAGATTGTCAAAATTCCCGGTGCTCCGGAAACTCAGCCGGTTTACGCCACCAATATCTACCGCCGTGGAGGAGATGGCTGGCGCATTCTGATGCACCAGAACAGTCCGACTCCACCGGCACAAGGAATCATTCCCCCCACCATGCAGCGGTAACGGTTTATTTCGCCGTCATGGAAAACCATAAACTCGTTCTCCCTGAACACCTCAACCACTACGGCTACCTGTTTGGCGGCAATCTGCTCAAGTGGGTCGACGAGTACGCCTGGATTGCCGCCAGTCTGGAACATCCGGGTTGTAAATTCGTCACCATTGGCATGGAAAACCTGGCTTTCAAAAAGAGTATCAAATTGGGCACTATCCTCCGCTTCGATGTCAGAAGAACGGGGAGCGGTAACACCTCCGTCCAGTATCGGGTGGATGTCTTCGCAGACAACCTTGAGACGGGCGCGGAAGCATCCGTTTTCTCTACCAGCGTCACTTTCGTCTGCCTGAACGAAGCGGGGGATAAAACACCGGTTTCACAGCAGTAGAGGACGGCGTCTACAACGGATTGCCCGATCCGCAAGCTTGATCGGGCCTACGGCAGATTAAAAACATCAGCCCGTTTCAGATTCAGTTCCGTTGCCGGACAGTGACTCCTTGAAAACAGGCAGATCCGGTCCCTGCTCCTCTTCCAATTCCACCTTTTCGATCTTTTGGAAGCGACGACTGATCTTTTTTGCCGAGACATTCACATCCTTAACATCACGATTGGCCAAATCGATATGCACGGCCAGTTTGTCCATACGCTCCTGAAAACGGCCAAAATCCTTGGAAAGCGCCTGTAGATGCTGCTGGATAACATGCACCTGCTCACGGGTGGCGGCGTCCTTCAACACGGCCCTTGCAGTGGTCAGTATCGCCATCATGGTGGTGGGCGAAACCAGCCAGACGCGTTTACGATAGGCGTCCTCCACCAAGTCGGGGAAGTGGGCATGGATCTCGGCAAACACAGCCTCCGCCGGGATGAACATCACCGCACCATCTGAGGTCTCCCCTGCAATGATGTATTTGCCGGCGATGTCATCGATATGTTTGCGGATATCCTGACGAAACTGACGTTTTGCCTGCTTGCGGTCAGATTCTGACAGCTCGGCATCCTGCATGCGCTGGTAGCCCTCCAGAGGAAATTTGGAGTCGATCACCACATTACCCGTGGGGTCAGGCAGAAACAGCACACAATCTGCCCGTTTACCGTTGCTCAGGGTGTGTTGCAGTGAAAACCCGGACTCCGGCATCACATTGCGCACCAAGGCGTTGAGCTGAACCTCACCGAAGGCACCGCGGGAACGTTTATCTGAAAGGATCTCCTGCAGGCTGACCACATTGCTCGACAGCTCGGTGATCTTTTTCTGCGCCTCGTCTATGCGTGTCAGGTGGATGAGCACCTTGGAGAAGGTCTCCGTCGTCTTCTCAAAACCTTCGTTGAGCCGCTTTTCAACCTGGCCACTGATCTCTTTCAGCCGCTGGTCGGTAGTTTCGGCCAGTGCCTGAACCCGCTTACCAAGATCGTCCGCATGTTGGATCAGCGCCTCTCCCACCTGTTTGCGCACCTCCGTCATGCCATTGTGCAGCGCCTCCTGCTGCGCCTTCATCGTTTCCAGCTGGCGCGTATCGAATGCCTGGCGGTGACTGACCAGCGACTGAGAAAGCGCCTCTTTCAGTTCCATCAGTTTCTCATATTGGGCCAAACGTCCCTCATGCAGGCTGCCGGCAACGGTGGTCTGTAGCTGTTCAAATCGCTCCAGAAGTTCCACACGCAGGCGACCCGCATCACCCGTCAAGGTCTGTTGCATCTCACCAAAACGGCGTTCAAGCCCCAAATAGAGCTTATCGGAACGCTCCAACAAATGTTGTTGCAGCACATGCAGGGATCGCTGTTGGGCCAGGGCGCCCTTGGCCATCCGATCTCCCAGATCCTGACTGGTCTGGGAAAGTTCACGCAGCAACACCCGCTCCTGTTCCCGCAGGCGTTCATCGCTCTGCCGATGGCGACCCTCCTGTGTCTGCGCCAGGGCAAGTTGGTGCTCCAGGATTTTCCACAACCAGCGCAGCACCATGACCAGCATGAGTATCAACAGCAACGATATGGCCAGAGCGGCCTGCTGCCATTGGGGAAGTTGTAACAGTGTCTCCATGACCCAGACTATACCGGATCAGGGGGCTCATAGGGTGAGCCTGCGCGGCAGTTCCAATCAACTATCGGCGACTTTCCTTTCGACAATATCAAGCAGGGAGATGATACGCTGGGAGAGAGGCCCTACCCGGTCGAATAGCTGTTTTGCCGCTGCATCATTGCCCTCATGTTTCTTCTGCACGATCTGTTTGATCAGCCCATGCATCTCAGCATGGGGCGCTTCCAGCTCACGCATTTCAGGAATCTCACCGTAACGGGACAGGCCTTCCGAGTAGTACCACTTGCCAAGGACGCAGTCATGATGGGACACAGCCTCGTTCTGGTTCAGCGATGTTTGCCCATCCAGAAAACCCTGCAACCTTGCCTTCCAGGCCAGGTGGGCCGATTTGGCAGCTTCGAAATCGATGGTTGCGCTACCAGAGATTTTGAATTGACTGATTGCCTGCTGTAGGCCCGATGCCTGCTGTCCCAATTCACTGATGATAGAGCTGGTCTGACGGGCGTGGCCAGCCGTTTTCCGGCTAGAGTCACTAATATAGACCACATTTCTATTGATCTCATCTGCCACTGTATGCTGCTGCTCCGTAGCGGTCGCAATCTGAGTGTTCATAGTGTTGATCGTGGTGACCGCCTCGGCAATGGAGACCAGAGACTGCCGGGCCCGCTCGGCCTGCTCAAGATTCTGTTCTGCTGTCTTCATACCCAACTTCATCACAGCGGCAGCCTCTCGTGCGCCTGCCTGCAATCGTACGATCATACCTTCGATCTCAACAGTGGATTGTTGCGTGCGCGTCGCCAGTCCTCTGACCTCATCCGCCACCACGGCGAAACCACGCCCCTGGTCACCGGCCCTCGCCGCTTCGATTGCCGCGTTGAGCGCCAACAGGTTGGTCTGTTCAGCAATCGACTTGATGACATCGAGAATCTTACTGATCTCCGCACTGTCATCTTCCACTTTCAGGATGGAATCGGCGGCCATTTCCACCTCATTCGCTAGCCGCTTGATGGAGGAGACAGTCTCCTCCATGATCTCACGACCATGTCCTGCTTCGCCATCCGCCGACTGCGCGGACTCACGGGCGGTTCGTGCACTATCCGCCACCTCACCGATGGAGATAGATATCTGATGCACCGCAGTCGCGACATGCTGAGTACGGCCTTCCTGTTCGATCACCTCACTGCTGATCACCGCGGTGATATCTGATGTTTCGGCCACCCCGCCAATTACCATGCTGGTGGAGTTTGCCGTCTCTCGTACCAGACCCTGAATCTTGTCCACGAAGCGGTTGAAGCTACTGGACAGAAGGCCAATCTCATCACTACCGCCACACACCATTCGACGTGTCAGATCACCGTCGCCACTGGCGATTTCATTCATCATGCTTGCTGCATGGCGCAGCGGCAGCGAGACCATGCGACTGATGACAATAGCGATCAACAAACCGATGATCAGACCACCTACCAGCAGAATAAGAACCAAACGATTGGTGCTTTCTGCCTCAGCCAACAGATCATTACTGGTCTCATGTATTGCGGTTTTCTGACGTTTGACCAGATCATTTACCTTGGCTTCGATGGTTGTAAAGATCGGGCTCATCTGACTCTTGATCAGCCACACATCGGTTCGCCAGCGGTCGCTTCCATGGATCTCGACCATCTTTTTCTGGGCTTGATCAAAGGCTGCATAGTCTGTAATGAATTGTTCAAGCGCCTCCTCCTCCTCAAAGGTAAGTGCTTCACCATAGGCTGAGATCTTGTCTATCAGTTCTCTCGCCCTTCCCATATAGAGTGCCAGATTCTCCAGCTGCGCCTGGTTGCGAAATGCCAGGTATCCCCGGATACTGCCCATCACGGTGGACCAGCTGTAACGGAGATCATTGATCATGGTAAACAGCTGCAATCTGGAAGCGTCTTCTACATCCTGCAACGCCTCCAATTCAGAATCGATCATCTGTGTCGCCAACTGAAGCAGACGCTGGTTCAACGGGTTCACATACTGATTGGCATAAGCGATACCAGGAAAGTTCTTCTCATTATCCACAGCAACGGCAAGCAGCGCTTTCTGCACTGTGGAAGAGCTTTCCAGTTCAGCCGCAATCGCCTCCACCAAAACCGTTGCATCGGGATCGCTAGACACGGATGGCAGGGACTTGAGGTTCTGCAGCGTTTGGCTGACCGCGTGCATCTTTCGTTTAAATACATTGAGATGACCCGGTTCTTTGCTCAGCAGATAAAATCCCAGCGCACCGTATGCGTTGTGCAGTTGCGTCGCCAGTTCTACGGACAGCAGTGCAGTGGGCTGCCGCTCCTCCACCACCTCGAAAACGGTATGTCGAACCTTCTGAAGACTGTACAGGGTCAAACCCGAGGTAGCCGCCAACACCATCAGGACAACTGCAAACCCAAGGAGTATTTTGTGGCTGATCTGTATTTTTGTTAAAAACTGGTAACTACTCAGCGAAATCAGCGAAAAAAGTGCTTGACAGATTTTTCGCCACTTTTTTCAATTTTGCAGATGTTCGTTGGGTTGCAACAAAACGGCACGTTACGCCGCTCTGACTACTTGTGCTTAGGCCTAATCGTCGTATTGGCAGCCACTGCCGCGCTGGTTTTTTTATCCCCTCAGCGAGCCACTCAAGGGGCAAAACTCACTTCTGAAAACCCATGAGACAATACCCTGGTACTGAAGTTATCCGGGAACCCTCTTGCAAATCGATTCCATTGACGTTGATGCCGCCATCAACAATGCCAAACAACTGATCAAGGACGAAAGCGACCTGTCACCCGCGTTGCGATCAGCGTTGCAGGTGCTTTTGCTCCTGGTGTCCGTGGTGTTGAACCGCATCACACTCAACAGCAAGCATAGCTGTTTATCGCCTTCCTCTG
>QGON01000029.1 GCA_003660235.1 bacterium endosymbiont of Escarpia laminata | reverse complement strand
TGGGATTTTGGTACAACCACCATTGGACTACACCAATCGGTCGGCTCCGTCTCCTTGATGATGACCCCTAGACGTTAGTAGTGAATAAGGACTTGACAATACGTAAATCAGCAGGTGTATGTGCTCCCATGTCGATTTTAGCTGACCTAAGGACATTTTCCATGATGTACTTCCGTTTCCTGTTTACCCATAATGCATCACTTCCTGTCACGTGACTTGAGAAAAGCGATACGTAAATCAGCAGGTGCATGTGCTCCCATGTTGATTTTAGCTGACCTAAGGACATTTTCTATGATGTACTTCCGGTTCCTGTCACGTGACCTTCCCTTAGCGGAAAGAAGTGCACCTGTAGCGCCATCTAGCGACTCGGGCGGGTAGGACGGGCGGGCAGGCGGGCAGAACGGGCGGGCAAGTGCCTCCGGTGACGGAGGGGTGCGCGTGTGTGTGTATGAATGCGCGTGTATGAAATAACGAACGAAACACCAAAGTATACGTGTGCACACGAATTTTATTGACTAAAGATACAAGCGTAATAATGAGTATATGAAACCGTGTTTTAGTAACCGCAGGTATGACGATGATGATGACACGACTTACGGGTGACTGAACACCACGCCAGTGGCCGTGAGCTTACGGGTCATGACGACCACGCCAGCGGCTCGTAGTAATGTGATACGACTTACGGGTGACTGAACACCGCGTCAGAGGTCGTGAGCTTACGGGTGTGTGACCACCGCGCCATAGGCTCGAATCATATGATGATGATACCTGCTATCCGTTAATGAAACACGGTATGTAGCGAAACGCATCATGCATCTCAGTTCAATAGTTTAAGCCAGTCGAACACACGACAATCGTTTGCTACCAGATCAGTGCCGAAACCTTTCACGAATTCCTTCATAGGAAGTCCGCGACAACGAAACATGAGATAAGCAACACAGTATTGTCCGCAAACGTTAGATACTGGACTCTGAAGTCTCTTTGAATTATGAGTCCATTCTACGCAATGTTTATTCATGAATCGTCGGAATTCGACGTGTCGTGGCGGCAAGCCGTACGAGCAGAAGTATTCGCCTTGTCCATTATCGTCCACGTACAGTGCTATCCAATGTTCTCCCGGTTTCGTCCTGTTGTGCGTGTTGCAGACGAAGGCGACCGGGTAAGCGTCTATCGTCTGGGTGAGGAGTACGTCTTTGGGTACGACCCTACGAACGATGTCCTTGGTGTGTGCATCCCGGAAGAGTAGACGGGCGATCTGCAGGGTTTCCATCAATGGTCGAAGATGACGTTGCGATTCTTGTCGATCTCCAGGACGGCCTCGAACTCGGCGTAGACGACGATGTCCACAGTGGTCGGCAGTGCTTCGCAGAAATGAAGCTCCATGCGCAGGTTGCTCTTTTCTACCAGATGGAAGGAGCAGTCGTCGCATCCGTCAGGAGTGAGATCCAAGCCGAAGAAGGTGTAGCCGTGACGGAAGTCCTCGAGAGTCAAGCCGTTTCCTTCGTCCTGCCACACCTTACCCGTCGAGGTGAACAGGCTGTGATAGGATCTGACGAAGAGGTTGCTGTCGAATTTGGGCTGGAAAGGTTTGGTGGGTATCTGTCGTCCGTCCGCGTACACGGCGAAGAAGTTGATGTGGTTGTTTTTAGCGTTGAACGGGTTTTTGGCGAAGCTTCCGTTGAAGGCGTCGTTGTCGATGCAGCACACCACGAGACGTTTTGGAAGAGCACCAAGAAAGAGATTCTCGTGCGTGTACGAGCGGGTACCTGCGGGAATGGAGAAGACCTTGCAGTGGACGGGTCGCATCGGGTACTTGGCTGTGTTTTTTTCGAGTGTCGTGATGTGAGCCATCTGCACGCCCGGATTGAGGGTGACCTTCTTGACGAAGAGCGCGGCGTTGACGATCTTTATCTTGTAGGCGGTGTTGCCTCCACCGGCCATGAGCGCGAAGGCGTCCTTGCTGCGCACCATACGTACCTTCATGTCGACGCCGTTGATGAGGAATTTATCCTGGAGGAAGAAGTCCGCGTGGATACGACCCATCATATCGACCACGCGACTCCCAACCGTACTGGCGCGTCTGGTAACGAACCCCGCGTTGCTCGCATCTCCGTCTATTTCGACGGATTCCATACGGTTACTCGGGTCCTTGCACCACAGCTGACTGGTCAGTTGCGTCTCCTTGGCGTCGTTGCCGTAACTCAGCAGCGTCTCTATGTATGCGCGGTACGGGTACGTGTTGGTCGAAGGGGTGACGAGCGTTCCGTTCAGGTAGACGTCGACCTGGCTGAAAAGGGAATGGAGCCAGTTATTGACTGGACCGACGGGTTCGGCGACATCGAGGTCGCTTCCGTCGGCCTTGGTTATCTTCGCTTGAACGTGTAGCATCGTGGCGGCGACATCCGTGTAATCGTCTCCGGAACCGGGTATAAGGAATTCTATCGGACCACCCGAGTCGAGTGACGACATGGGTTGATGTTCCACCACGTGACTATCGATGATACTGGTCTGAGTCGGAGGCACGGCGAAGAGATCGAGTTCGCTCTTGAGTCCCTCACACGATTGTTTATGAACGAACGCCATCGTCGTCGAATATGTCGGGCTCGCGTGTCCTTTGGAGAGACGGGCGCTGGCGGCGGCGGCGGCGGCGTGTCTTGATCGTCGTCCGTCTTCCGGCTGTACTGACTCGATTCGCAGGGTACGCGCGTCTTATATTCCTCGGCTTACGCGCTTGTACACCAGCAGGGGACATGAGTTGACTCAACATCTCCCTACCGGCGGTCGTAACGCGACGTTTGGCGGACGTTTTGATGTTCTCCCCCGACAGAACGTCGTTGGCTATGCGCGCGCCGGTCGACACCGCTCTCTTTCCCAACGCCACGGCACCTCTCTTGACGAGGGGCATGATGGTACGCAGTAGACCTCCGAATAGACTTCCTAGACCGTGTCCTCGTTGGTAGCGGGCACCTACAAAATAGGGAAGCGCACCTCCCGCTTGTCGAGCGTAATAGTCTTTGTAATTCATCGTCTAGAACAGTGCCGTCCGTCGTCGTCGGAAATGAAGTGTCGTCGTCAGTTTTCCGCGTTCGAATGGCACGTGCCGACCGGTATCGTCCCTTATATCTATCTCGACCGTGTCGAAGTCTTTGCACAGGACGGGTATGTACTGTATCTTTTGGAAGGTCATCGTCACGGTGTCGCTTTGTCTACCGCTCACCGGAACGATACGCAGCAGCGGAACGTGGCTGTCGCCAACGATTCGAGGTTCGATGACGCTCGTGTAGACGTAGAGCGACTCGAAACCCCGCGTCATGTCCACCACGTATTCGGCGTCGATTATCGTTTCCTTCTTCTTCTTCGTCATATCTCCGGATAGCATGGTGTCACCGAAACCTAGAATGGTCTTCAACATATCACCGGTCAATATGGCGTTCGACATCATCATCACTGTAATCTTGTGCGTGATGAGACTGTAGTATAGGCGCACGACATTATCCGGTAGCACACGTCCTAGAGCTCTGTTTATCGCTTTGACGAGATTCTGCGGTCCGTGATAATACCCGCCCTCGATCTTGGTTTTCGTCGTACTGACCTCCTGCTCGTCATCGTCATTTCTTAGTCCTATTCCGAACCACGTGTCACTCTCTCTCACGTTGTACCAACTGTGGGGATAGATTACCTCCGACAGACCACACTCCCACTGACCCGATAAGTTGATACGTTGCGGTAGCGTCGTGATGTAGTGGGTCAACGTGTTATCGGGATGCGTGTGCATGGAAGCGTTGCTAGGTAGCGTCAGGTAGAAATCACTGCTGGCGGTCATCTTGTTGTCGCAACGTCGGACTGGGTAGCAGGTAACCCAACGAGCTACTCAAAAGGGCCGTCCACAGAGTCGGGTTCTCGTGTCCGACGGATAGGTTATAGATGCTGATCAATATGACACTGTACAAGACGATAACCTGACACACAAAAACGATCTCCTCTTTGGGACACGCGGTGCCGAAGATGTGCCACGGAGTCGTCTGTGGCGACGGTGCGTCAACTTCTTCTTCTTCTTCGACAACTGTTGTCGTCTCGTCCGTCATGAGTGGATGAATGACATCTCGTCGAACAGGTGACTAGTCTTTATAGTCCGACGAGACCCTTGGCATCGATCCAGCTGTTGAATTTCGAAGGGTATCCAAACCATTTCACCAACACCTCCCTTCGCCTCCCTACCTTGCGTCTCTGCACTATCGATTCCACGCGGTACAGTTTATCGATCGGAACCGTCACCTTCTGCAACTCCGGTTCGTAGAAGGTGCCGTCCAGTATCTCTCCGAGATCGTCCGTCAGACGATAGACGGGCGGATCGGACGGATGCACCTCGCGTATCGTGAATATTTCCTCTGTCCAATTCGCCATGTACCCTTTGTCGAACCGTCTCTTGACCTTGCTGATACGTACGCGATCCGCCACGTGGTACTTGGGCATGCCCTTACCGTGATGACCACCGTACAAGCGCTGCCACACCTCTTCCTGATTAGTGTCATCCACCTGCGACGGAGCCATCTCGATGCTACGGTGGGGTGTGTCGTTGTACGTCCGCACCAGATCCGGAAGGATATCGATGTATCGCCACGTTTCTTTGTGTGTCAGGTATCGCCACATCCGCGTCTTTAGGGTGCGATTGAAGCGTTCCACGACGCTCGCCTTGGTCTCCTCGTTGTAGGTGGAGAAGTGTTGGATACCGTACTTTTCCAATACATCTCGAACGCTACGGTTAAAGAATTCCAGACCTCTATCGGTCTGCAACAACAGCGGTCGAACACCGTCGTTGGTGAAGAGTCCTTCCAGCGCCTTCGACACGGACGTCGCAGACTTGTTCTTCAGAGGAACGCATCGGGCGACTTTCGAGAAGACATCGATCACCGTGAGTAGGAAGGTCGTACCGTCGTTTTCTTTTTTCAGACTGGACACGTCGACGAGATCGGCTTGCCACTGTTGATTCCGCCCTCCGACGAACACGCGTCGTCTCTTGAAATGAACTCTGACCGGTTTGTGTAGAGTGTAGGCGTTCTGTTCCGATAGCCATTGTTCGACGATCTTTCTCGGTACACGCTCTATAGGTCGGAAGTCGACTCGTCGCAAAGACGCGAGACCTCCGTAACTCCCCACCTTAGCGGGATCGAAGTAGACTTCCTGGAGCTTTTTCCTCTGAGATGCCATAGTCGTATAAGATAGTCGACGGTGATTCCGGTCACGATGTGAAGCGTGGCGTAAACGATACCGCTAAACAGACGAATGCTCCACGTCATCGCGCGTCGTCGTCTTTAAAGATTCTCCCATGAGTTTCTTCTTACGTCCTTCCGGCGGTGGTGTAGGGAAAGGGGTAGACGTCGAGTCCATCCGTTTACGACGCGTGAGGGGTGTCCACTGCAGGGTTCGTCGCGCTCTACCGAGCGATCGTGTGGCCGCTGCCGCTACCGCACTCTTCTTTTGCGACTGCTGAATGTGTCTTTTCCTGTCCTGGTTACCCACCAACTCCATGGGTACGTTCGCGTCACCGAGTTGACGCGCAAACACCTGCCATCCCGTCGGATTACCGGTGGTCTTGCGCTTGCGCAGGACATCGTTTACGAGATCAACCACGTTACTTCCGCGTACCGCTACTCCTCTGTGCATGAGCTCTCCGCGCGCGTTCCACGTGACGTCTCCTTTGAGACGATCCATCAATTGCGTGGCTTTACCTCGAAGGGCTTTTGGAACGCTGTCGACGACTTCCGCTTCTATACCTACCGCCGCCGCCGCCGCCGCCGCCGCCGCCGCCGCCGCCGCCGCTGCGTCAACTGGCGATGATGGTGGCGGTGGCGTGTCCACGTTCATCACGCGCAGCGGTTCTCGCGCGTGACGATTGGACAACGTGTTGTAGCGTTGCAACACTTGATTATACATCATGACCTTGTCTCCGTCGGTGATATCCTGTCTGTCGAGTATGACTTTCATCTCGTTATCGAGGTCGTGTACCTTCCGTCCTAGGATATCCGTCGGTGGTGCGCGAAGACTGTCCAACAGTCGCGGATCTACCAAGGCCATCTTCCGTGCGTGTTCCATCCTTGTCGTCGTCTACTTGAGTAGCACCTCTTTGAGCAAGGGTAGAATGACCGAACTAGCCAAGGGTGCCAGCAAAGCAGCAAGGAAACCACCGGTCTGACCCTCTCCGACCTGGTTATTATTATCCTCGACGACGACGTCTCCCGCCCGGTACGTTT
Source organism: bacterium endosymbiont of Escarpia laminata (assembly GCA_003660235.1). Taxonomy (GTDB): domain Bacteria; phylum Pseudomonadota; class Gammaproteobacteria; order Chromatiales; family Chromatiaceae; genus QGON01. Next base: position 5,518 of record QGON01000029.1, on the reverse strand, counting down.
CTTCGTCCCAAGTCCTGCAGCAGAATACGACGTCTCCTGTCCGCTGGCGCGCCTCTCTCTGCCAACTCGCGCAGTTTTGTTTTGTATTTATTCAAACGTTGTCTCTGTACGGGAGTCAAGGGAATGTTCTTCTTCAATATGTTGTAGGCGCACTCGGCCAATGCACACAAGAGATCAGCGTCGGCGTTGTTGATGATGGCTCGTCTCAGTTTCGTGCTCTTGTATCTGTTGAGAGCCTGTATGCACAGGATATGTCTCTTCACGAGCTCCGACATCCTGCGACTGAAGAGACGATGTCCATGTGCACTCGTCTTATACCTTGGACTGGTACACGTACTGAACACCGTCGTCCGGAAAGATGGCCGTGCGCAGACGCATGTCTTCGGGTGTGTCCTGTTTCAGATCGATCAGGAGATAACCGTACGGTAATGACGTGGCGTCTTTGAACGCTTCCTGTACAAACTTCAGGCGTTCCGGATACATCTGTCGCGCCAAGTGACCTATCTGCGACGCGTCACGAGGATTCTTGAAGACCACCATGTATTGCGCGTTCAGACTGATCGTGCGACTCTCCTTGTTTTTCGGAAACAGGTTCTGCACGAGATAGAGGACGGAAGTGTTCTGATGATGACTCTTTTTCGTGAACAAGGTCGTGACCCTTTCATCCGTTTCCGCCATCAGATCGTCTATGACCACGAGGTTTCGCGTCGATGCATCGAAATCGCCCTTCGGCAACCCTTCCTCGAATCGCACCAAGTCGTTGTCTATGGATGCGTAGGCGTTCTGCCACTCTCCATAATACCACGTCGTCTTCTGTGGAGGCGGATCTATCATCTTTGCGGCGTGACGTAGGACGCGCGTCACGAAGGTACTCTTACCGCACCCCGTCGGACCCGCGACTATACAGGTGAAGGGATGTTTCCATCGCGTATCCATGCCGCGTCTTCTAGTAGTAGTAGGCGGTCGCGTTCTCTGTGATGTTAGATGATACGACTATACCTCCACCGCACGAAGAGCGAAGGGGAACGTACAAGAAGACGTATAGGACGTACAGGTACACTCCGATCGTTCCTACTATCGATACTCCTACGACCGCTCGCGTCCGTGACATGATGGTCTATGACGACCGATTGCGTGACATCTGTCTAAGTAACTTTTTTTGTCTACTGTCCACCTACTAACCACGTGACAGCAAAGCGGCGCCTATAACCCCAACTAACGTAGGGGCGCATTTCCTCTTTGTGTCAGTAGTGTTTCGGCGTAGACTTACACCACGGCAATCGTCATCACACGTCCACCGGTCCCGTTGTGACTCCGTCCTCGTGGACCACGCGCTTGGCGTAGAAGTAGGTCAAAGCCGCGCGTTCCTGCATGTACGTCAACACGGACGAGTGATTCACCCGGAACCCACGGTTGTCTCCGCTTCCGCTCCGTCGATTGGTGAGCACGTCCAGGAACGCCTGCTTGTCGATGGCGTTGAGTCGCTTGTTCAGACCCTTGGTGGTGTATTTATCGACCGTACCCGAACAATAGTAGGTCTTGCTGCACAGTCCCAGGAAACAGTCGCCGGACCATTCGACCTTGAAGAGTCCCGGTGTTCTCTTGTCGTACGCCTTGCGCGCCTTGCAACACGTCTCGGTGCCGTTCCACGGACGTCCGGCCAGGCGACTGCGTATGTAGTCGTTCCGATGATCGTCGCAACATTCGGACGGTAGCCATTCGGAACGGTGACGATAGTAGTGGTCGCGTAGTGCCGGGGTCACGAGGTCGTCGACGGACTCTCCGGCCAGAGCCAAATAGGCGCTATCCGTATCGGTTTCGCAGTACTCGAACAGCGGAAGATCCACGTACCTGATCATGAAGTCGTAGTAGAACTCCAACATGCGCAGTTTGGCCCACTGCAACACGAAGAATCCCACGTGTGTGGGCAGGGTGTATTTGACGGTGTGCTTGTGCATCTCTATCTCGTACGCATCGTCGGTCACGACGTCGAGTTGACGGAAGCGACGATTGTTGATCGCGGACGATGCGCTCTTCTCCGTGCAATAGCTGACTTCGCGGTGCCTGTCGACGTTGGTGATAAATTTCCCATACGAAGAATTCCCCATAAGTTTGTTGGTGTCCGCGATCATGGCCTTGTCGGGGTGGACGTCTCCTTCGCGACGCGCAGTGGACACCGCCTCACCGAATCGGCGGAAGCAGGCGATCGGTGTGTACTCGATGACCTGGTAGACGTGCGTCACCTCGAGTCCGTGCGCGAGGTACCATCGCAAGAGAGGTGTGGCGAGCAAGATCTTATCTCCACGATAACTCCCGACGAGCATGCGACGCGGAGTCGCCATGATGTCGTGTTCTTCAGCGTAGCGACGCATGAACGGTCCGAGGTCGTCGCGAGTCAGGTGAATGTTCTTGAAGATGGGCTGCATCTCGGCAAAGTGTGCGCGCAGTACCTCCGGTACACGTATGTCGCACTGAATCATACCGAACACGCTACCGTTGCGCACCCCTGTCAGGATCTGTTGTGTCGTCATTTTCCAGCGCACGTGTCGACGACGTTGCCGAACGTCCAGAAACTGTTTCACGCACGGATCGCGTCTCGCGACCTTCCACTCGCATTCCCACATCTCGACGACACTCACAAAGTGTCGAAGATAGGCCGTGTTCTTTTGCGTTTCGGCGAGCAGTTGCGTCATGGGTTTCCCGTTGACCTCGTTGACCTCACGACCGGTACACGGACAACCGTGGTAGTAGCACCCGTGAAATTGATAGGCCGTCTTCGTTTCGCTACACCAACCGTCCACCGATAGTTTACCGATGCGCTTCTCTCGACCGTTGGTCTGGTGTCGTATGGTGAGTCCCGTGCTTTCGGACTCCCACGTCAGCCATTCGGCAGCCATCTGACCTGTGGGCTGTGCCGTTTCGGGTCGGAACTCCTTCTCTTCCCGTCGTCGCGTGTACCATCCCGTTGGCATCTCTTGCGATATCGACCACAGATACAATGCATTCGCATCATATCCAACGATGGACTGACACGTTCGAGCCGCATCACCGTAATCGTTACGACGTATCTTCGTGACCCCCTTCTCGTGATGTCTGGTGAAGATGAGTGACGGTCCTCCGACGATGTTATCTCTGACGAGCTGGTGGACGTCCTTGTTCGTCTCGTTGAAGAGCGTAAAGAACGTCCTCTCCGGCACGTAGGTGAACAGATAGGACAAGGTCAAACCAGGTATACTGATCCCTTGTTTGAACATGTCGATACCGCGGTGTTGGTAGAAGTCGAACTGTTTGTCGATGGCTTCCAAGAACGGCACGACGTCCCTGTTGTTATACCAGACGAGAAAGTCTCGCAGAGTCTCCATGTCGTTGTCTCGCCACACCTTCCGACATCGCGTGTAGTCGTCGTCGGATATACCTTCGTTCTTCAGTCGACTGAAGAAGGCCTCTTTGGGAGGTAGAGCGGTGTCGTCGAGTCTCTCCAAGCTGTCCATGTATTCGTACGGGAAGTGACCTTTCGTAACCTCGCAACCGTACGCTTTCAGGTACTTGTCGTACGAGAATCCCGGGGCGATATAATGAGTCATGTCGAGGAATTTGAGGTCGTCCGTCGATAGACACATAAACGTGTTGCCGCGTTTGATCACGTGAAAGTCTCCAGGACCCTCTTCCTCCTCCTCCTCCTCCTCCTCCTCCTCCTCTCTTTCTTCCGGTGTGGACAGGAAGTAGGATACCAGGAACTGTTTGATGACGTTCAGATCGTACCTGCTCGAGTTGAATCCGATGACGGGCAACTGATGAAGCCAACCGTACAATTGACCCATGAGTGTCTTGTAGGGATTGGTCGGTCGTCGCTTAGACTCGTTGTCCGCCGCCGCCTCCACCGCCGCCGCCGCCTCGTGCTCGTCCCAGGTGGTGATCGCTTCCGCGAGTTCTCGAAGGACGCTCTCGTAATCGTCTATCATGGCTTTGTAGGCAGCAAGGCTCATAGACCGAAGGACGGACATCATGTCGGACACCAACTTGTCGCTATCACCATCGGTGATAAGACATCGCACTTCTTCGAATCCAGGTACGTTACTCGCCAGTGACACACTCAACGGTACGTGACGAGACACCCAATGAACCTTGTCGCTGTCCGACGGAAGGTGTGACGTATCGAACCAGGACTCGAAGTCGAAGGTAGCGCGATAGGGGTAGTAGCGCAAGCACTCGGGAACATGAATGTTTTCGTCGTCCAAACGCTGGAAGACTGTCGGCGTCGGACGGTAGACACCACCGGGATAGATCTTTCGCACGCCACCCTTACACGTGCGCTCGTGTCTCTCTAGTCTGTACGCGTCTTTCCACAACGAGTCACCGCATTTCCTGCAACGATAAGAGTGACAGTACATATTGATGTCTTGTATATAGGAAAAGTGTGTCTCGTACACATTGACGTACAAGGTATCGGAATAGTGACACAACGAACGACGTACGAGCTCGGCGGTCGTCTTTCCACCTTCTACTTCCGTTGGTTCGATGAGGGTGTAGACGCACACGTTGATCTCAAAGGTGGTCTCGATACGATAGAGGTCGTCCATCGTCACTCCTTCAAAGTCTTTCATAGACACTCCTCCGTCTTCGTGGTCGTACTTCTCGTAGAGTACCTTCACAGTGGGTTCCAGGTAACGTGGGTCACATCCACGATGCAGAGCCAGACAACGGAAGAAACACAGATTGTCGGTGTACTTCTTGTTGTTGTTACCTTCTCTTTCCAGTCCGATGACGGCATGGTTCTTCTTGATGTACCTGGAAAGGGTGATGTCCACGCATCCTATAGGATGCTGTACGATGTGGTTGACGAAGAAGGTGACGTTCGTGACCGCCTCGCATACCCATTGACTGTCCGGACGTTGATTGATAGCCCACTGCAACACGTCTGTTTCTCGGATACGCTCCAGAAATGCATCAAAGTCTTCGGCGTTGGTAATCAGACACGGTTCATCGAGGTAACGTCCGCAACAGTTACATGACGAATGATAATACCGGAGTCTATTGGTGATCTTGTTCCTCAACACAAAACCGTAACTAAGATTAATCTTAAAGGCGTGTTTCTGTTGTTGAAACATGATCTTCAAGGACGGTTCTAGATGAGTCGTGTCCGGTGTCGTCACCCTGTAATTGAAAGTGGACTGAACGGGTCCTCTGGTGACGTGGCTTCTGATGGTCGACCAGTGGTCTCGAACGACATCTCGCAGATCACTAGACAGATGATCGGCCAAGGGGAGTTGCGAGGGAGGATGTATGGGATCGACGACGTCGTCGTCACGTGGTTGCTCTTCGCGTCTCGCTCGCTTGGGTGGCTTCTTCCTCGTGACTTCTTCTCGTCTTCTACATACCTTGATATGTTGTAACAAGTTGTCACGTCTCGCGAATTCACGTGCGCAAATCTCGCAGCGGTGGTTTTTCTCCACGGGTACCTTACCACATGACGTCTTCATGTGACGTAACAAGGTGTATCGTCTCGCGAACTCTTTTG